>NZ_JALNTM010000008.1:0-320398 GCF_023161845.1 Pseudoalteromonas sp. 2CM39R
GTCGGCGATGCAGGATTTGAACCTGCGACCCCTTGGACCCAAACCAAGTGCGCTACCAAACTGCGCTAATCGCCGATGCTTACCGTTGTTTGCGAGTGACCTCGTTAACAACGGGGTGCATAATAGTGATTTGACCGAGTCAGGTCAAACATTTTTTTAAGAAAATAATTCAATCGGTCACTTTTAGTTCATAATGGTTAAATATTGCAAATATAAGCTAAAATTTGAACTCTTTTTTATAAAGTAGCGCTTTATATAAGATTGCATCTTGGCGCTATGATGCTTTTCTGCGAAAATACGCAACATAAATAAATATGATCAAACAAACATGATTTGTGTATCCACGCCCCCTTTATTGGATAATCATATTTAGATGTATCAGTATCAAGTTAACTAACCCCAATTAAAGGTCACCCATGACGGCAAACATCATCGATGGTAAGGCAATAGCTAAACAAGTACGCAGCAATGTAGCAGAGCGAGTTGCAGAGCGTGTAGCGAATGGATTACGCGCTCCAGGACTAGCAGTTGTGTTAGTTGGTCAAGATCCAGCTAGCCAAGTGTATGTTGGTTCTAAACGTAAAGCATGTGAAGAAGTCGGCTTTGTATCTAAGTCTTACGATTTACCTGGCGACACAACTGAGCAAGATTTACTTGCATTAATAGATCAACTAAACGAAGACAAAGAAGTAGACGGTATTCTAGTACAGTTACCTTTACCTCAGGGTCTTGATGCTGAAAAAATTCTTGAACGCATCACACCACATAAAGATGTTGATGGTTTCCACCCTTATAACATTGGTCGTTTAGCTCAGCGTATGCCGGCACTTCGTCCTTGTACGCCGAAGGGCATCATCACCCTACTCGACTCTACCGGTGTTCGCTACAAAGGTATGCACGCAGTCGTTGTTGGTGCGTCAAACATTGTTGGTCGTCCTATGTCACTTGAGCTTTTACTTGCAGGCTGTACAACAACGGTTTGTCATAAGTTTACTCAAGATTTAGAAACTCATGTTCGCCGCGCTGATTTATTAGTTGTTGCGGTTGGTAAACCTGAATTCATTCCGGGTGATTGGGTTAAAGAAGGTGCTATCGTAATCGATGTAGGCATTAACCGCCTTGAATCTGGCAAGCTTGTTGGTGATGTTGAATACGATATCGCTGAACAAAAAGCACATTTCATTACACCAGTACCAGGTGGTGTTGGCCCAATGACTGTGGCAAGCTTAATCGAAAACACCCTTGAAGCGTGTGAAAAGTACCACAGCTAACAAAAATTTATGTTCGTAAAAAAGGCTGCCAATGGGCAGCCTTTTTTTGGTTTTAAGTTTTTTGAAGTTTGAACTGCTTAAGTTTTAGCATCTGGGGGAGCACTGAAAACACAATCATCATAAACATCAATAGGTATTGCCAGTCTTGATATTGTTCGTTTATGAGTAAAACAGCACATACTATTCCCGCGATTGGATTGGCTATTGTGCCGAATGAAAACTCAGCCACAGTCATGCGTCCTAATAACCAAACATACAGAATATAAGCGATGGCGGTATTGGGCACGATTAACCAAAATAGTGCAGAATATTGCAGCGTTGAAATAGGCTCAAATACCACTTGATATTGCTCTGGGTGAAGTAAACTGCCATCAATAAACGCAGCCAATAACAAAATAGTGCCGCCAATGATTAACTGCCAGGTAAGCACAACCCACCAATGAATATGCACCGACAAACTTTGTACCAAGGTGCTACCAATCACAATAGTCAGTAAGGCCCCAAATAAAGCAGCCACTCCCAATACATTTAATGCCACGTGTGCTGGGTCGAACAACAACCACGCCAATACCACCAGCGCCATAGCACAGAATGCTTGAATTTTTGCGGGGCGCTGCCCTTTAGTAAGCCAAGCATATAACAAAGCCACAACCGGCACAGACACCATCCCTACCCCAGCTATGGCTGCAGGAAGGTTTACCGCCATGATAAAAATAAAGGCAAAAAACAGCGCGATATTCACAGCACCTAGCGTTAACAAACTTGGCCACTGCGAACGGGTTGGCAAACTAGGTTTAAGCAATAAAAGTAATAACCCTGCAGGTAATGCACGCAATGCGCCTAATAAAAGTGGCGGCCAATCAGGTGTGGCATATTTGGTCACTGCATAGGTGGTGCCCCATAAAAAGGCGGGGATCATGGCAAGTAAAATATTCAATGTCTGTCCTTGTTAATACGAAGAGATGGCAAGGTAAAAGCTCAAGTACAGTTGAGGTCAATAGCTATATTGATTAATAACAAAAAAGGTTGCCTCGTTGGCAACCTTTTTTAATGAGTCATGCTTCGATGAATAGTTAGGCTTTACGCCATGTTGTTTTACCAGCTGAATCTTCAAGTACCACACCAAGCGCATTCAATGCATCGCGTGCTTCATCAGCTGCCGCCCAATCTTTGCTTGCGCGGGCTTCGTTACGTTTTGCTATTAGCGCTTCGATGTGAGCTACTTCGTCGTCAGCTTGGCAACCTTGTAAAAAGGCTTCTGGGTCTTGTTGTGCTACCCCTAATACCTCAGCAACACTGCGTAGTACATAAGCTAGCTTACCTGCTTGCTCTGCATCGCTGTCTTTAACACGGTTTAGCTCTTTTGCTAATTCAAATAATACTGGTAGTGCTTCAGGGGTGTTAAAGTCATCATCCATCGCTTTTCTGAATTTAGCCACATATTCATTGCTAGCTAAATCACATTCGATTGGCGTTACGCCGCGCAGTGCAGTGTAAATACGTTCAAGTGACGAACGTGCTTGCTCAAGGTTTTCTTGCGAATAGTTAAGCTGGCTACGGTAGTGACCTGAAATTAAGAAGTAACGAACTGATTCAGCATCGTACTCTTTTAATACGTCACGTACGGTAAAGAAGTTGTTTAAAGACTTAGACATCTTTTCTTTATTAACCTGAACCATACCTGTGTGGATCCACGTATTAACGTACTTGCCGTTATTTGCACAGCATGACTGAGCAATTTCGTTTTCATGGTGCGGGAACTGTAAATCTGAACCACCACCGTGAATATCAAAGTGCTCACCTAAGTGCTTAGAACTCATTGCTGAACATTCAATATGCCAACCAGGGCGACCCTCACCCCATGGTGAAGACCATGACGGCTCTTCTGGCTTGGCTTTTTTCCAAAGCACGAAATCAAGTGGATCTTGCTTATCTTGTGCAACTTCAACACGTGAACCAGCCTGTAGCATGGTTAGGTCTTGTTGCGATAAAGCACCGTATTGCTCAAAGGTTGATACATCAAATAATACATCACCATCTGCAGCAACATACGCATGGCCTTTGGCAATTAAACGCTCAACCATAGCGATGATTTCATCCATGTGGTTTGTTACTGTTGGCTCAACATCCGGACGCAGCATATTTAAGCTGTCGAAATCTTCATGCATGGCTTTGGTCATACGAGTCGTTAAATCATTAATTGACTCACCATTTTCGTTAGCACGTTTAATGATTTTGTCGTCTACATCTGTGATGTTACGAACGTATTTTAAATCGTAACCAATGTGGCGTAGGTAACGAACAATGACGTCAAAACCAACGAAAGTACGAGCATGACCAATGTGACAGTAATCATAAATGGTGATACCACACACGTACATGTCGATTTTGCCATCAACAAGGGGTTTAAACTGCTCTTTTTGTCGCGTAAGTGTGTTGTAAATTTGTACCATTTATAAAATGTCCTTAACGGTGTTTCGAGATTCTCTATGGTAACACTTGCAAAGCCACTGCTCTAGCGCTTTATCAATTGAATAAGCACTTTGTTAATCGTTTTAAACAAGCTCTTTGTTAATCAAAGACAACTACTATAAAATAGCCCCATTATTAAACCTGATATAGGAAACCTCATGGTTGTACTACACACAAACTTTGGTGACATCACTATCAAGATGCACGAAAGCGATGCACCAAACACAGTTAAAAACTTCTTAGAGTATGCGAATGCTGGCTTTTACGACGGTACTATCTTCCACCGTGTAATTGATGGTTTTATGGTACAAGGCGGTGGTTTTGAGCCGGGTATGGTTCAAAAAGAAGTAAACAACCCTATCGAAAACGAAGCAAATAATGGCCTTGCAAATAAAGTGGGCACATTAGCAATGGCACGTACGCCGGATCCACATTCAGCGACTGCGCAGTTCTTCATTAACGTTAACGACAATGACTTCTTAAACTTCAGCAGTGAAACATCACAAGGCTGGGGCTACTGCGTGTTCGCAGAAGTTGTTGAAGGTATGGACGTGGTAAACAAAATCAAAGGTGTTGCTACTGGCAGCGCTGGTTTCCATCAAGATGTACCTCTTGAAGATGTAATCATCGAAAAAGTAACGGTTAGCTAATTTAATCGTTTAGTCTTTTTAAGCGGGCCTTTGCCCGCTTTTTTGCGAGTAACCATGAAACAAAGTTATTTTATTGCCGACCTCCATTTAACAGAAAACCGCCCAGACATCACTGCGGCATTTTTTGATTTTCTTGATAACAAGATTATTAATGATGACGTTGATGCACTGTATATTTTGGGTGACTTTTTTGAAGTATGGGTAGGTGATGACTATCAAACTGACCTTTCAAAGAGTGTTGCCGCACGTTTAAGCCAAGTCAGTGAAAGTGGTACTGAGGTGTTTTTTATCCATGGCAATCGCGATTTCATTATGCGAGAAGACTATGCAAAAAGCGCAAGTATGACTTTGCTACCTGAGCAAGTTGTTATTGATTTATACGGTACTCCAACAGTTATCTTGCACGGTGATGAAATGTGCACTCAAGATATTGAATATCAAAAGTTTCGCAAAAAAAGCCGTGGTTGGTGGTGGCCAAAATTAATGCTTGCTATGCCGCTTTGGTATCGTAAGAAAATTGCCCGCAACGCCCGCGAAAAATCAAAACAAAGCCAAGCAGGCAAAGCGTTAGAGATTTTAGATGTGACTGAAGATGCGGTACTAGCCATGTTTGAAAAGCATCAAGTTACTAATATGATCCACGGTCATACCCACCGCCCTAATGTGCATCACTACAATCAGGCAGGTAAAACGCTAACCCGCACTGTACTGGGTGACTGGTATGAGCAAGGTTCATACTTAAGAGCTACTCCAGAGCAGCAAAAACTAGTCCACACGCCCTTTAAATAGCCGATATTTTAACTATGCTTTAACCAGTATTGTCAAAAAAAGTATCCTTTATGACGAGTCGGTTAAGCCTATTATGTTGTTGTTTACTAATTAGCTTTTCAATCAATTGCCAAACTTGGCAATTGGTCACAGAGCCGTTTCCACCTTATTTTATTGATAAGCCAAACAAGCCGGGCTGGCTGCACGAAGTAATCATCGCAGCACTGAAAACACAAAAACATCAAGCCACTATTGAATACACACACTGGGGACGTGCTCTAAAGCTTGCCAAACGCCATAAACGTGTTGCAGTGCTAGGTGCTTTTTATACAAAGCAAAGAGCGAGAGATTTTCTATATTCAGCCTCATTAGCAACCGCACATACCGTGTTATTCAAGCGTGTTGATAGCAAGATAACCTTTACAGGCTCCCTTTATTCATTAAAGCCATATACAATTAGCAAAGGTGAAGACTATGTGGTTAGTGAGCAATTTGAGCACCACCCAAACCTTAGCCTAACAACCACAGGTAGCTTAATTGAGAGCTTGTTGCTATTAAAGCATGGTCGTGTTGATTTAGTTGCAGGCACAAAAGAGGTTGCCTTGTACTGGCTCAATAATAGCGAACGCTTACAGCGAGCAAAGCAAACAGAGTTAGAAATAGTTACCCCCTATCTTGCTACTCAACACTTACATGTGATTACTGATAAAAATCACCCTCAGGCTGAGCTTTTTCAGCAAAGTTTATCTTTAGGTCTTAAAGCTATTACGGCTTCAGGCAAGCTTTTAGAGATACTGAAGCATTATGAACTGAATGAAAAAGAAATTAGCCATATTACACAGCTATACGAAAAAACCTATGCTAACTAATTTTGTTCTTTTTCAAGCGTGGCAAGGTAATCTTAAACTGCGTTGCTATACCTTCAGGTAGGTCTTTGCTTGCAACTAGCTGGATTTTTCCATTAAGAACACTCGTAACCCATTCATGCACAAGGTACAAACCTAACCCTGTATGACCATGGTTTCTCGATGTAGTCACGAAGGGGTCAAATAGATTACTGCATAAAGAGTCATCAATCCCACAACCATTATCAGAAACGCTAATACAAAGGTCACCTTGTTGATTTAAATGTACATGCAGTTGAATGAGCTTGCTATCAAGCTCGTCAAAGGCGTGAGAAATTGCATTAACGATTAAACTCTCGATAACCTGAGAGATAATCCCAGGGCGACTAACAATGTCTTTTTTGACATCGATTTTGGTTTCTATAGATACTTTTGAGGCTTTAAAGCGGGATTTTAAACCAAGTAGTAGATCATCGATGACTTTTTCAATATTAAAGCTAATATATTGATCGTTTGACCGATCATGGGCCATTTCTTTAAAGCTTTTCACATGATCAATAGCCTTTTCTAAGTTTACTTGTGAGAGCCTTAAGTTATCAGCAACTTTTACTACGCTTGATTCTAAAAACTGCTTAGTAAAGCCCTCATCTATTTTATCTTTGAGTTGTTGATTAATTAATTGTGCATTCGATAGTGAAATAGCAGCACCGCCCAATGGTGTATTCATTTCGTGGGCAACACCTGCCACCATTAAACCCAGTGATGACAACCTTTGTGCTTCAATAAGCTCACCTTGTAGTTGATGCTGCTGTTTTATGTAACGTTGTAATTTAGTATTGGCCGCTAACAGCTCTTGCTGCTCGTGCTCTAAGTGCGCTCTGGCTTTAATAACCTTACATTGGTCTCGGTAACTGCGCTGCAAATATAGGCCAGAAATTGATATCAGGCTGACAGCGCAAGCTAAAGCGATAATAAAAGATCGTAAAATAAGTGCGTTTTGCACTGAACCATCTGCCTTTACCAGTACAATAATATCGTTTGTACCATTTGCGCTATTATTACCTAAGGTCATTTTTAAAAAGCTAGTTGCATGACTATGCGATGCAATAAGATCCTGAGATTTCGGCAGTTGAGTGATGACTTGCCATAATGAGCTATCTTCGTTACCGAGTGTCAGCATCGGTTTCTCCAGCATAAACCCCCACTCTTTATCTTTCTTTGGGTGTAACAACCAATAACCTGCGCCATTAATTAATTGTATTTGTGCTTGTAAGCTGCTGAGTGACTTTATTTGCTGTAAGGTTTTCGACAGGTCAAAATTGACAACCACTAATCCGTCTAGAAAAAAGCTATCGCTTGTGGTTCGATAAGATGCTCTTAATGTTGGTTCATGCGGTGTAGCAACTGCGCCACGCTCTACATTTAAATCTATTGGCGTGATATAAACTTCACCCTTCCTGTGCTCCATCCCCTCGGTAAAATAATAACGGCTACTTTTATTTTGTAACTGTTTTGTTGGTACTGGCTCCGCTTGCCCTGCTTTAAAGTTAACCCGATACCTTTCTTGGCCTTCATTATCTAGCCAACGTATTTGAGATATATTTTCTGCGGCTAAACCAAAGTTCACAAAATGGGTTTGTATTTGTTGCTCAAGTAATGCGTTTTCACCACTTTGCTTTAATATGTCATCGGCCACCAGCAACTTAACAACTTTACGTACATCACCAAGCTCCCTGCTAAGAGTATTGTGAGCGGCAAGTAAGGTGTTATCTTGCAAAAGCGTGACACTACTTTTTTGTATTTGATATTGAATCACATAAACCATCAAGCTAATTAATAAGCTAACAGCTGCCATGACCATAAATTTAAAAAGTAGACTTTTCTTCAGTGACTTATATTGGCTTGTTACTGCTATCATAATAGTTATCTAGGCCTGTCCTTTAGCCACTGCAATGCATCATCATAAAACATGGGTTTTGCGTAATAGTAGCCCTGCCCTATGCTACACCCAGCTTCAATTAGACAGTTGTGCTCGGCTTCTGTTTCGATGCCCTCTGCCGTTACCTCAAAGCCAAATTTTTCTGCCAGCAACATAATCATTTCGATAATGTGTTGGTTAGATTTTGACTCTTGAATATCGGTTACAAAGCAGCGATCTATTTTTATTATCTGCGCAGGAATTTCACTAATATGGGCAAGTGACGAATAGCCAGTACCAAAGTCATCAATACTAATTTTTATACCCAAGCTCGCAAAACGACATAAACATGTATTGATCTTTTCATAGTTAAAAATCGCTTGAGTCTCTGTTACTTCAAGCTCAAGTAACGAAGGTGAAATGCCATATTCCTCAATGCGTGCTGCAACCTCGACAAAGTAATCATCGGCTAACAAATCAAACGTCGATGCATTAAACGCGATTGGCAAACTAACGCCCTGCTCTGCAAATTGCTTAATCGTTTGCATTATTTTGTCAAAAATCAACTTATCTAACTCACTAATAAGTCCTGCGGTTTCGGCAAGTTCAATAAACTCATCGGGCCTTACAAATGTTCCATCACCTCTTTGCCATCGCGCCAGTGCTTCAAAACCAATCACTTCATTAGTGGTTAAATTAACCTTGGGTTGCAGGGCTACTTGGAGCTCTTTGTTACGTATTGCTGTGCGCAACTCCTGCATTAGCTCATAGCGCCGTGTAATCGCTTTGGTATTATCTAATGTATAATAGAGCAGCTCAGCTCTTTGTGTGTTTTCTTCGTTGAGTGTCGACTCTGCAAGATTAAAAATTTGCTCAGCGCTATGTTCTTCAAAAGCGATTAGCTGCATGACTAAAATACGCACATCTAAAAACTGTTTTACTCCATCAATTTCAAAAGATTGACGTTTTAAAGAGTCAACAACGCTTTCATCTTCAAATGCATGGCTTGACACTAAAACACCTAAACAATCACTTTTAAATACTGCTATTCTAGGATGGTACGACTCCAATGCTTGCAAAATATTCTCGCGCATTTTGAGGTGTGTTTTTTTACAAAATTCATGACCAAACCGAAAAGACTTTTCGTCAAACTGGAGTATTTCAAATACCACTAACTGAGTTTCAGCTTGTTCGTATTTGTTCATATTATCGATTTCGCGCTGTAACCAGTTTCTGTTAGGTATATTTAGCGTTATATCGGTATATGCAAGTTCCGTCAGGCGGTTCATCAGTGCAATATTCGAAAAGCCAGTACTGACATTTTCACTAAACACTTTTAGCAAAAATACATTATGCTCGTCGATGGGAACATCTGATTTAACAATCGTGATGTAATAGCTAATATCAACATCTGCGGTATCAAAATAAAAAACACTGTAATGCTCAGAAAACACATGCTCTTTTTTATCTCTGGCTAAAATATACGATTGCTGTGCTTCTTCAGAGAGCACATCTTTGCTGAGCTCTTTACCATCAAGCCCTCTATAGCAGCCGATACTAGTTATAACTTTGGGGTGTTTATCAAAGTGCTTTTCATTGCCAACACATAATACGCCACCTCCCTTAGATAGGTGCAAAATTTTACCTATTTCATCTAGCACCGCATGAGAAAACGCACGTATATCGTGTTTACTATTAATGCTTCTTGATGCATCGAGCACTAGCTGCAGTCCTTGTTTAGCACTTGAGATTTGCGAAATGTATTGATACGTACGAAGATGGCTACTAACGATAGATTTAAGCTTATCTACCGTCATGTCTGACTTATTCCAGTATTCGTCAATATCAAGCGATTGCATTACTTGTGGTTCAGGGGCAAAGCTTGGTTGCCCTGTTAATAGCACTATGCGTATATCGTTATTGCCTAAAACGTGACGAATGGTATTTACAAGTCGTAGGCCAGAATCATCCTCTTCCATTACCACATCAAGAAATACAATAGCGATGTCTTTGTGACGCGATAACACAGACGATGCCTCTGACACTGAATTTGCCGTTAAGAGCTCCAGTGACTCATTATTATCAAGAGATATGGCATTAAAACTGTTTAGTAATGCTTGTTGATAGTTTAAGTCGTCTTCAACCGTTAATATTTTCCATGTTTTTTGAGTATGCGATTGTTCAGAAGCATCCTCTTTAAACTCGAAAGGCACATTAGAATCACGCATGACTTCTCCTTTTAACAACTTATGATTCTATTTTACGAATGTTAATAGCAATCTAGGTCAAAGGTAGTGCAAGATTTTAAAAGGTACAAATTATCTACTAAAACAATAAATGAATAAGTATTAGAAAAGTAATGAGAATTAGTTAATTTGAATAGGGGTAAAACCTAACTAATAAAAGACTAAGTTTGGCAAGATAAATGAACTAGAGCGCCAAACAGGCGCTCTGATTTAATATATTATGCAGGCACACCGCTGTGAAATTTAAAGTCTTCATCTGGGGTTGAAATAAGCTCAGCTTCATGTTGACCAAAAAATTCAACACGCTCAGTAATATCAAACTCACTGATTTCTTGCGCAAGAGTTAAATAATCTTGGTAATGACGCGCTTCAGAGCGCAGTAGTGAGATATAAAAATCACCTAAGCGTTTATCAACATGTGGGGCTAATTTAGCAAAACGCTCACACGATCGGGCTTCGATGTAAGCACCGATAATTAACTTATCTACCAAGGCATCTGGCTCGTAAGTTTTTACGTGGCGCAGCATACCCTTTGCATAACGGCATGGTGTAATGCTTTTATATTCAATACCGTACTCATCCATAATCTCAAGAACTTGATAAAAGTGATGTAACTCTTCTTTGATGAGCATCACCATTTTATCAATGAGATCTTGCCCATAAGGTGAATTCGATTTTGGGATCATTGATTTAGTCAGCTTGTTTTTATCTGCAAGCTCACGCCAATCCCCTTCTCGCTTATAAATAAGTGTTTCAAATGGTTTTAACCACTCAAGCAACGCATCACTGCTTTCTTTATCAACCGCGTACTTACGGATTAAAAACATAGCAGACTGAGCTGCTTTTAATTCACAGATAAGATGGTCGATTAAAACCACATCTAAGTTTTCTTTTTTGGTTGCCGCAGCAATCCACTCATCGGGTGTTTCGCACTTTAAAAAAGAATGAATGGGCGCTAATAAATCAGAATAAGGCACTGAATAACTTCTCATCAAAAATCTTAATTCGATTTTATCACATAAATTAGCCCACGTTCCATGACCCACATCAGTGCAAGTTAATTTTCTATATGCACTAAAGAGTTACATTTAATCGGCTATTTCGATTATTTCAGCTTCTTGACAAGATTTAATTACTGAACCATAACTTAATCAAAGCTGTACAAAAATAAAACAGCTCATATTCCTTTTTTACAGGGGCAATGATTATGATTCTAAACCACTTATGGGGCTTATACGCTCACCCACTCGAAGAATGGCAGACAATTGATAACCGTCACGAAAGCTTGCGCTATAGCTTATCGCACATTTTATTAATCGCCTGTATTCCTTCATTAATGGGCTACTATTCATCAGTTTATTTGGGCTGGAGTATTGGCGCAGGTGAGGCTGTATATTTAACCCATGATAGTGCATTACTTATCGCGGTTGCGATGTACTTTGCACTAATTGCGGGCGTTTTTGCACTGGCATACTTAGCTCATTGGATGGCAGTGACCTTTGGTGCAAAACCCACCTTTACACAAACCCTAGAGCTTGCAGCTTATACAGCGACGCCAGTATTTATGTCTTCATTTGCGGCATTTTTACCTGAGCTGTGGTTTGTGGTGTGCGTAGGCCTTGTAGCACTAGCCTACTCAGTTTACTTACTCTACACAGGGGTGCCAATTTTAATGCACATTCCTGAAGAGCGAGGTTTTATCTATGCCAGTTCAGTAGTCACCTGTGGGCTGATCTTACTGGTAATTATTTTAGCTGCGACAGCTATTTTATGGACTAACGGAATTGTCCACCCTATGTTTACTTAAGTTCATTGTTATTTTCCTTTCTTTCCATAAACAAAAAAGGAGCTGTAAAGCTCCTTTTTTATACCAATCAAATCAAGGCTGATTAATCAGCGCTGTTTTCTTCTTGGTTATGTAACTCTAAACTCGCTGACATCGCATTTTCACGAGTTGATTTCGCTGAATCATTACGTAAACGGTCAATGTGGTTTAGGTAGTCTTGGTCGATATCACCAGTGATGTATTGACCATCAAATACTGATGTTTCAAAACGGGTGATTTCTGGGTTTTCTTGGCTTACTGCTGAGATTAAGTCATCTAGCGATTGATAGATAAGACCATCTGCACCAATGCTTGCGTTGATATCTTCAACTTCACGGCCATGAGCAATTAGCTCAGCTGCTGATGGCATATCAATACCATAAACGTTCGGGAAGCGAATCTCTGGTGCTGCTGATGCGAAGTAAACGTTCTTAGCACCTGACTCACGAGCCATCTCAACGATTTGCGCTGATGTTGTACCACGAACAATTGAGTCATCAACAAGTAATACGTTTTTACCTTTGAACTCACGGTCAATGGCATTCAGTTTTTGACGAACTGACTTCTTACGCATTTCTTGACCTGGCATGATAAACGTACGGCCAATGTAGCGGTTTTTAACAAAACCTTGGCGGTATGGCAGGTTAAGGGCTGATGCAATCTCCAGTGCTACGTCACATGATGTTTCTGGGATTGGAATAACCACGTCGATGTCTTTGTCAGCCCATTCACGTGCGATTTTCTCACCTAACTTAGTACCCATGTTTACACGTGTTGCATAAACAGACATACGGTCAATTGTTGAATCTGGGCGCGCAAAGTAAACGAACTCAAAGATACACGGCGAGTAAGTTGCTTTTTCAGCACACGCTTGCGAGAAAAGTTGACCATCTTCAGTTACGTAAATTGCTTCACCTGGTGCAACGTCACGTACAAACTCAAAGCCATCTGTTTTTAAAGCAACGCTTTCTGATGCAAACATGTACTCAGTACCGTTTGCAGTTTCACGCTTACCAAATACTAATGGGCGGATACCGTTCGGATCACGAAACGCAACAATACCGTGACCAATGATCATTGCAATCGTTGCATAACCACCGGTTACTTTATTATTCACTTCAGTTACCGCTGTGAAGATATCTTCAGCATCAAGTTTTAGCTTGTTCGATTTACTTAATTCATGCGCCATGATGTTAAGTAAAATTTCAGAGTCAGATGTTGTATTAACATGACGGCGAGCTTCTGAAAATAATTGCTGCTTTAATGCTTCTGCGTTTGTTAAGTTACCATTGTGCGCAAGTGCGATACCAAATGGCGAGTTAACATAGAAAGGTTGCGCTTCAGACGAGCTAGAAGAACCAGCTGTCGGGTAGCGAACATGGCCAATACCAATTGTACCTTGCAGACGTTTCATATGACGGGTATGAAATACATCTTTTACAAGGCCATTGGCTTTACGTAAGCTAAACGTGTTGTTTTCAATGGTAATGATGCCAGCTGCATCTTGACCGCGGTGTTGCAAAACAGTTAAGCCGTCATATAACGCCTGATTAACAGGAGAAGTTCCGACTATGCCAACGATACCACACATTAAATTTATCCTCGCCGATTAACGGTTTACAGAATTTAAAAAGCTCGAGTTGTTTTCGAGGTACGAGAAGAACCACTCAACAACAAAGCCAAATTCTGGAATCAAAATAGAGTTGCCCCACCAATGCGTATTAGGTGCACCGGTAAAAGCATCAAGAAAGAAGAGTAACGCGCTTACGACCAACACGCCACGAAGAGCACCAAACACTATGCCGAAAACACGGTCTGTGCCAGATAAACCAGTACGTTGTACAAGTTCACCTAAAATATAGTTTAGTAACCCACCCAACAGGAGTGTCGCAAAGAATAATATGGCTATTGCGGCTGCATTTCTTAAAAGGGGTTCTGAAATACTTGTTAGGAAGGATGCTAAATATTGGTAAAACAAACTAGAGATGATAAATGCGCCAGCCCATACAGCTAATGACATTGCTTCTTTTACAAAGCCACGTATTAAGCCGATGATAGTGGATAGTGCAATAATGCCAAGTATGGCGTAATCAACCCAGATCATAAGAACCAACTAGTCGTTAATTTGGGGCGCATTCTATACCCAAACCACCTGTGGATGCAAGAATTCAGCATGAGATAAAACGCATTTAGGCAAGGCATTGATTGTAGGGAATGGTGTCCCCTTGTCAAAATCAATAACGCAGAATAAATGCGTTTTAGCCATGCCCTTCGGGCGCTTCACAGGGCTTCCACTACTGTGTTGTGGCAATTTGAAAGGTACCTACATTCCTGCATCGCCACGCCTTGTATTGAAAACCCTGTGATAGCGCTGAATCATGGATCTACAGGTGGTTTGGGTATTTGGCTATACTCAAAATGCCAGATCATTTTGTAATTTCAAACTGAGTAACTTTGCCGTTTAACTTGGTTAACTGCTTTAACTCAGGAAGCTTACTTTCTAACTCTTTCTTGCTAAGTGAAGGACCTACAAAGACTTTTGTCAGTGTGCCGTTCGGGGTTTTGATTGGGCGAGTGAAGGTTTTGAAACCATTCGCTTTTAATTTTTCTTGTAGTGATTTCACATTAGGTGCGTGAGAAAAACTGCCCAGTTGAATAACATAAGCCATTTGTGTGAGGTTCTCTTCTGGCTTACGGGTTGGCTCAGGCGTTTTAGCAGCTGGCTTGGCAGGCTCTTGCACTGCAACTTTCGGCTCAGCTTTGTTAATTACCGGCTCATCAGTTGAAGCTTCTACCATTTGTGGCGCAGTATCAATTTGCTGGGTTTCATTTGCGACAAGATCAGCATCGTTTGCTTGCGTATCTTCAACTGGAATTTGCGAAGGTTGCTCAGCAGAGGCGACTTTATTATCAATCACCTCTTGCAAGTCTATCGTAGTGAACTCAGGGCGTTCAGGAATAGCTTTAAAGCCTTCTTTATAATGAACCTTTTCACCATCCAAAATGTTTGGAATGAAGACAATAGCCGCCACAACCACAATCGTGGTGCCTACTAAGCGATTAATAAACCCTGCGTTCACCGATTTCCTCTCTATTTTTTAAAGTAATTGATGGCTGCAGCCACAGTTATAAACGAACCGAACACAATCACTAACGTGTTTTCATCAACATTTGGTAATAACGTATCTAGCGCAGTTTCAACACTCTCATAGTGCGTACTAGGCGCTGTTGATGTGGTTTCGGCTAGTGCTTTAGCAAGATTCTCAACTTTGTCGCCACGAAAACAATCTAAGCTTGCTAACGACCACTGGTCAACAACATTTGCCACGGCCGACATTGCAGCCACTTTATCTTTATCTGCAAGCATAGCGACTAATGCATGAATTTTAAACCCTTGATCTTTATACACGCTTAATTTGCGTGCCAAATATCGAGCTGACTCAGGATTATGTGCAACATCGGTAAAAACAAGCGGCTGCTGACTTAACTGCTGAAAGCGCCCTTCTACAGTTAGATTCGCCAAGCAATCACGCACTTGTTGCTCACTTGGCAATAGCTCAAGTTTTGCAAGTAGGGTCAACGCAGTTGCTGCATTTTGACAAGGGATAGCAGGCTTAGCTAAGCGCCAATCGTTATCTTGGTACTGCCAGTTAAAGCCTTCATTATCTTCTGTGAATATGAAGTCTTGGCCTGATAGCACCATATCAGCGTTAATCTCATTTCCATAATCAGTCACTGTATGCGGAATCGCTAAATCGCCAACAATAGCCGGTGTATTGGTACGGAAAATACCCGCTTTATCGTAACCAACAAGTTCACGAGTATCGCCTAGGTATTCTTTATGGTCTAAATCTATGGTGGTGATCACACAAGCATGCGGGTTCACGATATTAGTCGCATCATAACGGCCACCCAGCCCCACTTCTAGCAGCACATAATCAACGGCGTGACGTTTAAAAATAGCAAGCGCGCCTAGGGTACCATACTCAAAATACGTGAGCTGCGTGTCACCACGGCCTTTTTCAAGCATATCGAAAGCATCAACATGGAATTGATCGTCAAGCTCTTGGCCATTAATACGTACGCGCTCGTTATAACGAATAAGATGCGGCGAAGCATAAGTACCCACACTGTAACCCTGAGCAAGTAATAAGCTTTCAAGGCAACGGGCTGTGGTCCCTTTACCATTAGTACCTGCAATTAGGATTATTTTGCTTGATGTATCGAGTAAGCCGACTTGGTTTGCCACGCGTTCTACGCGCTCTAAACCCATTTCGATATTAGCAGGATGGACACTTTCTAAATAACAAAGCCAATCATCAAGGCTTGATGATTGGCTAGGAAGGATTTCTGTCATAGCGTTTAATCAGTTAAGCTGAAATTTACGCTACTCTATGCTCTTGTTCAGTAGAAGGCAAGTTCATAAATTTCGCTAAGATACGTGCAAGGGTGTCACGCATTTCACGACGGTCTACAATCATGTCGATTGCACCATGCTCTAGCAAGAATTCACTGCGTTGGAAACCTTCAGGAAGCGTTTCACGAACTGTTTGCTCAATTACGCGAGGACCCGCAAAACCGATAAGCGCTTTAGGTTCAGCAACGTTTACATCACCAAGCATTGCCAGTGATGCAGATACACCACCCATTGTTGGATCAGTTAATACTGAAATAAACGGTAAGCCTTTTTCGCTCATTTTTGCAAGTGCAGCACTTGTTTTAGCCATTTGCATTAATGACATAAGAGCTTCTTGCATACGTGCGCCGCCTGATGCAGAGAAACAAATAAGTGGCATGTCGTGCTCTAAACATTGATCTACAGCTTCAACAAAACGAGCACCTACTACTGACGCCATTGAACCACCCATAAACGAGAACTCAAAAGCAACAGCAGCAACAGGAATGCCTTTTAGGCGGCCTTTCATTGCTACAAGTGCGTCTTTCTCGCCACTTACTTTTTGTGCTTGGGTAATACGGTCAGAGTATTTTTTAGAGTCTTTAAACTTTAATACGTCTTTTGGTTCGTGCTCTGCACCAATTTCTTGGCGGTCAGCATCATCTAAAAAGTTTTCAAGACGTTTACGGCCACTTAAACGCATGTGGTGATCACACTTAGGACACACGTTGAGTGCTTTTTCTAATTCTGCTTTATATAAAATTGAATCACAGTCTGTACACTTAGCCCAAACCCCTTCAGGGATTTCTTTACGACCTGACGATTTAGTCGTTTTAGGTAAGATTTTTTCTAACCAACTCATTTGCAACTCTCTTAATGCTGTTCTGTGTCGCAGTCTGTTTAATTGGAAACACTCGCTTGTGTTTCTGATAACAAATAAACAGACAGATTTTTTCAATTAAAACATGAATTACCCGCAGACGATATAAAAAACTGGTCTTAGTAGTCGTGGACTTAAGACTAACTGTCTGAATCAGGTAAAAACAAAGGCCCTAATGGTGTTTTAGGAATGCCAAAATGTTCTGGGTAATCCACGTCAACTAAGTAAAGGCCAGCGGCTTTTGCTGTTGCACTTGCCTTAGCGCGCTCTTTTAAATCAAGTAATTCTTTTAACCACACAGGTTCATGCTTATGCAGACCAATGTCCATCAAACACCCGGTGATGTTTCGTACCATGTGATGTAAAAACGCATTGGCTTTAATATCAATGATCACATAATCACCTTGGCGTTTTACCGATAAATGGTGAATAGTACGGTTTGCTGTATTTGCTTGGCAGTGTAGTGCTCTAAACGAAGTAAAGTCATGCTCACCTATTAAATACTGACAGGCTTCTTGCATTTTAGTTTCGTCTAATGGGTGATGAAAATGGGTCACCCCTTCACTCATAATAGCGCCGCGATAGGTGTAATTATAAATCACATAGCGATAGCGACGTGCTGTGGCACTAAAACGAGCGTGAAAGTCTTCGCTTACAGGCTTGGCAAAGCGAATAGCAATATCTTTTGGCAGTAAGGTATTCATACCCATCGTAAACGCGACCATTTCACGCTCAGCGTGAGTATCAAAATGGATCACCTGCCCAGTGCCATGTACACCCGCATCGGTACGGCCTGCACAAACTATTTCGACTGGATGATTACAAATACGCGACAACGCCGTTTCTACTTCTTGTTGTACGCTATTGACGTGTGATTGACGTTGCCAACCACTGTAACGCGCGCCGTTGTACTCTACTCCAAGTGCTACTCGCATAATGCTCTATTTACCTACTGTACTAAATGACGGGGCATTTTATGCGATCTACGAGCGCAATAAAAGCCACTGTAGTAGATCACATTGTTCTGGTTACTCAGATATCACACCAATTCGCTTAACTATAGTTGCGAGCTGGTATTAATCTTCTTCGATGTTATCGAGGCCCTTGGTGCCATCTTTAGCACGAAGCTTGTGGTGGATGGCTGATTTGATCAGCATATAGCCGCTGATAGGTGCGGTGATCAGTAAGAAAATTGAAATCAAAATTTCTTTCACACTGATGCCATCGTGGGTGTAGCTAAAATACACCATGGCGGCAATTAACAATGATGCCATGCCAAGCGTTGTTGCTTTAGTTGGACCGTGCAGGCGCATAAAAAAGTCAGGCATTTTCACAAGTCCGATTGAACCTATAAGAATAAAGCAACCACCAATTAATAATAAGATTGATACAATCCATTCACTCATCATTTGCTACCTTATTCAATAATATCGCCACGTAGCAGGTATTTACATACCGCTACAGTACTCACAAAGCCAAGCATGGCGATTAATAATGCGGCTTCAAAATATAAATCGGTGCCCATGCTCATGCCATACAGAATAATTAAAGCAATGGTATTTATGAACATAGTATCTAAAGCCAATATACGATCAGGTACCGACGGCCCAGCAATTAAACGCCATAGGTTTAACAATAACGATATGGCGATCATTGCAAAAACAATTAGAAAAACGGTATCTAGCATCGAAAAATCTCCTTAAGCGGTGCTTCGTAGCGCTGCTTAATAGTATTAATTAACGCTTGTTCATCAGCTAAATCAAGTACATGAATCAATAAGTAGCGCTGCTGAATTTCTTCGCCCTCTTCGAGTGACTCAGGAATAGGATAAACCTCTGCGCTCACTGTACCTGGTGTTAAAGATACTGTGCTTGCCAATATAGTGATTGGCATTTCATGGCTTAAATCCAATGGTACTTTGATAAAACCTGGGCGTAACTTTTTCGTTGGTCCAAGGATCAACAGAGCAACTTGTAAGTTAGCAGTCACAATATCGTACAGCACTAACAATAAGTGCCTAAACGCAAGACCTGGCCTTACAATAAGAGGCTGTGGATCACGAAATGGGAATGTGATCCACGGAATAGTAATAGCAAAAAATGCAGCTAAAAACAGATGTCCTGGCGACACACTGTTATTTAACAACAGCCATACAATGAATAATAAAACACTGCGAAATGGTGTTGGCAACCAACGAAAGCGAGCTTCTAAACGCATTATTGGCCTCCTTGTAATACAGCGTTGATGCTAGTATTGATATCAAACAACTGCTCTGACGTTGCTAACATATAGTCTGAAATAGGTCCTGCAAATACAACCATTAATGGTGAACACGCAAGTAATGCAACTACAGCTATCACTTTAACAGGGTGTGCTTTGGTGCCTTCAATTGCTTCACTGTCTTTATGGGTGTGATCCCAAAATAAGCTGGTACCGGCTCGTGAAACCGCCACTAATAACGCTAAACTCGAAACTAGATATATTGGCCAAAACAACATGGCTTTTTCGCTATCTAGCGTGCTCTTTAAAATCCATACCTTGCCGACAAAGCCAGATAACGGTGGCATACCCACAACAGCAAGCGCAGCCACTACAAAACAAGTACCAAGTAAATATGGCTGTGCAACGGCGCGCCCTGCAACTAACCGGTCAGCAACTTTACCGCGCTGTTGAGCAATTAAATCAGCAATTAAAAACAGTGCTGCGCAAATGATGGTTGAATGCACTAAGTAGTAAAGTAATGCAGCTGTTGCAGAGATATTTTGAATCGCAACCAATGCCACTAAAGTACCTACAGATACAACAACCAGATTCGCAATAAGCTTTCTAAAATCTTGACTTGCTAACACACCAATACCACCCATCACTATGGTCGCAAGTGCTAAGCCCCATAACCAAGGCTGTGCCATATGAGCAAGCTCACCAGCATTATCACCAAATATTACGGTATACACGCGCAACATGGCATACACACCGACCTTGGTCATAATCGCGAATAATGCAGCAACTAATGGCATTGCACTGGCGTAGGTATTCGGTAGCCATAAATGTAACGGTAATAACGCGCCTTTTAACGCAAAAACCACGATTAACAGCAGGCCACCAATTTTGGCAAGGTAAACATCATCGCCCGTCAGCTGTGGTACTTTTTGCGCTAAATCAGCAATGTTCAATGTGCCTAGCACACCATAAAGTACACCCAGCGCAATTAAGAATACGCTTGAACCAATCAGGTTTAAAATGACGTACTGCAGTGCAGCACGAGTGCTTTGTTTGTTGCCGGCATGCATCAATAATGAATACGAAGCAATCAATAGCACTTCAAAAAATACAAACAGGTTAAATACATCGCCAGTTAAAAAGGCGCCATTTACGCCTAACACTAAAAAGTGCACTAACGGATGGAAAAAGCTCCCTTTTTTATCATCACCAGCACAGCTATAAAGCACTACGACCGCACCAAGGAAACTGGTAAGTAGCACCAGTAGCGTTGCTAGCCTATCGGCAACCAGCACAATACCAAATGGTGCAGACCAATCACCAATTGCATAAACAAGCGGTGCAGTACTATTTACGTGAAATAATAAATAAACGCTGACCAATAGTGTGACAATCGACAAAATAACCGACGAAACACGACGAATATGTAAGTTTTTACCACATGGCGGCATGAGTAAAATAACCCCTGCCAACATCGGAATTAAAATCGGTAAAGAAGCTAAATGCTGAATCATTTTTGCTCCTTCGATGACTTAACAAGATGGCCATCAACATGGTCATTACCCAAGTCAGCACGACCACGAATCGCTAAAATAACCACAAAAGCAGTCATCGCAAAGCCAATTACAATGGCTGTTAAAACCAGCGCTTGAGGGAGTGGATCGGCATACTCACTGCCTGTACCAAGTACAGCAGCTTTGTTAATAGTTAAACGACCTGAAGAGAATAAAAACAGGTTAACTGCATACGACAACATAGTCAGGCCGAGTACCACTGGGAAGGTACGAGCCCGCAATATTAAGTAAATTCCGCATGCAACCAGCACGCCGACGCATGATGCGTACAATACTTCCATTAAATATTTACCTCTTGCTTGGGTGTATCAGCAGTTAATTTACCTAAACTTGCTAAAATCATCAGCGTTGCACCTACAACAGTTAAATACACACCTAAATCAAATACGATAGCACTAGCAAGTTCTGTCTTGCCGACTAGCGGAATATCAAAATAATCAAACCAGGTTGTTAGGAATGGACGTTCGAAAAACCAACTTCCAAGACCTGTAAACAATGCAATAGCAATACCTGACGCAATAATCTTACGATAATTCACGTCAAATCTGTCTGCAATCCAGTGCGAACCATTAGCCATATATTGCAAGATAAATGCAATCGCGGTAACCAGTCCTGCAATAAAGCCACCACCTGGTAAGTTATGACCACGTAAGAAAATATACGCAGACACAAGTAATGCTAGTGGTAACAAGCTTTGTGAAATACTCGACAGTAGAATTGGGTAACGCTCTCTTGCCCATGGGCGCCCTTCACTATCACTTGCTGGCATAAACAGCGGCAAGTTAATAAGAAGCTTATAAATACCTAATGCAGCAATACCTAGTACGGTAATTTCACCTAAGGTATCAAAACCCCTAAAGTCAACGAGGATTACGTTTACAACGTTAGTACCACCACCGCCAGTTTTTGCATTGGCAACAAAGAAGTCAGAAATTGACTCAAGTGGTCTTGTCAGAAGCGCATAACAAATACTCGCCACAACCACACCAATTGCCGATGAGATACCTAGGTCACGCAGAATACGCAGTGAGCTTGATTCTTTCGGAGTACGCTGTGGTAAAAAGAACAGTGCAAGCATCAGTAGCATTACGGTAACAACTTCAACCGTTAACTGAGTCAGCGCTAAATCTGGCGCCGAGAATCGAGTAAATGCAACAGATACCATCAGGCCTACGATTGAAATCATAATCAAAGATATCATTCGTGAGCGGTGCCAAATAACCGTTGCCAGCGCACCAATTATTAGTAAGCCAGCACCAATAGCATTATGGAAATCGATTGGCGTTAACTCGCTTGCTCCTGCTAACTGGCGCATTTCAAATAAAGGCCA
Source organism: Pseudoalteromonas sp. 2CM39R (assembly GCF_023161845.1). Classification (NCBI taxonomy): domain Bacteria; kingdom Pseudomonadati; phylum Pseudomonadota; class Gammaproteobacteria; order Alteromonadales; family Pseudoalteromonadaceae; genus Pseudoalteromonas; species Pseudoalteromonas sp. 2CM39R. The sequence continues at coordinate 22,396 of NZ_JALNTM010000008.1, forward strand.
GCCCGCACACATAAGCACCACAGCAATCATTACAAAGGCATAGCGCTGTAACGAGCCATTTTCGATTCGTTTAATCTTTTCTTGTGACCATTTAATTAAGCTATATAAGCCACGCTCAAAGCCTTTTTTAGCATTTAAAGTTGGCAATGACGCTTGGAAGTGGAACAGGTGCTTACGCTGCACATAAATCATCACACCCACGCTTGTTGCAATAAAGCTCATTAACAGAGGTAAGTTAAAGCCATGCCATACAGATAGCTTATAATCTGGGGCTGCATCGCCAAGCACTGCATAAGACGCCGAAGCTAAAATATCACTTACCGCAAAGTGCGGGAACATACCAACGAGTAAACACAGCACAACCAAAATTTCGATTGGTACACGCATATAGCGTGGTGGCTCATGGGGCTGTTTTGGCAAATCGATTGGGTCGCCATTGAAAAACACGTCGTGAATAAAGCGTGCTGAATACGCGACAGAGAGTGCACCAGCAATAGTCGCTAACACTGGAATTAACCACGACATAGAACCAAGTACTTGCTGGTGTAGCGTTTCGGCAAAGAACATTTCTTTCGACAAGAAACCATTTAACAGTGGCACGCCCGCCATAGCTGCAGCTGCCACCATAGCAAGTGTGGCGGTATACGGCATAAATCGCCACATACCATTAAGTTTACGCATATCACGGGTGCCAGTTTCATGGTCAATGATACCCGTTGCCATAAATAACGACGCTTTAAACGTTGCGTGGTTAATAATGTGGAAGATAGCAGCCACTGTAGCAAGCTCAGTGTCTAAACCAAGCAGTAAGGTAATTAAACCTAAATGGCTGATTGTTGAATACGCCAGTAAGCCTTTTAAATCATGCTTAAATAACGCGATATAAGCGCCAACCAATAAAGTCGCCAAACCCGTCATTGCCACTAAGATAAACCATGTATCTGTACCTGAAAGCGCAGGATAAAAACGCGCTAATAAAAAGATACCTGCTTTAACCATGGTTGCAGAGTGTAGGTAGGCACTGACTGGTGTAGGTGCCGCCATCGCATGTGGTAACCAAAAATGAAATGGAAATTGTGCAGATTTAGTAAATGCACCTAAAAGCACTAATACAAGCGCAGCCTCATAAAGTGCATGAGATTGAATAAGCGCTTTGCTTGCTAAAATAACATCAAGATTATAGCTACCAACAATATCACCAATTAGTAATAAACCTGCTAGTAACGCAAGACCGCCGGCACCAGTAATAGCTAGTGCCATACGTGCGCCTTTGCGAGCTTCTGACTTATGCCACCAATAGCTAATCAATAAGAACGAGCTAATACTGGTGAGCTCCCAGAAAAACCATAGCTGGATCACATTATTCGACATCACGATGCCGACCATTGCGGTCATAAAGAGCATTAAATAGCAGTATAGCTTTGGCATTGAGTCGCTACTACTTAAGTAATAACGCGCATAAAAAATCACCAGGGTACCGATACCCAAGATCATATATAGAAAAAGTAACGTTAAACCATCAAGTCGAAACGAGACTTGCATGTTTAAAAGAGGGATCCACTCAGCAGTGTAGCGAATTGTTTCACCAGAAAAGACTGCAGGGGTATACGAAAATACAATTCCAAGGGCAATCAAAGGCGCTAACATGGTCAAAGCAGTGCTTTGGTTACGTGTTAGTTTTGAAGTGCAGGATGAAATAACACTGCCGATTAAGGATAACAGGGGTATCCAGAGCAAAGTCATAATTAGGAGCCTTTTAGTGTCATAAGAATATCAATACCGCTCTAGTTTTAATTAGTTGCGTACTGTTCATTTGGATGGTTAAAAGTTGGCTTCAAAAAAAGCTTACAATGCGTATAGTTATACTGATCAGGTGCTATTTTGTCTATAGGAGACACACCTATTCGCACAACATTTAACCACTTCGCATACTAAAATAGCAATAAATAGACGATTAGTCAGAAAATTTCTGCTCTTTGGAAGCTGTTGTAAACACTGGCTTTAAGCCTAAAAAGGCAAAATATTCAGAAAACCGAATCGGCTTTGTTAAGGGCTGGTTAATTTGTTTTTGCCAAAGCTCACGGTATTGCTCAGACAGGCTCATAGTTTGGTACTGCATAATCGACCAATTAGGGCTTGGTTTATAGGCTAACTGATTGCTACAAGCGATACTTTTTTGCCAGCCTTTTGGTGGGGAAACCTTATTTGCAATAAACAGATTTGGCGCAACCAGCCCCTGTTGCTTACACAGCCACTGTTGTTTTTGCTCTGCTAAAACATACTCATCTTCAAAGCCATTGAAATGCATTAGCTCATGTAAAAATACCGCATAAGATTGCGATGAATTGATATGCATAATCCCGCCAAGCACATTAGCAGCCCCTTGCTTTGACATCATCACAATAAAGTCAAAACCTTCAGGCCAGGGATGCGCTGCCGCATTTTGCCAGTTACACTTAAGCGCCCCACTACTATCATCACAACTAAACTTATCAGCAACATAAACAACGTCAGTAAAACAAAAGCTGCCTTTTGCAGGCTCAGGCGCTTTACTGTATTGCTGCTTATACTGCTTTAAAGTATCAATGCCCTTGTAATGATCTGTCATCATTAAAATATTAAATTGGCACTGACTGCTTGCTTGTACACTTGATGTTGATAAGGCTAATTGCTGTTGCTGCGCATAAGCTGGGTCAATTTGAGCTGGCGGCATTTGTTGCTGCAACAGCCAAGCTTGCTTGGCATTTCCCTCTGGTAACTTGCCAGCTTTACCTAGGTAACTTATATCGAGCCACTGGTTTGCTCTGACTAGCTGCTCCGCTAAGGTTTGTTGCTGAGCTAAATTGAATTTAGCAAAGTAAGGCTGCCACCATAACTTTGCTGCAGTGTAATTTTGTTGCTGCAAAAATCTGAGCGCAAGCTGATACGCCGCATTACTATCATTAAGCGTTGCTAACTGACGAAGCTGTGAGTTACTCAGCACTAAATGCTGCAAATTAATGGCGCTGGGTGCCAAATGATAGATAGCTGTTGCTTGTGAAGGAGTAGTATTTGCGTAATAAGCGTAAGCGGGAATAAAACGAGACACTGAGCTTGGTACGAAACCCAAGCTCAGTAATAGAATAGCAGTAAAAGAAACCTTAGCTTGCGTTTTCACCAGCCATTAACTCAAGCTCTAAGCGGGCATATTTGTATTCAACAAACTCATGCACATTGGTGGCAAGGGCAAGTCTAAAGTAATCGGCAGCAAGATAGTTATCACCCGCCGCTTGATGCATCTTCGCTAGGTAGAAATAAGCTTCGCATAAGCGATGCGCATACTCTTGCTCTGAAGTTACACCTTCAATAATGCCAGATAAAAACTCAAACTCACTGATGTCACCTAAATAAAGTGCCAACAGTTGGTAACCCCATTGAGACTCATCAACACCCTGCGAGTTAGCTTGTAAATCAATTAAAGCCTGCGCTTTATCAGCTTCTGATTGAGCTAAATAAAGCCATAGCACACGGTAAGGGTCGCTCGGTGAACGATTTAAAAACTGCTGTAAATCATCTTGTGCAAGTGATGGACGGTCACCATAGTAAAGGGCAATACCACGATTTAAATAGGCATACTCATGTTGCTCGTTAAGCTCAAGTGCCGAATCAAAGAACTCATAAGCTTGTTCATACTGCTGCATTAGTGTGTGATGAATGCCTAAGAAGTTATACACCTCTGCTAGGTCTGGTTTAAGCTTAATCGCACGGTTAAAGTCAATACGCGCCAAGGTCGACATACCTAAGCTGTCAAATAATACACCGCGATCGTAATAAAGTTTGGCTTGTTGCTCGGCACTTAAATCAGCACGATTTAGTAGTTCAGAATATCGAGCAATCGTAATTTCGTTTCGAAAATCAGGCGCTAATGGTGCGGTAAAAGGCACATTAACAATAGGGACTGACTCAGGTTGTGAAGTTGTTTGACATGCACTTAAAGAAAAAATAGCCACAGCGGTCAATGCTAAGTGTTTAAAAATCATTAAATTCCTTAATACCTGAATTCTCTGTAGACAAAGGCGAAGCGGATAGGTTTCATTAAAGCATAAAAAAAGGGGCTAAACAGCCCCTTTTTCTTATATCCAGCAAATAACTGGTTATTCAATCATCATTAAGCGTCTTTAGACTCTTCTGCTTTTTCTTCAGCAGCTGGTTCCATTGCTTCTTTGATGCTTAGACGTACACGACCTTGGCGATCTACTTCAAGAACTTTAACTTTAACTTCTTGGCCTTCGCTTAGGTGGTCAGTTACGTTGTTAACACGCTCTGTGCTGATTTGTGAAATGTGCACTAGACCGTCTTTACCCGGAAGGATATTAACGAACGCACCAAAATCAACGATACGTACAACTTTACCAGTGTAGATAGTACCTACTTCTAGTTCAGCAGTTAGTTGCTCGATACGCTTGATTGCATCGTTTGCGCTGATGCCGTCAGTCGCAGCGATCTTGATTGTACCATCATCTTCGATTTCGATCGTTGTGCCAGTTTCTTCAGTAAGTTGACGGATAGTTGCGCCACCTTTACCGATAACTTCAGCAATTTTCTTCGCAGGGATTTGCATTGTGTAGATGCGTGGTGCGAATTGAGATAACTCTTCAGAAGGTGCTGCAATCGCTTCGTCCATAACACCTAAGATGTGTAGACGTGCTGCTTTCGCTTGTTTAAGAGCGATTTGCATGATTTCTTTAGTGATACCTTCGATCTTGATATCCATTTGTAGTGCAGTGATACCGTTTGAAGTACCCGCTACTTTAAAGTCCATGTCACCTAAGTGATCTTCATCACCTAAGATATCTGAAAGAACAACGAAATCGTCGCCTTCTTTAACTAGACCCATCGCGATACCAGCAACAGATGCTTTGATTGGTACACCTGCGTTCATAAGTGCTAGTGACGTACCACATACTGATGCCATAGACGATGAACCGTTTGATTCAGTGATTTCTGAAACAACACGGATTGAGTATGGGAAGTCAGTAAGTGTAGGTAGTACCGCAGCAATACCACGCTTAGCTAGGTTACCGTGACCAATTTCACGACGCTTAGGAGAGCCTACAAAACCTGTTTCACCTACGCAGAACGGAGGGAAGTTGTAGTGAAGCATGAAGTGATGCTTGTTAGTACCTGTTAAGTCGTCGATTAACTGTGAATCACGCTCAGTACCAAGCGTTGCAGTTACAAGTGCTTGCGTCTCACCACGCGTGAAGATTGCAGAGCCGTGAGTACGTGGTAAAACACCTGTCATTACGTCTAGTGCACGAACCATATCTGGTTCACGACCATCGATACGTTTTTCACCAGCGATGATACGGCCACGAACGATTTCTTTTTCTAAAGAACCGAATAGTTTGCCAACTTCTTGCGTATCTAGCTCTTCGCCTTCAGCAAGTTCAGCTGTTAATGTAGCAACAACTTCTTCTTTCGCTGCACCTAGTGCTTCTTTACGCGCTACTTTGTCAGTGATGCGGTATGCTTCACCTACTTTATCAGCAGCAATTGCAGAGATTTTCTCAGCAAGTGTTACGTTTTTCTCTGGTGCAGTCCAATCCCAAGCAGGTTTACCAGCTTCAGCTTTGAACTCGTTGATTGCGTTGATGATAGCTTGAGATTGCTCATGACCATAAACAACCGCACCTAACATTACGTCTTCAGATAGTGTTTCAGCTTCTGATTCAACCATAAGTACTGCGTTATCAGTACCAGCAACAACTAGGTCTAATTGGCTTTCTTCAAGCTCAGCTAGTGTTGGGTTAAGTACGTATTCACCGTTGATGAAACCAACACGTGATGCACCGATAGGACCATTGAATGGAATACCAGAGATAGCAAGTGCTGCTGAAGTACCAATCATAGCAACCATGTCAGGTTGGATTTCTGGGTTAACAGAAACAACTGTCGCGATTACTTGCACTTCGTTTACGAAACCGTCTGGGAAAAGTGGACGGATTGGGCGGTCGATTAGACGAGCGATAAGTGTTTCGCCATCGTTAGGACGACCTTCACGCTTAAGGAAACCACCAGGGATACGACCCGCAGCGTACATACGCTCTTGGTAGTTAACTGTTAGTGGGAAGAAGTCTTGACCAGGTTGTGCATCACGCTTACCAACAACAGTAACTAATACTGAAGTATCGCCAATGCTTGCTAGTACTGCGCCGTCAGCTTGACGAGCGATAGCACCTGTTTCTAGGGTCACTGTGTGTTGACCTAGTTGAAATTCTTTAATAATTGCTTGCACTTAAAAATGTCCTTTAAATGTAAAAGCAACTCAGAGCTGTGCTCCGAATTGGTAAAAAATAGTCCATCAAAGTACCAATTACAGTACTTAATTGTGCTTATGAAAACACGATTAAGTACTACAATTGGCAATGATGTTTTTTGATATCTAAGCAGTATCCACTACCTAGGTGTGCGCTAGTATACCTTTCATGCGCGCACAAAAAAAGGGGCTAAATAGCCCCTTTTCTCGTAATCTAGTTCTTAGCGACGTAGGCCAAGCTCTTGGATTAACGCAGTGTAACGTGCAATGTCTTTACCTTTAAGGTAGTCAAGCAGTTTACGGCGTTGGCTTACTTTGCGAAGAAGACCACGACGTGAGTGGAAGTCGTGCTTGTGGCTAGCAAAGTGACCTTGAAGCTTGTTGATATCGAAAGTTAGAAGTGCAACTTGTACTTCAGGTGAACCAGTGTCGCCTTCAGCGCGTGCAAATTTAGCGATGATTTCAACTTTTTCTTGATTGCTTAGTGACATAGTAACTCCAAAAATTAATTTAAATTGTGTTTTAGCCGATCACTAATTCAGCCAAAACGATTGAGCGGGGCGTATTCTACCCAGCTTTGCTAATAACTACAAGGTAATCTTTACTCAGGCAGTTGATTTGATAAGCCACGCTTTGATTTTAAGTGACCGTCTTTATGACGCTCACCGGTGCCAATGAACACTCCATCAGCCATTACCTTTACCACACCATCTGGTACAGGCTTGCCAATCACGACTGTTTGACCATGACTAAATGCCACGCCCTGCTCTTGAGTAATCTCAATTACAGGTAAATCAACCAAAGCAGTATCCATTGGCAATAGTAGCTCATCTAGGTAGCTTGAAGGCGCAACATCGTCTGCTTTTGCTTGCTGTAGCTTTTCTTCAAGTTGCTCAAGAGTGACCATTTTTTCACTTGGATAATGGCCAACTGCACTGCGATGTAACATGATGACATGCGCACCACAGCCAAGCTTTTCACCTAAGTCGTCAACAATAGTACGTATATAAGTGCCTTTAGACACATGTGCCGTCATTTGTACTTCATTATTAGCTTCATCAAACTCATCAAGCGTTAAACTAAATACATTAATTTTTCGACACTTACGCGGCACTTCGATACCTTCGCGAGCATATTTATACAAAGGCTGACCTTGGTATTTAAGCGCAGAGTACATCGAAGGGTATTGATCCGACTCACCTAAGAAACTGGCAATTTGCTCAGCTAATTGTTCACGGGTGACCGATACATCGCGCGTTTCAACCACTTCACCATCTGAATCAGAGGTCGTGGTTCGCTCACCAAGTTTGGCGCGTACAACATAGGTTTTGTCAGTATCAAGCAAGAACTGGGTAAACTTAGTCGCTTCACCAAAACAAATAGGCAGCATACCCGTCGCGAGCGGATCAAGCGCACCGGTGTGGCCTGCTTTTTGAGCAAAGTAAATTCCCTTTGCTTGCTGCAATGCTTTGTTTGATGAAATACCTTGCGGCTTATTAAGTAATAAGATGCCGTCAATAGCACGACCTTTACTGCGTCTAGCCATTAGTCTTTAGTGCCTTCTTCGCTGTCATCTTCGTCTACATGCTTGGCATTGTCTTCACGAATAACTGAGTCAACCAAGTTTGAAATACGCATACCTTCCATAAGCGAGTTATCGATCACAAAACGTAACTCAGGCATGATGCGCGCACGAATACGTTTACCTAATAAAGAACGAATATAACCCGTTGCTTCATTTAAGATTTTAGCGCTTTGCTTGGCTTTATCTTCATCATCAGTATTAAACACTGTGATAAATACTTTTGCGTAAGATAAGTCGCGAGATACCTCAACCGCAGACACTGTCACCATGCCTAAGCGTGGATCTTTGATTTCGCGTTGCAGAATAACAGCAATCTCTTTTTGAATTTGCTGTGCAACACGATCAGTGCGAGAAAATTCTCTCATTTCATTTCACTCTAAAATAATAACTTATTGATGTTAAAGAATAAGTTAATTTAATTACGAATACACAAATGGGGGCTAGGCCCCCATTTAAAGCAATAACTTAAACGAAATTAAAGTGAACGTTGTACTTCAACCGTCTCGAATACCTCGATTTGGTCGCCAACTTTAACATCGTTGTAGTTCTTAACGCCGATACCACATTCCATACCGTTACGTACTTCTTGAACGTCATCTTTAAAGCGACGTAGTGACTCAAGTTCACCTTCATAGATAACCACGTTATCACGAAGTACACGGATAGGCGCGCTACGCTTAACGATACCTTCAGTAACCATACAACCTGCGATTGCACCAATCTTAGGTGACTTGAACACGTCACGAACTTCAGCAAGACCAATGATCTCTTGCTTGAATTCTGGTGCAAGCATACCTGACATCGCTTGTTTAACTTCTTCAATCAGGCTGTAGATTACACTGTAGTAACGTAAGTCTAGGTTTTCTGACTCAATTACTTTACGAGCTGATGCATCAGCACGTACGTTAAAGCCAACAACGATTGCGTTTGACGCCGCTGCAAGAGTTGCATCAGTTTCAGTGATACCACCTACACCTGAACCAACAATCTTCACTTTAACTTCATCAGTAGAAAGCTTAGTTAATGAATCAGCGATTGCTTCAATTGAACCTTGTACGTCAGCTTTAAGAACGATGTTAACTTCTGATACATCGCCTTCAGCCATGTTCGTAAACATGTTTTCAAGCTTCGCTTTTTGTTGACGAGCAAGCTTCACTTCACGGAACTTACCTTGACGGTAAAGTGCTACTTCACGCGCTTTACGCTCATCTTTAACTACTGTTGCTTCATCACCAGCAGCAGGGATACCAGATAGACCTAAAATCTCAACTGGGATAGATGGACCCGCAGACTTGATGTCTTTACCGTTCTCATCTTTCATCGCACGTACACGGCCATATTCAAGACCACAAAGTACGATATCACCTTGGTTAAGCGTACCAGACTGAACTAGGATTGACGCAACTGGACCACGACCTTTATCTAGACGCGATTCAATTACAACACCTGCAGCCATACCTTCAGCTGGCGCAGTTAGCTCAAGTAGCTCAGCTTGCATTAATACCGCTTCAAGTAGGTCATCAATACCTAAACCAGTTTTCGCAGAGATGTGTACAAACTGTGTTTCACCACCCCACTCTTCTGGGATAACGTCTAATTGTGCTAGCTCGTTCTTAACGCGATCTGGGTCGATGCCTTCTTTATCCATTTTGTTTACTGCGATGATTAAAGGAACGCCTGCAGCACGCGCGTGCTGAACCGCTTCTTTAGTCTGTGGCATTACACCATCATCCGCAGCAACTACTAGGATTACGATATCCGTTGCTTTAGCACCACGTGCACGCATTGATGTAAACGCGGCGTGGCCTGGAGTATCTAAGAAAGTAATCATGTTGCCATTCGTTTCAACGTGGTATGCACCAATGTGCTGAGTAATACCACCGGCCTCACCAGAAGCAACTTTTGCTGAACGAATGTAGTCAAGTGTTGACGTTTTACCGTGGTCAACGTGACCCATTACTGTTACAACCGGTGCACGAGGAATAGCTGTACCTTCTTCGCTACGGTCGTTTAGAACTTTCTCTTCTAATTCGTTTTCTTTAACGATAATAACCTTGTGACCCATTTCTTCAGCAACAAGCTGCGCTGTTTCTTGGTCAATCACTTGGTTGATGGTAACCATGTCACCCATCTTCATCATCGTTTTAACAACTTCAGCACCTTTAACTGCCATGCGTGATGCAAGCTCAGCAACAGTGATTGTTTCACTGATACGAACTTCGTTTTTCACGTCAGCCGTTGGTTTTTGGAAACCATGTTGTAAAGACGTTGGTGCTTTAAGCTTGCCTTTCTTACCTTTAGGACCGGCAGCGTGTTTATCTTTTTGAGGTCCTTTTTTCTTTTTCTTACGACGAGCGCTATTCTCTTCACGTGCATCAGATTCATCTTCTGCTTCACGTGCGTAAGTTGAAGTCGTAAGGTGGTGATCAGCGTTTTCTTCACGCTGCTTACGCTCTTCTTCTTCCTTTTTCCAGCGAGCTTCATTTTCTTCAGCTAGCTTTCTTGCCTCTTCTGCTTGACGTTTCGCTTCTTCTTCAGCTTTTCTCAATGCGGCCTCTTCTGCTTCTTTTTGCAGACGCTCAGCTTCGGCGCGATCTTGTTCAGACTTAGCACTTTGCTCTGGGGTCATCTGCTTCTGTTTCGCTTTACGCTCAGCTTCAGCTTTACGTTTAGCCTCTTCTTTGGCTTTACGCTCAGCTTCTTCTTTCGCTTTGCGCTCTGCCTCTTGTTTCGCTTTAAGCTCCTCAGCTTCTTGCTGGGCTTTAAGCTCTGCTGCTTTACGTGCAGCTTCTTCTGCAGCTAAACGCTCTTCTTCTTGCTGTTGCTCAATGGCGCTTTTCTTAACGTAAGTACGTGTTTTACGTACTTCAACTTGCACAGACTTCGCTTTACCTGTAGAGCCAGTTACGCTTAGCGTACTTTTGCTTTTACGTTGCAAAGTCATGCGAGCTGGGCCTTCTGAGCCCGTGCCGCCGTGCTGCTTGCTCAAGTGATCTAATAACGTCGACTTTTCAGACTCAGTTACCATATCACCTGCTTTTTTAGAAATACCGGCTTGTTCTAGCTGCTGTAGTAATTTATCAACAGTTGTACCAATATCTCCGGCTAGTTTTTCAACATTTACTTCTGCCATAGTGTGTAATACCTCCGTTAATAAATTACTCGTCTGCGAACCAACAAATGTTACGCGCAGCCATAATTAGCTTGCCAGCTTCTTCTTCTGAAAGTTCAGTGATGTCTACTAACTCATCAATGCCTTGCTCAGCTAAGTCTTCTAGTGTTATTACACCTTTACTTGCCATAACAAATGCAAGGTGACGCTCTAAGCCTTCAAGCGCTAGTAGGTCTTCTGCAGGTTCTGCACCTTCTAGGCTTTCTTCAGTTTTAAGCGCTTTCGTTGTTAATGCGTCTTTTGCACGTGAACGTAAGATATCAACTGTTTCTTCATCTAAACCGTCGATTTCTAGGAATTCTGATGCTGGTACGTAAGCCACTTCTTCAAGTGTAGAGAAACCTTCGTTGATAAGTAATGTTGCAAACTCATCATCTATATCTAGGTACTCAGTGAATAAGTTGATTAGCTTATCTGATTCCGCTTCGTTCTTTTCACGCATGTCATCAACTGTCATTACGTTTAATTCCCAACCAGTTAACTGGCTAGCAAGACGAACGTTTTGACCATTACGACCGATTGCTTGTGCTAGGTTATCAGCTTCAACAGCGATATCCATTGAATGTGTATCTTCATCCATTACGATTGACGCAACTTCTGCTGGCGCCATTGCATTGATAACGAATTGCGCTGGGTTGTCATCGTAAAGAACGATATCAACACGCTCACCACCAAGCTCAGTTGAAACTGCTTGTACACGTGCACCACGCATACCAACACACGCACCTACTGGGTCGATACGTTTGTCGTTAGATTTTACCGCGATTTTTGCACGAGAACCTGGATCACGTGCAGCTGCACGTAGTTCAATCATCTCTTCGCCAATCTCTGGCACCTCAATGCGGAAAAGTTCCATTAGCATTTCTGGCTTAGAACGCGTTACAAATAACTGCGCGCCACGTGCTTCTGGCTTAACTTCGTAAAGAAGACCACGGATACGGTCACCTGGACGGAAGTTTTCACGCGGTAACATATCATCACGGTAGATAACCGCTTCAGCATTGTTACCAAGGTCAAGTACGATTGCATCACGGGTTGCTTTTTTAACAACACCTGTTACTAATTCGCCTTGTTGATCTTTGTATTCTTCAACCACCAATGCACGCTCAGCTTCACGTACTTTTTGTACGATAACTTGCTTAGCCATTTGTGTTGTAATACGGTCAAACTTGATTGACTCAATTTGTTCTTCAACGTAATCACCTAATTGTAGGCTTTCGTCTTCAACCTGTGCCGCTTCAAGTGTGATTTCGCTGTAAGGATTTTCTAAAGAACCATCTTCAAGAACTTCAGCAATCTTCCAACGACGGAATGTGTCGTAATCACCTGTTTTACGGTCGATTGATACGCGAACTTCGATTTCGCCATCGTGTTTTTTCTTTGTTGCAGTCGCTAATGCGAACTCTAACGCTTCAAAAATCTTTTCTTTTGGAACCGCTTTCTCATTGGAGACGGCTTCAGCAACCAATAATATTTCTTTTGCCATGGGTTATGCCTCGCTTGCCCTATTCCTTCGCACTCGAATTAAAACTTTGCGATGATGTTCGCACGTTCAATGTTACTAAGCATAATCATATGCTCAGCGCCATCTGCTGAAAGTGTGATCATATCACTGCTAACTGATACTAAATCGCCTTTAAAGTTACGACGACCATCTTGCGGAAGCTTTGTACGCACGCGTACTTCTTCTCCTTGCGCCTTCTCGTAGTGATCTTGTTTGAATAATGGACGATCAACACCAGGAGACGAAACTTCCAAATCATATTCATTTGTAATTGGGTCTTCGACGTCTAAAATTGCGCTAACTTGACGACTAACGTCGGCACAATTGTCAACCGTAATCCCTGCATCGTGATCGATATAAACACGTAATGTAGAGTGGCGACCAGCTTGCACAAACTCAAGACCATGTAACTCAAAGCCTAACATTTCAACGGCCGGTGAGAGCATGGCTACTAAATCTTGCTCAAGTTTTGTCACGAAAATCCTCCATACAAACAAAAAAAGGGCATATAGCCCTGAAATACTGAGTTTAATAATGATTTAAAATCACCGCCAAGCAGATACAACAACGCCCCGAACCAAGCGGGGCGTCACACCTAAAGCATAAAACTGTGTGGCCTAGGGCCAAGCTTGGTTGCGAGTCAGTCACCTGACTAAATTAAACTAGATAGCCTAAACGCAAAACGCGCATTACCAGAATGCGCGACTTCATACAGTAAAAATTACTGTGCATACTAAGTACAATTACAATGCCTTAGCATGTATTTGGTTGCGGGAGCCGGATTTGAACCGACGACCTTCGGGTTATGAGCCCGACGAGCTACCAGGCTGCTCCATCCCGCGCCAATAGATATTAAAAGTAACTTAATATCATTTAATCGAGTGCTAAACACCTCAATTCAATGGCGGCTATTATAAGCATGTAGCGCTCAATTAGCAACCTTCCTACATGAATTAGTTAGACTATTTTTTGCCTAAAAATTTTATGACAACCTTGTCATAAAATTTCCCATAATCGAAAATTCTCGTCTATATTTAGTCATATAATAAGAACAACCTATAGCTTTGGCTATTAAGCGATTTACTATGAGTCTATCTTCATTTCAAAAAAGACTGTTACTACAAGATATTGAATTGCTAAAACCGGATTTTCATCAGTTTACAAGCGCATATCATCGCAGTCTTAGTGCTCGTCAATTAACCATGACAGTGCCTGAGCAAGAAAGCATAACTAAGCGCAGCTATATTCTTTACTGTGCGCTCAACAAAGTAGTAAGTCACCTCGATGACTTACAGCAAGTCACGCCGTTTATTCATTATTTAGCGAATAATCTGAGCTTTTTAAACGTGTCATTTGAGGATATCGATATCCTTTGCGAAGCCTTTATTGATACTCGCAAGTCGTATATTCATCACATTAGTACGCAATTACATCAAGCTTGGCTGCAAGCTACGAGAATATTTGCCAACATCGTAAAAAGTTACTTGTTTGCTTATTCAAATGTGGTGTCGTTTAGCGCCTATTGCCCAGCACGCTTAAGCTCATAGCTTGGTCAATTCGCTGTTGAGCCTATCTATTTGCTTTTGTTCAATGGCGATTAAGGTGTTAAAACGACTCGTTAAAGCTGTCATTTTGTCAGCTAATGCGTTATCGCTATTCGCATCAGCTAAATTACGAGGGCGGCTACTTAGTTGTTGCTCAAGCTCTGACATTTGCATGTTTAACTCACTTTGATAGGTATCAATTTTATTTTCATGCTCTGAAATTTTACGCATAATTTGTTTTGAGCGAATAAAACTAGCAACCTCATTATTAGCAACCGTATTTGCAGATGAAGTTAAAGTGTATTTTTCAGCCGTGAGTCTATCAATACTGCGCTGCTCACTGTCGATAAGCACGCCGTAACGCTCAGATACTGCGGTCATTTGTTTGGCGATTGCAGCTTGTTTTTTAGCCCCCACCAAGTTACGTAGCTGAGCATCTGATTGCTCAGATAAAGCCACTATTTCCCTGTCCATTTTGAGCTTGAATGTATCAATTTTATTGTTATGTTCTGCTATTTGCGCATCAATTTGCTTTAAACGAATATAACGATCAACCTCAGCGGTATCTTTACCAACTGATGCTTGTGCAGCATTATCTGACGCGCCCGAAAGGTGTGGATTTTGTTCTTTAATGGTAATCAACTTTGCATCTTTGCCACAGGGCTGTTGGCTAAATTCAGCAACACCGTTTTTCTCACAGTGATAAACAGTGCTGTGGGCCAAAGGGCAAACTAACAGGCTTATAAATAGTAAATGTAAGTTAATTTTCATCTCGACCCTTCCTTAGTAATGACTCATTAAAAATGCCACTAATGTACCTTTTATAGACTATATTTATCGATCTATCTTTGTGATTGCTTCGTAGTTACCTAGATTACTTGCTGCAAAGGCTATTAGAAGTGCAATACACCACCTTAAGATTTATTTTTGGCGATCAACTTAATGCAAGCCACAGCTGGTTTAAAGAAAAATCACAACCAGACACGCTTTATGTCATCGCCGAATTAAAACAAGAAACCAACTACGTAAAGCACCACCTGCAAAAAGTGGTCGCCTTCTTTGCTGCAATGGAAAACTTTGCTAATGCACTGACAAAAGCGAATTTAAACTGCCTGCATCTGACACTCGATGACACACAAGATGATGACTCACTACCAGAGCTACTGACCCGGTTAGCTAAACATTATCAATGCCAGAATATTGAGTACCAATATCCAGACGAATACCGCCTTAAAAAGCAACTTGCAGACTTTTCACAGCAGAGCGAATTTAATGTCAATGCAGTTGATTCGGAACACTTTCTACTACCTTTTAATGATATTGACCAGCACTTTAAGCCAAATAAGCCGGTAAAAATGGAGTTTTTTTATCGTGCAATGCGCAAACGTTTTAATATTTTAATGGACGATGATAATCAACCTCGTGGGGGCAAATGGAATTTTGATCAGCAAAATAGAAACAAGTTAAAACCGAACGATCTTAAAGAAATCCCAGAACCTTTGTGTTTTGGTCACGATGTTAGCCACATCCTTAAACGAATAGAAAAGCACAAAGTAAGCACCTTCGGTGAATGCAGCGAAACGTTAATTTGGCCAACCACTCGCGCTGAAGCAAAGCAGTTACTCGATTTTTTTTGCGACCATTTACTGGTTCATTTTGGTCAGTTTCAAGACGCCATGACATGCCAGTCTCAATACCAATGGTCTTTATATCACAGCCGTTTATCGTTTGCCCTTAATACTAAAATGCTGCACCCGATGCAGGTCATCGAGCAAGTGTTAACTAGCTTTGATAAGCAAACTATTGATATTGCACAAGTTGAAGGTTTTATTCGGCAAGTTCTCGGTTGGCGCGAGTATGTACGTGGTATTTACTGGCAAAATATGCCTGATTACGCCAGCAAAAATGCCTTAAATGCAAAGCGCCCCCTACCCGACTATTTTTGGCATGGCAAAACAGACATGAATTGTATGCACCATGCCATTACACAAAGCCTGCAGACAGCTTATGCACACCACATACAACGTTTGATGATCACGGGTAACTTTTGCTTATTAACCGCTATTGAGCCAAGTGAAGTAGATGAATGGTATTTAGGTATTTATATCGACGCCATAGAATGGGTAGAAATACCCAACACTCGGGGAATGAGCCAATTTGCTGACGGGGGATTAATTGCCACTAAGCCCTATGCAGCCAGTGGAAATTACATCAACAAAATGAGTGATTACTGCAAACATTGTAGCTACAACATTAAAGAAAAAGCCACTGAGGATGCTTGCCCATTCAACAGCCTATATTGGCATTTTATGTTAGAGCACGAACAACAGCTATCACAAAACCCACGTATCGGTATGATTTATAACAACTGGTATAAACAGGATGAATCTGTACAGCAAGCCACTCTCAAACGTGCTAACTGGTGCTTGGATAATTTAGAAAAGCTTTAACAACAAAAAAGCCGCCTCAAATGAGGCGGCAAAACTAACTAGGGGAAACAATGCTGTTGGGTATTACTGGTTTTCGAGTAATTTACCGTTACCGATTTCAATTTTACGTGGTTTTAAAGCTTCTGGAATTTCACGCTCTAAATCGATGCTTAGTAAGCCATTTTCAAGGTCAGCGCCAAGCACTTTAACGTGGTCACCTAATTGGAACTTACGCTCAAAGTTACGCTCTGCAATGCCTTGGTGAATGAACTTACGTTCAGCATTATCTTGTTTATCAGCTTTAGTACCGCTGACTTTCAATGTGTTGTTTTCTGACTCAATGGTCAATTCACTGTCACTAAAACCTGCTACAGCCATAGTGATACGATACTTGTCTTTATCGAGTGCTTCGATGTTGTACGGAGGAAAACTTGGCTGCTTGTCAGTGCGAGCTGCCGCATCCATTAATGATGCTAAATGATCGAAACCGATGAATGAACGATAAAGTGGTGATAAGTCTACTGTACGCATAATTATATCCTCATATTTAAGCGATATTTTGTTAGTACTCTTCTATTGAACCAGTGCTAACAAAGTTAAATTAATACTATATATTTCAATTACTTTAGTTTGTTTGGGACCCATCAGGCGTCCTCACTAAACTATTTATGGGCGGGTAAAATCTTTTCAAGATTTTTAGCAAAAAAAATTGCAAATTTTTTAAATTAAATGAAATTTCAACCCCCTCAAACTGGTCTGAATAAGTTGATTTTAAAGGGCTAACAACGTACAAAATAATAATGAAAAAAAATCCAACTTTTTTAAAAAAATTTATCAGTGTGCTAAAAAATGTCGTGTTAATGGCAGTCGTTGTGTATGCCGTGACCGCATTTCAGCAACGTAATTTACTCTCAACTGATAAAACTCCTGCCCCCTATTTTAATTTAGCCACGCTAAAAGACCCGACAGAGCGGATGACCATTGCACAATTACAAGGAAAGCAAACAGTGGTGTATTTCTTTGCGCCTTGGTGCTCAATTTGTCGTTACAGTATGCCAAATTTAGAAAAGGCTCATCAGCAAGGTAAGTTAAATGCCATAGCAATTGCCCTCGATTACCAAAATATTGCTGAAGTTAAACAGTTTACTGATTCACTCGAATTAACAATGCCGGTGTTACTAGGCAGTAAAAGTACAGGCCAAGATTATAAAATCAGTGCCTACCCAACTTATTATGTTATTGATGAGCAGTTGGCAATTACTGCGCATTCTATGGGTTACTCAACAGAACTTGGCCTCAGGATGCGCACACTTGATTAGCTCAATCGCTTTTAGTGAGAAAAAACAGAACAGTGCAATCGATTTTATGCGCTGTTTTTATTCATTTAATTCGTTAAGATGATAACCAGATAAACACATTCACATCGAGGAGAGCGATATGTTAACTGTAATTTTTGGCCGTGAAGGCTGCCCATACTGTGTTCGTGCAAAAGACGTTGCTGAAAAACTAGCAAATGAGCGTGACGATTTTAAATACCGTTATATCGACATCATTAAAGAAGGCATCAGCAAAGCAGATTTAGAACAGTCTGCAGGCAAACCTTGCCCAACTGTACCACAGATTTTTATTGACCAAGCCCACATTGGTGGCTTCACTGAATTCGAAGCATACGCTAAAGAAAATTTAGGGTTATATCAATAAATTGTAAACGTGGTTGATTTTGGTAATTTTAAACTGATTAAATTATGACCAACATCAACCACATACAAATTAGTTGTAATTTATACAAGCAATTGCATTGTATTTCCTATACAATGCGCGCCTCTTTAAATTCGTTGAGGCGTATTAATGTCAGAACCAGTCACGTTTGAATCTCTAAATCTTTCTCCTGCAATCCTTAAAGCAGTTGAAGAGTTGGGTTACAAGACTCCATCTGAAATCCAAGCTCAATGTATACCGTTATTGCTAGAAAGAAAGGACGTACTGGGACTAGCGCAAACGGGTACAGGTAAAACAGCAGCATTTGCACTGCCGTTACTAAATAATATTGACCCGTCTGTGAAGCAGCCACAGATCCTTGTTTTAACGCCTACGCGTGAACTTGCGATCCAAGTAGCTGAGGCATTCGAACAATATGCTAAGCATACTCGTGGTGTTGAAGTTTTAGCCCTTTATGGTGGCCAAAGCTATAGCATCCAACTAAGTGCACTTCGTCGTGGCGCGCAAATCATTGTTGCAACGCCAGGTCGCTTAATTGACCACATTAACCGTGGCACAATCAAGTTTGAGAGCTTACAAGCCCTTGTTCTTGATGAAGCAGACGAAATGTTACGCATGGGCTTCATTGATGATGTAGAAAGCATCATGGAGAAAACGCCACGTGAAAAGCAAACATGTCTTTTCTCTGCGACCATGCCTAAGCAAATTCAAAATATCAGCAGCAAGTACATGAATGAGCCTGAGCAAGTTCATATTTCTGCGCGTAACTCAACTGTATCAACAGTTGAGCAAGTATTTTGGAATGCACACGTACACAAAAACAAAGCAATCGTTCGCTTCTTAGAAGCTGAACAATACGATGGTGCAATTGTTTTCGTACGTACACGTAACGACACGGTACAGTTAGCTGAATTACTTGAGCGCGAAGGTTTCTCTGCGGCACCACTTAATGGTGACATGAACCAACAAGCACGTGAACGCACAGTAGATCGTTTGAAAAACGGCCTAGTTGATATCGTTATTGCAACAGACGTTGCTGCACGTGGTCTTGATGTAGATCGTTTAAGCTTAGTAATTAACTACGATATTCCACAAGATTCAGAAGCCTACGTTCACCGTATTGGCCGTACTGGTCGTGCGGGTCGTCAAGGTAAAGCGATTCTTTTCGTAAAACATAACGAGCGTTATTTACTTAAAAATATCATTCGTCATACGAAATCTGATATCGCACAAGTTGATTTACCAACAGCTAAAGTTGTTGAAGAAAAGCGTATTAAAGCGCTTCAAGACAAGCTTACAATTGCTCTTGAAAACAAAGACATCACTTTCTTTAATCAAGTTGCTGCTAACATGGCAGAGAAACTTGAGCTAAGTACTGAAGATTTAGCAGGTGCATTACTTTGTTTAGCGCAGCAACAATCACCAATCAAGGTTGAAGAAGTTAAAGTTCAACCACGTGGCGAACGGAATGAGCGTCGTCGCAATGAACGTGGTGATCGTGGCGACCGCCAAGGACGCGAGCGTAAACCTCGTGAGCCGCGTGAGCGCAACAGCCGTAACATGGGTCCTATGGATACTTACCGTATCGAAGTAGGTCGTGAGCACGGTGTACAAGTTAAAAATATCGTTGGTGCGATTGCTAACGAAGCTGATATCTCAAGCAAGTTCATTGGTGATATTCGCTTACATGACAATCACAGTACGGTACAGTTACCACAGAACATGCCAAAAGATGTGCTTGATCACTTCCAAAAGGTATTTATCTGTAAACGTCCGATGAATATGACGCTAACGCAAGACCAAGGTCCTGCGGCTCCTCGCTCTGAGCGCCCAAGTGGTGATCGTGGTGATAAGAAGCGTAACTTCAAAGACCGTGGTGAAAAACGTGGTGGCCCTCGTAAAGAGCGTCGTCCTGTGAGCTTCACTGCGAACTAATCGAAGCTTAAGCTTTAAGCAATAAAAAACCTTGTCATGAGAGTGACAAGGTTTTTTTGTGTTTGTAGTAAAGCTGTCAGCCGTCAGCTATCAGACTTCAGTTTTTTTAAAGCCTCACGCTGGAATGCTGAGGCTTTGTTACTCTAATCCTTATGAGCCGATGGCTGGGTATGCGTAGCTTGATTGAAGACCTAGTGGAATGCCTAAGCCCCAGTACGCAAGTAAGAAGATACTCCAACCGATTAAGAAGGCGATTGAGTACGGTAACATCATCGCAATTAAGGTGCCGATACCGGTGCCTTTTACATACTTTTGACAGTACACAACAACCAGTGGGAAGTATGGCATCAATGGCGTGATGATATTCGAGCTTGAGTCACCTACACGGTACGCAGCTTGCGTCAAATCAGGTGAAATACCCAGTTGCATCAGCATTGGAACAAAGATTGGCCCTAATAGCGCCCATTTTGCTGAGCTTGAGCCAACAAATAGGTTCACGAACGCCGTTAAGAAGATAATACCTACTACAGTGACTGAACTTGGCAGAGCCATTGCTTTTAATAGTTGTGCACCTTCAATTGCAAGTAATGCACCTAGGTTTGATTTACTAAATGCAGCAATAAATAACGCACAGAAGAACGCCATAACAATATAGTAAGCCATACCACTCATCGCTTTACTCATTGCATCGATCATATCTTTAGAGCTTTTGAAGGTACCCACGGCAAAACCGTAGACGGCACCAGGGATCCAAAACAGTAAGAAGATAAGTGGCACAATTGATTGCATTAACGGTGAGCGGAAATTAGTTAACGAGCCATCACTGCTTCGCATTGCTGAGTCGGCTGGCGCTGATACAAACCATAGTAGAGCAAGGCCTGCAATCATCACTGTGCTTGCAATATAGAACGCACGTTTTTCATCACTGCGCGCTTCATCAAAGGCAGGTAGGTCTTCGGTATCACCATCAAGTGGCGTATTCTGTAAACGCGGCTCGATGATTTTATCTGTGATATACCAGCCTAATAAGATAATAAATAAGCTCGAAGCTGAGGTGAAAAACCAGTTATTAAGCGGGTTAATCGCCATATCTGGGTTAATAATTTGCGCGGCACTTTGGGTAAAGCTTTGCAGTAACGGATCAATCCCTGACGGAATAAAGTTTGCGCTAAAGCCTCCACTTACCCCAGCAAACGCAGCTGCAATACCTGCAAGGGGATGACGCCCCATCGCATAGAAAATAACCCCAGCAAGTGGGATCACTAATACGTAACCGGCATCAGTTGCGGTATGACTGACAATCGCCACTAAAATAATAGACGGTGTTAAAAGCTGCTTAGGCGTTACTTTTAACATTAATTTAAGGCCGGTATTGATAAAGCCAGAATGCTCAGCAACACCAACACCTAACATAGCAACCAGCACTACACCTAGAGGCGCAAAGCCAGTGAAGGTTTTCACCATCGAAGATAAGAAGGTGGCAAGGGAGTCCCCTGCTAATAGGTTATTTATAACGATGGCTTCGCCTGTGCGCGGGTCGATTGCATCAAATGTAGTGCCCGAGAAAAGCCAAGATAAAAACCAAATAAGTAGCATAGCGACTAAAAAGATAATCGCTGGATCAGGTAGCTTGTTACCTACCCTTTCTATGGTATTTAGAAAACGTGCGATTGCACCACTTGGTGCCTGCACATCATTATTGTTATTCATTTTCAAATTCCCTGGAAAAATATCTCGTTAACCTTAACGTATCTAACTACTAAGGTAAATTTTAAGTTAATGGAATTACCTGATAAAGGTAAAGTGATGATGTAAAAAAAGCGACACAGGTCGCTTTACAGAATTTTATTTAATTAGATTAGGCTGCAAGAGCTTTAACTTCATCCCATAGGCGCACAACAAGCTCTTTATCTTCTTCGTTTAACTCACCGTTGCGATAAGCTTTAACTAGGCTAGATTCAACTTGATTGTTTAACTCATCAATCGATAAGTTTAATTCTTCTACTTGTGCATAGCCTACAGCTAAGTCAAAGTGACCACGTAAATAGCCACCAGCAAATAGCTCGTCGTCAGTTGCTTTATCGACTAAATCATCAAAATATTGCTGCGCTGCATCAATATAACTTACTAAACTCATTGTTACTTCTCCTCTGGGTGCAGCCCATCTTGATGACCCACTGCATACATAATATGGTCATTAAAACCTGTGGTTACGCGAATATAACCACTTAATTCATCGTCTAACTCACTGTCACCCGTATCGGCAATCAGTGGTCGGCCATTTAAAGCCTGTAATTTAGTTTTAGTGGCTACAACAATAATGTTATCACGGCCAATAGCACGAATAAGTGCAGGGCTTAATTGCTGATTACCTCGGCCGAAGATATGGCCTTGGCCACCTATTAAGGTGATCACCAATTTGGTTTCTTTACCTTGTGTGAGTTCAAGTAATTGCTGAGCAGTTAAATCCTGCGCGATAAGCTCTTGGTCTGCCACTAAGTCTACACCCAGCAAGGTATTTTCAAGACCCATTTCTTCCATAATTGCCGCGACTGTAGAACCACTGCCCATCACATATAAGCAGTCTTCATCCATTTCACTAACAACATAGGCAGCTATATCGGCAAGCACTAATTCATCGGTTTCTTTACCGCCATTTTTCACTGCCTGTACATAACGTACTTCGCTCGGCACTTGCATTTCACCATAGCGCTTAGCTTTTACCGTGCCTTCGCGAAATGCCTCTTCGTCGATATCCATCACATCAGCATCACCAAGGCTTACAAGTTCACCTTTAACTAGCATCTCAACAACACGCCCAGCTGCTTTTGGGGTAATAGCATAAACCCCAGAATGGATTTTACAGCCTGCAGGAATACCTAATACAGGAGTGCTATCGCCAACCGCATGGCAAATATTGCGGGCAGTACCATCGCCACCCGCAAATAAAATAAGATCGACACCTTGCTCAACTAATAGCTTGGCAGCCTGCTCTGTGTCATCTGGGGTGGTGATATCGTTTGCTTGGTAAATAACTTGGCTTTGAAAGCCTAGTTGCTTTGCCGTTTGCTCGCCCATTTCACCGTTTACAGTGTAAATGATTAAGTCATCTTGATGGGCAAGCAGCACTTCAAGTGCCGCTCGGGTGCGTAGGTTTGCTTTTGGCTCCGCACCAAGTTGCATTGCTTTTGCTGCGGTATCTGCGCCATCACTGCCCTTTAGTGCGACACTGCCACCTAAGCCGGCAACCGGATTTACAATCAAACCTAATTTAAACTGCATCAGATAAAGCTCCTGGGTTGCCATGAAAATCGCGCTGCCACGTAAACTGAGCAGCTGTTAGTGGCCATGGGGTTTTATAGAAATCACTCAATGCTTTAAGAAGTGCTGTTGTGCGCTGATTAAAGCCAGATGCTAAAAAGCTCAACACTTGCTGGTGAACTCGCGCTTGAAAATCGAATCGACAGGTTTGCTCGCCATTTAAATTATCAACCGATACATTAAAATCAAAACCAGCTGCAGTACTGAGCGCCCATTCAATAGCTTGGGGCTTTACTTCAACTGCTTCAAATTCAGCTTGCTGGTGCTTATCACGACCATCTGGGCAATACCAATAGCCATAATCTTCTTTTAACCGACGTGCCTCACCAGCCACCAGCCAATGGGCAATTTCGTGTAAAGCACTGGCATAAAAACCGTGGGCAAACACAATTTGGTGATAAGGCGTTTGCTCATCAGCAGGCAGGTAAATAGGTTCATCATCACCCTTTATCAAACGCGTGTTATGGCTTTGATAAAAGGTGCTTTCAAAAATAGCGATTAAGTCAGCAATCTGATGCATACGGCTTGAATTCATCTCGTTAAAAGCGTCACTAAAAACGAGGCGAATTGTACGGACTTTTCACTCTAAAGTAAAAGCAACCGCCCTCAGTTACAGGTATTTTGCGATATCAACATCATCGATTTGTTCTGGGTTCAAATAGCGTTTTGCATATTCAAGATAAATACCTGATGTTAAGAACAATTTGAACACATCTTCATCAACATGCTGATCGGCTACCATCTTGGCTAAAATATCAATGGCAACACTGAGTGGCTTGGCTTTTTTATAAGGTCTATCGGCTGCGGTTAATGCCTCGAAGATATCAGCCAGCACCAGCACACGCTCAGGTATCGATAAATCATCTGCAGATAACTTACGCGGATACCCCGTGCCTTTGAGTGTTTCGTGATGGGTCGAGGCATAACGTGGCACCCGTGCTAACTCTTCAGGGAACGGCACATTATCGAGCATTCGAATGGTACTGATAATATGCTCATTAATTTTAAAGCGATCTTCGTGTGTCAACGTACCGCGCTGAATTTGCAAGTTATACAGCTCACCAAGATTATACTTGTAATCAGGAATGCTCACTTTAATGCCTAAGCGCTCGTCATACTCAATGGGTTTATCGTGGGTGATCAGATGTTCTGGCTTATCTGAAAGCAGCTTTTCAGTAACAGGCAGCTGCTCATCGCTGCTGTGAACTCGCAGCTCTTCAACTGGCGAAAGGCCTATTTTATCATCAAAATGTCGTTGCCACGTTATGTTACTTAGCGACTCTAAACGCTTAAGACTTGCTTCATCCATAAATTCGCCACCCACATTGCAAGCTGCGATAAACGAAAAATCACTGCGTAATTGTGCTTGGCGTTTGCCAAGCTCGGCTTCAAGCTCAGGTTGCTTTTCTGGTGAGCTTTGCAACGCTTTTAAATAAGCGATTTCTGCATCTCGCCAAAGTACTTCAAAACGTGTGCGCACTTCATGAATACGGTTATAAATAGTTTCTAACTTAGTGCCTTTGTCTACGATATGCTCTGGGGTGGTGATTTTACCGCAGTCATGTAGCCAAGCTGCGAGGCTAAACTCTCTTAACTCGTCTTTATTTTTAAAGGCAAACTCTTTAAAAGCGTGTTCATCTGAGCTTGAGGCCGCTTTGGCCAACATAATGCCCAGTTCTGGTACTCGTTCGCAGTGCCCTGCTGTATAGGGCGATTTATCATCGATGGCCTGCGCAATAAGCTCAATAAATGATTCCATTAAGGCTTTTTGATTTTGCTCATGCTGCTGAATAGATTGACTCATTTGCACCATAGAGTTGGCCAGGTTATTGATTTCTTTAATACTGCTTTTTAAGGTTGAAACTTGGTCAAACTGACGGCGCTTTATCTTTAAGTTTTCGCCCTCTAAGGTCTTAATAGGTGCAACAATGGGTGAGGCAAAAAACCACGACACCGGCAATACCATAATTAAGCATGCGGCAGTGATAAAAATAGAGAGCTTAATTTTCTCACGGGTAGAGCTTAGTACCCCCTCTTTCGGCACCACTATCGCTAAGTAATCGCTATTAATGCCCCCTTCTGAAAGCGGAGTGATATACACATACTTTTCAATGCCATTTAGGGTCATCAAACGTAAATGGGCAAAGTTTGTTTCATCTGTAATTAAAGTTAAAAACTCAGGATATGGCACAGTGCCAATTACTTGTGTTTGCTGACTGGCATCGCTCCCTAACCATTTTCGCTCAAGAGCAGCAATGTACGAATTTGGCAACTGAGTGATTGCCATATCAATTAAGTCTTTAAGCGCTGCATCCTCTGGATGAAACAATAAATGCAGGGTATCGGGTAGTAGATCGTGGCTATAACTATCGAGCTGATTGTACTGAATACCATCTATAAAAAACTGCTTTTGGGTGTATTTGAATACCGCCTCGTTATCTAAACCAGCATAGACGCGCCCTTCGCTTACTGCATCAAGCACCGCTTTTGTACTTGGTAGCTCAACAATATCGATGTCGGGAAAGTGCTCTTTGATCACTTTAATCACCGACCAGCCCTCGCCTATAGCCAACTGTTTGCCCGCTAACTGCTTCATGGTAACAACGGGTGTGGACCCTTTTGCTGTAATGATACTGAACGGTAAGGTCGCCATAGTTTGGCTCATAAGACCAAGCGGCTCATTAGCAGGCGTTTTAAAAATAGGCTGAATAATGTCTATTTCATCTTTTGCAAATTGGCTTAAAAACTCAGCCCAAGTAAAACCATTTATAAAAGTCACCTTAATTCCCAGCAACTCAGCCAAACCATTAATATAATCAATGCTATAGCCTTTTGGGTTTCCGCCAACACTAAAGTCCATTGGTGGCCAATTGGTTTCGTTAGACACACTCAAATAAGGGTACTTTGCTAATACACTTTGCTGATCTTCAGTAAGAGCTAGTTTTTCAAGCCTTGGCAATAATAAGCTATTTTTTTGTTGGTTAGAGGCAACAATTTCACCTTCTTTGTTGTAAATATACAGCTCACTTAAATACTGGCTGCTCATTTTACTTTGCTGTTTACTTAAATACTCAGAAATGCTCGATAAGCTCACGTCTAACGCCAATACACTGTTTTCTCTTGCCGACTTTATCGAATAGGTTTGCCCGGGAGCTTGTAGGTGGGTGAAAAAATACGGCTTGGTTTTATTGACTCGGGTCGAGTTTGCTTGCTTAAACCACAAACGCTCTCGCGGATCATAGCTGGTACTCTTTGTTTGAGAGATACGCAAATTAAATTGCTGATCAAAGTAATGAGTGTGCTGAACACGCTTTGCACCTTCACCGCTAATATGGATCACTACCCAACGATCCGCTTCGATGGCTTGCAACTGCTGGCGAACAATTTTACTACTTTCTAAATTAATTAATTCATAAAAGTCACCATTTTCATAGCCGACATATAAGGCATAAAACAATGGATTGAGCTGCATGATTTCGCTCATGACATCTCTCAGTTCGCTTTTATTTTCGCTGTCGGCGCTGATAAGGCTGCTATTTTGTACCATCACACTTAATGTGTTTTCTGACTTTTCATTCACCCCAGTAAGGTAATCAGCAACGGAGCTGGTGGCTAAATTAAAGTTTTTAACACTGGCTTCTAAAGCCATTTTTTCACTGAAATAATATTGCAGGCTAATTGCAATCAGGGCTGTTAATGAGGTGGCTAATACGAACACCGCAACAACGGTAAGACGAATCGAAAAACGAATTTTTTGTTTGAGTTTTTGAAAAGCAGATACCAGCACTTATGCATCTCCTTGCAATGCTTTGTTCGTAAATAATATTAGCTTGTATAATCTTTATACACCAATAACTTTGTATTACAAACAAAAACACTGCAAAATTAGCCTAAAGCATAAGCAAATAATTACCTTAGATATTTTTGTATATCGACTGAATCTATTTGCGACTCATGTAAAAACTGTTTTGCATATTTTAGGTATATGCCTGAAGTTAAAAAGAGCTCAAATACGTCACGGTCAATGTGATCGTCATCGACCATTTTCGCTAAAATATCAATAGCAACACTCAGAGGTTTCGCTTTTTTATAAGGTCTATCTGCTGCGGTTAATGCTTCGAAGATGTCAGCAAGTACTAACACACGTTCAGGTATTGATAACTGCTCAGCGGTTAATTTTCGTGGATAACCGGTGCCTTTTAAGGTTTCGTGGTGGGTTGACGCATAACGCGGAACTTTCGCTAATTCTTTAGGGAATGGCACACTACCAAGCATACGAATTGTGCTGATCACATGCTCATTGATCTTAAATCGGTCTTCCGCTGTTAACGTGCCCCGCGCCACCGACAAGTTATACACTTCGCCAAGGTTATATTTATACTCAGGAATGACCATATTAATGCCCAAACTCTCTGGGTACTCAACGGCTTTTTCGTGTGGAATTAAATCACTTGGCTTATCGCTTAGCAGTGACTCTTCGGCAGGTAAATGCTGATTCTTCAAATCAGCCATACGCATTTCTTCAAGGGGTGATAAACCTAAACTTGCGTCAAAATGGCGCTGCCATTTAATGCTAGCAACCTCATGTAAACGAGACAGCTGCGCTTCATCCATAAACTCACCACCAACATTACAGGCAGCAATAAAGCTAAAGTCTGCGTGTAACTTTTCAGTTTGTTGCTCAAGCTTTTGCTTAAGCACAGATTGCTTCTCTGGGTGCGCTAATAGTTGCTCATAGTAAGCAATTTTTGCATCACGCAGCAGCACTTCAAATCGGGTGCGTATTTCATGAATACGGTTATAAATGGTTTCGAGCTTAGTGCCTTTATCAACAATATGCTCTGGTGTGGTGATTTTACCGCAATCGTGCAACCACGCTGCTAAACGAAACTCGCGTCGCTCATCAGGGGTTTTAAAGCTGAACTCAGAAAACGCCTCATCTGTTGAACCTGATGCTGCATCAGCAAGCCAAATACCCAGCTCTGGCACCCGCTCACAATGCCCTGCCGTATAGGGAGATTTATCATCAATGGCTTGCGCAATAAGCTCAACAAAGGACTCCATCAGCGCTTTTTGTGAGTTTTCATGTTGCTCAATGGAGCGACTCATATCGACCATCGAACTAGCTAAATAATGAATTTCTAAAATATGGCTCGAAAGCGTTGAGACCTCATTGTAATCGCGCTGTTGAATTTTTTTATTCTCACCCACTAGTTTAAGTATTGGGTTAACGATTGAAGAGGCAAAAAACCAAGAGACGGGCAGCAGCAAGAGTAAAAATAAACCCGTGACTAAAATTGAAATTCGTATTTTTTCTTTAATTACCGCTAACACATCATCTTTAGATACCAGTACGGTAAAATAATCCACTTCATCAGATTGCATATCGCTACTGAGCGGAAGAGGCAGCACAAACATGTACTTTTCTATGCCCTTTTCATGGACGCTTAGCATTTTACCAAATTGATGCGCTTTATTAGCAAGCCCAGATTGCTGCTCATCTAATTTAACTAACTGGGATAAATCAGCAAAACTATGCTGATGGCTTTGATTTTTACTGCTCGCAATAATCTCGCCATCACCCCGATAAACATACATTTCACTTTCAACCAAGTGCTTCATTTTAGTTTGTTGCGCGGTTAAAAAATGATTCAAACTTGCACTGGCAATATCAATCGCTAATACATCGCCTGTTTGCGCTGATTTAATTGCATAGGTATAACCTGGTACATCAAATACGTTAAACACGTACTGCTCAGTTTTCGTCACCGAAGTACTGATTGCATCCTGAAACCAAACACGGGTTCGCGGGTCGTAATCTGTCGCTTTAATGTCTCTTTTACGAACGTTGAGCGACTCGTCTAAATACGTGGTTACTTGCTTACGATCGCTGCCCTGCCCTGTAATTTGATACACCAGCCAATGATCGTCTTTATCAAGTTGAAACGATGAAGGAAGCTTGGCATAGCCTTTTAAATTAATAACCTGTAATAAGTCGCCATTAGCATGACCAAGAATAAGCGAATAAAAGTCTGGATGGCGCGTTAAAATTTCGAGCAATACATGCTGTAAAATCTCTTTATTATCTTGGCTATTCGAAAATAATCGCGTGTCGTGGATCATCACGCTTAAGGTATTGTCGGCACGATGGTTGATTTGGGTGATGTGATCGGCTATTTGCTGGCTAGTTTGTTTAAATTGTTCTGATTTAGTTTGCAGTATCAGCTTTTCACTAAAGTAATAATGCAAACTAATCGCCACCACGCCTGTGAGTAAACTTGCAAGGGCAAATACCAGCAAGACACTGGCTCTAATTGAAATTTTATACCCTTTATCGTGGCGTGTTAGCATTCGCGACTCCTTGCTTGCTAATATAAGAAAATAATATGATTAAAGATTATACCGAAATGACTATAAGGTACATGTTTTAACGCATAATTAAGTTTTTAAAGTTTAATAACTAATTGATTACGTCCTGCATCTTTAGCCTGATAAAGTGCAGCATCAGCTCTTGAAATAACTGATTTTTGCTCCTCTTCTCTCATCACTGTTAAACCAAAACTTGCGCGAATTGGTAAAGATAACTCACCAACTTCGCACATTTCACTATTCAACCTTGAGATCATACTATTAATAATAACCGTTGCATCTGGCACAGAGCATAGTGGTAGTACAATTACAAACTCCTCTCCGCCAAAGCGATACACATCATCAGAGGTACGTAGTGAGTGAGTTAAAAAAGCAGAAAAACGTTGTAATACAACATCCCCCACCTCGTGGCCGTGGGTATCATTCACACGTTTAAAATAATCAATATCAGCCAAAATAACACAGACCTGTTTTGGCTCACCTTGTTGCTGCTTAACCAACCGCTGATATTCTTCATAGGCATTATCAAAAGCACGACGATTGGGCAGCTGAGTAAGTGCATCTTTAAGGGCTTGGGTTTTCATTTCATGGGCAAGCTGGGCAAGCTGTGTATTTCTTACAAATAGTGCGCGGCGCATCGTGTGCTCTTGAGCAGCCATGATCAACCCCGCTAAATTAGCTGCCACATGCGCTAAGATCACCACATAAAATGAGTGAATAGATATATCTTTATAGGAGTAAATAACAATCACAGCGAACACACTGTAAGCAACACCTAAAAACAAAGATAACTTCAAAGATAACAATGTTGAAAAGTAAAAGGTGATCAAAATGATCACATCAAAAAACATGTGCAAAATATAATTTCGCTCATAGGTGACAACCATGAACTGGATATTCAAAAATAAAAACACCATAAACACGACAATCACGGGTTTTAACTGCCCTGGAGTTTTTATAAAACCTAAACCAAAAGCGCTTAGTAAACAAACTGATATAGTAACGGCTCTACCGATCAGGGCAATATCGGGCCAAAAGCTCGCTTGAATGATCATCTTGTCAAAGAATGTCACCAAAAAAGTAACAACTGCAATCAAACAGGTAAGAAACTGAGCTATTTTTTTATCTTGAGCAAATTTACTTTGCAAAAATGCTTGCTCAACCTGTAACGATTTAAATTGGCAAGCATAGCGCTCAATCGACATATCTTCGTTTAATAATTTTGCTGCAAAAGCGCCCATAAATAAATGCCTACTACGAAAGGAAGTGAGGGGTGTTAGATTAAAGAGCAACTACTCTAGTATAGAGTGTATGCTCATTAATTAAACTAGTATTTTTGTATAAAAATACGACAAAAAAACCTAGATAAAAGCATAGTAGACAATAAATTAAATAGGAAAATATTCTAAATTTCAGTTAGTTGATTTCTTCACCTGCTTCATCACAGTCTACTATATCGGTTTCTTTAAGGGCTTCGCTTATCCAGCTTTGCATTACCGGGCAACTAAGTACGTGCTGGCAATAAGCTTGTGCAGCATGCGAAAGCTCCACCTGATACGTTTTGAAGCGCAGAACCACAGGTGCAAACATTGCATCAACAATAGAAAATTCGCCAAATAACCATTCGTTAGGGTAACTTTGCTGCTGAGTAGAGAATATCTCATCGATACGCGCAATGTCTTTTTTAGCTTGCTCTGATAATTCAACATGCCTTTTAGCGCGAATATTCATTGGCATGTCATTACGAAGTGCAACAAAACCAGAGTGCATCTCAGCCGCTAGACTGCGTGCTTTTGCTCTTTGGGTTATTTCACTAGGCCAAGCAGCACCATTTAGATAAGCATCATTGATGTATTCACAAATAGCGAGTGAATCCCACACGGTTAACTCAGCATCAATAAGAGCCGGCACTTTTTGCACTGGAAACTTACTTTCTAATGCTTCATAAAATTCAGGCGTATCCAAAACTAACTGCAGCTCTGTAAAAGAGATATTGAATTTACTCAGTAAATACCAGGCCCGCAATGACCAAGTTGAGTAATTTTTATTGCCGATAAATAATTGCATTGTGCTTCCTTTAACGTTTAGATTAAGCTCACTATAAAACAGCAATTGGGTAATTACTCGCCAATTGTTTTTATGCTACCTATAAGAAAAGCTGATACATTATGGATATTGATGCCCTCAGGACTTTTTGTGCCTTTGTTGATACAGGCAGTTTCACCCGCGCTGCAGCACAAATTTGCAGAACCCAATCTGCGGTAAGTATGCAAATGAAAAAGCTTGAACAAGACATTGCAAGTCCGCTATTTGAAAAGCAAGGTCGTCAACTGGTGCTAACCCATCAAGGCCACCAGCTAGCAAGCTTTGCAAAGCAATTAATAGCGCTTCATGATGAAGCCTTTAAGCAATTAAAAGCAGGCACTGGCAATTTACGTGTGCGCATTGGTTGTCCTGACGACTATGCCCACTCTTTACTACCAGAGCTGGTTGATGCTTTACACCAACAGTTTAATGCACTGGATTTACAAATAAGCTGCGCCCCAAGTACTGAGCTTAGAGCCAAGCTAGACCAAGGTTTGCTCGATTTAGTAATTGCTACTCGCTCGCCAGACAGCGAAGAAGGCTACTTATTGCAATCAAGCCAAGGCGTATGGGTGAAAAGCCCCGCTTTTAAGATTAACGAGTCAACCCCGCTTCCTATCGCCTTGTTTCAACGAGACTGTAAATTTCATCAAGCCAGCATTGAGGGTCTATTAAAAGCCGAGCGTCGTTTTAATATTATTGCCTGTTGTGGCTCAGCGGGAGCGTTACATGGCTTGATTAAACAAGGACTGGCAATTGGCAGTATGGCACGAATATGCATGCAATCGAGTGTGGAAGAGATCAGCGATAGCTCACTTCCAGTACTGCCTGTCATTGATATCGTGCTGCTATACGGTAATCATGCCCACAACCCACTCTGTCATGAGCAACTTAAGCAGCTTGTTGATTTGATTAAGACGTAAAAAAAGCGCGATGATAATCATCACGCTCATTAACTGCGTTTACTTTATTTAAAGTCGCGCTTAAATCGAACTTTTGATTGGTCCATGTTCGTGGCTTACATGTGGGTTTTGACCACGTTGGCGCAGTAAGTGATCCATTAAAGTAATCGCCATCATCGCCTCAGCAATAGGAATTGCGCGAATACCTACACAGGGATCATGACGTCCTTTGGTGATCATCTCTACCGCTTCGTTGCTGGTATTAATGCTGTTGCCCGGTATGGTAATGCTTGAGGTTGGCTTAAGTGCGATAGAGGCAATGATATCTTGCCCTGTAGAGATACCCGCAAGTACACCGCCCGCGTGATTTGATGTAAAACCATCAGGAGTTAACTCATCACGGTGCTCAGAGCCTTTTTGCTCAACCACATCAAAGCCATCACCGATCTCAACGCCTTTTACTGCGTTAATGCTCATTAATGAGTGTGCAAGCTCTGCATCAAGGCGATCAAATACTGGCTCACCTAAGCCTACAGGCACATTTTTAGCAACCACTTTAACTTTAGCGCCTACCGAATCACCTTGTTTTTTTAGGTCGCGCATGTATTCATCAAGCGCTTCTAATTTACTCGGATCAGGGAAGAAAAATGCATTGTTTTCCACTTCATCCCAGTTGTAGTCTTGTGCTTTAATTGGTCCAAGCTGGCTCAAACATGCCCGCACTTCAATACCATGAAATTGTTTAAGGTATTTTTTTGCAATTGCACCCGCCGCTACACGAATCGCAGTTTCACGGGCAGAAGAGCGACCACCACCTCGGTAATCACGAATACCGTATTTATGCCAATAGGTATAATCACCATGACCTGGGCGAAATACATCGGCAATTTTGCCGTAATCTTTTGAACGTTGATCGGTATTTTCAATCAGTAAACCAATACTAGTACCTGTGGTTTTACCTTCGAATACACCAGAAAGAATTTTTACTTCGTCACTTTCGCGGCGCTGTGTTGTATAACGACTTTGCCCCGGCTTGCGACGGTCTAAATCAATTTGTAAATCGGCCTCGCTAATTTCAAGACCTGCTGGTGTGCCATCAACAACGCCGCCTAATGCAACGCCGTGGCTCTCACCAAAGGTGGACACTTTAAATAGTTGCCCGATGCTATTACCTGCCATTAATTTTCCTCATTCCTAATGACTACTGAGACCGAGCCCTCAGGCTCGGCTTTTAAAATCTGCTGTTAATCTGCGAAATATTTAACAAGTTGCTGTTTGCTGATCACAAACACGCCAAGACCACCTTGTTCAAATTCAACCCACTCAAATGGTGCGCCTGGGTACAGCTCTTCCATATGTACCATAGAGTTACCAACTTCGACAAATAACAAACCGTTATCAGTTAGATGCTCGGCAGCTTCAGCTAAGATGGTACGAGTAACATCAAGACCATCATGACCCGATGCTAAACCAAGCTCTGGCTCGTGATGGAATTCACGAGGTAAATCAGCCATATCTTCAGCATCAACATACGGTGGGTTAGCTACGATCAGGTCATATTTTTGACCCGGAACACCACTAAACACGTCTGACTGAATTGGCAGTACACGGTCATTGAGCATGTAATCGCTAATATTAATATCAGCAACTTCGAGCGCTTCATATGAAATATCAACCGCATCAACCTGTGCATCTTCAAATGCTTGTGCAAGTGCAATAGCGATACATGCAGAGCCGGTACATAAATCAAGAATGCGCGTTACTGAGCTTGGCTCTTCTAACCAAGGTGCAAAGCGATTATTAATTAACTCTGCAAATGGCGAACGTGGAATTAACACGCGCTCATCAACATAAAACGGCATACCTGCAAACCACGCTGTGTTGGTCAGGTAAGGTACTGGCGTACAATCATTAATACGCTCTGCAATTAGTTCAGCTAAACGGTTTTTCTCGGTGCTGGTTAAACGCGCATGCATTAACTCTTTTGGCGCATCTATTGGCAAGCTTAATGCTGGTAATAGTAAGCTAACTGCTTCATCCCACGCATTATCTGTGCCGTGCCCAAAGAAAATACCACTGCTGGCAAATTGACTGGTTGTCCAACGTAACCAATCATGCAACGTTGAAAGTTCTGCAATTGCCTCGTCTAAAATTGCGTCTTCTATCTGGAAATGGTTCATGTATGTTCCTTAACTTTCAAAGTCTGTTCTGACGCGTATTGTACCGTCTTTTCAGTTGGTTTTTACTCGATTTTTAGCGTTTTTTTGTTTAGACTGCCGCCATGAAAAAAGATCCCCACGCCAACAACCACATTAGCACTGACGATATTGACTTATTTCGTCAGAGTATTAGTGGTGCCAAAGCATTTAAACAAGACACTATTCGATTCACCAATAAGCCTAAAGTGTCACAAGCGAAGCAATTTTCCCAGCAAAAAAAGCAACATCAGGCAGAATTTTTCTTTTCTGATGAATATGTACCAGACATCGACACTCATGGCACCGTAAGTTATGTCAAACCAGGTCACGATAGCTTTTTAGCAAAGCAACTTCGCCGTGGAGATTACCCACCTGATTTAACCCTTGATTTACATGGCCTAAATAAAGAATTAGCCAAAGATGAGTTGGCGGGTTTAATTCATGAGTGTAAAAAGCAGCATTACTATTGCGCTTGTGTTGTACATGGTATTGGTGAGCGCATACTTAAACACAAGGTACCGCAATATTTAGTTCAACACCCTGATGTGATTGCTATGCACCAAGCACCTCTTGAATTTGGAGGTAAAGGTGCGGTACTTATTTTAATTAATCTTCCACAAAGTGATGAGTTCAGACGCTAACGTCTTTTTATCATAAGGCCTAAAGTGCATATTTTTTCGATTATCTTTCCACTGATTTTTATCGTTTTAAGTGGTTACATCAGCTCGCGAAGCAAGTTTTTATCGAAAGAGCATATAGCAGGTTTAAGTAAGTTTACTTTTTATATCAGTGTGCCTGCTTTTCTATTTTTAAATATGGCCCAAGCCGATTTACAAAATAGTGTGTCTATTGCAGGCTTTTTGAGCTTTTACATTCCAGTATTGGCCATTTACGCCCTCGGCTATGTTCTTGACCGCTATCTCATTAGCAAGCAATCTGCGCCGTCACGTCATGCTGTATTTGCCCTTGGCAGTAGTTACTCAAATACAGTACTGGTAGGTTTACCTATTATTATTGCTGCACTTGGGCAACAGATGGTCGGCATTGTGTTTATGATCATCACTTTTCATAGTGCACTCTTGTTTACCCTCACCTTTTTGCTCAGCGCTAAGTCGCAGCAAACATTCTCTTGGCGATCATTTGCTAAAAACATGCTGCTGAATCCAGTCGTGTTAAGCATCAGTAGCGGCTTGGCTGTTAACCTACTTGGCTTTACACTTTTTGATAATTTAGCAAATGGCCTGAGTCTACTTGCCAAACCTGCCATTGCCTGTGCGTTATTTGTATTAGGGGCGAACCTTGCGTTTTATAAAGTGGCCGACAACTTACAAGCCTCACTCATTGCAACCATCATCAAGCTAGTTGTATTACCGTGCGGGGTCTACTTTTTTGCAGGCAGCGTATTCAACCTAGAGCAATCATTACTGAACGTGTTAGTACTTTTAAGCGCCTCTCCTTTAGGGGTCAACGCTTATCTAATCGCCAATCAAATTAAGCAACACCAAGCGACACTGGCAAGTAGCGTCGTGCTTTCAACTGTATTGAGTGTAGCGAGCTTTAGCATCTGGTTAAGTATTTTACTTTAGTTTTATAAGCCACCGGATACATCGATAAAACTGCCCGTTGTGAATGAGGCTTGCTCACTTGCCAAAAAGTAAATTGCTGAGGCAACCTCATCAGCTTCACCACCGCGCCCTAGCGGCAACTTAGATTTTAACCTATGAACTCGGTTTGCTTCACCGCCATCGCGGTGCATATCGGTATAAATAAGGCCTGGCCTTACCCCATTAACTCGAATACCTTTACTCGCCACTTCTTTAGCAAGGCCAATCGTGAAGGTATCAAGTGCTCCTTTGGATGCGGCATAATCTAAATATTCATTTGGCGAGCCTGTTCGCGACGCACCCGATGAAACATTCACAATACTACCTTTGCCCATACGCTTTATTGCTTCTCGCGCGCACATAAAGGCGCCAGTAACATTACAACTTAAAATAGCGTTGATACGCTTAGCATCCATCTCTAATAACGGCATTTGCGGCATCATCATCGCTGCGTTATTAACTAATACATCTAACCGCGAAACCTGAGCATCTAATTTAGCGAACATAGCGAGCACTTGCTTCTCATCGGCAATATCAGCTTGTAACAAATACGCATTCACGCCAAGCGCTTTTATCTCATCAGCGACCTGCTCTGCACTTGCGTGATCAGACTTATAATTAATACACACATCATAGCCATGTTTAGCAAATAGTTTTGCTGTTGCTGCACCTATACCGCGGCCGCCTCCGGTAATAAGAACCACAGGATTCGTGCTCATTCTGACTCCTTGTAAACTAACCTAAACTGCTCACACACCAACGGCATCTCAGGGTGACATTGATAGCCTGTATCTGCGAGCTCTCGCTGATAATAATCCCAATGCACACGCTGCCAGTACTCAAGGCTTTTGTCGCCCTCGCCTTCTAATGCGGCGTAATCGGCGCTTATTTGATTATATGGGGTAATAGTTACAGAGACGGTTTCAATTATACCGAGTGGCTGTCCCTGCCAATTGGTAAAAATGGCTAAGTCACCAACTTCAGGAAGGGCTTCATTATTGGCTTTAAACCAATAAAGTGAAGGGGTTGTTGCTTGTTTTACGCCATTTAAAACCAGCAATGCGCAGTCATTGGCATCTTGCTCATTGTCGCAAAAATGCCAATGTGGCAGTTCAATCACTTCGCGCCCTGATTGCTCATTAAAGCGAGCAATCATCTGCGCGATACGCTGCTCGTTACTTAACGGCTGCAACGACAGAAATCTCAACTAATAATGCATCGCGCGCCATTTTTGCCTCAACACAAGCGCGAGCTGGTGCATGACCCTGTGGCACCCATGCATCCCAAACAGCGTTCATCTGTGCAAAGTATTCCATGCTCTTCAGGTAAATTGTGGCACTTAGCATGTGCTCTTTGCTACTACCTGCTTCAATAAGTAGCGCTTCGACCTTATCAAGCATGGTTTGAGTTTGTTCGGTGATATCTTTTTCGGCATCAGCACAAACTTGGCCGCATAGGTATACTGTGCCGTTATGCTTAACGATACGGCTCATACGTGCACCGGTTTGTAAACGTTCGATTGTCATAGTAAGAACTTAAAAAATTAACAGTGGCGCTAATTTAGCAAATCCACTGTTAGATTTCGACGTTATTTGGCGAGTGAATACTGAGGTAGTGACTGCGCTGTTTGTGTTCATCATATTCGATAACAGCAACCGCACCTGTATTGAAGATTGGCATGTGACCAGGGCTCAACTGATCAACTAAGTAGCTAACAATTGGCATATGGGCAACGACCAACCAAGTATTGCAGTCTGGATGCATAGCAATCAAGGTTTCGAGGTAATCAGCAGCAATTTGCGGTACACCATCGGGGGTAATATCACTGCAGGTTTCGTTAAATTGTAACGAAATATGTTGCGTCGCATCCAAAGCAGTTTGTTGTGCGCGAATGTAAGGACTTACCAACAGAGCATCAGGTTTATGGTGTGTCGCTAACCACTGCCCCATTCGACTGGCTTCTTGGTGACCGGTCTCGGTCAGTTGTCTTGCTGCATCATCTGCTTGCATTGGCGTAGCTTCGCCATGGCGCATGATTAAGATTGTTTTCATAAAAAATCAACCGATTAAAGAATATAAAACAGTAGCCAGTTTGCTTGATTGTTCGCTATATTAGAATATCATCACTAGATACATTAAACATCCGCTTATGATATTCAGGTAGATTTTCGTAGCTCTGTCTTTTTTAGCTTTCCTGAAAATATCATCTGTTGTTAGGACATTAACGCACTCTTTCAGGAGCATCTTTTGAATATCAGCCGCAATGATAACAGAACATATCAACCCCTAACACTGGACAATGGTCTAAAAGTACTTTTAGTGCAAGACTTAGAGTCAACAAAATCAGCGGCTTCAATGGCTATTAACGCAGGCCATTTCGATGACCCCCTTGATAGGCAAGGTCTCGCGCACTTTTTAGAGCATATGCTTTTTTTAGGCACTGACCTGTACCCAGAATCGGGCGGATTTTCTAATTTTGTATCGCAATCTGGTGGCAACACGAATGCCTGGACTGGCACTGAGCACACTTGCTACTTCTTTGATATTAATAACCAACAGTTTGCTGAGGCACTGGCACAATTCAGTCGTTTTTTTATTGCCCCACTCTTAAATCCTAAAGAGACAACTAAAGAACGTAATGCTATAGACGCAGAATTTAAACTAAAAATAAAAGATGACGGCCGCCGTATTTATCAGGCTCATAAAGAAACGGTTAACCCAGCGCACCCTTTTGCAAAGTTTTCGGTCGGTAACCAGCAAACCCTCGCGGATCGTGAGGGCTGTATCAGTGATGAGCTACGTGCTTTTTTCGATAGCCACTATCAGGCTCAGTGGATGACACTGGTGATATGTAGCAATGAAGATATTGCGACCATGACCACCTGGGTAAAACAGTTATTTAGCGAAATTAAAGGTCAGCCAAAAAGTAAAGAGATCATAGAGCAGCCACTTTATCGTAAACAAGACTTGGGTAAGGTGCTGCATATTGAGCCACATAAACATATGCAAAAGCTCATTATTAGCTTTGCGATGCCAAATATTGATGACTTTTACCGTCACAAAACCGTTAGTTTTATCGCTCACTTACTTGGCTACGAAGGCAAAGGATCGCTGTACTCTATTTTAAAAGAGCAAGGCTGGATCAATGCCCTCTCAGCAGGTGGCGGCATTAATGGCAGTAACTTCAAAGATTTTAACGTAAGCATGGCGTTGACTGATGAAGGTATTGAATACTATGAAGATATCGTCGAAATGGTGTTTGAATATATCTGCTTAATTAACCAAAACTGCGATAAATTACCGCGTCTTTATCAAGACAAAAAGAACCTCTTGCAAATTGCCTTTGATAACCAAGAAAAAGCGCGCTTAATTGATTGGGTGAGTAACTTAAGCATTAATATGCAGCATTACGATGAAGCCAACTATGTGCAAGGCGATTATTTAATGGAAGGCTTTAACCGCTGCGCTCATGAAATTGCCATGCAATGGCTAACACCTGATAACATGCGCTTGGTACTCATTCATCCAGGTGTTGAGCCTGAGCACACTACAGCGTGGTACAACACCCCATATAAAGTAGAAGACATCTCAGCAAGTTGGTTAGAAGCGCTTAGTGAAATAAACACGCCATTACCACAGATGTGCTTACCAAGTGCTAACCCATACCTCACAAAAGATGTTGAACTATTACCATTAGACGAGCCAAATAAATCACCTGAGCTTTTAGTCACACGAGACGGCTTTGATTTTTGGTTTAAGCAAGACGCGACTTTCAGAGTAGCTAAAGGGCATTTTTACTTAGCAATGGATTCAACCTTTGCGATTAAAGATGTTAAACACATGGCCCTTACGCGCTTATTTGCAGACCTGTTTATGGACAGTGTTGCTGAGCAATTTTATCCAGCAGAATTGGCTGGTCTTAGTTATCACTTAACCTCGCACCAAGGTGGCTTAACCCTACATACTGCGGGTCTTTCATCGAGTCAGTTAGAGCTGGTTAATGAGTTACTTGAAGCACTCTTTAATGTTGAGATCTGCGCAAAACGCTTTGCTGAATATAAAAAGCAGCTCGTTAGACACTGGCGAAACAGCAATCAAAACAAACCTGTTAGTGAGCTATTTAGTATTTTGGGTGCGCAAATCATGCCTTGGAACCCAGAGCCTAATGCCTTAGCACAAGCTTTAAAAGATACGAGTTTCCACCAATTTAATTGCTTTAGAAATGAGTTTTTTAAAGCCTTGCACGTTGAGTCTTTTTTACATGGTAACTGGCAACGCTCTGATGCGCTTAAGTTCCAAAAGCAAGTGACTGAGCACCTAGCTGACAGCACAACAATTATTGATTTAACGCGACCGCTAAACGATATAACCGAAGTAGATCAACAGCGCTTCACGTTAAATTGCAGCGATCATGCGATGGTGCTTTACTATCAAGCACAAACGGATGACACCACCGAAAAGGTGCAAATGATGGTACTTAATCATTTAATAAACCAAGATTATTTTAATGAGTTAAGAACCAAGCAACAGCTCGGCTATTTAGTTGGTGCAGGCTATGCGCCTTTCAATACCCGTGCAGGTATTGCTTTTTACGTGCAGTCACCTATGCATAGTGCTGATGAGATACTTCAGCGTCACCAGCAATTTATTAATAATTATGTGGCACAAGTAAACAACATTTCTGAGCAGCAATGGCTCGATACCAAAGCCGGTCTTGTTACGCACATTGCTGAAAAAGACAAAAATTTACGCCTTCGCTCGCAGCGCCTATGGTTAGCTATTGGCAATCGCGATACTGAATTTAATATGCAGCAGCAGCTTTTAGAGGCGCTTGATAAGTTAACTCTTGAGCAGATGCAGCAATATATAACCGAAACGTTTAGTGATAACAGACCAAGAATAGAACTTTTAAGTGATCCAAAGGCCAAAAAACAGCCAAAAGCAACACTTTCTTCGCATTCTCTTTGACTCGAACGCGAGCTTAGATTAGATTAATTGGTGCGAATTACGGTAATGCATTAATGATAAAAATAATAAAAATGATTTCTGCTTTTTTAACAATAAGTATGGCTGGGATTTTTTCAGCATCTGCCAGCCCCATAGAGCTTGAACAGAGCACATTGCTGCTTATTCCAAGTGCTATTATGATGCTGTTGTTGCCGTACCTATTATTTATAATTTTCAAATTAAAGCGCTCTCGAAAGCAGCTACGTATTTCAGAACATCGCTTAAAAAGTACCGTGGAAGGCAGTGGCGACACTCTCTGGGATTGGAATATAAAAACCGGAGAAGTGCTACGAATAAATGATAAATACACCTCAGATACGGATAATAATACTGGCTTTCCCCCTAACCGCGAATTAATTCACCCTCACGACTTACAACACGTCGAAACAGCCCTAAAAAAACACTTTGCCGAACACACCGCCTTTTTTGAAGCAAGTTACCGGATTAAAGATAGCCTCGGTCGTTGGCATTGGGTGCTGGATCGCGGCAAGATCATCGAAAAAGACGCAAACCTAAGCCCTTTGCGTATGACAGGCACTGTAAGAGATATTTCTCAGCTTAAATCAACAGAAGCCCGTTTAAACCTATTCGCTAAATGCGTTGAGTCGCTAACTGACGCCATCGCCATTTTCGATAAAAACTTTAAGCTGGTTGACTTAAATCCAAGCTTCTTAACGCTATTTGGTGGTACCCGAGAGCAATATTTAAAGAAAGATTTTACCTTAAATGGCTATGACCAAAGCTATGTGGATGAAATTAAAGCCACTGTAAAAGCCACGGAGCATTGGCAGCAAGAGGTTAAACTTCGCAATGCGAAAAGGCAGCTGCTACCAATTGAAATTTCAATTGATGAAATCAAAAATGAGCACAACCAAATATGTAACTATGTCGTTGTGTTTTCAGATCAAACTGAGCGTAAAAAAGCCGAATCGCAATTACATAATTTATCGAATCGCGACCGCACAACAGGCTTACCTAACCGAAACTTATTTTTCACCAATCTAAAAAAGCTCGCTAAGCAAGATAACCATCACGCTTTATTAGTGTTTGACCTAGATAACTTTAAAAAGATTAATGACTCTCTGGGTCACCAACTTGGTGATAGCTTGCTATCTAAGCTTGCGATGCGCCTGAATAAGTTAACCCGTGAAAAAGATGTGTTTTATCGCCTAGGCGGCGATGAGTTTGCACTGGTAATGTCGGGTACCAACGATATACATACCATCACTCGCATGGCAAAACTCTTTTTAGCTGCAATTGCCACCCCTTTTAATATGGCAGGTCATGAACTGGTGATCACCTCAAGTGTCGGTATCGTGCTGTTCCCTGAAGATGGCAATACCCCTGAGCTATTACTTAAAAATGCGGATACTGCCATGTATCACGCCAAGAAAAAAGGCAATAGCTATCTGTTTTTCAACGACACTATGAACCGTGAAGCGGTTAAACGCTTACAAATCGAAAACTTAATGCGTTACGGCTTAAAAGAAGATCACTTTGAAGTGTATTACCAACCGAAGATGAATATTCGTACAGGTAAACTCGATGGTATGGAAGCTCTTGTGCGCTTTATTACCCCGAAAAAAGGTGTGATCAGCCCAGGAGTGTTTATTCCTATCGCTGAAGAAACTGGGCAAATTATCGAAATTGGTGAAGTTGTTTTAAACAAAGCATGCCGCGATGTAAAAGCATGGATAGATCAAGGCTTATTCAACGGTCGTGTTGCTGTGAACTTATCGGCTAAGCAGTTTAGCTTACCTGATTTAACCACTCGTATTGATGTGATTTTGCAAAAGAATGAACTGCCCTCTTACTTCCTT
This sequence comes from Pseudoalteromonas sp. 2CM39R, assembly GCF_023161845.1. Lineage (NCBI taxonomy): Bacteria > Pseudomonadati > Pseudomonadota > Gammaproteobacteria > Alteromonadales > Pseudoalteromonadaceae > Pseudoalteromonas > Pseudoalteromonas sp. 2CM39R. Next base: position 65,888 of record NZ_JALNTM010000008.1, read on the forward strand.
GAACTTGAGATCACCGAAGGTACGGTTATGGACGATCCTAACGAAGCAATTGCAGTAATGCGTTCACTCAGTGCTCGGGGTATTCACCTTGCGATGGATGACTTTGGCACGGGTTACTCATCTTTAGCCTATCTTAAACAGTTCCCGCTTAATACCTTGAAAGTTGATAAAGCCTTTATTGACGACATGCAATCAGAGCGTGGCCGTAATATGGTTGACTCAATTGTGACCATTGCCCATAACCTTGATTTGCATGTGGTTGCAGAAGGGGTTGAACAAGCCGAACAGGTTGTGATGTTAGAGCAGTTAAAATGTCAGACGGTTCAAGGCTACTATTACTCTAAGCCACTGTCTCAGCCAGAGTTTACCGCCTTCCTACAAAAACAACTCGATAAATCTGCACCGAGCCTGTTAAAAACAGCAAAAGTTTAAGGTCGCCAGCCACACGATTGGTGGCCAACATGGCGCACAAATGCGCGGCGGTAATGCACGTTAAACAAACACCAAGCGACAGGCCCAAGCACTCCACCTAACAGCATCCAACGCTTTACTGGCATCCCTTTAGACAGAGACTCTAAATACATCACCAAAATAAATACACAGCTCAAAAATACAAATAGCACACAGCACCTCATTAAAATCAGCGGCAGTGTACATAATTTCAGCAGGCTTTAAAACTTCACTCATGCTATACCCTCTATAAGGCTTAGTTATACTGACCTTTATGCTACTTAGCCTTACTTGCTAGGCTGTTGAAATGATGTACAAAAACCAATCTTTTTTGCTATTATCGGAACGTGCTATCAGCACAAAGGAATATACAAAAATAATTATGAGGAATCGTTATGTCTGAAGAATCAGCTAACATCTATGAAGCGCCAGAAGCTGAGCTTACTCAGCAAAATAATGGTGGTAATAAACCTATTTTAAACTTTGACCGCTTCTCTGCTTGGGGTGTGTTCTTTTTGAGTCTTATCACATTAGGTATTTACTCAATTTACTGGCTAGTAAGCCGCACAAACAAAGCAAACGCGCTTGCTAAACATCAAGTTAACCAAAACCTAGTTTATGGTTACATTGCCCTTTACGTAATCAACTTTGCGGTAGCGTTTACATCAATACCTGAAGTATTTTCTACTATTATTTCAATGATTACTCTTATTGTTGGTCTGGTATTCATTTTCTCGTTACGTACTTCATTAAAAGAGTTAATCAATGAAGGTAGCAATGAGCCTGTACATTTAAGTGGTATACTGACATTTTTCTTTTATGCTATTTATTTCCAATACAAAATTAACGAAGCTATTGATAATCAAAAATAATCGTTTCGTTATTTACCTAATAAAAAAGGCATTGAATTCAATGCCTTTTTTATTGCGGGTTGCTATCAGGGGGTATTACAATGCCCCGGAGTGCTTCACATTTAAATAGGTGTTAAGCACATGCGGTAGTAGCTGCTCAGGGTTACAATCTATGGCTATTACACCTTGTTTTTTCAGCTTAGCCATATTGGCTTTATGTGAATTTAATAACGCTAATGCTGCACAATAGCTGGTTGCATCTTCGTACTTTTCAATAGGCTCATCGAGCACCTCATTTACAGCACGGTTATTAATATTAATAAGTGCCACTAAGTGGTGTTTTTGTAATAGCTTAATTGCAGGCATTAACTCATCAATGCTTTGCTCATCAAGGGTGGTGACTAATAACACTAAAGAGCGCTTACTGCGCTTGGCGATTAACTGGTTTACAGCCACTAAATAGTCACTGCTGCTCTTATCTGGGTATAGATCATAAAAGTGATTCATTACCCGTGATACATTCTGCGCGCCTTTTACATCGGGTAACCAGCGCAGGTTTTGATTAAAGCTTTGCATGCTAAACCAATCACCTTGCTTTAAAACTGTGTGCGACAGTAGTAGCAATGCATTTAAAGCATGATCAAAGTGGCTGCCTTCATTGGCTTCTATGGCCATTTTTTTAGAAGCGTCTAGCATCACTATGACATGTTGATTTTGCTCTTCTTGATACTCACGAGAAATGAGTTTTCGACGCTTACTGGTCGCCTGCCAGTCTATCTGCCTAACACTATCACCTTGGCGATATTCGCGTAGTTGCTGAAATTCGATACCATCACCGCGCTTTTTAGTGAGCTTTAAGCCTGAAATAGGCTTATTCACTACGCCATTTAAATGCTGCTTTGAGGTAACACGGCTAAAGTCGGGATACACTTTTAATTGAATTGCTTGCTCAGCTAACCAGTTTGTTTGCCAAAGGCCAAATGGCGACCCTACCCTAAGTTCAATGGCACTGATCTGCGCATCACCTCGTTTGTGAGCGCGTAAGCTAAAGCTCTGCTTTGCTTGTTGCATTGCATCTATAAACACTGTTTGCTGTGGCTTTTGCAGCTCAATTGCATTACTTAAATGAATACTGACATCTAATATATTCGCATGCTTCGCTTTATTTTTAATCACTACCTGTAATTCTTGGCGGCGATACAAAGCCATGTTGAGATTCGTTTGTGCACTTACTTCAAGTAAAGGCTCTGACTTCGCTGCCATATAATCTATAAATGCGACCAATAAAGGCACTAAGAGCAAGGCCGTTAGTACTAAGCTGTCAACTGATGCAATGGCACAGACAAGCAACAATAACAGCAACAAAGCTGTTAATTGTACTAAGCGTTTTGCAGGTCTATGCTTAATGCGATTCATGAGCGTGGCGCTTCAACACTGGCTAAAATGGCATTGATCACTTCATCAAATGACACCCCTTCCAGCTCCAAATCAGCCGATAAAATTAATCGGTGTCTTAAAATATTCACAGACACTGACTTCACATCATCAGGAGTTACAAAGTCACGGCCATTCATTAATGCCATTACTTTTGCCGCTTTAATGATATTAATTGAGGCACGTAACCCTGCGCCGTGCAATACGCCTTGCCAAGTTCGTGAACTACGCACGATATCGACGGCATAATTCAGTATTTGTTCGTCTACTAAGATATCTGCACAAAGCTGTTTAATTTCCGCAATACGCTTAGCATCCAATACTGCCGGTAGCTGCTCTACTTTGGTTTCATTAGAGACAATTTGTGTATTTAGCTTCAACAGCTCAACTTCCGATTCATGAGAAGGAAAACCAAGTTCAACTTTCATCATAAAGCGGTCTAATTCAGCCTCAGGCAGTGGGTACGTCCCTTCTTGATCTAATGGGTTTTGAGTCGCTAATACCATAAACGGTGAATCAATAGATAATGACTCGCCATCAATGGTGATTTGTTGCTCTTGCATCACTTCAAGGAGGGCTGATTGCGTTTTAGCTGGTGCACGGTTGATTTCATCAGCCAGCAAAATATTAGTAAATGCTGGGCCTTTTTTGATATTAAATTCACCTGATTTCATATCATACAAACTATGGCCAACAACATCTGAAGGCATTAAATCCGGTGTAAACTGCACTCGCGAAAAGTCTACATTTAAGCTTTTTGCTAAGGCTCTAACCAGTAGCGTTTTACCAAGCCCTGGAACCCCTTCAAGTAACACATGACCACCCGCAAAGAGCACTGTAAGCACATCTTCAACAATGGCATCTTGACCAACTAACACTCGCGAAATGTTATGCTTTACTTGTTTTACTGCATCAGCTGCCTCAACTAAGCTCATGCGGTTAGTGTCTAATTCCGTGCTCATAAGGCATTCCTTAATTGTTTAAATCGTTTTATATATTCTGTTCGTTGTTCTTTGGACTCAGGCAACTTACTAGCAAGCAACTCAGCCACCTGTTGTTTTTCAAAATGAGTTAAATTAGCGATGATCTGCGCCTGCTTTTCAGCACTAAGCATCTTAAAGTTAGGCACTCGCGACTCTACTTTGGCGTAAAAATCTTTCTTGAGTGCAGTAAATAACACGGCTTCGTGACCATGCTCTGAATAAAAGTTTGCTACTGCTCGAATATGCTGATTAAAGCTGGTTTTTATATCGAAGTCAGGAGCATAAGAGCGGCCGATACGACTACTGATATGCCACACTGCAAGCACAATTAATAACAGCAGCGTCACCACAAATTGCCAGCTCCAGTGCCATAATTTAGCAAACCAGTTTGGGTAAGTCAGATAAGGTACATACGTTACTTTTTCAGCCCCTTTACTTAACCAAAGTAATAAACTGCCATGATCCAGATGGCGAAGTCGGTAATTGGTAAAAGGTAACAGCGATGGCATCACAATGACCCGACCTTGACCAAATGCAAAGTCACACATCAAGGTATCGCCGTTTTCATTATTGGTACTCACACCGGGGCAGTTTTCAATAAAAAAGGCACGGCTTAGCTCAAGGTCAAGCTGAGTGTTTTCATCAATTGATAAAGTACTATTTTTATTCCCTTCTTTGAGCATCGCAAAATCATATTCAAAAACATCTTCTTGGCTTTCTACATTGATGCCAAGCTGACTAAAAAATACTGTGCTATCAATCGCCAGCTCATCACGTTGCCTGTTTAATACATAAATTAAACGTCCGCCATCAGCGACCCAATCAGCAAGCTGTACATCTAACTGGTAAGAGTCAGCAAGCACCGCCTCATCCAAAATTAAGATACTTTGTGGGTCTATGTTTAACTCATCACTTTGTGCTTGCTCTGCCAAGCGTTTGTTTTTATTCCAATCGATACCATTGGCTTTAAGTAGCCGCTTAGCCATCGTAAAGTTATCTTTGGCCACATCACTATGAAAGCCAATTTCTATTTCTTTTTTCTGCCAATCTAAAGAAGCAATACCAGCAATAACAAATAAGCTAAAAACCACTAGCACCGCTATGAGCACAACCTTAAGCTTCATGGGCTTGCTCCTTAGTCTCTGTTGTCATTGCCGTAATTTGCTCTGTCAGCTCGATAAAGTCGATATCAGGGGTTTTATGGCCCCAAGCAACCGTAACCCACGCAGAAAATAAGCGGTCAAAAATTGCTTGCCCTTGATTTGGCACCCTAGCATCGATTGCACGTTTACATTCGCGCTCAGTCATCGAGCGGTGCAAACGAACTTCATGTTGTTGCTGCGCCCAACTCAGCGCATGATGAAGCAAATACGCCAGCGCCAAGCGGTGCTCACCTTGCTCAAAACACCGCTTTGCAGCGGCAATTAAATCTGCTGGTAAATCCTTACTTTTAATTTCTGCAAATAAGGTTGGTATAACTGGCTCCTCATTTACTTTACTGCGCTCAGGCAAGCTTAAGTTGGCAAAAAAGCCACGCTTTTGCATCAGGTAATAAACTAGCCAAATAACTAATAAACCGACCAATACCCAAACTAACACGCCAAACATTTCGCCAATGGCAGTAAACACATCGATAAGCCATGACCAGTCACTATCTGATGAACTCGCTTTTGCTTCGATATTTGGCACCCATGTGGTCTCAGTTTCAATGACATTAGGCTCATTATAAAGAGCAGTAACTTGCTCTTTTACCGCTTGCTTATCGATTTGCTCGGCATAGCTTGTTGATGGTTGCAGCGTAAACGTTGTCAGCATAAGTAGTGCTACAGCACTGACGACGCCTGCAAGACGGGTGCGAATATTTTTAAATGCCAGCTCGATATCCCAGCCCTCTAGTTCAACACGGCGGTGTAAATAAGCGAGGAAACCACCTGTTACAAATAACGGTGCGACTAACGAGATACTGATGATATAAATAAAGTTAAACGCTATCTCAACCCAGATTGGCGCTTCGAATATTTGGTACATGGCTTCTTGTGCTGAGAATGAATGAGGCACAAGTGCAATTGTCAGTGCCGATATTCCCATCAATAAGATAAACTCAAAATGTACACAGAACAGCATCCACAATGTCTGCTTAGGCTTAGTTGAAGCAAACAACACCTGCTTACGCTTAGTTTTGCGCTCACCTGATAGTCGTTCAAGTTGCTCTACGGGGGCTAAAAATGCTCTATTTGGGCTGAGCCTAAAAACCGTTAAATGCGCTAACATATCAGCGATTTTTAACTGCTTGAGTGACTTTAAGCTACTCATTATGTTGACTGGCTGATTGAAAACCGCTTTTGACATGTAATCGAGTAAAGGTCGCTCAAATACAGGTTTAAGCCACCAAACAACAAAGCCACCTATGCCCCAACTTAATAAAAAGCCGACAATCAAAAATACGGGTACTGCCATCATCAAATACAAAGAGACCAATGCCACAGCATGCTGCTTAACTAGCAACACTGTTAAATCAAAGGTTTCGTAAGCACTGCGCTTGCGAGGATTGAAGCTAAGACGATTAAGCTCCATAGCGCATTCCTCTGTATAAGCGAAAAATGACATAAGCCCAACAACCGCTGCCAACTAAATATTTAACTTCGTTAGCAATATCACGGGGTGACCAAAATGCTTCGATAAAAGCGGCAATGACTAACATCAAAAATGCGCCAACAATCAGTGGAAGCGCTTTTTGTGCAGCCTGTTTCATCGCATATGCACGGGTATACTGACCAGGGTTTAACAAGCCGTAACCTATTTGACACCCGGCCGCTGAGGCAATAATGATAGCGGTTAACTCAAACGAACCATGGGTTATTACAAACGAGAAGAATGGCCCTTCAAATCCAACATTCACAATGTGAGCTGCAACAGCACCAAAATAAAAACTATTGAACAATAGGAAAAAAGCAGCGCCAACACAGAACAGTACACCACCTGCAAACATCTGAAATGCGATACCAATGTTATTGTAGATATAGACCCCGAACATCATCAGATCTTGCGATGCGCCGCGCTCCGCCGATTGAACGCTACCACTAGGGTTATACATTTGTTCGATATTAAGTACTGTGCCTTGCCCTAAAAATGTATACGCAGCATCAGGGTCTATTGTCACCCAAATAAAAGCAATTAAGGCCAATCCCCAAAATGCCAATAAGTTAATACCAAGCATTAAACGATTTTCATACAGTGCACGCGGAAATGCCGTGCGGGCCACATGCCATATTTCAGAAAATTGATTGCTTCGAGATAAATAAAGGCGCTTTTGTCCTAACTGTACCAGCCTATTTATTTGCTCAATCAACACCGGGCTGTATTGACGACTTTGGGCAATGGCTAAATCATTACAGACTTTGCGATACAAGTTAGGGAAATTAACAGGTAAAGACTCTGCACTATTTTGTTCACAAAGCGCTTCAAACTCATCCCAACTGACGCTATTTGATTTTACAAATTGAGTTTGCTTCATTGCTTACCCTCCTGCTGCGGGTAATCGTTATCGTGTTGAACTTGACCTGCAAAGTGGCGTGCGTAACTAACAAGCTGCGCCTCAATTTCATGCTCTTCAGCAGAAAACGGTGCAGCTAAAATAGCTGCCAACTCACGGCGCCTTGCATCCGATAATTCATCATGACGCTCAGCAAAAGCAAGCACAGCTAATTGCTCTTCGGTGGTTAAGCTAATGGTAGGAATATGCACTTCACCTTGAGATAATTCAGGGCGCGTAGCTAACTCATCGTCGTAAATGACCATGGTGCCTGCAGCCCAATCACCAATGCGTTTAAAACGGTTGTTAAACAACATAACCACAAGGCCTAAGAAATAGCCTATAGGTAGCATATCGGCTGGGCGTAGTAAGTTGCGCACTACAATTTGCGAAAAGCTTGCCGGTAAACCATTGTCTTGCACAACACGGATTTTAAGGCGTTTTTTACCCGGCGTTTGGCCACTTTCCATTTCAAACAGGATGTTATAGCCCCATGAAATTAAAAAGTAAGCAATTAATATAAGTCCTTGCCCAGCATCGCCAAAAAAGGCAAATACAGTGCCTACAGCAAGTAAAACCAAACTACGGATAATAAAATCGATGATGTAGGCATAGCTTCGGGCAACAACGCCACCTGGAGTGATGGCGATATCAACGCCTTCGGGGAGTTTGATGTATTCTCTGTTTTCCAATCCGTGGTTCAACATTAATCTACTACTGGTATTTATTATTGTTTTCGTAAGCCAATAATAATGCGCGTTTTTCGTTCCTTTTTCAATGAATTTTGTTATAAGCGCGCTACAAACAAAACAAAAAAACCGGCTATAAGCCGGTTTTCAAAGGGGTTACAAAATTACTTTTCTGCGCGACCCATAAATTTATGCTCAACAGTGTTAATACGAATACGGTCGCCTGTTGAAATATGCTCAGGAACTTGAATCGTTAAACCCGTTGTTAAACGTGCAGGCTTTGAACGTGCACTTGCTGAAGCGCCCTTGATTGAAGGGTCAGTTTCTTCAACTACAAGCTCAACACTCGATGGTAAATCTAAGCCAACTGGCGAGCCATCAATCACAATAACGTGAAGACCTTGAGTTTCTTCATTAACGAATAAAATCTCTTCGCTGATTGCTTCTTTATTTAGGTTATATGGCGTGTAGTCTTCGTTATCCATGAAAACATACTCTTCACCGTCAATGTAAGAGAACATAGCTTCACGACGAATGAGATCAGCAAGCTTTAGCATGTCGCTGTCTTTAAATGTTTCATCAACTTTACCGCCTGTTACCACATCGTATAAACGCATACGGTATAAACTGCCACCAGCACGACCTTGTGGTACAGAACGTTGAATATCTTTAACTACTAAAACACGGCCGTTATGCTCGATAGCGGCGCCTTTTTTAACTTCACTTGCCTTAGGCATGGGTGTATTCCTATCGTTTTTTGATGACAGAAATTTACCACGTAATGGCTTTTGTTCAATAAAAATTTACAGTTTTGACTCGCAGCCGTTATTTATTCGATTTTTCAGCAAATTATGACAATAGTTGTCTCAAAACTACGAAAAAGCTGCTATCTTTATAACTACGAAAAATGACTTCAAGGATTGGATCATGAATCAACACACAGTACACGAGTATTTAATGAAAAAGCCATTGGTGATGATCACCCAACCATTTGGCCAAGATGTCGACGTTTACAAGGTGAATCATAAAATGTTTGCCACCCTTGCCGAGGGCAAAGAAGGCCAAACAGACGATGATGGAAACCTTGTATGGTGGCTAAATCTGAAATGCGATCCAGATGAAGCCCAAGCACTGCGTGATATTTTCCCGTCGGTGATCCCGGGTTATCACATGAACAAACGTTTATGGAATACGGTTATTTTAGACGGCACCGTACCACAAGGAGAGATTGAACGAATGATTGATAATTCGTTTGATTTAGTGGTTGCGAATATGCCAGAAAAAGACAGAAAAGCGATTGAGCTTCATCTGTAAAATTGCGCACTGATCACGCTCTGTGATCAGTGCAACTTAAATGAAAATGATGATCGGTATACAAAACACCGCCAATAGCATACGCATCTAGCTGCTTATCGACTAACTGAAAACCACATTTCTCAAGTACTTTTTCTGATCCGATATTACCCTCGGTGACAACCGCTTTAAATTCACGTATAGCATGTTCTGATTTGGCGTAATCAAGCACTGCTTGCAAAGACTCAGTGGCATAGCCACGACCATAAAAATTAGGCAGCAACAAATAACCGACTTCTTGACTATCTGGCACTGTTGATGAGGTAAACCCAGTTACCCCCACCTCTTTACCTGTACTGGTTTCAACAATAACTAAACAAAGTGGTGAATTCGAATTTGGCTGCCAAGGCTTTAAGCGTTCATTAAACTTAGCTCGCAGCTGCGACTCTGAGGGCTTATCGAAGCATTTAGCTATCACTTCAGCATCATTATGCAAAGTATAAAACAATGGCCAATCATCGGCATTTAACAGCCGTAATGTTAATCGCGCAGTGGTGAGAGTCATGGTGATTAATCGCTTTGTAAATAAACCTAGTTATAACAAACTGATTTCGTGAGTTAAATACCACTTATGGCCAATATAGAAGAAAAAAGCCCCGCTCAATGAGCAGGGCTTGTATATTAACTTGTTACCAACTAATAATGACTTTCCCTATTAGGTTGTCTTCAGGTAAAAACCCCCAATAGCGACTATCTAAGCTATTATCTCTTGAATCCCCCATAACAAAATAATGGCCTTGGGGTATTTCCCACTCACCATGTCTGCTACCGACTTGACTGAAATAATGACTTATTAGATCCATATGATTGTCATTCACTAAAATCTGATAGCTACTATCCTCATTCACTTCATGTAGAATTTTTAGCCCATTTCCATCTTGTGAAACTAGCGATTGTTCAATAAGACTATAATCGGGGCAGTTGTCTGTAGGCTGCTTACACGCCTTTTTGATGTAGAGTGTTTTATTTCGATATACAACTCTATCGCCAGCTAAACCGATGACTCGCTTCATCCAAATAGATTGAGGGTTTTGCGGATATTGAAATACAACAATATCTCCTCTGCTTACTTCAGCTGTCATCTCAGACTTTAAAACTTGTTGACCTAAATATTGATAATTACCATAACCTAGCTTGCTGACAATAACTTGACTGCCTTTTTCTAGCGTGGGTGCCATTGATGAAGCAGGTATAGTGAAAAATTCAAAAAAGAAAATCCTAACTAAAGTAAGGCAAGTATAAATAGTAGTAAAAAGTAACAAAGTAACCCACCAACGCGCGAACCAAGCCCTCTTTTGAGAGGCGTTATAATGTTGAGTTACCCAAAAAGCATGAATAGGACAAATAAGAATAAATAAACTTGTGAAGTAGATGCCTTGATACCAATCTGACTCTCCTGCATTTGCTTGTATCCTAATATCAAACAAATAACATATAACCATCAACACAAAGTATGTAATGAACAATCTGGCTTTATTAACGTACAAAAATACAAATGGTTGTAATAACACACCAAGAATTATTGCGATGAAACCTTTGGGTTTCCATGTAGTAGTCACTCTCATTTCCTTGTTTAACTTAAGCCATTGCACTTAATTGTCCAATGTTAAATATAAAATCACAGTGATGCCATAAAGCTTCTTACATTTTTTAAAAAGAAAAAAGCCCCGCTCAATGAGCAGGGCTTTTAAAATTAACTAATTTACAGAATTAGCTTTTAGTCGTTTCTGTATCGGCATCTTCTGACGCTTGCTCGTCTTCAACCACTTCTTTGGTTACTTCAACCGGATCGACAGGCTTAGCTTCAACTACTGCCGGCTCTTCGCTTTCTGCTTGGTAAAAACGACCCCCTTTTTCAGCCATTGCTTTTAACGTATCGCAAGGTGTGAAAATTGGGTTGTAGTTAGCAAAAGTCGCCATTTCTGAGCTCACTTGTGCTGCACCCAGTTTATCCATATAGCTAAATGGACCGCCTAAGAATGGTGGGAAACCGATACCAAAAATAGCACCAATATCACCGTCACGTGGGCTTGCAATAATACCATCATCTAAACAGCGCACCGCTTCGTTTAACATTTGCGCAACACAACGTTTAGCAATTTCGCTCTTGTTTAAACGAGGTGATGGCGTAACACCAAGTAGCTCGTAAACTGACTCATCCACTTTTTTATCTTTCTTTTCGTAAAGATAAAAACCACGGCCAGTCTTACGACCTAAACGCTTAGAATCGATTAAGCGATTAAAGGCGTCAGGTGCTTTAAAGCGCTCGCCCAATTCTTTTTCAAGGATTGGCGCAATTTTAGAACCGATATCAATCCCTACTTCATCAAGAAGCGCTAAAGGTCCTACCGGGAAACCAAACTCAACCAATGCTTGGTCAATCTTTTCAATTGGCTCACCTGCTAGCAGTAAATTAGCCGCTTCATTTACATAAGGCGCTAAGATACGGTTTACATAGAAACCAGCCATATCTTTAACCACAATTGGTGTTTTACCTTGCTTACGGGCAAAGTTAACAACTCGCGCGATAGTCTCTTCAGACGTACCTTCATGTGGAATGATCTCAACAAGTGGCATTTTCTCAACAGGTGAGAAGTAATGCAGACCAATTACATTTTCTGGGCGTGCTGCATCAGCAGCAATTTGTGCAATTGGTAATGATGAGGTATTACTTGCAAAAATCGTGTTGTCTTGGCACTCACGTTCTACATCAGCCACCATACCTTGCTTTAAAGCAAGATCTTCAAACACGGCTTCGATCACGATATCAATGTGTTTAAAGCCGCTGTAATCGGTGGTACCGGTAATGCGGTTCATGGTTTGTTGTAGATCAGCTTTAGATAAAATACGACGCTTTTGCTTTTTATCTAAAATCTTGTAACTGTAGTTCATTGCATTGCTGATGCCCTTTTCAGCCACATCTTTAATGCGCACTGGAACACCCGCTTTTACAGCACTAACATGGGCAATACCCGCGCCCATGAGGCCGCCACCTAATACAGCCGCTTTAGCGATTGCTGGGGCATCATCATTACGCCACTCTTTTTTCATTTCAGTGGTTGCAAAGAAAATACCGCGTAATGCTTTTGACTCATCACTCATTACCAGCGTGGCAAAGCCTTCAGCTTCAGTTTTGTATGCTTTTAACTGATCAAGTTCAACACTTGCACGAACGGCTTTAATAATGGCTAAAGGTGCCGGGTAGTGACCGCCTGTTTTCTTCAGCACGTTTTCTTGTGCTTTTTTGAAAATAATATTGCGACCAAATGGGTTTGACTCAAGTAATTGACTTAAACGGTCTAGCTTAGGTTTAGTAGCCTTCGCCTTACCTTTCAGAGCAAACTCTTTAGCAACGTCAAGTAATACACTGTGTGGTACACAGTCATTTACTAAGCCTGTTTTCTTCGCTTGCTTAGCACGCACTTGCTTACCTGTAAGCATCCACTCAAGTGCTTTTTGCAAGCCAACTAATTTAGGTAAACGCTGAGTACCGCCGCCACCAGGTAATAAGCCTAACTGTACTTCTGGCAAACCAAGCTTAGTGATATCGCTGTCTGAACACACGCGATAATCACAAGCTAAAGCAAACTCTAAACCGCCACCCAATGCAGCACCATGAATAGCACTTACTGTTGGGAAAGGCAGCTTTTTCATATCGAAAAAAGCTTGCTGACACATTTCGCTTAACGCTAATGCATCTTCACGGCTATTGGCGCTATCAAGCATTTTAATATCAGCGCCGGCGATAAAGTTATCGCTTTTACCACTAATAAATACCATGCCTTTTACTGCTTGCGCTTGTGCGTCTTTGAGTAAGGTTTTTAAATCTTCTGCAAAACTGCTGCGCAGGGTGTTCATTTTCTCACCCGGCACATCAATGGTTACAACGGCTACGCCGTCATCAGCCACTGATAAACTAAATACTGAATCTGTCATTACGCACTCTCCAATACAAAGGCTGCGCCTAAGCCACCCGCTGCACACGCAGTCGTAAGCGCTAAGCCGCCACCGCGACGATTAAGTTCATGTAAGCTTTGCGTGATCAGGCGCGCACCTGTTGCCGCAAATGGGTGACCGTATGCAAGTGAGCCACCTAATACATTGAACTTGTCCATGTTTATTTCGCCGATCGCCTTGCTGCGACCTAGCTTTTCTTGTGCAAATTTATCTGACGCAAACATCTTCATATTAGCCAGTGTTTGCGCTGCAAATGCTTCATGCATTTCGATTAAATCTAAATCAGCTAATGTGATACCTGCTCTATCTAGGGCAATTGGCGTTGAGTGCGCCGGACCCATTAGCATATCTTCATGTACACCAATTGCTGAGAAAGCAAAACTGCGTACATAACCTAGAATGTCGTAACCCAATGCTTTTGCTTTACTCTCGCTCATCATTAATACCGCAGCGGCACCATCAGTTAATGGCGTTGCGTTAGCTGCGGTAACAGAGCCGTGCTGACGGTCAAATACTGGTTTTAATTTCGCGTAGCCTTCAACCGTTGAGTTATGACGAATGTTATTGTCTTGCTCAATAAAGCTCTTATAAGGTGCAACATGGGCAGTCATTACTTCATCTTTAAGTTTACCATCAGCCCACGCCTTACTTGCAAGGGTGTGAGAACGATGAGCTAAGGCATCTTGATCTTCACGGCTAATGCTATGTGTTTTCGCCATTTGCTCTGCTGTTTGGCCCATAGATAAACCAGTAGAGTACTCAGCGACCGCTGGCGGTACAGGAAGTAAATCTTTTAAACGTAGTTTAGAGAAAATCTTTAATCGCTGACCAAGCGTACGTGCTTTGTTTAAATCAACAAGGCTACCCGCTAATTTTTTACTAACACCAATAGGTAATACAGACGATGAGTCAGCACCACCAGCGATACCTACTTGCACTGAGCCTGCCATAATTGACTCGGCTACGTTAGCAATGGCTTGGAAACTTGTCGCACACGCACGCGAAACAGAATAAGCATCAACAGACACAGGCATACCCGTACCTAATACGATTTCACGGGCAATGTTTGGCGCTTCTGGCATTTGCACTACTTGTCCAAATACAAGTTGGTCAATTTCAGATTTATCAAAGTTAAGTCGTTCAAGCATTTCGTTGACAACTAACTTACCCATATCAAGGGCTGGTACATGATGGAATGCTGTGGCTTGCTTTGCGAATGGCGTTCGCAGGCCGCTAACGATAGCGATACGATCGCCTTTTGCTGTTTTAAGTATATTTTGCTCAGACATTTATGCTCTCCCGCTGACAGGTCTGACCTGTTTGTTTTTCCTGATTCTAAAACAACCCGTGTACGAATGCCAATAGTAAGTTTTCAACCATAGGCTTTTTTCGGCCTATTTACAAAAAAACACCGTATTTATATGGTAGGCTAAAAATCCTTAAAAAATAACGAACTATTTGAGGATTTTGTGTCTAACACTTGTGTTATAACTTTTGAATCCTTATAACTTGTTAATAGCGCCCCACCACGGTACCGCGCAAAGAATTTATCGGTACTGAATATAACGCATTGGCGCATAACAAAAACAATTTTTGACTCACGCTTTTAGGACAGTCTTTTTATTATGGCAGTTAACGCATTTTCACAATTAAAATCATACCTAGACACGCAAATTATCGGCCAACCACAATTAACTCAAGCACTGTTAATCGCAATTTTGGCAGATGGCCACTTATTAGTTGAAGGCCCTCCGGGTCTTGCGAAAACGCGTGCAGTCAATGCCTTAGCGAAAGGCGTTGAAGGCAGTTTCCAACGTGTGCAATTTACCCCAGACTTATTACCTGCAGATGTAACTGGTACCGATATTTATCGCCAGCAAACCAGTGAGTTCGTATTTGAAAAGGGCCCATTATTTCATAACCTAATTTTGGCAGATGAAATAAACCGTGCTCCTGCTAAAGTGCAATCAGCCCTACTAGAAGCCATGGCTGAACGCCAAGTAACGGTTGGTAAAAACACCTATCCACTGTCTGATCTATTTATGGTTATGGCAACCCAAAACCCGCTAGAACAAGAAGGCACTTACCCACTACCAGAAGCTCAGCTTGACCGCTTCTTATTGCATTTGAGCATTGATTACCCGGGTGCTGAACACGAATTAGATATCCTACGCCTAACCCGTGGCGAGGCTATTTCTGATATGCAGGCAACGACACAACAAATTAGTCAAAGTGAGCTATTTGCTGCCCGTAAAGCGATATTAGGTTTGTATTTAGCTGAGCCGCTTGAGAAATACCTAGTACAGTTAATTGTTGCCACTCGTGAAGCAGCTGAGCTTGATGAGCAACTTGGCCGCTGGATTGAATATGGCGCAAGCCCGCGTGCAACCATTGCCCTTGATAAGTGTGCCCGCGCGCATGCTTGGCTTGAAGGTCGTGACTTTGTTGCCCCAGATGATATTCAAGCAGTGCTGCATAATGTATTGCGCCACCGTATTATCTTAAGTTACGAAGCACAGGCCGATGGCATTAGTAAAGACGATGTGATCAGCCGTATTTTAGAATTGGTGGCAGTGCCATAAGCTATGTCGAGCCAATTTGATACAGCGGCGTGGTTAGCAGCGAGTCATAGTCAAGGCGTCAATTTATCAATCAAAGAATTGATGTATTACAAAGCCAAAGCTCGCTTGCTAGAACTTGCGCCCAAAGTAAAAATCAAAAACAGCTTATCTGGACAATACCTTGCACCTCACAAAGGGCGTGGTATGGAGTTTGCCGAGGTGCGTCATTATCAAGCCGGTGATGACATACGCTCTATCGATTGGCGTGTTACTGCACGGACTGGCGAAACCCACACTAAGTTGTTTCAAGAAGAAAAAGAACGCCCTGTTTTCGTCTTTACCGACTTTTCTAACTCGATGCTGTTTGGCTCAAAGTTACTGTTAAAGTCAGTGCAAGCAGCGCACATTAGCGCATTGGTTGCTTGGTCGGCGTGTCAACGAGGTGATCGTATTGGTGGTTTGGTGTTTAATCAGCAAGGTCATCACGAATTAAAACCGACCTCTCGAGAAAAAGCAGTGTTAAAGCTTTGTCACAACTTATGTGATATTCACAGCCAAGCCCTGACTAATATCGATAAAACAGCCACCAGCTTATTTAGCGAAAACCTTAAACGTCTTAATCATTTAGCAAAACCAGGAAGCTTGGTTTATATCGTTTCTGATTTTAGTGCCCTTGATGAAGCCAGCTTCAAACAACTTGAAATGCTGAGCAGGCACTGTGAATTGATTGGCTGCCATATTAGTGATCCGTTCGAGCATCAATTACCAGCTTTCAAACAAACGGTGACTGTGTCGGCAAATGGCCAAGAGCTTGCTTTACCACTAATGGATAAGCAATTTCGCGAGCGCTTTGCCAAGTCAGCCGAAGAGTCGTTTTCTAACAGATTAAAACGCTTACAAAAATCTGGGCTTAGTTTAATTTCATTCAGTGCAGCCACTCCTCTTGAGCTGCAATTAGTGAGAAAGTAACAATGCAAAAAAATCCGCTAGATGGCTTACATGATGTCATTGCACCGACCGAGGTTGCATGGTGGCCACTTGCTCCAATTTGGTGGCTGATCATTGCCTTAGTTGGTTCGTTATTAATTATCGGCTTAGTGCTTTTATATAAAAACCAGCAATTTAAAAAAGCCAAAAAACAAGCGATTAAGTTAAGTAAAACCCTTAGTGATGATGACGCGCAAGAGCTACACATTATTTTAAAACGCTTAACTCGCCATTATTACAGCAGCCAGCTTGCTTCTCAGCCTTTAGCAAAATGGTCTGAAAGTTTATCGAAACTGAGTGGCGATAACTTTAGTTACGACGAGTTGATGCCGCTTTATCAACAACAAAGTAATAATGCTGAACTTGCAGCTAAATTACGCAATGCTATTAGCAACTTTAAACTCAAGGAGCCAATTAATGTTTGAGTTTAGTTGGCCATGGTGTTTTGTGCTTTTACCTCTGCCTTGGTTATTAAGCCGCTTTATGCCGTTAAAGCAGCAAGGGCAGTTACGTTTACGTATTCCTGGCTTTGCTAAGCTGGGCTTAAATAATCAAGCAGTGCAGCAACATAGCCGAAAAGTCTCATTGCTCGAGTGGCTAGTATGGGTTCTATTGGTTGTCGCTATTGCAAACCCAACTTGGCTTGATGAACCTATCACGCTGCCTAATGAAGGCCGCGATATTATGCTGGCGGTGGATTTATCTGGCTCGATGACAGAGCAAGATATGGCCTACCAGAATCAATATGTTGATAGGCTTACCATGGTAAAAGCTGTACTAAGTGACTTTATTGAACAGCGTCAAGGTGACCGCCTTGGTCTTATCTTATTTGGTGATACCGCATTTTTACAAACGCCTCTTACTCGTGATGTTAAAACCGTAAGCCAAATGCTCAGCGAAGCGCAAATCGGCCTAGTAGGTAGAGCAACAGCCATTGGTGATGCATTAGGTTTATCTGTAAAGCGTTTTGCTAATAAAGATGAAAGTAACCGTATCGTTGTACTATTAACCGATGGTCAAAACACCGCCGGTAACCTTGATCCAGAAGATGCCCTACTGTTAGCCCGCGAAGAAGGCATTAAGGTATATACCATAGGTGTTGGCTCTGATAACCCTCGTGGTTTCAGCATATTTAATGTGGGTGGGATGAGTGGCGGTAACTTAGATGAAAGCCTTCTCAAGCGTATTGCCGAGCAAACCGGCGGCTTATACTTTAGAGCAAAAGATGTGGCTGGTTTACAGCAAATTTATCAAGAGCTCGATAAGCTTGAGCCAATTAGTAGCGATGAACAAACGTTCCGCCCACAAATTTCATTGTTTTATATTCCACTGCTTGTGGCGCTGGGCTTAATAAGCTTAACAATGCTCGTCAGTTTTATTCGCCAATTTAAGCAGGAGAGCTAGTATGGATTTTGAATTTATTCGCCCTGCCCTACTTTGGTTATTAATTCCCGCGCTGATTATTTTTAGTGTGCTGTTGGTACGCAACAAAAAAAGCGCCCCTGCTGATTTAATTGCGCCCCATTTGGCGCAGTTTGTAATGAGCGACAATCATAAAAAACAAAGCCAACCGCTTTGGCTAGTTGCTGTATTTACTCTGTTAGCCATCGTTTTTGCAGCAGGCCCAAGCTTTGAAAAGAAACAAGTTCCGGTGTTTCAAGCAAAGAATGCGCGGGTCATTGTGATGGATATGTCGTACTCCATGTTCAGTACCGACATCGCACCAAGCCGATTAGTGCAGGCTCGATTTAAAGCACTTGATATGATTGAGCTTTTCAAAGAAGGTGATACGGCACTAGTGGCTTATGCAGGCTCTGCATTTACTATTTCGCCGCTAACCAATGACGCTAGCACTTTGGCTAACCTTATCCCAAGCCTAAGCCCTGATATCATGCCGAGCAAAGGTTCAAATGTTATTGAAGGCCTAGAAAAAGCCGACGATTTACTTAAACAAGCTGGCTATTTAGATGGTGATATTATTTTAGTCACCGATGGAGTTGATAGCCTAGATCAAGAAGATATTAGCCGCTTTACCGCTCAGTCTAATTATCGTTTAAATGTCTACGGCGTTGGCACAGAGCAAGGTGCGCCGATTAAGCTACCTGAAGGAGGCTTTTTAAAAGACATACAAGGGCAGATTGTGATTCCAACGCTTAATGTCAGCCGCTTAAGTTCGCTTGCGCGCAACAGCGGTGGCAAATTTGCACTGTATCAAACCAGTAATCAAGATATTCAAACATTTGCCCCCACTGCCAATGCTGAAGTACTCAAAGATGAGAAACAAAGCCAAGCGTTATGGCGAGTTGATGCAGGTATTTACGGCCTGATTATTTTATTGCCGCTAGCGCTCTTTTTAATTCGCCGTAGTAGCCTAGTAGTTGGCTTTTTGTTTGTTATGCTATTACCTCAGCAACAGGTATACGCCGCTGAATTACCTGAGGTGTTTAAGAACCAAGACCAACGGGCTCTTGATGCCTATCAGCAGAATCAATTTGAACAAGCCGCCCAAGCACAAAACACGCAATTAAAAGGCGCAGCTCTTTATCAGCAAGGTAATTACCAAGCGGCCATGGATGCGTTTAGTGAAGATAAATCTGCAACGGGTTTGTACAACTACGGTAATGCCCTTGCTAAGGCCGGTGAGCTAGAACAAGCCATAGAAGCGTATAAGCAAGCCCAACAGCTTAAAAATGACTTCACTGAGGCAAAAGAAAACCAAGCCCTCGTAGAACAGTTATTGCAGCAGCAAGAGCAACAACAGCAGCAACAAGATCAACAGCAAAACAATGATCAACAAAACTCTGATGGCCAGCAAGATAACCAGCAAAAGCAACAGGGTGAAAATTCACAGCAAGGCGAAAACTCTGAGCAGAGTGAGCAGCAAGATGGCCAACAACCTTCAGAGCAAGGTGAGCAATCAGATCAAAAAGGTGAGCAAAGCGAGTCTAATAGTAACCAGCAAAACAAACCTGAAATGGAATCACAAGCAGACACGTCGTCACAATCTGGAGAACAACAGCCAGAGCAAGCTCCTGAGCAACAACAGGCCCAGCCACAGCCATCGCAAAGCGACGAACAAGCTAAACAGCAAGCAGAGCAACAGGCTATGCAGGCGCAAGCTGCTGAACTGACTAATGAAGAGAAAGAAAAAGCCCAGCAACTTAACCAGTTGCTGCGTAAAGTTCCCGATGATCCAGCGATCTTATTAAGAAATAAAATGCAATTAGAAGCACAAAAACGAAACTACCAACGTCGTCCACGAGGAGCCGAAAAATCATGGTAATGCGATTATTATGTTGTTTATTGCTAATCGCGGCTGCGCCGCTTTGGGCTGCCACCCAGTTACAGGCAAGTGTTGATAAAAACCCTGTCCTTGCCGGTGAGTTCTTTGTTTTAACCATCTCAGCAGACGACTCTATTAACAGCGAACAACCAGACACTTCGGTGCTATTAAAAGACTTTGTTGTTGGGCCAACCAGTGTCAGCTCGCGCACCAATATTATTAATGGTGAAATAAGTAAGCAGACTAACTGGTCTGTAAAGCTGATGACCCGCAAAGAAGGCACTTATACCATCCCTGCATTTACTGTAGCTGGTGTCAGTTCAAAACCGATTGAGCTAACAGTGGCTAAACGCAGCCAAACCTCAGAGCAAAATAAAGAAGCCTTTATTAAAACAAGCATCAAGCCAAGTAGCTTATACGTGCAAGAAGCCGGTGTTTATACGGTTAAATTGTATTTAGACAACAACAAAGAATTGCTTGATGGCAACTTAACTACGCCAGAAATGGAAAACGCTGAGCTAACCCCAATTAACAAGCAATCTGAAGACTATGAGTTAATTGATGGCAAACGCTATTTAGTGATCACCCGTGAGTACTTAGTGCAGCCACAAAAAAGTGGCGTAAATACTATTACGGCACCTGTGTTCAATGGCCGTATTCGTCAAAACTATCGCCAAATGGCTGTGTCAGCAATGGGCGAAGATGTTGATGTTGAAATCAAGCCAATTCCAGATAACTACACAGGTGCATGGCTACCAAGTGAACTGGTTAACCTTGATGAGCAATGGCAACCAAAAGACGACACCGTTGAAGTTGGCACGCCAATCACTCGAACTATCACCTTAACTGCATTAGGGGTTACTAAAGAGCAACTTCCTGATATCGATATGCCGCAGGTGCAAGGTTTTAGAAGTTACCCTGATGAAAAAGAGAGTAACCACCTGGTACGTGATGGCCGCGTTATTTCACAGCAAACTGCTTCTTATGCTTTATTACCGCAAACACCGGGCACTTACACATTGCCTGAAATAAAGCTGCCTTGGTTTAATACGAAAATCAATCGTATTAGCTATGCGACCATACCTGCACGCACACTAACGGTAGTACCAAGTACAAATCCACTCACACCAACAGCCCCTGCTATCGCAGAGCCGCAAACCGCAAGCTCTAATGAGCCCAGTGATACGCCAACTAATGTACAAACCGTTACGCAAGTTACGACCCCTGTGTGGCTTATTATCGTGGCAATTGTCGGCTATGGACTTTGGTTAATCACCTTAGTGCTTTACATTAAAAAGCGCCCTCAACAGTCGATAGCGGAGCCATTACCTACCAGTGGTTCATCAGTATCGTTAAATGAGCTTAAGCAGTTTGCAAAGCAAAACAATGGCTCAGGGTTTTATAACGCATTGAACCTTTATGCAAAACAGCAGACAGGTAAAAATGCTGCAGCAATCGAGTGTTTACTAGCATCACTGAAAAATACACAACTTAATGATGAAATTGCTAAATTACGCACTAAACTTTATAGTTCAGCAGATGAACAGGTTGATTTAAGTTTAATCGTCAGTTTGCTAAGCCAAGCGGCAAAGCAAACGAAATCGACAAGTAATGCTACTGAATTAAAAAACCTTTACGATTAACTATTAACCTAATAGGTTGAATATAAACGGCTAATCTTGAATTAGCCGTTTTTTTAAGAAAAAAATAATAATCTCAGAAAGTTTTTTTCTGATAGGCAGGTCTTAGTTACTATGACAGAAAAACAAAAGCGATATGAAGCGCTGGTTCATGTCTACCACAGTGAGCTTTTTCGCTTTGCGTATTGGTTGTGTCGTGATCAGAACATTGCTGAAGACTTAGTGCAGGAAACCTTCCTGAGGGCTTGGCGTGCCTTGGATTCACTGCAAGATCAACAAGCAGTCAAACCTTGGCTGTTAACTATTTTGCGCCGTGAGAACGCACGCCGCTTTGAACGTAAACAATTTGATTACGCCGATGTTGAAAACGACACTCTTGTAGATGAACAAAGTACAACCCTTGATGCTGAAATGGAACAAACAGTGATTCAACGACAAATAGGAAAGTTATCACAAGAGTATCGAGAGCCATTGCTATTACAAGTAGTAATGGGTTGCTCTGGCGATGAAATTGCCCAGATCCTCGATTTAAATAAAAATACTGTCATGACACGACTTTTCCGTGCCAGAAATCAGCTTAAAGAGGCTTTAAGCAGTGATGATGATCAACTTAGAGGAGCATCAAATTAATGGATGAACTCGAGTTTCGCCGCCGCATCCTCGCCGAGCCAAGCACTATTGATAAGGAACTTGAAGCGTTTGCCGAGCAGGACACAGACAAACAGGCGTTTATTGATGATGTGCGCGCTTTAGATGATGAACTAAGTAATGCGCTCAACATCCCCGTGCCTGAAAATTTAGCAAAGCGAATTATTGATAATACCTATGCCGCAGAAGAAGCGCCTTCAGAGCAGCCGCTAGACACCATTATTGAGGCTAAATCGCGCTTTGCCTTTAATCGCTTGTATTTAGCCGCTGCAGCGTCGTTTTTAGTAGCAATTAGTGTGTTCTTTGTAACTAACAAACAACATACGTTATACAGCGTGGGTGAGCATGCCTTTGCGCACCTATACCATGAGATAGGCTCGCTAGATAAACATGAAGCGATAGACCTTGCCTATGTGAACGAAAAGTTTGCCACCATTGGCGGACACTTAGATGAGCTACCAGGTAAAGTAACCTATTTAATGTTTTGTGATTTTCAAGGCAAAAAAGGTCTGCACTTGGTATTTGAGTCTGATTT
The DNA here is from genome assembly GCF_023161845.1 of Pseudoalteromonas sp. 2CM39R. NCBI lineage: Bacteria > Pseudomonadati > Pseudomonadota > Gammaproteobacteria > Alteromonadales > Pseudoalteromonadaceae > Pseudoalteromonas > Pseudoalteromonas sp. 2CM39R. Next base: position 88,791 of record NZ_JALNTM010000008.1, read on the forward strand.
TGGCCCGATGACGGTATTCATTGTGCCTTCTGACGAGCAACCATTTGGCACCGGCTCTGATGATTTCAATGATGAGCGTTTCGCTGGTCACATCAACCGTGGTGAGCGAGCGGATACTATCTTAATAGCGAGTATTGGCGCTCCACTTGATAGCTACAACAGTATGATCAATGACGCTATTCGCTGGCTGCATTAATACCTACTCTCAGTAACACATATTACAGGCATAAAAAAACCGCAGCTACTGCGGTTTTTTTATCGCTATAAAGCAGGTTACTTACAAACGTCTGCTACTGCATTTGCAAAGTAATCAATGTTTGCATCACTGATACCAGCAACGTTTACACGGCTAGAACCAACAATGTAGATTGAGTACTCTTTTTGTAAGCGCTCGATTTGCTCTTTATTAATACCTAGGAATGAGAACATACCATTTTGACGGTCAATAAATGAGAAGTCTTGCTCAATGCCTTTCGCTGCTAAGCTTTCTTTAATTAGAGTACGTAAACCATTAATACGATTACGCATTTCATCAAGCTCGTCATGCCACATTTGCGTCAGCTCAGTGCTACCTAAAATCGTGCTAACAATATCAGCACCATGGGCAGGCGGCATTGAATAGATGCTACGTACAACGCTTAATAATACAGAGTTTGAGATATCAGCAGTCGCTGCATCTTTAGCAATGATTGAACATGCACCGATACGCTCGCGGTATAGACCGAAGTTTTTCGAACATGAAGAACAGATGATTAGCTCATCTACCGCTGCTGCTAATTTACGAAGACCCGCTGCGTCTTCTTCAAGGCTTGAACCAAAACCTTGGTAAGCAATATCAACCAGTGGCGTGAAACCAACTTCAACAGCAAGATCTGCAACTGTGCTCCATTGCTCAGCATTTAAATCCATACCGCTTGGGTTGTGACAACATGCGTGGAATAACACAACATCACCTTTAGGCACTTGCTTAAGGGTATTAATCATGTCATCAAATAAAAGGTCTTTATTTTCGTAATCGTAGTAAGGGTATTCTTTTACTGTTAAGCCCGCCGCTTCAAATAAGCTGATGTGGTTTGCCCACGTTGGCGTAGTTACCCATACCGTCGCATCTTTGTTGCAACGCTTGATGAATTCAGCTGCAACACGTAATGCACCTGTACCACCTGGTGCTTGTGCAGTGCGAACACGGTTAGCTAAAAGTGCTGGATGCTCACCCAGTAATAAGTTTTCCATTTTTTGACAGTAATCTAGGTTACCTGCCAAGCCAATGTACGATTTACTGGTTTCGTTTTCTAAACGAAACGCTTCCGCTTTTTTAACCGCTTTTAATACAGGCGTATTGCCTTGCTCATCCTTATAAACACCTACACCCAAATCGATTTTCTTTGGGTTTGTATCTTGTTTAAAGGCCGCCATTAGGCCAAGAATAGGATCTGTTGGTAATGGTTTTAATTCTGAGAACATTGACTATCTCTTTTTATAGGGGTTAGCGTTGCCACTAGCTTAACATAAAAACCCAGCCTGATTACTAGTTAAATTAGACCAAGAGTTGAGGAATTTTAATACAACAAGCCACAAGTAATGCAAGGGTTTGCTGATCAAAGAAATCATTATTAAATGCTTCTGCATCTATAATACCTAAGCATTCATTTTTGTCTGATAATAATGGTAAACAAGTCTCAGCTTTCACCTTCGGGTCGCAAGTATAATACTCACCACCTTGTGCGAGGTAATCGGCTACGTTATTGATCACACGCCCTTGCTTAGAAAGTGCAACTTGAACATTGTTACTACCTTTAGCAAATGCTTCAGTTAGCGGGAATAATGGACGGCTCGGTGCACCATGATAAACCAGCTTTAATAACTGAGAACCTTCATTAGTCTCTGTCGCTTGATAAATACCAAACCAATCAACTTGAGTTTGGGCAACAACAAAATCGATAATTTGTTGAAGCTTAGCCAGTTTTTCAGTATTGGTAGCATCATCGGCAACATAATCATTTAATTTGAATGGTTCATCTTGTAAGTAGCCAAACAAGCTACACGCACCCCCCTCGCCTAGCTCAGGAATTTGATACTCCCAACGCACTGCTGGTAAAGCTGACTCTGCAAGATAATGTTCAAGGTTTGATAATTGCTCAGCAACCAAATTTTCTGGTAATTCAAGCTGAGCTGTCGATAAGTAGTTAGAAATCATTTAGCCATCCAAACATCTATAATGCCAGAATGATAACATGCGATTTTAGTGTGAGCTAGTACTGCTTGCTGTTAATTGATAATAAATTTCGACTTGGTTGCCTGCACTATTGAAGGTCACTTTTGAAGCTACTTCCCCAAGCAAGCACAAGCCTCTACCATGCTCTCTTGCAAGGCTTTGTTGACTTGCCTGTTCTTTACTAAAACCATTTCCTGAGTCGCAAACAGTAAAATATAAAGCAAGTTCTTCTGGACAATAACGAATATCAATAATGATTAAGGCATCGGTTAAATTTGCGAGGGCCTCTTCACGTTGTTGATAATAAATTAAAAAGCCATCTTCCTGATTTTTGACCTCTGAGTCGAGGCCTAACACCCCGTGGTCTAAGGCATTATTGTAGGCCTCTGAGAGTATCAAAAAGATATTAGCGCGATGTGCATTTAACCCTGCTACTTTGCTTATTACATCAACGACTTCCAGCACCGGATCGGTGCTTTTGATTTGCTTTGAATTTAGGCTCAATGAAAAGTTAAAAGGTAATGCGGATAGCGGCTCTGATTTTTGCTCAGGCTCGCGCATTGGTAAGCAATTTAATAATACGAGGCTCAAGTCGTCTTGTTGTTTATTACCACGGGCAAATTTATTGACTCGTTCAAGTACTTGCTCAGTAGAAATAGCAGGTTTTGAGGCTAGCACTTTTTTAAAGCGATGCTCACCAAAGTACTCGTCATGTGGACTAGTCGTTTCAATGATACCATCGGTTGCCATGACAATACGGCATGTGTCTTCTACTTCAATATGAATAAGTGCACGTTCGAATTCATCTTCTTCTAAAATACCCAGTGCCATGTGTTGAGATTCAAGGGTACGAATAACTTCACCGCTTTGGTTGATGATATAGGTATCGGGTAAGCCCCCCAGCCATGCCGAGATACTTTTTCCGGTACTGCTAAGCTCTATGATGGTTGCAGCACAAAACATGTGGCCTGGTAATAACTTACCTAATACTGAATTGATTTCTGCGGCAATATCACTCACCGACATGCCCTTACTCACCATGGTATAAAATACTCTTGAAGCAGGGAGAGCTCCGACTGCAGCGGCTAAACCATGACCAGTAAAATCACCAAGCATGCAATATAAGCTACCTAATGGGCTTTGTGCGACCAAAAACATATCGCCATTAAACATAGCCGCAGGCGATAAATGAAAATCTAAATGCTTAGGAAAAGATTGTTGGTTCTCAAGAGCATTATTAAAAATATGTTCGACAATTTCATGTTCGCGTTCGACTTGATTTTGATGATATTCAAGTTGTAGATTTTGCTCTCTTGCCTTTTGGCTTAAATTACGGATCCGGCTATGCGCTTTAATTTTCGCGTTAAGAATCACTTCTTGAAACGGCTTATGCAAAAAGTCATCACCACCAACCGATAAGCAACGCTCAAAGCTCGCTTCGTCTTCTAATGAGGTAATAAAAATAATCGGTAAGTAAACTTGGCTAAAGCGCTCTTTGATAATCGCTGCGGTTTCAAAGCCGTCCATCACAGGCATAATGACATCGAGTAACACAATATCAATGGTGTGTTCTTCGAGCAGATTTAAAGCAACAAGACCGTTCTCAGCAGTATAAACACGGTAGCCCTGCTGCTCTAACATCACGGTTAATAAGCGACGATTTAAGGCAAGATCGTCTACAACCAGAATATTAAGCATCAATCAATATCGAACTTTTTATCAAAACGTGAGATTTGCAGGATTTTTTTCAGTTGCGGTTGGCAGTTACTAATTTGAATTGTTTCAACTTTGCCTGTTAGGTTTTTTTTCATGTTCAGCAACATGCCTAACGCTGAGCTGTCCATGTAATCTGTTTCTCTAAGGTCTATAACCACTTTATCGATATTGTCGTTGAGATCGGCATACGCCTGACGAAAAGATTGCACCAAATTAAAATCAAATTTTCCTTTGATTTGTACAGTTAATATAGCGCCATCAGCAGAAGTGCTGCGCGTTAAACTCATAATAAACTCCTAATAAACAAATCTTTCCTGATACTTAACTAAATATAACCGCTTAAAACAAATAAGCCAAAAATTAAAACACTTAGGATGAAATTTGTTATCATTTAGCCAAGCTTCTATAACGAGATCTACCATGAGCGATAACAATCTAGTTTATTCAACTGCAACGGGTCGCATTGAGCAACCTAAAGAAAGTAAACCAAGCCAAGGTAAAGTTTTTAAAGACGGCTTTTTACGCATTGAACGTCAAACCAAAGGACGCAAAGGTAAGGGCGTGATGTTAGTTGTTGGTATCGACAGCGAGCAGCACGACTTAAAAAAATTAGCCAAAACCATTAAAAGTAAAATGGGCCAAGGTGGTGCAGTAAAAGACGGTATCATCGAAGTTCAAGGTGATGACAGAGATAAGCTAAAAGCGATTCTTGAAGGACTAAAGTTTAAAGTTAAAATTGCAGGGGGCTAATCACCCCCTTTTTTGCGTTCTGTATTTTATGAATTCAACGAGTTGAGCTGTTCATAAAGTGCAGGCAACTCATCTTCAGGGATAGGCTTACTATAGTAGTAACCTTGCACAATATAACAGTTGTTGTTTTGTAAAAACTCAATCTGCTCGATGGTTTCTACCCCTTCGGCAACAACATTAAGCTTCAGCTTTTGTGCCATAGCAATGATTGCAGCGGTAATTTCCATATCATTACTGTCTTGTGGAATATCTTTCACAAACGAGCGATCAACTTTCAAGATATCCACAGGGAAACGTTTTAGGTAACTCAGTGAAGAGTACCCAGTACCAAAGTCGTCGATTGAAATTGATACACCCAAAGCTTTTAGCTGATGTAGTTGTAAGATGGCTGCTTCAACATGCCCCATCAGCATACTTTCTGTTAGCTCAAGGTGTAAGCGTTTAGGCTCAACACCTGTTTGTTTGATGATCTTATCCAGTGTCGACACCAAGTTCGCATCTTTAAATTGACGTGCCGACAGGTTGATTGAAATATTATTCTTTAAATCTTGACTAGCTAAACGTGCCGCAAACTCACACGCTTCTTGCAAGATCCACGCACCTAGCTCAACTATTAAGCCGGTTGCTTCAGCAATAGGAATAAACTTAGTTGGTGGGATCATCCCTTCATTTGGGTGGAACCAACGAATAAGCGCTTCATAACCAACCACTTGGTTATTTCTACAATCAACTTGTGGCTGATAATAAACCCTAAACTGCCCTTCGCGAATACCTGTACGAAGCTCATTTTCAATGAATAAGCGCTCGTTTGCTGCAGCATTTAGCTCTTGGCTATAGAAGTGGAAAGTATTACGCCCTTTCGCTTTTGCTTCATACATCGCAAGATCAGCATGTTTAAGTAACTGATCTTCCTCTTGGCTATCAAACGGTGCCATTGTGATACCAATACTGGCACTGATGATCACTTCATTGTTACCTAATTTGATTGGCTCATTAAGTGTGCGCTGAATCGTATTCGCCACTTCCATGGCATGTGTTTGATGCTCAATACCGCTTAATAATACTGCGAATTCATCACCGCCTAAACGCGCTATTGTATCTTCGGTACGCAAACGCTTTTTCAAACGGTTAGCCACTTCAACTAATAACTGATCCCCTGCATCATGCCCTAGTGTATCGTTGATACGTTTAAATTCATCTAAGTCAAAATAGAATAAGGCAAATGCATAATGACCACGTTCAGCCAGTGCCATTGATTTACGCAGCTGCATTCTGAAGAAAGTACGGTTAGCAAGCCCCGTTAAGGTATCAAAGTAAGCCAATTGCTCCATCTTACGCTGGCTTTCTTTTACAAACGAAATATCTTGAGCTGATGCCACGTAACTGGTGATCTCACCACCATCTTCACGAATTGGTGAAATACTTAACGAAACCCAAACTGATTGGCGCTCATTCCCTTGTAATAAGGTATCCCCGCGCCAATAATTACGGCTTCGCAAATCGATATCAATATCATCGACTAAAATCGCCATTTCTTGTGAAATGATATTCAGCAGCGGCGAGCCAATAAAGTGACGCTCCTCAAAACCGGTCATTTCAACCATTTTCGGATTCACGTATTTGATCTCAAAGTCTTGATTGGTGATCACCACACCGGTACCAGAGAAAGCCACAGCTTTAGATAAACGATTCGCCGCTTTTTCCGCTATTTCTTTTTCACTAATGCGCTGGTTTAAGCCATCGATCAACTTACGAATTTCAATAGCCATGTCTCTAAACGAGCCATTTAGCGTGCCAATTTCATCTTTATTAGCCTTTGGAAACTCAGTTTGTAATTGCCCTTTGCCAAAACTAACTACCGCATTAACCAACGAATGAATGCGACGCAGTACTAGTTGATAAAGTGCTTGATGCAATAACAAGGCAACTAAAATAGCGTACAAGATAAACAAGCCAAAGAATTTTACTTTTAACTCTTCAAGCGCAGAAAGTGCCGACGAACGTTTTTTATAAATTCCAATATACCAATTTAGATTCTCGACTTTACGAATATTGATAATGTGAGTTTCGCCATCTTGTACGAATGAATTTGCCGACTCAGGTAGCTTTAAACGAATGGTTTCAGACACTAGTTTTTGCAGATCAGGGTTTACAAAATCTTCGGTGAGTAATTTTTTACCTTCACGACCATATTGCTCAAGCGTGGTTTTATCTAAATCAGGGTGAGCTAATAGCTGACCTTTAGCATCAAACACCAATAAATGTTGTTCACGGTCGCCAATAGGTAGTTGTGCCAATAAGGTTTCAAGCGCGATATCACTGCCCGTGACACCAAAAAAATCGTTATCAAGGTAGATTGGCACAAGCACACTCACCACCCACTTATGCCAAATAGTATCGTAATACACTTTTGACCACACCGCTTCTCGGCTTGGGTTAGTTGCAGCCTGAGCGTAATTGAAGGTTTCGCCTTTAGTAAAATCAAAGTCACCAGGTACATTGAGTGCCCAGTTTGGTGGCGCGATTCGAATAAAGTTATCTTTGGTGACAAGGTAAAAATTAAAGAAATCTTGAATTAAGGTCGGTGAAACGATTTTCCATAGCGATTCAGAATCGTTTATAAGCTGTTTATAAAATTCAGAATATTTATCTTGAGGGAGAAACGCAGCCGATAAGCCATCTTCTGAGGTACTACGGATACTGCCATCGAGGGCAAATTTGACTTCTGCGCTGCGTTTACTTTGTAAATGCGATTCGTTGTGAAGGAGTTGGCTGCTTACGACGTTATTCGCCTGCTCAGCAATATTGATTTTGGTTTTGATCAAGCGGTTAAATTGACGACTCAAGCGTTCACTAGAGTGCTTTAAAAGTTCGTGCTCTTCAAACACAAGCTGTTTTTCTTCAGATTTAAGCATTAAAGCCGCAGCACATATACCTGCAATCAAACAAATCGCAGAGATCAGCAGCGACAATTTCATACTTAATGAATTCACACCAAAACGTGATGGCGGTCGTCGATACACCACAGGACTACCTTATTAATAATTGTTATTATTTATTGTGCAAAAACAAATATACCAGATTCATTTTTATATTTATAAATTTTTTATAAATATAAATGAATTTTCTGAGTAAACACCGATGTTTTCTAAATTAGCTGCGATAGGCGGTTGACTTTACATACAAGTGTTTTTACATTAGTTCAATGAAACAAATTATCTCTCGCACTTATTTTTCGTTTTTTAGCTTCTTTAGATAGAGGAGGCTTAACTGTTTGCGAGATAAATTCACCGAATAGCTAAAGCCTCCCACTTGGGAGGCTTTTTTGTTTGTGCACTGTTTTGGAATGAGGAAACCAACATGAGCATTGATACATTAAATGCGTTACGACACGATATTAATGAAATAGATTCCGACTTATTGGTGTTACTGGCTAAAAGACGCCGTATTAGCCACAGCGTAGTTGAATATAAAATTGCCAATAACAAACCAATTCGCGATGAAGCCCGCGAACAAGCATTACTCGAAAAGCTTATTAATTATGGTAAGTCGCTAGGTCTAGATGCGTACTACATCAATAATGTGTTCCAAACTATTCTTGAAGATTCTGTTTTGAATCAACAAGCAATGCTACAAAAGAATCTAAACCCTGAAGCAATGAGCGAAAGTCATCGTGTTGCATATTTAGGTGGTCAAGGCTCTTATAGCCAATTAGCCTGTCATAAATATTTTAGCCGTCGCCCAGGTAAGCTGATTGAGATGGGCTGTTCGAGCTTTGATCAAATCACTGGTAAAGTTGAAAGTGGCCAAGCTGATTTCGGCTTACTGCCAATTGAAAACACCAGCTCAGGTAGTATCAATGAAGTGTTCGATTTATTACAACATGCACAAGTATCAATTGTCGGTGAGGTCACTCACAGCGTTGAGCACTGTTTATTAGCAACGCCAGGTACTGAGCTTTCTCACATTAATAAAATCTTTGCTCACCCACAGCCTTTTGCTCAATGTAGCCGCTTCATTCAGGGTTTAGGTGATATTCAACATGAAACCTGTGACTCAACCTTCCATGCATTACAATCAGCGGTTGAAACTACAAACAGCGCCGCTATCGGCTCAGCACAAGCAGGTAAAAATGTAGGTTTAGAAGTCGTTAAATCAGGCCTAGCAAACCAAAGCGAAAACCATAGCCGCTTCATTGTCGTCGCGCGTAACCCGTTGCAAGTATCTAAGCAAATTCCAACAAAAACCAGTTTGATTATGGCGACCAAACAACAAGCGGGTTCATTGGCTGATGCCTTGATGATTTTTAAACAACATCAAATTAACCTAGTAAAATTGGAATCTCGTCCAGTACCAGGAAACCCATGGGAAGAGGTGTTTTATGTTGACCTTGAAGCAAACCTTGATGACTTACATGTTAAGCAAGCGCTTGAAGAGCTAAAAGAACACACCCAATACACCCGTGTATTAGGCTGCTATCAAAGTGAGTCTTTGCAAGCTGTTAGTGTGTAACAGCCAGCCTAGATATGATTAATAAAGAGGAGCCAGTCGGCTCCTTTTTCGTATAATTTCATCTTAGATACTTGCACCCACAGCCCTGTCTAAGCATAATCTTGAAAACAATTTGAAATTGGAACTTTCATGAATTGGTTAGCAGAATTAGCAACTAAAAGAACACCTTGGTTATTATTAGCCGTTATTTCCCTCGCATTTGAAATCACTGCGTTATTTTTTCAATACAACATGGGCCTTGAGCCATGCATCATGTGTATATATCAACGTACCGCTGTTTTAGGCTTACTTGCAGCGGGTGTGATTGGTGCAATTAACCCACAAAATATGGTTGTTCGCTTAGTCGCATTTGCCACTTGGGGTGTCTCTGCAATTTGGGGTTACTTTATTGCCAAAGAACACATTGCAATGCAAAACAATACTGACCCTTTTGCATTTAGCTGTGCATTTGAACCTAACTTCCCAAGTTTTATGCCTTTGCATGAATGGATCCCTAGCTTCTTTGCCGCTACTGGCGATTGCGGAAATATCGATTGGCAGTTTGCTTCTATGAGTATGCCAGCATGGATGGAAGTGATTTTTGCAGCATTTTCAGTGGTATTTGTGGCTGTTTTAGTTAGCCGATTAGTGAGCAAAAAGTCGCTATAATGATTTATTTTTTTACTAGCCAAATCCCTGCTTTAAAAAGCTTTAAAGTAAGGCAACGCCAGCAAATTATAGCCCTTGCTTTGGCTCATTTAAGCCCGAGCAAAAAGATCATTTTATCAGTGTGTAAGCTTGCCTTTTTAGCGCCATTATTTTTAGGCTTGGCCTACTTTGAAGGCTGGATGCTTATTCCTTGGTTGTTGTTAGCGGGCTTAAGTTACCCACTCATCACAACACCTATCGAAAACATGTTCGCATTAGCGCATTTAGACAAAGCTATCGATGAATTTAAACAGGGCGAATAACGCCCTGTTTAGGTGTATAGCCCGCTATTTATAATGTAATTTTTCCCTCAAGTTTAGCAAATAGCTTATCGCCAATTCCTTTTACTTCTTTTAATTGCTCTACCGACTTAAACAGACCTTGCTTTTTACGGTGCTCAACAATCGCTTTAGCTTTTGACTCTCCAATACCCGGTAATTGAGTAAGTTGATCTATGCTGGCTTTGTTTATACTGAGCTTTTGCATTTTAACTTGTGTTGCTTCGGTTGGTTTAACGGCGAATGCCGATGTAGCAGGTAGTAACGCAATGCTTGTGGCAAGTAAAATACTTGATAATAATTTCATAATTTCCTCCATGATGTCCATCTTGGACAGGTAGTTAGCTATTACCCAACACTCACTCCATCGCTTGTGTTTAACTTTGGGTAACAATTTAAATAAAGCTAATGTCCCTATTATTGTCAAATTTGCTGAATAAAATTTTTCTCAAGTTACTTGCAAAGTAAGCCCCGAAGCATTACTGTATATAAAAACAGTAATCAAGGTGGCGATATTACGCTGCAAATGCCACGCTTAAATGCAGGAGAAATCATGGCTGTTGTTGTTAAATATGTTGTAGAAAGAAACGGAGTCGAGCGCATGACGTTTACTACTAAGAAAGAAGCTGATGCGTATGACAAAATGCTCGACATTGCTGAGTCATTAGAACTAATGCTTGAAAAAGTTGATGTACCATTAAGCGAGCAACAAATTGAGTCACTGGCGCTTGAAATGGCAAAAGAAAAAGACCAATTTATGGCGGTACTTAAAGGTGCAAAAGACGCCCCAGCTAAGCCTAAAAAAGCAAAGTCAGGCGACAACGTTGCTGATATAAAAGAAAAAGCGGCAAGCTAAACGCAAATTTAGATCATAAAAAAGGGCAACAGATGTTGCCCTTTTTTGTGTTTAATCAAAAACTACAGTGACGACTCAACTTCATCAAATAAGTCTGTAATTTCTTTTTTCGGCTCAGCAGTTGTAAGGCTAACAACAACAATAGCAATTGTTGATAAAATAAAGCCTGGGACAATCTCATAAATAATTGCACTTAATGCTTGGCCATCAATTGTAATTGGCGCGTAAATCCAAAACAGCACTGTTGCAGCACCAACAACCATACCACTAATAGCACCTTGTAAGTTCATACGCTTCCAGTAAAGGCTCAGTAATACGAGTGGACCAAATGCAGCACCAAAACCTGCCCATGCATTACTCACTAAATCTAAGATAGAGCTATCGCGGTCATAGGCTAAGTAAATAGCAAATAGAGCCACCAAAATAACACTAATACGACCAACTAAAACCAGCTCTTTTTGAGATGCACTACGGTTTAAGTAAATCTTATAAAAATCTTCGGTTAGTGAGCTTGAACAAACTAATAACTGTGATGAAATAGTACTCATAATCGCCGCTAAAATAGCTGCCAATAAGAAGCCGGCAATTAAAGGGTGGAAGATAAGCTCAGACAAAACTAGGAAAACCGTTTCTTTATCATCAATTGGCATTTGGTTTTCAAGCATATATGCAGCACCAAATAGGCCTGTTAGCACAGCACCAATAGCTGAAAGCGTCATCCACGACATACCCACACGGCGCATAGTCGGCATATCTTTCACAGAGCGCACAGACATAAAACGCACAATAATATGTGGTTGACCAAAATAACCAAGGCCCCATGCCATTGCAGAAATAATCGCTATCGTTGAACCACCTGCAAACCAATCCATCATATTAAGTGCATGAATTTCTGATTCTTTTGGTGAGCTTAATAATAAGTCATAGCGTGCATTTGCAAGTGTTTCCATAACTGGCTGATCAAGCATGGTAAACGTTGCAATTGGCACAGCCAGCAACGAGATAAACATGATACAGCCTTGTACAAAGTCAGTCAGGCTCACTGCTAAGAAGCCACCAAACAAGGTATATAACACGACGACACCGGTTGTGATGTACAGACCCATTTCGTAGCTCATATTAAATGAGTTTTCGAACAACTTGCCGCCTGCAACAACACCTGATGAGGTATACAAGGTGAAGAAAACAATGATTACAATCGCAGATATAACACGCAGAATATTTTTATTATCATCAAAGCGGTTCGCGAAGTAATCTGGAATGGTGATTGAGTCATTCGCCTTTTCTGTGTAAACACGTAAACGAGGCGCGACTAGGAAGTAGTTAGCCCAAGCACCGAGCACTAGACCTATGGCAATCCAAACCTTGCTTAAACCAAACAAATACATTGCACCCGGTAGACCCATTAGCAGCCAACCACTCATGTCTGATGCGCCAGCTGAAAGCGCAGCAACACTTGGTGATAAATTACGACCACCTAGCATATAGCCTGATACATCGTCGGTAGATTGCTTATAAGCATACAGCCCAATCCCCAGCATGACGATGAAGTACATTGCTAACGAAATTATCATTCCTGTTTCCAAATTAGCCTCCAAAAGTTGTTTAATGTTGGCTTTTAATCCGAATAATGACTCGCAAGTTATTTAATTTTAAGACATTATTGGGGTAAAAACCGATATCACTCATGACTATAACATGCTTCCCCCCTTCAACTCCAATCAAGCAGCTCAATGACAGGGTTTACAATTTCAACCTTTTCATAACAAAAATATGATATTTAATCGCAAGTTATAGAATTCAATTGCAATTTATCCTAGTCTTAAGATCAGAATAAAATCAGTATTTATCCTCAAATACTCGCATTTAATTAATGCTATTTCAGGCACAATGACATATATTGCTGATGGATAAATGAATTAACCGAAGTGGACATGCCAGGACTATGTATTTTTACGCTGCACGCCAACCTATTTTAGATAAGGAAAAGAAACTTGTCGGCTACGAACTCCTGTTTAGGGATGGCGTAGATAACGTGTTTCCAGATATTGATGGCGATGAAGCAACATCACGACTCATTGAAGGTAGTCAGTTCAATTTTGGTTTAGAAGATTTAACGGATAACAAACCAGCTTACATTAATTTCACTTTAGAGACACTCCAAAAAGGCTACCCTTTATTACTGGGTAAAGAACAAGTCGTTGTCGAAATTCTTGAAACTATTCAACCAGGTAAACGTTTACTTGCTCTGGTTAAAGATTTAAAAGAGCGTGGTTACACACTGGCCCTTGATGATTACATTCATCAACCTGTGTGGCGTCATTTTTATCCGTATATCGATATGATCAAAATTGACTTTTTAACCACAGACAAAGAGTCGATTGAAGCGGTTATTGAAGCGATAAAACCTCACCCGCACATCAAGTTGCTTGCCGAAAAAGTCGAAACTTACGAGAAGTACCAACTTGCTCTAGAAATGGGCTTTAGTTACTTTCAAGGCTTCTTCTTTTCAAAACCTGAGATGGTTCAAAGCAAAACCTTACCGCCCTCAGAGATGGCCCTTGCCGAGCTATTGTATGAAACGTCAAGCATGGATTTAAACCTCAAAAAAATCACTGAGGTATTCGAGCGTGATGTTAACTTATCTTACAAACTGCTTCGCTACTCTAATTCAGCTGCTTTTAAACGTCGCGCCGAAATCAGCACGATTAAACAAGCACTTATTGTTTTAGGTAGTGAAGAAATCAAACGTTTCTTGTCGCTGTTATTTGCAGCTCAAGTATCTGCAGATAAACCTGCTGAACTGATCCGCCTGTCGCTAACCCGAGCTCGTTTTGCTGAATTACTGGCAATTAGTCATGGTAAATTACGCGATACAGGTATGGCTTTCTTAACAGGCATGATGTCATTAATGGATGCTATCTTAGATGAAGATATGCCAAGCGTTATGAATAAGTTACCGCTGACCAACGAAATTAAAGACGCTCTTCTTAAAGATGAAGGCTTACTCGCTACCTATCTAAACCTTGTAAAATTCTATGAGCAAGCAAATTGGGAAAAAGCGAAAGAAATCCAACAACAGTTGGGCCTTAAGCCAGAAGAAGTACCAGACGCTTACCACGACGCATTAAGTTGGTCTAATGACCAAATGAGTGTGTTTGGAGACTGATGAGTATTAATCTATTAATGATATAAAAAATGCCAGCAATTGCTGGCATTTTTTATGATTTAAAGATTCTCTAAAAAGTCTTCGTCAAAATCATCCGTTTCTTTTTCAACTGGCGGATTACCATCATGTAGTTCATATAATTGACGCTGGAAGTAAATATCCTTCATGAAGATATAAGGGTCTAGCGACTCATTTAATAGGCTCTCTTGTGGCATTAATGAAGCACGGGCTTCAACCGCTTTCAGCGCAAACACCAAAATAGTCTGCGGTGTTGTTAACGTGATTTCAGGTAACACAAAGTTATCTACCACATCACCTGTTAGGTTTCGTGCTGTACTTGGCCCCATACCTGGGATCATCAAATAAGCACCATCTCCTACACCCCATACACCTAAGGTTTGACCAAAGTCTTCATCGACAATTTCTAAACCCAGCGATGAAGCGACATCAAAAAAGCCGAGTAAACCTACCGTAGAGTTCACTAAAAAGCGCGCTAGGCTAATACCCATATTACCAGGTTTACCTTGCAGGCCAGCATTGACCATATCCGTTGGTGCAGTGATGTTATCGGTAAAATTAACAATGCTACGTCTTACCGGTGTTGGCGTTACTGTAACGTAGCCAACGGCTGCTGGGCGAAGAATATAAGCATCAAGCACGTCCATATTAAAATCATACATAGGACGATTAAACGACTGTAATGGGTCTCGCTCATCCGCTTTTTCTTCAGGTATTTGTGCGCATCCTGCAAGCACTACAAAAAAGATAAAAAATATACTGTGCCTAAACATCGGCTATCCTTAAGGTATTAACTCATTAATTAGCAACGAATATTCTTTTACGTTTGCACGCTCTAAAACATCCGACTTGCCTTCCAACTCGCCGCTAGAAGTTACCACAGTTGCATCTTTTGATAAACGCGCAGTTAAAATAATTTTATCGACACTTGATAGGTTCAAGCCTTCTACCATGGCATTGCTATCACTCAACGTCACGGTTAGCGGAAAGCTATATTCGGTCATTTTTACCACAGCTAATGGCATTTGTGGACCACTGGCTGCTTTTGCAAAAACAAATAACGTGCCGTTTTGTGGCTGCGAGTCTGCAAGTGCTGAGTCTAAATCAACCGTGATGCTAATTTCACTGTTTGAAGCTTCTGCGAGTTTTGTATTTGTAACTTGCTGCTCATTATTTAAATGGGCATCAATTTCAGCAATTCGCTCTGCAATCATGCTATAACGCGGGTCGTTTTGCTCCATACTTGCAAGCAGTACTTCAAACGCCGTTTTTGCTTGCAGCCAATCTTTACGCTCATAAGCAATCAAGGCTAGCAATGAGATAGCATCAATATTGGTCGGCTCTGCTTTTAACACTCGCGATAACATAGTCGCCGCACGAGACATATTCGCATCACTGCCTTCCATTAGCAGGACTTGCGAGTAGCTGATCAGCACTTGCTTGTTATCTGGGTTCATTTTAAGAACCTTATCAAATGACTGCATTGCCATATCAAATTCATTTAATGACATAGCAACACGACCTAGCAGCATCCACGCCACTTCATCATCACCACTTTGATCAAGCTTGGTACGCAATGCTAAAGCAAATGCTTGCAGCTCATTCGGTGTTAACGGCTCACCATCTTGCATTACGGCACGTTCACCATACGACTTAAGGTTTGCCATCGCGTCATGCCAGCCTTTTATTTGCTGCTGACTGCCCGTATAACCATAAAAAATAGCCGTTAAAACAATTAAAAAGCCAGCGCCAGTAAGCGCAAAAATACGGTTGTTACCTTTACTATTTAGCGCTTTTTCCGGAGACAGCTCATTGAGTAAACGGCGCTTTTGTTCGATAACTGACTCATCGTGCATTTGTGCATCAATACGCTGGTTATCTAAGTCAGCTTTAAGCTCGTTTAAACGTTGATGATAAATTCGGATTAACTCCGAGTTTGCATTGTGATCAAGGCGTTGAATACGTTCGCGTTTAAAAAACGGAACGACAACAAATAGCAATGCAACCAGTGTGAGTAAAACAAAAGAAGCCCACATTAATGCCATCTAGCTTTGCTCCTGACGTTGATTTTGTTCAATTAACTTTGCAAGTAGTGCCTCGTCTTGCTCTGTCCATGTTTGTTTTACAGATGCCTTACGTTGGCGTAAAACAATAAAGCCAAAGCCAAGTACCACAATTAATACTGGCAATACCCATAACACTAAGGTTGCTGGTGTTACGGGTGGATCGTAATGTACGAAGTAACCGTAACGGTCAATCATATAATCGATGACTTCATCTTTGCTTTTGCCATCTTTTACCAGCGTTAACACTTTGTCACGTAAGTCTTTGGCTACAACGGC
Source organism: Pseudoalteromonas sp. 2CM39R (assembly GCF_023161845.1). Classification (NCBI taxonomy): domain Bacteria; kingdom Pseudomonadati; phylum Pseudomonadota; class Gammaproteobacteria; order Alteromonadales; family Pseudoalteromonadaceae; genus Pseudoalteromonas; species Pseudoalteromonas sp. 2CM39R. The sequence goes on from NZ_JALNTM010000008.1 coordinate 105,334, forward strand.
GTCTGAGTCAGCAATGTTCTGGTTTTGACATTTAGGGCAACGCAGCTCTTTGGTAAGTTCACTAAAGCGCACAGCCTGCTCTTTATCATCAAATTGATATTTGTCTTGCTCTGCAAATGCGCTGTACGTGATAAGCAAACTTGCTAAAAAAATCACGAGTCTCATTACTGTAACTCCTGCATTAACGGTGCGAATTTGGCTCGCCACACACGTGGATTAATATCGCCGGTATGGTGCAGCAAAATAGTGCCTTGTTTATCTACTAAGAAGGTTTCTGGCGCGCCAGACACACCTAAATCAAGGGCTAATGTGCGTTTTAAATCTAAGATATTAAATTGATATGGGTCGCCAGCACGATTAAGCATGCTAGTGACGTCATCGCGTAATGCGTTAATATCAAACTGACCATCAAAGTCAGGGTCGTAGCCTTGCTCGTAGTATAAGCCAACAATCTTAACGCCCTGCTCTCTAAGCTCAGTTAAATAGCCTAATTCAGCTAAACAGGTCGGGCACCATGTGCCCCATACATTAAGTAGGTAAACTTCACCTTTTAAATCTGCATCAGTCCAACGCTTTGACTCATCCATCAAATCTGGCAGGTTAAAAGCTGGCATAGCCTGCCCAATACGCCCTGTTTGCAGCTCACGTGGGTTAGCAAACAAACCTTGATATAAAAATACACACAGTAAAACGAAAACCAGTAAAGGTGCTAGTGCGAGTAGTTTACGGTTCATGCTGAAGCCTCCTGCTTAGTCGATTTTTGGCGGTAGCGTTTATCACCAAGTACTAAAAAGCCTGCCAGTGAAATCAAGATACCACCGAGCCACATCCAACGAACATAAGGCTTATGGTAAATACGTAACGACCACGCACCTTGGCTTAATTGCTCACCTAGCGCTAGATATAAGTCACGTGTGAAGCCTGCATCAACAGCCGCTTCAGTCATAAACTGCATACCGATGTCATAACGGCGTTTTTCAGCATGTAAAACGGTTACTTGTTTATCGTTTTTCAGCACAGTGACAACCCCAGCATGACCGCTATAGTTTGCGCCGCGAATAGACTTAACACCATCAAAACGATACTGGTATTCATTTAACGCCACAGTGTCACCCGGCTTCATTGATACATCACGCTCTACTGAGTAAGCAGAGGTTAGCGTTACACCTGCAATCACAAATGCTAAACCAACGTGACCTAAAACCATCGCCCAATAACTTAGCCCTAAACGTTTAAAGCCTTCGCCTAAGGTTTTGTGAATAGTTACTTTTGCTGCTAAATCAACAACTGTAGTAACAACAATCCATACCGCTAGCGTAGTTGCAATAAAGGTAATTGGCGCAATTACGTCATAGCTTGAATATAACCACGCTGCCGTAGCCACGAGACTAACTACAGCCGATAGTGCAAACTTGTTTTGTAACATCGACCATTTATTTTGTTTCCAACGTAACAGCGGACCCATCCCCATTAGAATGGCAAACGGTACCAGTAAAATAGCAAACATCTTGTTGAAGAACGGCTCACCAATCGAAATGCTGCCTAAGCCAAGTTCTTTGTGGATCATTGGCAGTAATGTACCTAGCAATACAATCAGCGTTGCCACAACTAAGAAAATATTATTTAACCAAAGCGCTACTTCACGTGATGCAAACTTATAACGGCCCTCACTTTTCACCTGCGAAACACGCAGTGCATAAAGCGATAAACCACCACCAACTACAATGGCTAAGAAAGCTAAAATAAACATACCGCGGTTAGGATCTGAGGCAAAAGCATGCACAGATACAATGATACCCGAGCGAACAATAAAGGTACCCAGTAAGCTTAACGAGAATGCTGCAATAGCCAACAATACGGTCCACGACTTAAATACACCACGCTTTTCGGTGGTTGATAATGAGTGCAGCAATGCGGTTGCCACAAGCCATGGCATTAATGATGCGTTTTCAACTGGATCCCAGAACCACCAGCCACCCCAGCCAAGTTCTGAGTATGCCCACCAACTACCAATGGTAATACCAAGTGTTAAAAAGCCCCATGCTGTCATAGTCCAAGGACGAGACCACTTAGCCCAGGTATTATCAAGCTTTCCTGTAAGTAATGCTGCAATCGCAAATGAGAACGACACAGATAAACCCACATAGCCCATGTAAAGCAATGGCGGGTGAATAATCATACCAGGGTCTTGCAATAACGGATTTAAATCGCGACCTTCAACAGGGAAATAAGGCAATAAGCGCTCAAATGGGCTCGACATTAACAAGGTGTAAAGCATAAAGCCAACACCTAAAAAGCCTAGTACACCAAGTACACGAGCACGTAATACCCAAGGTAATGATTGCGAACGCATAGCAACAACGCCAGTCCAACCCGCTTGCATTACTAACCAGAGTAAAATTGCCCCTTCATGGCCACCCCATGTCGAGGTTATTTTGTAGTACCAAGGTAAGGTGCTACTTGAGTGATAAGCAACATACGAAACAGTAAAGTCGTCGGTTAAACTGGCATAAACAAGTGCAGCAAAAGACAAAAGTACAAATACGAATTGTCCAATTGCCAGTGATGGGGCTGCACGCATTAAACGTAAATTGCCGGTATGCGCGCCCCACAAAGGAAAAATACACAATAGAACACTGAGCACCATGGCCAGTGTTAAAGAAAAATAACCGAGTTCTGGGATCATATTAATTGCCGTTATCTAAGTTATACGTCGGTTTTTCGTGCTTGATACCCTTCACAGCTTCAGCAACTTCTGCAGGCATGTACTCTTCATCATGCTTTGCAAGTACTTCAAAGGCATCAATTTCATTGGCTTTAACTAACACGCCCTGCGCCACAATCCCTTGGCCTTCACGGAATAAGTCCGGCAAAATCCCTTGATAATTAATTGTCACCATAGGGCCTTTATCGATCAGTTTAAAGCTTACCTTTAAGCTTGATTCGTCACGAACAACTGAGCCAGGTACAACCATGCCGCCAATACGTAGCTTCTGACCAATATGCGGTTTTTCTTTGTTTGGTCCTTTACCCTCAACAAGTTCACTTGGGGTATAGAATAAATTGATGTTTTCTTGCAGTGCGTACAGCACTAAACCAATCGTTGCACCCACACCAAAAATAATGGCTACAACAGCTAATAAACGTTTTTTACGTCTTGGATTCATTGCCCTGCCTCTTGCTTCGCTTTCTTAATGCGCTCTTCACGTTGTGCTTGCTGCTTTACTGAAGAGAAAATACGTTTTGTATCGTTTAACGAACTAAATAAAATACCGAGTAAAATTAATGCACAGCTACCAAAAGACAACCATACATAAAAGCCATAGCCACCCATGGCAATAAAATCTGCAAAAGAATCAAACTGCATGATTAACCTCGCTCAACCATATCACGCACCCAAGGGCGATGCTTTTCACGTTGGAGAATTTCGTTTTTAAGACGAATTAACGTCACCACACCAACAAAACCTGCAAACGCAACAATGTTAACCATTAATGGCCAAAACATGCTTGGATCAATAGCTTTAGTATCAAACTTTGTAATGGTTGCACCTTGATGCAAGGTATTCCACCACTCCACCGAGAAGTGAATAATCGGTAAGTTGATAACCCCAACAATGGCTAAGATACAAGCAGCACGCCCCGCTGCTTTTTTATCTTCAAAAGCATGATAAAGCGATAACACACCAAGGTATAAAAATAACAGAATTAACTCAGAGGTAAGACGTGCATCCCACACCCACCATGCGCCCCACATAGGTTTACCCCATGCTGCACCGGTAATTAATGCTATCGCTGTCACACATGCCCCGACAGGTGCAATTGCAATCACTGCAAGTTCTGCATTACGTAATTGCCATACTAGTGCGATCACTGCTGCAATCGCCATAGAAGAGTAAGCGCCCATAGATAAAATAGCTGAAGGCACATGGATAAAAATAATTCGGTAGCTGTCTTTTTGTTGGTAATCGGCTGGGGCATAAGCAAGCCCCCAGACCCATCCAACAATCATACAAACCACCGTAACGACGGCGAAATAAGGCAGTAAGGTGTTACACAATTGGTAAGCACGATCTGCTTTTGCGTAGGGATGTAACCACTTCCACATATTAACTTACACTCACTTTCAATGCTGACGATATGGCAATTGGCGCCGCTATAATCGCTACGATTAGCATGGCACCAAGGATTGCAAGCTGTCCGCTATAGGCAAGCTCCATAGAGCTGGTATCAATAGCCGAGGTTGCAAAAATTAGTACAGGGATATACAAAGGCAAAACAAGTAAACTCATTAAAATGCCGCCTTTTTGTAGTCCCACAGTAAGTCCAGCGCCAATTGCGCCAATGAAGCTAAGCAATGGCGTACCTAACAATAAGGTCAGAACGGTTGCTAAAAGCGCTGAACTTTCTAAATTCAATAACAAAGCAAATACCGGGGTCATTAACACTAAAGGCAGCCCCGTGATCACCCAATGCGCTGCCACTTTTGCAAGGACAGTTAACGGTAATGGGTATGATGAAGCAATTAATTGCTCTAACGTTCCATCGTGATAATCATCACGAAATAGCTTATCTAGGCCTAACATGGTCGAGAGTAACGCAGCGACCCAAATAATGCCCGGCGCCATACGAGCAAGTAGACCGGGTTCAGGGCCAATTGCTAACGGAAAAAGTGTAATAACAATAAGAAAAAATAAGATAGGGTTAACGATTTCAGCACGCTGACGAAACGCTAATTTAAGATCTTTAGAAAAAACCGCAGAGAATAATTGCCAATACGAATGCTGTTTTACCATCAGTGGCGATACTCCAAAGTCACTGTTTGTAGGTCACTAAAATGTGTCGTTAAATCTTGGTGGGTAGTTAAAAGAATCGCGCCACCAGCATTTAGGTGCTCAACAAAGCGTTCTTGTAAAAATGCAACGCCGCTTTTATCAAGGGCCGTAAATGGCTCATCAAGGATCCATAGTTTTGCACTATTTAACCACAGCCTAACTAAAGCGACACGGCGCTGTTGCCCTGCTGACAACATACGAACAGGCACATCTTCAAGACCCACTAAGCCAATTTTAGCTAGGATCGGATACAAGTCTTGTTTACTATCGTAGCCATTAATTTTTAGCCAAAATGCGACATTCTCAAGGGCAGTAAGTTGTGTGTTTACCCCTGTTTTATGGCCGATGAATAATAACTCTTGTGCATATTCATCATAGTATTTTGTAATCGAGCGCTCTTGGAACAAAACATCGCCTTCATCCGCTATAGCGAAACCCGCGATAATACGCAATAATGATGTTTTGCCAGCCCCATTCGGACCAGCTAACTGCATAATTTGTCCCGATTTCAAGCTGAAATTAAGATCCGCAAACAAACAACGATCTTGCTTGATGCAGGTGACGGCCTTAATGTGTAACAAGATGACGATTCTCTATACCCAAAATTAGGCGTTAGTCTACCATAATGATAGGGTAATACGAATATTGCTTTAAAACGATTAACTTATATTTGATCTAAAATAATGAATAAACAAAGCCAGTTGACTCTCAGCACTCAGCTTAATCTAGACCCAAAAGCAATCAGCAGTGCATCACAGCAATCCCCTAATGATGCCTTAAAATTGCTGGCTGAGCAGAGCTTAACTGCCCGAAATATCGTGATTGGTAAGCAAAGCGTGCAAATGGACGTGCTAATCAATAACTCATGGCAAACACTGCGCTTATCAACAGAGCAAGAAAACCTCAAAACTGAGCGCTTTTTAGCGGCCAATATTCAATTAAGTAGTGATGGCAAACAGCTGACTATCACACCAGCACCGCTGACCATTACACTAGGTAAAAGCCAGCAGTTACAAGCACTACTGAACTTGCTAACGCAAGGGAGCGCAAATACAAATATGCCGCACCCAGCTCAGATTGCGCCAAGTAAACCTTTACTACAACTACCAGCATTAAAAGCTGAGTTTGCTCTTAACAATAGCCTGGTTGCTCTTTTAAAAGCTGAAACACCGCTTAAAGCCATTTTGCTGCCTGCTACCAACCAACAAAATAGCTTTAATTTAAACATTATTAATCGTTTTGGGGATTCACTCCATCAGCAAAGTGTTAGCCAACAAAAAGTAGCCGAGTTGGTGGCTAAGCTAACCCCTGAAATGAATTTAAAATTAGCTGGGCAACAAGTACAGTTAAGCGTTGCAAACAAGCAAAGTAATGAATTAACTTTACCGCTACCTACAATATCGCCAAAACAAGCTAAGCAAATTCAAGCGCAGTGGCAATTTCATCCTCATGCATTAAAACTAATCCCCCAGCAAGTTAAAAATACTATTGAACTTATAAATAAAGCACCTGTGCAACAAATACTGTTAAAGAACTCGCTATCAGAGACATTCAATCAAGCATTAAAAAGCCAAGCTGTTGAACCTAAGAGTACGTTGATAGCGCCATCGAGCAGCTCACATTCACCCATCAGCTCTTGGCTAAAAGACAGTTTTGCTGATTTAAAAACGCGAATTAGTGATGCAGTGCGCTATTTTGAAAAGCTCCCTGCTACCACCAAAGCGGCTGTTAACCAGTCAACGCATCCGCTGATTGAAAGCAAAAACACGATTAGCCAACTGGGCTTTAATGCTAATAAAATCAATATAGTAAAGTTTGCCACTATTCAACAAAGCGCGCCACAACAAACCGCCCCCCAAGCATCGCAAAAAACCAGTGGGCCAGTTACAGCTAATACGCCATTACCTGCGACTAAAAAGACAATGCCATTAACCGAAAGTCAGTCTACAAAGCAAATTAGCTTACCCTTGAGTTATAACAAGGCGGCACCATTAATACAGTTACTGCAACGGATAAAAGTCAGTTTAGAGCCGCTTGTTAGTGCACAAACTCAGGCGAGTCAAACAGCAACAAACAGTAGCAAAACACAACCACCGTTGCTGAGCACAGATAACACTTTGCAACAGGCACCTGCAGACAACAAAGCGGTTAGCGGCGCAGTTCCTGCCATGAAATCTGACAAACCAGCCACAGAGCAGCTCGCCCAAGCTAAAAGTAACCTTGCTAATTCAATAGTTAAAAACCCGAGTGAGCAGGTTACACAAACTAAACAAGCGACATTAAACTCAGCCCAAAATTCTACTGCTCAAAATGTAAAGCCAGATTTAAAAGGAGCACCTGCCCCTTTGCAACAACAAGCTGAGCAAGCTGTAAAAACAGTAGCTAAAAATCTTCTAGCAGCGCCTAATGAACAAATAAAACAAAATAATCTAGCGGCTCGAGCACCAGCTGAGCAAACAGCAGGGTTACAAAAAGTTGCCCTGCAGCAAACTAAATTACACGCTCCCTTTTTAGCAACAAAAGAACCAAACTTAGCTCAACCCTTATTGCCGATAAGGCCGATTGAGGCCACGCTGATTGCGAAGCTATTACCGCTTCCTGAAAGTAAATCTTTAGCAAGCACACCTCTACCGGTGCAATTAACAGAAAAACTTACAGCTCTGAGTGAGCAAAACACATCGTCTTCGGTAGATTTGAATCGACTCGTAAATCAAGCATTTAATCGCATGATCTCGAGTCAAAACATGCATCCTACTACGATTGAACGAGAGCTTTTAAGTATCCTCAGGCCAACAGCATTACCCAGCCAGACTCAGCAAGCGAGCTTTAGCCAAGGGTTAGAACAATTAGCTGTGGCTTCACTTGCCGCGCCAATTATTAATCAAGCACCAACCAACCTTAGTTTTAATAATCAAACAGGTCTTGATGCCTTACTGCAAGTGTTAGTGCCCAACTTTAAAGCCGTTAACGGTAATAAATTACTCGAGCAGCTACAGCAGCCTGCGATGCAAGCCATGGCGGCTGAAGCTTCACAACTAAAAAGCACTTTGACTCAGGTGCAAACAACACCTATCAATCAGCAACAAGATAACAGTGCTTTAGCGCAATTTTTCTTGCCGATGAAATTACCTCCTGAAACAGGGCAAACAGAAATCAGCTTAGGACAGTATAAAAAGCCAAGTAAAAATAAACTCGAAGCGAAAAATGTCTGGTTTGTGCGCTTGAATTTTGATTATGCACAGCTTGGCAAGTTACAAATTACCGCAGAGGTGATGGATAAAGCAGTTGATTGCCAGTTGCTCGCGTCTTCACAAGAAGTGACAGCGCTTGCTCACCCGCATTTAGAAACGCTGCGCCATAAACTAGCAGACCATGGTTTGAATGTAGGTGAGTTAAACTTGCAACAAGGGACATCAAGCCACCAAGCTTTTTATAAGTCCCATGCGATTATTAACATTAAGGTGTAATTTTTATGAGTGAACAAGCGATGCATAAATCAGCAATTGGCTTACTCTACGAAGCTGGTAGCTCGCCACGAGTAACCAGTAAAGGCTTTGGTGAATTGGCTGAAGAAATCGTCAAACTTGCTGAGCAAAAGGGTATTTTGATACACCAAGATGCTGACTTAGCACAAACCTTATCGCATCTTGAGTTAGGTGAAGAAATCCCGAAAGAGCTCTATTATGTCATTGCCGAGTTAATTGCTTTTTCGTACGTATTGCGGGGTAAATTTCCACCAGGTTGGCAAGACTTTCAAGGTAAGCTCAACATTCAAGCCTAGTGCTCAAATGCACTCAAATAAAAAAGCGCCTTATTGGGCGCCTTTTTGTTTATGAAGTGACATGAGTAGTTCAGCTTCGGCTCTGGGTAATTCGCATTCACGAATTATTTCTTCTAAATCAGCGCCTAGCTCAACCATTTTAACCGCTCGCGAATAAATTTTCGCATTCGGATCATCATATTTTTGTGCATCTTGTAGCTGTTCAAGCTCTTTACTTTTTTCTTCAACAGCAACAACACGTTTGCCAATACTCAGCATGCCAGCACGCATTTCAGCTACTTCACTGCGCAAAATACTCAACTGCTGTTGAGCTTCTTGCAGCTGCTTTTGCTTGGCTTGAACCGCCGCCGCTTGCTTATTGTTATTGACAAAAATAAGCCCCAAACACACTAATACAAGTAAGATTGAGGCACCAAACAAAGAGTATAACAGCATATAATTTCCAAACGCTTATAGTGCGCTTAGCTCGTCCCACTCTTCGTCATTTAATAATTTATTAAGATCAACCAAGATCAATAACTCACCATCACGGTTAGATACACCTTGGATAAACTTAGCACTTTCTTCTGTACCAATATTTGGCGCACTGTCAATTTCAGAGCTGCGTAGGTAAACCACTTCAGCAACACTGTCGACTAAAATACCGATCACTTGCTTTTCAGCTTCAATGATAACGATACGAGAATTATCAGTGACCTCAGCACCCATTAAGCCAAAACGTGCACGAGTGTCGATAACAGTAACAACATTACCACGTAGGTTAATAATACCTAACACATAAGAAGGCGCACCTGGTACAGGAGCAATTTCGGTATAGCGAAGTACTTCTTGTACTTGCATTACGTTAATGCCGTACGTTTCTTCTTCAAGTTTAAAGGTTACCCACTGTAACACTTCATCGTTGCTATCAGCGTTTTTATTTGCTGACAGTAGTCTTTCTTCACTCATGCTATTACTCCGTAAAAATAGTTACTGCTCACGGCTGTCTAAGCCCTGCTCTAGCAATTGATTTAAATTTTCAACGTCAATCAAGGCGCACATTTTCTCTTTGATAACACCTGCAAGCCAAGGCCGCTTACCTGATTTTGCTCGCCATTTTACATCTTCTTTACGAAGCGTAATATTATTGACAAGCTTTTCAGCCAATAATCCCCATTGACTGTCACCTAAGGTGATTAAATACTGATAATCTAATGATTGTTCTAATTTTTCATCATACTTTTCTGGCATAACCCAACGTGCAGTATCAACAACATTTAGTTTTTCTTCACGGTTTAGCATTACACCTTTAAACCATTTAGGTTTACCAAATAATTGGTTAACCTCTGCCAGTTGATGAATTCCCCCTAATGCTTTTAACGGTACAGCAAGCGTTAACCCTGCAACCTCAAAGAATAATGCCTGAAATTCACCATCAAAATAGTCTTCTTGACGATCCGACGAGGTTTTTGCAACCAGTTCAGCTTTAGGTTCTGCGACTATATCTTTGATATTAGCTTGGTTCTCGGTTTTCTCAAGCTCTTTAGTCGGTTCAGGGGGTGGTAAAACAGGTTCTGGAGTAGGCTGAACGTCTGTCAGCTTTTCTTCTGTCTTAGTTTCAGGCTCTTTAACCTGCTCCAGCAGCTTTGCGACTGGCTCAAGATTTTGGTCTGTAGGCTCATCTTCACACAACAAAGCGCCCAAATATTGGGTCATCACTTTTTCATTGGCAAATAAATGCTTACTCATCTTTAACCTTGTGCAACTAAGTAATCAAGCAGGGCACGATAGGCAAAAACGCCTCGCGAACGCGGGCAAAATTGAATCGGCACTTGCTGTGCTAAACTAGCATCTCTAAACTTTGTATCGACAGGAACCACACCTGACCATACTTTATCTTTGTAATTATCCTGCAGAGTCTTGTAAGCTTCAAGTGATGCTTTAGTACGTTTATCGTACATTGTAGGAATAATTGTATATTGGTAATGTTTTGCTTGCGATGTTTGCATCAGCTCCATCGTACGCATCATACGATCAAGCCCTTTTAAGGCCAAAAATTCTGTTTGTACGGGCACTAAAATTCGCTCACTGGCTGCGAGAGCATTAACCATCAAAACACCCAAGACAGGCGGGCAATCAATAATTGCATAATCATAATGGTCGCTAATTTTGGCCAGTGCTTTTTTAAGTATTAAGCCCATGCCATTTTTATTGCCCATGCTTCTATCAAGCGTCGCGATTGCCATAGTCGCAGGTAAGATATCAAGGTTTTCAAGTGTTGATGGACATAGAGCCTGTAAAATTTCTTCACTGGCCATGTTATTGCCGCGCGCAAAGATATCGTACACGCTAACTTCTAAGTCTTCTGAATCGATACCAAAATAATAAGTCAATGACGCATGCGGATCGGTGTCAATAAGTAACACGCGTTTTCCTTGTAAAGCGAGAATACCAGCAAGGCTAACGGCTGTTGTTGTTTTCCCTACCCCACCTTTTTGATTCGCTACGGTCCAAACTTTCACATCACACCTTATTATTGTTCATTGCGCGTGGTAATCCTAATGCCACCATGTGGTAATTGAATCACTTTAATGCTGTTATCATCGCTTGGCAACTCAATTTCTGTCGTCTGTTGCGGTTGGTTTTGTGACTCTTGTTCAGTATTTTCTGGCTCTTTTGGCGGTAAACCATATTTAGACAATGCAACAACCACTTTGCGGTTTTCTGCGCGGCCTTGCTCAGTGTCATTACTTGCGAAGGGCGAATACTGCCCGTAGCCTTCAATAGCCATACGCGCAGGGTTAATGCCCAAGCTCTCAAGCTCAACCAGTACGGATGTAGCCCGCGCTACAGATAGCTCCCAGTTTGAGCGAAACATCTCATTACGAATACCTTCATTATCGGTATAACCACGCACGCGAATGTAATTATCAACCGGCGCGATAATGTCTTTCACTAAACCAACAACTTGCTTGGCACGCTGCTGTGCAACAGCACTGCCCGATGAAAACAACATACCTGAACTTAATTCGATGATAAGCCAATCTTGGTGAAGCTCTAAACTCGCTTCGCCATCACGAATTTCATCAATCAGTGCAGACTGTAATTTAGTCAGTAAGCTGTCGAGAGGCTTGCCAAGATGCTTTTTCTCAATATTGCTGGTTTCGCTTTGTCCATCGAGTAATTCAGGGCCCTGCTCATCTTTACGAATGCTCTCACCGTATAGAATGTCGTTCTCAGGACTAACTCTGTCAGTTAATATGCCTGTGCCGTTAACCCCAGTGCCAACCTGTTGTTGCTGACGAGCTGATTTTTCGAACACCTGCTCCAGTGAGTCTGAGAGAATTTGAAAGTCTTCATTTTTACTAATTGCGATAGCATACATGACCACAAAAAAAGCAAACATGATGGTCATGTAATCGGCATAAGAGACAAGCCAGCGCTCAGTATGTTGGTTTTTTGACGTGTTATGACGCAGACGACGGCGCATCATAATAAATTACTCGTCAACTAAGCTTGGGCGCTCTACACGGTACGCCTCAAGTTTTAGTTCGATATTAAGTGGGCTTTCACCTTGCGAAATAGCAATAATGCCTTCAGCAAGTAGTTCATGATACAGCATTTTTTGCTCAACTTGCTGCTTAAGTTTATTCGCCATTGGCAAGAATAATAAGTTAGCTAAACCAACACCGTAAATAGTAGCGATAAACGCAGTAGCGACACCGGCACCCAGTTTTTCAGGATCGGTGATAAATTGCATAGCCTGAATCAATCCGAGTACCGCACCTAGAATACCAATTGTAGGGCTATAACCGCCCATGGCTTCGTAAACTCGGCTTACCTCGAGTAAGCGCTCGCGTTCAAGCATTAAATCAATTTCAAGGGTATCTCTGAGCTTTTGCTCATCAATCCCATCAACAAGTAGACTCAAGCCCTTTGCCGCATACGGGTCTGAATGCGACAGCGCTTCAGACTCAAGGGCTAAGTAGCCTTCTTGGCGTGCTTTGTGTGACCAACGCTTTACTTGTTCAATGGCTGCATCAATATCGTGATATGGCGGAAAAAACACCCAATGACTGATCTTTAGAGTTTTAGTAAAAACACTTGCAGGGGTCTGAAGCATCACAGCCCCAAGCGTACCACCGAGTACGATGATAAGCGCAGGACCATTAAACAGTGCAGAAACAACCCCGCCCTCTAATGCATAGCCAAAGGCGATGGCACTTATCGCGACAATTAAGCCAAGAAAAGATAGCTTATCCACAGCCAGTCTCACGCGTTAGGCGAGCTGCAACATCAGTGAGTGCTAAGCTCTCGCTCGCCAGCCCCGCATTTGCAACAGCTTGTGGCATGCCATATACCACACTGGTTTTTTCATCTTGCGCCCAAATAGTAGCACCAACTTGCTTAAGCATACGCGCACCATCACGGCCATCAGCGCCCATGCCCGTTAATACTACAGCTAGCACATCACCACCAAAGGTTTTTGCAGCACTAGCAAAGGTCACGTCAACACTCGGTTTGTAAGTAATACGTGGACTGTCGTCTTCAAACACACGCAATGTGCGAGAGCCGCCTCGTCCTTCTATTAGCATTTGTTGACCACCTGGCGCTAAATAAGCGGTACCAGGCATTAAACGGTCACCATTTTGCGCTTCTTTCACATTGATTCTGCATAAGCCATTAAGGCGTGCAGCAAAAGCAGGTGTAAACGCAGCTGGCATATGCTGAATAAGCAAAATTGGATGCGGAAAGTTAGCTGGCAGCTGAGTTAAAATTGTTTGTAGCGCTACAGGTCCACCGGTTGATGTGCCAATAGCAACCAACTGATATTGCTTGCCCGAAGCTCGAATGTTACTCGTATTCGAAGACGATGCTGCAGGCGAGCTAGCTGGAGCTGGACGGCTAAAGCTGCGATCAGGCTGAACAATACCGCTACTCGTATTTGTAGTGCTACAGCTCCTTGGTGCAGGAGTCGGAGTTGGTCGCGAAATAGGTGCTGGGCGCGAAAAACGAGAAAGGCGACGGCGACCAATTTCTTTTACTTTATTTTGTAAAAGCGCGATTGCATCTTCATTGTTGCGCGCAATGTCTTCGAACTTTTTCGGTAAAAAATCTAACGCCCCAGCATCAAGTGCGTCTAGGGTTGCAGTTGCACCATCACGGGTGAGTGATGAGAACATTAAGATAGGAGTTGGTGTTGCTGCCATTATTTCTTTCACGGCACTAATGCCATCAAGAACCGGCATTTCAACATCCATAGTAATTACATCAGGTTTTAATTCACGGGCTTTATCGACCGCTTCACGACCGTTTACGGCAAAACCAATCACTTGAATATTGCTGTCTTGCTCTAAAATTTCGCTTACACGGCGACGAAAAAAGCTTGAATCATCAACAACTAATACTTTGACTGCCATTGGCACTCTCTTGTTTTATATCATTCAAAGTGCAGCTAAATGCTGCACTTTATTATTTATTATTAGCCAACGTAGTGTTTAAGCATGCTAGGTACGTCGAGGATCAGTGCAATCCCACCATCAGAAGTAATTGTCGCACCTGCCATACCTGGTGTACCTTGTAATAAGGCATCCAAAGGCTTAATAACAACTTCCTCTTGACCAATTAACGAGTCAACAACAAAGCCCACTTGTTTAGTGCCTATTTGCACAATAACCACGTGACCTTCTGCTTTACGTTCTTGGCGATTGGCACCTTTTACTAACCAGTGCTGTAAATAGAAAAGCGGGATCGCTTTTTCACGTACAATAATTGTTAGTTGACCATCAACTACGTTAGTTTTAGTTAAATCAAGGTGGAAAATTTCGCTAACACCAGCAAGTGGTAATGCAAAAGTTTGCTCACCCACAACAACCATTAAGGTCGGTAAGATAGCAAGTGTTAATGGCACCTTGATTTCAAGTACAGTACCTACTCCCAGCTCCGACTGAATATTAACTGAGCCATTTAACTGAGTGATTTTAGTTTTAACAACGTCCATGCCGACACCACGGCCTGAAATGTCAGAGATTTCTTCTTTGGTTGAGAAACCTGGTGCAAAGATAAGATTGTATGCTTCGGTATCCGACAAGCGACTTGCTTGGTCGTGATCAATCACCCCTTTGCTTATTGCGATTTTTTTCAGCTTCTCAGCATCCATACCTGCACCATCATCACGAATGGTTAGTAGGATGTGATCACCTTCTTGTGATGCCGAAAGTGTCACGGTACCTGTACGCGGTTTACCTGCGGCTTCACGCACATCTGGCATTTCAATACCATGGTCAACAGAGTTACGCACTAAGTGCACCAATGGATCAGCAAGTGCTTCAACAAGGTTTTTATCTAAATCGGTATCTTCACCAACTAGCTGTAAATTAATATCCTTTTTCAGGCTTCTCGCTAAGTCACGAACAACCCGAGGGAAACGGCCAAATACTTTCTTAATTGGCTGCATACGGGTTTTCATAACCGCGCCTTGCAAGTCTGCGGTTACCACATCTAGATTAGAGATGGCTTTACCCATTGACTCGCTATTACTGTTATTGGCAAGGCTCACCAAGCGGTTTCGGACCAATACCAACTCACCCACCATGTTCATGATTTCATCTAAGCGTTTAGTATCAACACGTACCGTTGTTTCAGCCTGTGGTGGTGGCGCTTTTTTCGGTGCTGCAGAAGCTGCTGGCGATTTTTCAGGTGCTTTTGCAGGGGCTGGAGCCGGTTTAGGCGCTGCGGCAGCAGGCTTAGGCGCAGGTGCCGGTTTTGATACTGCAGGTTGTGCTGGTTTTGCAGGTTCTGCTTTAGGTGATTCTGTCGCTTTTTCTGGCGCAGCCGTTTCTAAAGACTGAGGAGCAGTACCTTTACCATGTAATTCATCAAGTAGCGCCTCGAACTCGTCATCGCTAATTTCATCGTCTGAGTCACTGCTTGCAGGTTCTGCTACAGGCGCCTGAGGAGCTGGCTGTGCAGGTTTTGCTGCTTCAGGCTGAGCAGGAGTATCTTGTTTTACTTCACCAAAGTTACCAACGCCATGCAGTTCGTCTAATAAGCTGTCAAATTCATCATCGGTAATATCGTCACTGTCATTGCTTACAGTATCTGCAGCAGGTGCTGCAGGGCCTTGACCTTTGCCATGCAGTTCATCTAGTAGACTTTCAAATTCGTCTTCAGTGATTTCGTCAATATTTTGAGACTCAGCGCTGCTATCTGCAAGACCGCCGCCATCAAATAACATATCAAACGCAAACGGGTCATCTTCATCGATATTGTCTGTTGCTGTATCTGCTGTGACTTCAGGCGTATCAACAGCAGGCTCTTCAACTGCAGGTTCTTCAGGTGCAACTGCAACATCCTCTGCTACAGATAAATCTTCACCTGCAAGCTCTTCTGCGGTTGGTGGCTGACTTAACTTATGAAGGACTTCTAATAGGGCTGGATCTGCAGGCTCTGGCTGTTCGCGATTTTGAATCGTTGCGAACATTTCATTGATAGTATCAAGTGCTTGTAATATTACGTCCATCAGCTCAGGTGTAACACTGCGCAGACCTTGGCGTAATAAATCGAAAACATTCTCAGCACCATGACAAGCGTCAACAAGCTCTGTCATGCTTAAGAAGCCTGCACCACCTTTAACGGTATGGAAGCCTCTAAAAATGGCGTTTAATAGATCTTTGTCTTCTGGATTGTTTTCAAGCTCAACTAATTGCTCTGACAAAAGCTCTAAGATTTCTCCTGCTTCAACAAGGAAATCCTGTAATATATCTTCATCGACTTCAAAGCTCATGCAGCTACTCTCCTCTTAGAAGCCCAGACTTGATAATAGATCATCGACTTCATCTTGTCCTGAGACAACATCATCGCGAGACTCTTTATCAATAATTGGCCCTTCAGGACCTGCTAGTGTGTCACTTGTTGCAGGTTCGTTTTCTATGGCCTGTTTTTCTTGTTGTTGATGACCATCTTCTTGACTGCCAAACACAGTTAAGAGATTAATTAAACTGTCTTCTACCTCTCGCACTAACTCAATAACACGGCGAATCACTTGCCCGGTTAAATCCTGATAATCCTGCGCCATCAGTACATTAGTCATCAAACCTTGAAGCTCATCGGTTTTAGTATGCGAGTTATTCATGAACTTATCTAAGCTATGACATAACGCTTTAAATTCACCGAGTTCAATTTCTCGGTTCATTAAACGATCCCACGTAGGTTTGATTGCGGCAATTTCATCAGCAAGTTGTTGAGCTATTGGTAAACTTGCTTCAACCGCATCCATGGTTTTATTTGCGGCGCTTTCTGTCATTTCCATAACATAATTTAAGCGCTGCTTAGCGTCTGGGATCGCGTCGGTAGTTAAATCAGTGAGACGAGTATCTAGGTCAAAGTTTTTTAACGCTTCATGAAGCTGACGCGTCAATTTGCCAACTTCAGCAAACAACTCTGATTGTTCTTTTGATGCAGCGTCAAGAATTAGCTTATCCGCTTTTTCTTGTTCACCATTTTCAAGATACTCAACAAGTTGACGAGCTTGCTCTAAACTTATTTGAGGCGCAGCAAGTGCTGACATAAGCCTCTCCCCTTAGATTAACCTAAACGTTCAAACACTTTTTCCAATTTGGTTTTAAGTGTCGCAGCAGTGAATGGTTTAACGATATAGCCATTAACACCTGCTTGAGCAGCAGCAACAATTTGTTCTTTTTTCGCTTCAGCTGTCACCATTAATACAGGAATATGCTTAAGGCTATCATCAGCACGAATTGCACGTAACAAATCAATACCTTGCATACCAGGCATGTTCCAATCAGTTACAACAAAATCAAACTCTTGATTTTGTAGCATTGGCAATGCTGTTGAACCGTCGTCAGCTTCCTGCACATTGGTAAAACCTAAATCCCTTAATAGATTTTTAATGATACGTCTCATTGTAGAAAAATCATCAACAACAAGAATTTTCATGTTTTTATCCAAAACATCCTCCGGTGAGGTTTGAACCTTTATTTACTTACTACTAATTAATCCAGTCATTGATTTTTGCTTTGAGCTTAATCATCGCCTGACCATGTATTTGACTCACACGCGACTCGCTAACATCGAGTATGTGTCCTATTTCTTTTAAGTTCATTTCGTCGTTGTAGTACAAAGACAAAACGAGAGCATCTCTTTCTGGTAACGATTGGATAGCCGTTAATAGAGACTGGTTAAACCGCTCATTTTTAACGTTATTAAACGGTTTGTCTAGTCCTAAATCCTGACCTACTGGTGTGATGACGTCTTCATCTACACCTAAATCTTCAATACCTAATACTTTACTCGAATTCACATCATGTAGAATATGATGGTACTCATCTAGCGTAATATCAAGTTTTTCAGCGACTTCAGTATCTTTGGGCTCACGATTTAAGGTGCTTTCTAATTCGGAAATGGTTTCAGCCACAAGGCGGGCATTTCGGTGAACTGAGCGTGGCGCCCAGTCACCTCTACGAATTTCGTCTAACATCGCACCACGAATACGAATTCCAGCGAAGGTTTCGAAACTAGCACCTTTGCTAGCATCAAAGTTTTTTGACGCTTCAATTAAGCCTATCATGCCTGATTGAATTAAATCATCGAGTTGCACACTGGCAGGTAAACGAGCAATTAGATGGCACGCCACTTTTTTGACTAAAGAGGCATGTTTTTCGACAATCGCATTTAAATTCTGTGCTGATTGATATCCCATCGCTTTATTCACCGATGTTGTCATAGTTAGCCGTTTACTAGTTTTTCAATAAAAAATTCTAAATGGCCAGACGGTTGATTAGGGATCGGCCACTTAACTGCTTTTGTTGCTAATGTTTTAAACGCCACCGCTGCCGGTGAGTTCGGGAATAATTCAACAATCACCTTTTGACGTCGCGTAGATTTACGCATGTTCTCGTCATAAGGAATGGTTGCTACCAACTCCATTGAAACATCTAAAAAACGATCCGTTACTTTTGAAAGTTTAGCAAATAATTCTTGCCCTTCACGCAAACTGCGCACCATATTGGCAACAATTTTAAATTTATATACGCCATGCTCACGGCTAAGCACTTTAATAAGTGCGTAAGCATCGGTAATTGAGGTAGGTTCATCACATACAACCACGACAACGTCTTGGGCTGCACGAGAAAAGCTTAATACCATGTCAGAAATACCTGCGGCGGTATCGACAATTAAAATATCAAACTCGGTGTCTAACTCGCTAAAAGCGCGAATAAGGCCTGCATGCTCAGATGGGGTTAATTCAACCATGCTTTGTGAACCAGACGTTGCTGGTACAATTTTGATGCCCGCAGGGCCTTCAACAAGAATTTCGTCAAGCTCACACTCGCCTGACAAAACATGAGATAAATTACGTTCAACACGAAGGCCAAGCATTACGTCACAGTTTGCCAAACCTAAATCGGCATCTAATACTAATACACGATTTCCTTGCTGACCTAATGCGATTGCGGTATTGAGTGAAACGTTGGTTTTACCCACTCCACCTTTACCGCCAGTAACAGCGATAACTTTAACGCCACTATTATTATTTTGATTCATTTTGCGCAGGCCGCTTGCTTGATCTAATACTGTGTTAATCATACATCCCTACTGTGTCCGACGCTACTGCTTGGCGTCTTGAATGTTGTGCTTTTGCTCGTTTTAAATACAATTGTTCAGCTTTTTTCACTAGTTTTTCAGCATTCGCTACGCGAATATCCTCAGGAACGCGCTGACCGTTAGTAAGATACCCTATTGGCAGGCGATTTTGAATCGCTATGCTAATAATCTCACCTAAACTTAAAGATTCATCCAATTTAGTGAAGATACAGCCACTTAGGTGAACCTTTTTAAAGTGTCTTACGGTTTCTTGCAACACATTTATCTGTGCTGTAGCACTTAATACTAAATAACTACGAATATCAACACGCTGATTACGCATTAGGGTATTTAACTGCTCTGTTAAACGTAAATCACGTTGGCTCATACCCGCTGTGTCTATTAATACTAGACGCTTATTACGTAAATGGTATAACACTTCAGCTAATTCATTCGCATCTTTTACCTGCTTAACACCACAGCCAATAATACGACCATAAGTAGCCAATTGTTCGTAGGCACCAATTCTGTATGTATCAGTGGTGATCAACGCCACTTTATCAGCACCATATTTTTGAGCACCCAGTGCAGCTAATTTTGCAACTGTGGTTGTTTTACCAACGCCTGTTGGACCCACTAATGCGAATACACCACCTTGACGCAGGATTTCGTTATTCGTTGTATGCATTTGGTTTTCAACCATTTGCAGCAGTGCTTGCCACGCTTGTTGACGTGATACGTCGTCAGGAATAAAACAAGCCATTTGCTCTGCAACATCACGTTCAATGCCCATACCTGCTAAGCGGTCAATCATACATGCACGAGTCGGATCGCGGCGCGCCATATCTTGTTGCATTAAGCCAGATACTTGGTGTTCAAGTAATTGACGAATGGCATTCATTTCTTCGCGCATGGTTGTCATTTCTGATTGATTCGCAGGTGCTGAGTTTTTATGCTCAGCTGGTGAATCTAAATCATCAAAACCAGAATCTAAGTCGTCATCAAAGCCTAAGCTATGTGCTTGAGTTTGTACACGAGGTTCTGCTTGCTGTTGATAACGAGGAGCTTGCTTGTATTGTGGCTGTTGCTGTTGCTGTTGCTGCTCAAAGCTTGGCTCTTTTGGTTGATAGTGTTCACTCGTATCAATACCAGATTGACTAAACATTGACGCAAGCTCTGGCGAACGTGGGCGTGGGGCTTGACGCTCAAGTAACGCTTGTAGGCTATCAGCAACTTTCGCTTGCGGCTCAGGTTTAGCACGCATTGGCTCAGGCTTAACAAAGTTATGCTCTGGTGCAGGTGCTGATTGTGACACTGCTGGTTTAGGTTCGGCTTTCGGGGCTGCTTTGTCGTAATCCACGGCTGCAACGATTTCAACGCCGTTAGCAAGCTTTTTGTTCGACATAATAACCGCATCAACACCTAACTCATCTTTCACTTCTTTCAGTGCTGTGCGCATATCTTTAGCAAAAAAACGTTTAATTTTCATGGTTCAACCCCTTTACTATCCTATTGTTGGCCTACTGAGCTGACAATCTTAATCTGTCTTTCGTCTGGTACCTCTTGGTAAGACATCACCCTTAAACCTGGGATGGTGTACTTAACGAAGCGAGATAACACAGTTCTTAACATTCCTGACGTTAAAAGTATCGAAGGTTCACCGGCCATTTCTTGGTTTTGATGCGCTTCATTCAATGATTGTTGAAGTCGCTCAGCAAGGCTTGGCTCTATTCCGGCACCTTCGTCACCTGCATTCTGAAGTGACTGATGCAACATCTGTTCCAACTCAGGCGCCAAGGTTATGACAGGGATCTCAGAAGACATACCAACAGCATCTTGAACGATCAATCTGCGCAGTGAAATTCGCACTGCAGCCGTTAGTACATCAGGGTCTTGGCTACGTGGGCCATACTCAACAAGGGTTTGAACAATCGAGCGCATATCGCGAATTGCCACCCCTTCATTGAGTAAGTTTTGTAGCACTTTTACGATAGTAGTAAGTGGTAATACGTCAGGAACCAGTCCTTCAACAAGACGTGGATGACTCTTCGCTAACATATCTAGTAAGTTTTGAACTTCTTCATGACCAAGTAGTAAAGCAGCACTGTTAGTAAGTAACTGGCTGATATGAGTTGCAACCACAGTTGCAGAATCAACCACGGTATAGCCAAGTGATTGTGCTTCATCTTTTTGATCAGGTTTGATCCAAACCGCATCTAATCCAAATGCAGGGTCTGTAGTGGCAATCCCTTTGATTGGACCAAATACTTGTCCTGGATTAATCGCTAACTCATCACCATGCTTAAGCTCACCCTCACCGCTTGAAACACCCATCATAGTAATTCTGTAAGCGTTAGGGTCGAGCTCTAAGTTATCGCGAATGTGCACAGGAGGTACTAAGAAGCCAAGCTCCTGAGACAGTTTTTTACGCACACCTTTAATACGATTTAACAGTTCACCACCTTGAGATTGGTCAACAAGTGGAATCAATCGATACCCCACTTCTAAGCCAATAACATCAACTTGCTGAACGTCATCCCAACCCAGTTCTTTTTGTTCTTGTTTATTGGCAACACCTGTACCTGGTGCACCACCATTTGCCTCTTGCTCTGCTTTTTCGGCTTCTGCTTTGGCTTTTTGTTGCTGTGTGAAATAAGCAAGGTAACCGAGTAATGCACCTAAGCTTAAAAATGCGATGTGCGGCATCCCCGGCACAATACCCATGATGATCAAAATACCTGATGCGATATAAAGTGATTTTTCGTTACCCAGCTGAGTCTTAACTTGGTCGCCCATATTGTGCGATTCATTTTGACGGGTAACAACGATTGCGGTACCGATAGACAGTAATAGTGAAGGAAGCTGTGCAACTAGACCATCACCAATGGTTAGTAAAGTATACACTTCCATCGCACGGCTAAACGATAAATCATGTTGGATCATACCAACAAATAAACCACCAACGATGTTAATCACTAGAATAACGATACCCGCTATCGCATCGCCTTTTACGAACTTACTCGCACCATCCATTGAACCATAGAAATCAGCTTCGCGGGTGACTTCTTCACGACGTTCACGGGCTTGCTCTGCACTGATGAAACCGGCATTTAAGTCTGCGTCAATCGCCATTTGTTTACCTGGCATTGCATCAAGAGTAAAGCGAGCTGATACTTCAGAAATACGGCCAGCACCTTTGGTGATAACCACAAAGTTAATAATGATTAAAATCAGGAAGACCACTAAACCAACTGCATAGTTACCGCCGATAACTACCGAGCCAAAGGCCTCGATAACTTTACCGGCCGCATCTCCACCGTTATGACCTTCTAGCAATACCACACGGGTACTGGCGACATTCAGTGCTAAGCGCATGATGGTTGCAATTAGTAGAACCGCAGGGAACATACCAAATTCAAGTGGTTTCATGGTGTAAACAGTAACTAGTAACACCACAAGTGCTAACGCGATATTAAACGAAAATAGAATATCTAAAAGAAATGGCGGCAGGGGTAAAATCACCATGCCCAGCGCAGCAAGTACCATTAACGGCGTGCCGATACCCTTCGCATATTCTTTTTTATCTCTGTTAAGTTGTTGTAATACCGCTTTAAATTCCATAATTCAACAATTTCAAAAAATTGACACTACACGGAATTTGCAATAACTATTCCAAGTTATATAACTACTTTCTAATATTTGTAAGCATCGGGTATTGGTAGTTTTTTGTTAAGTGGTACAGGGCGTTTACCGCGCCCTTTTTGGAAGCGTTTTAACTGGAAGACATAAGCCAGAACTTGCGCAACGGCAGTGAATAGCTGATCGGGTATTTGATTACCCACATCGGTAGTGTGATACAGCGCACGTGTAAGCATTGGTGATTCAACAATTGGCACGTCATTACCCTTGCCCACTTTACGAATTTGCATAGCAAGCTCGTCCACGCCTTTGGCAAGAACAATAGGCGCACCCGCTTTAGCTGTATCGTATTTTAGTGCTACAGAATAATGGGTCGGGTTGGTTACGATCACATCGGCATCAGGCACGTCTTGCATCATACGCCTTTGCGACATTTCACGCTGAGTACGGCGAATGCGCGCTTTTATTTGCGGATCACCCTCAGAGTTTTTGTATTCGTCTTTCACCTCTTGTAGGGTCATTTTTAACTGTTTATGGTGCTTATGACTCTGATAAGGGGCATCAATTGCAGCAATGAGTATTAAAGTACAGGTTAAACCTAAGAACATCCAAGAGAGGATTTCGAGTGCATGGATAAAATTTCCGGGCGCGCTTTCAATGCTTAGATGCAGTATTTCATCAAAGAAAGTATTAATTAAGAACACCGCAAAACCTGCAACCACTACAAATTTTAAAATAGACTTAACTAGCTCTACTCCTGCTTGAGGGCCAAGCATACGCTTAATACCTTTAGCCGGCGACATCTTACTAGCTTTTGGTGCTGCCGCTTGCCAACTAAAGTTATAGCCCCCCAGTAAAGTATTCCCAACAAAAGCGGCTATCACGATGATCAACACAAACATAGCCATAGGGAATAACAACGCATCCGCAACAATTCCCCACACTGAAAACATTTTAGTGGTGTCGTAGGTTTCATTACGATTAAGGCTTAATAATCGCCCCATCACATTATAAAGACCTTTGCCAATTTCAGGTCCATAAAGTAATAGTGATACTGCCGAGAAGATAAGCACAA
Organism: Pseudoalteromonas sp. 2CM39R; assembly: GCF_023161845.1. Taxonomy (NCBI): domain Bacteria; kingdom Pseudomonadati; phylum Pseudomonadota; class Gammaproteobacteria; order Alteromonadales; family Pseudoalteromonadaceae; genus Pseudoalteromonas; species Pseudoalteromonas sp. 2CM39R. The sequence goes on from NZ_JALNTM010000008.1 coordinate 129,247, forward strand.
ACATGGTGCCTAGCTCTTTAGAACGGGCAACCTGGCCCTTTTTCTTGGCGTCGTCTATTTTCTTCCCGGTGGGTTCTTCGGTTTTTTCTTGACCAGAATCTTCAGCCATGGCGTGCTCCTAAGGTGTACAACCAACAAGGCTGCACATTAACTCAACCATTTTTAACCACTGAAACTCAAATTGAGTCATGAAGTTACCTAGCGTTGCCCAAATAATCACGAGCCCAGCGACTAAGGTAAACGGAAAACCTATCGAAAAAATATTTAACTGCGGTGCAGCACGGGTCATTACACCAAACGACATATTAATAACCAACATGGCTGTCAGTGGCGCTAAAGCAAGTACCAAGGCTGTGGTGAACATCCACCCCCCCCAAGTAACGATATCCCAGTAATGATCAACCGCCCACCAATTGCCATCAATTGGCAGTACTTCAAAGCTATGAATGACCATTTGAATCATCATTAAATGACCATTAAAAACGAAAAATAGTAAGGTAGCCAGAATCAAATAAAACTGACCAACTGCGGGAACGTTTAAGCCATTTGACGGATCAACAACGGACGCAAAACCAAGACCTGTTTGCATCGCGAGTATTTGCCCTGCAAGGACAAATGTATTAAGTAGTAAGGTTGAAGCAAAGCCTATCGCCACACCAATAAGCATTTGTTGAATGACTACGAGAATCATTTCAAAGGAGAATAGGTTATTAAAAGTCGCAGGGGGCAGCATAGGCACAGCAACAAAGGTTACCACAATCGCTAAACCTAGCTTGATTCGGGTTGGTACGTTTCTCGCGCCAAGACCTGCCATGATCATAATCATTGAGCTAATACGCACCAATGGCAGCAAAAAGTCGCTGAGCCATTGAATAATGACCGCAAATGGAAATTCCATTTAGCCTGCTATCTCCGGTATAGACATCACTAAACGGGTAAAATAGTCCATAAGCTCTTGCGTGAACCAATGGCCACCGACAATAAGTGCGCTTATGGTAATTAGCAAACGAGGTAAAAAGCTTAAGGTTTGCTCATTGATTGATGTTGCCGCTTGGAAAACAGCCACTACAAGACCAACTAATAAGCCAGGCACTACGATTGCAGACACTAACTTTATAACTAAAAATAGCGCGTCACTGAGTATATCGACAAAAATTTCTGGTTCCATTTTGTCTCTCCTACCTAATTATGTGTCTTGAATTGCATTGTTACACCCCGAGCCCAAAGCTCTTCGCCAGCGTGCCCATCACAAGGCTCCAACCATCTACTAATACAAACAGCATAATCTTAAACGGCAAAGATACAATCATCGGCGAAAGCATCATCATACCCATGGCCATTAATACGGAGGCCACTACTAAATCCACAATCAAAAATGGGATGAAAAACATAAAACCAATGATAAAGGCCGTTTGCAATTCGCTGGTAACAAACGCTGGGATCAATACAATCAAAGGCGTGTCTTCTGGCGAGTCTAATTGCTCATAACCAGCTATTTTCGCAAAGGTCTCTAAATCTTTTATACGAACTTGCGAGAGCATAAACGCTTTCATTGGCTCTTTGGCAAGTTCTAATGCTTGCACTGAGGTAACTTGTTCATTCAAGTACGGCTCAATGGCACGCTCATTCACCTGCTGATAAATTGGCGCCATAATAAAAATACTTAAAAACAGCGACATGCCTAACAAAATTTGATTCGATGGTGTTTGTTGTAAGCCTATTGCTTGGCGTAATATCGCCAGAACCACAATAATACGGGTAAATGAGGTCATCATAATGACCGCTGCTGGAATAAAACTCAGCGCCGTCATAATCGCTAACACTTGTAGCGTCACGGAGTAATCTTGAGAGCCATCTGGGTTGGTGGTAATGGTCAGTGCTTCTATGCCTTCAGCGTTAACCGACGGCAAAAACAACACACTTGCTAAAATAAGTATCCACTTGATCATAGCGTTAATTCTTTTTATTTGAAGGTGATTGTGGGTTCAGCAACTTACCAAATTTTTTGGCAAGTTCTGGCAGTTCTTTTTCTTGTAATGGTGTTTCTAGTTTATGCAGGTAGTTAATACTATGCGGGGTCACACCAATTAAGTGCTGAGCGTTATCGATTTCAATGACCATCAAGCGCTCACGAGAGCCCAAAGGCAAACTGCGCACTACTTTAAATTCATCACTATTAGCAAGATTTGGATTTAGTTTTTTAACCAAAAAAGCCAAAGCAATAATAACCACCAGCACTAAAAGCAAAGACATCACCATAGACAGTAAATCTGCCGTCGGTGATGCCGTAGGAAATGCAGTGCTCGACGCACTTGTTAAAGCAACTAAAGCATTCATCGTAACTTTTTAATACGCTCAACTTGGCTGATAACGTCAGTTAAACGAATACCGAACTTATCGTTGACAACAACCACCTCACCATGCGCAATCAGGGTGCCATTAACCAATACATCAAGTGGCTCACCAGCGACTCGGTCTAGTTCTACCACTGAACCTTGGTTAAGCTGTAATAAGTTACGAATGTTGATTTTTGAACGACCCACTTCCATCGAAATGGTAACTGGAATGTCCAAGATAGTATCAAGTTTACGTTTTTCGTCGCCAGACAGCTCATGTCTTTCATCTTTTAACTCATCAAGCTCAGCTACAGCAGCATCACCTGAGCCACCCTCAGCTTCTTCAGCTTCGGCTAGTGCCGCAGCCCATTCGTCCATTGTATCTTGATCATCACTCATTATGTTTAACCTTATAAATCGACTACCAGTCTAAATCTACACCTTCAGATAGATGTAGATCTTCTTCTAGTTCTGCTAATTCTGCATCTGAATCCAGTTTTTTGCCACCTTTTGTGAACACATGTAGTTCTGACTTAACTGATTCAGGGCGTTTAATTTTTTCGCTAATTTGTAGTGCCACATTGTCACGAGAGCGGCCCATTTTCGCTCTGAAGGTCGGCAATTCTTCTACAAATACGGTGATATGTTCTGGCATTTCAACAGGGATAATATCGCCAGCTTTAAGCTCCATAATCTGTTGTAGCGTTAAATCAACCTCAAGCAATTGAGTCGATAAATCGACCTCAACATCCATGATCTCATCACGTAATGCTTTACTCCAACGTAAGTCAGTGTCTTCGGTGTCAGATTGCACACCCGCATCGAGTAATTCACGGATTGGCTCAAGCATTGAATACGGTAATGCGATATGGAAATCACCACCACCACCATCAAGCTCAATATGGAAAGAGCTAATAACAACCACTTCAGTTGGACTTACGATGTTAGCCATCGCTGGGTTAACTTCTGAGTCAAGGTACTCAAAAGACACATCCATTACCGGCGCCCATGCTTCTTTATAATCTTCGAAGATGATTTTAAGCAGCATTTGAACAATACGGCGTTCTGTTGGAGTAAACTCTCGGCCTTCTATTTTTGCATGATAGCGGCCATCTCCACCAAAAAAATTATCCACTAAAATGAATACTAATCGGGCTTCCATGGTAATCAGGCCAGTGCCCTTCAACGGACGAAAACGTACCATGTTCAAACTAGTTGGCACGAATAAGGTGTGAATATATTCGCCAAATTTAATCATTTGTACGCCGTTAATCGACACCTCAGCGGTGCGGCGCATCATGTTAAATAGGCTAATTCGCATATGACGGGCAAAACGTTCATTCACGATCTCCAAGGTCGGCATACGACCCCGAACAATACGATCTTGTGATGAGAAGTCATACTGTAAGGTATTACTGTCTAAGTCATCACCTTCGTGAATATCTTCCTCTTCGACTTCATCAACGCCATGTAAGAGCGCATCAATTTCGTCTTGAGATAATAAATCGCTCACGCTGACCCCTTATTGCATCACAAAGCCGGTAAATAATACCCGCTCTATCACTTTGCTACCTTCAACATCACTTAATGCTGATTGTACTTTTTCAAGTGCAGCAACACGTACTGACTCTTTACCTTCACTGGTACCTAATTCATCTGCGGTCGTTGTTGAAAGAACGCCAAGTAAAGTACTTTCGATAAGTGGAATATGCTTTTTGGCAGTTTCTTCGTTCACTTCACCGCGAACAAGTAGCTGAACTTTTATTTGTACAATACGGTCGCGACTAGCACCGGGTACATTAAATACAAATGGGCGTGGCATTGCGACATACAGAGCCGAACCAATCTGTGCAGAGCTCGATGGTGCAGCAGCCTCTGTCACTGTGGTTTCATCTGCTAGGCTTTCTTCAGGGGCATCATCGCCCATAAATAAAAAGTAACCCGCAGCAGCACCAGCAATCAACACTACAGCTGCAATGATGATAATCAGCTTCTTTTTGCCTTTACCCGTATCTTCTATTTCTAAATTTGTTTCTTCGGCCATTGTCACTTCCCTCAAAGTTACAGCAAGCTGTTTATCGCGCTGTAACTATTTTATTTCTTATAATAGCAGGACTTATGCATAGTAATCTATTGATGATGAAGATTGTTGTCGAGAAGTTTCTGCGCTTTGTGCTGTTACTTCTGGCTGCTGCTCCTCAGCTTGTTGATTTCCAGCAAGCTGCCCTTGCCCAGACTGCTCTTGTTGTTGCTCAGGGTTACCCTGCTGAATACTACTTTCACCAAGCTCAATACCTTGCTGTGCAAGCATTTCTCGTAAGCGTGGCATTGATTGCTCTAAAGCTTCTTTAGCCTGCTGATTTTGAACAACAAAATTAATTTGTGCTTGTTCAGCATCACTACGTATACGAATTTGCATACTGCCCATTTCTGGCGGATCTAAGCGAATTTCAGCTTCTTTATTATTAATATTTAGTAACGCGCTAACTCGCTCTTGAAGCATTTTTGCAGCATCACTTTTTATGATATTAATCGCTTGCATGACACCTGGGTCAACATTCACCGATTTAGATTGAGTATGAGTTTGCGCAGTTGTTTGTGTATGCATTGTTTGTACGTCTAGTGCTTGCTCATATTGCTGATGAGCCATTTCATAGGCACCTGGTTGTGTTGTTGCATTTGCTTGAGTCGTTAGCTGAGTAAATAATTGAGCTACACGCACAGTAACAGTTTCCTGTGTACGTTCTGTATTAATTTTTGTATCAAGCTCTGTGGTTACTTCTTCACTAGCAACTACTTTTGTCACATCGGCTGTAATTTGCGCGGTATTATTTTGTTTCGCTTTATTATTTTCAACATTAACTGTTGCTGCGGTTACTGGCATCGCAGTACTGGCTGTTGCAGGGGCATTAATAGCCTCTGTCAGCACAGTTTGAGCTGCAGCTAATTTTTCGTACTGAGCAGTGCCCGGCGTTAACGTTTGCAGCTGAGTGTTCACTTTGTTTAACAGTGCTTGCTGTTCATCCTTAGTCAGCGCCGTGATTTGCTTTTCTACGCCTGTAGGTAATTTGTTATCGAGAGCCTTATTGTCAGCTAATTTAGCATCTTGTTTAGCCTGGCTTTCTTCAGCAATGTCTTGTTCTACAGCAAGTTGTGATACAGGACTCTGTGCAGTTTGCGTTGTAGGCTTACTACGCATCACATCAGTCAATAGCGACTTGATCGTTGCCACCTCATCAGCACCGAGCTTATTATCAGCTTTAAGTTGATTTATTTGTTGCTCAAGTTGCTTTTGTTGATCTGAGGTTAGCGACAAACCTTTAGCGAACTCACTTACAGCCTGCCCGTCGCCACTTTGTACTTTGGCCAGCAAGCTAACGATTGACTTATCTGTTACTGGTTTATCTGACTCTGGCTTTTCTGTTACGGCTAGATCAACTTTGGTTGCTGCGTCAGTTGGTTTATCTGCCACTTTTGCCGCGCCAGCTTCAATGTTTTTAGCAATGCTTTGCTCAGCACTGAAATTTGCTGCAGTTTTGTCAGTGTAGCTTTGTGTTTGTTTTGAATTAACTTCAGCTGTTTTTGTATCTACTTGAGCATCGCTATTTAAATCTGCAACCACCTTATTTAAAACAGTTTTACTTGTCTCATTTACGCCAAGTTCTTTGCCTTCAGATGTTTTTGCAGCGTCTGAATTCACAGTCTGTTTTTGAGCGCTACTTAACAGAGCGTCTACATCAACTGTGGTTTCTTTGTTGTCAGTTGCTTGTGTTGCACTGGCAAAGTTAGCTACCTGAGGTTTTGTATCAGGTGTATTAACAGCTGAAACCCCCTGCTTTTCTTTGTCTGTTAATGGACCATCAACAATAGGGGTCACACTATCTTTTGGTGGTAAATCGCCAATCGCTTTTAGCTGGCTATCTACCGCAGTCGCAACTTTAGACTTATGTAATAAGCTTGCTATTGAATTGTCGCCTTCCGCGTCGGCTTTTGAGTCATCGGTTTGTGCAACGTCTGTCATCGGTGAAGGTATAACAGGTGTGATGGTATCGATTGGGGTTGGTTTTTTATCAACAACTACAGGGCTAAAATCATTATTTTCAATCAATTTATTAACACGCGTACTCATAGCTTGAGCCGCATTAATTTGCGAAAGCAGTGAGTTTTCTTCATCTTCTACAAGAGCAAGTTCATCGCTTTGCTCTTTAGTTACAGCTTCATTACGAATATCTGGACTTGTTTTAGATTGCTGCTGTGTAGACGTGGTAGCAGTTGCAACTTTAGCATCAGCAGTTGTGTTCTCATCACCTAATTTGGCATCTGATTTAGGCTCTTCAGAAATACTGACAGCTTTAGTTTCATCAACAGAATGAGTATCTGCATCACTGTTTGTTTGAGGGGTGGTATTTGCTTGCGCGTTTGCCGCTTCACTTGCTTCTGTAAGTGAAGTTAAAAAACTTAAGCCCGATGCTTTGTCGCTAGACTCTGAGTCTTTGCCTGAAAAACCAGTACTTTGCTCAGTTTTAACCTGCAAATTGATATCACTGATCGCCATAATTCACCTAAAACTAAAGAGGCAATTTGCCGCCGCAAGTGCCAAAATTAATGCTACTGGTTAGGTAAATGCAATTAACATGCCTAAAAAAGAGAGTATTTTAGAGAAGTGCGTTTTTAAGTTGACGTTGATAAAACTGATTTGAAGCAAATTCATCCAGCATTTTTTGCTCCGCTTTAGCTACTTTCATCGCTTGTTTTTCGGCTTGCTTTTCGATTAACTTCGCTACTGCTTTTGCTTTCACTTGCTGTTTTAACCACAATGCTTTGCGCTGCGTAACAACTTGTTTTGCAGTATTCACTGTGCTGGCTTGCTGGCGTATCGCCTCTTCAATTTTTGCGATAAAAGCATGATATTGACTAAACCCAGCACTAGACAAACCAGAGCGACCTTTCAAATGCAACTGCTGAGAATACTCCATGCGAAAGTTATTCAGCCCTTGCAGTTTTTGTTGATTACTTTGTAAGTGCTGCTGGGCTTTTAAATAATCCATGCGTAAAGATTCTTCTTTATCGCTTTCAAGCTTTAACAATAAATCAAGTTTACTTTGAGCCATTAACCTTGTCCTAATAACTGCGCAAGACCTTGTAGACCATCATCATAACTGATCACATCTTTCATGCCTTGCTGAAGGAATTGATTCACACGTGGCATCATATTAATTGCTTGGTCAAGCATAGGGTCGGTGCCTTTTTGGTACGCACCTAGTGTGATCATATCTTTGTTCTGTTGATACATTGAATACACTTGTTTTAGCACTCGAGCTTGTTGCATATGCGCTTCAGATACAACTTGTGGCATAACACGAGAAATCGATTTTTCGATATCAATAGCCGGATAATGACCACTGTCAGCTAAATCTCGAGATAAAACAATGTGGCCGTCTAATATAGCGCGAGCAGAGTCAGCAATTGGATCTTGCATATCATCCCCTTCACTAAGCACAGTGAAAAACGCGGTGATCGCACCTTGCCCTTCACCACCATTACCAGCACGCTCCACCAGCGCAGGTAATTTAGCAAATACTGATGGCGGATAACCCTTAGTCGCTGGAGGCTCACCAACCGCTAAGGCAATTTCACGTTGCGCCATGGCATAACGGGTAACAGAGTCAAGTAATAACAAAACATTAAGACCTTGGTCGCGGAAGTATTCCGCAATGGTCACTGCACTTTCACAGCCTTTTAAACGCATTAATGGTGAAGCATCCGCAGGAGCTGCAACCACCACTGAGCGCTTACGCCCTTCAACACCTAAAATTTCTTCAATGAACTCTTTTACCTCACGACCACGTTCACCCACAAGACCTACCACAATTACATCTGCTTCAGAGCCGCGAGTCATCATACCCAGTAATACTGATTTACCGACACCAGAGCCCGCAAACAGACCCATACGCTGTCCTTGACCTACGGTAATAACGGAGTTGATGGCTCGTACACCTACGTCCATAGGTTGACTGATTGGTCGTCTTGCAAGAGGGTTAATTGAGTTTTGCGCAAACTTTAAGTGATGCTCAGCATTAATGGCACCTAAGCCATCAAGTGGCCGACCAAGGCCATCCACTACACGGCCAAGTAAACTCATACCGACAGGCAACCCTGTTTCATTTAGCTTTGGGATAACTCGTGCACCAGGCAGTACGCCAGAGATGTGATCATTTGGCATCAAGTAAAGTGTTTGGTCATTAAAACCAACGACTTCAGCATCAACAAAGCCGTTAATGGTTTCAATTTTACATTGACTGCCAACAGGTGCTCTAAGCCCTTTTGCTTCTAGCGTTAAACCAACGACACGCGTCAGAATACCGGCAACAGCTGGTTTTGGGGCCTTGATATTTTTTTCATAGCGCTGTAAGCGTTCGCTTAGAGTCATTGATTGAGCACTCATAATGAGCCTAAAAAGTATTAGATACCACTGCTATGCAAAAAGTTTTCCAACGTTTCTTTGACGCGGGTTTTTATTGTCATGTCGAGGGATGATTGCGGGGTTTTAATTTCGCAGCCACCACGCTCTAAAGTCGGCTCTGCAACTAACTGCCAATGGTTATCTGCGATAGTTTGTTCGCCATAACTTTCGGTAATTAAAGTAATATCATCAGGATGTAAGTGAATACGTACTTTCGCTTGCTCTTCACCTAACGCATCAATAGCTTGCTTCAAAGCATGCAAAATGACTTCAGGTGAGGTTTTAATTTCTTGGTAAACTAAAACTTCAGTTAACATCACAGCTAACTGCACTAACTGCTTTTCGGCACTTTCATCGACTTTAGATAATGGTTGAGAAAGGCTATCAAGTAGGCCTCTTAAGTTGGTCAGCTGCTCTTCTAAAATTGGCTTTATTTCTTCTTGACCTTGCTCCTTACCAAGCTCAACACCTTCTTTAAAGCCAGCTTCTTTTCCCTCATGTGCGCCTTTTTCAAAACCATCTATATAGCCTTGCTCATGACCTTGCTTTAGCCCTTCTTCATAGGCATCTTGACGGATCTTTTCAAGCTCAGCCATGGTCAATGACGGAATTTCAGGCTCTTCTGGCTGCTCTTCGGCCTGCTGCTTTTGCTGCTCTTTACGATATAAGTCCGCTAAAGGCGTGCCATACGCCGTTGAACGTCCGGCGAGTTTTGTTGTATCTTGCGTCACTTCAGGAATTGGCCAGTTTTCCAATAATTCATCGGCAGCTTCACTGGCATGCACTGGATGTCCTGTATGAAATGAAGACTTACTCATGGCTTACAGGAACTCCTCACCACCACCGCCACCAAGCATAATTTCGCCTGAGTCAGCTAAACGACGTGCCGTAGAAAGAATTTCTTTCTGCGCTGCTTCTACTTCACTAATACGAACAGGGCCCATTGCCTCAAGATCATCAGCGAGTAATTCAGCAGCACGTTTTGACATATTGCCCAAAATCTTCTCTTTTAATGCTTCGTCAGTACCTTTAATTGCTTTCATTAATACATCTTGCTGTACTTCACGAAGGATCGCTTGAATACCACGGTCTTCAACATCCATTAAGTTCTCAAAGACAAACATAAGGTCTTGGATTTGCTGTGACATCTCTTCATCGTGTTCACGGATTGAATCCATTAACTGACCTTCAACATTGGTATCTAGGTAGTTCATGATATCAGCAGCCGCTTTCAAGCCACCCATTTTCGCAGCTTGCGCACCAGCTTGACCTGCGAACTGTTTCTCCATGATTTCATTCAACTCTTGCAATGCTGCTGGTTGAACTTCTTCAAGGTTAGCAATACGCATGGTTAAATCTAAGCGCACTTTTTCTGGGAATTGCGACAAGATTTCCGCTGATTGCTCTGGTTCTAAATACGATAAAACAATGGTTTGAATTTGCGGGTGCTCGTTGCGAATGATATTCGCCACTTGCTTTGAATCCATCCACTTCAATGAATCAAGACCTTTCGCCCCTGAGCCCATAACAATTTGGTCAATAAGGCTGGCTGCCTTGTCTTCACCAAGCGCTGCTGTAAGAGCTTTTTTGATAAAGTCTTCAGACTGGAAGCCAATGGTACTGAAGCTTTGAATTTGCTCAATAAACAAATTATGGACTGCGCTAATTTTCGCTTGCGATAAATCATCTAGCGCAGCCATTGCCATACCCACTTTTTGCACTTGCTTTGGCTCTAAGTGCTTAAGGATTTGCGCAGCATCTTCTTCTGATAAGCTCAGCAATAAGATTGCCGCCTTATCCACACCGTCTAGTTTATCAACATCAAACGCCGGTGGTAGTTGTTTTTGTTCTTGATCAGTCATCTTCTGTTAACCACGCTTTCACTACTTGAGAAGACAGTTCTGGTTCATTTGCAACCAATGCACGAACTGCTTTGAGTAAATCTTCATCGCCATGTAAGTCTGGCAGCTGTAGTGTACCATCACTTGAGAATCCTACAGCAGCAGAGTCAAAGTCTTTATTTAGCATATCTAGCGTGCTATCACCAATATCTACACCTGCACTTAATGCATCTTCATCATATTCTTCTAGTGTATCGTCTGGGTAAATTAGACGTTTCAGCATAGGTCTTACTACAAAGACAATCAGTACGATGATAACCAGTGCACCTAATGCTAAGCGTAGCATCTTCATGAACCAATCTTGCTCCCAAAGCGGAACTTCAATCGCTTCACCTACATCTTCTCGAACAAATGGCACTGTAACAACTTCGAGTGCATCACCACGCTGCATATCAAAACCAACACCACCTTGTAATAAGCGACGAATATTTGACAATGCTTCTACAGAGCGAGGAACCATGGTTGTTTCACCGTTTTCACCCACTTGTGGTACATAATCTACAGCAACTGAGACACTGATACGACGAATAACACCGGTTTGCTGACGCTTATGCGAAATAGTTGTATCAAGCTCGTAGTTACGTGTTGCTTCTTTATGCGAACGACTTGGGTTCGTTGCTGAGCCTGCTCCACCTTGGCCTGCAATTTCTGGAATATTAGAGTTAACTGGCGGCTGATTCGTTAGCGCACCAGGAATGCCCACAGCAAGTCCACCGATGTTGTTTTCTTCGAACGTGGTTTCACTGCGCACAGCGGGTAAGTCTGGGTTATAACGTTTTTGTGTTTCTTCGACTGCACTAAAATCCATGTTTAAATCGACTTGCGCGGTATAGTTACCTAAGCCTACAACTGGAATAAGGATGCTATCGATTTTATTTAAGTACTCTTCTTCACGCTTACGTTCAATCTCATACTCTTTACGAGAGCGAGCAGCAAGTGAGTTTTGTGAACCTGAATTAAGTAAGCGACCATTTTGATCGGTAACAGTAACACGCTCTGGCGATAAACCTTGGACTGCTGAGGCAACAATATCAACTACTGAGTCAACTTCTTCACCGTCAAGTGTACGACCGCGTTTTAAGGTAAGCACTACCGTCGCTGAAGGTTGTTTTTCACGACGAGCAAATACGTTTTCTTTTGGAATAGCTAAAAGTACTTTGGCGCGAGTAACATTTTTTAGCTCTTCGATGGTACGTGCAAGCTGTTGCTCACGACCATGTTTTAAACGTTCACGTTCAAGGCGCTGGCTAACACCAAACCCCATGTCTTGCATGATGATGTCAGTACCTGAGCTTGGCGCTTGCTCTAGGCCTTCACGAGCCATCAATAATTTGATGTTTTGGTATTCACCTTCTTCAACAGAGATGACGTTACCATCAAGTTCGTAATCAATCTTTTGAGCGTCTAAAAAGTCCAGCGTTTGAATAAGCTCTTCCGTTGGCATTTTGCCAAGCGGACGCATATCTGGTTGACGAGCCCAAATAATAATAAAAATTGCGATAGCCAAACAGATTGCCAAAGCAATCACTAAAGTAACCTGGCGTAAAACATCTACACCATTTAAGGCACTTAAGTAGCCTGACTTTTGCTCTTGTTGATCATCAGTATCGGTTGAGTCGATACCGCCGCCTGCTAAGGCTAGATCAGTTGATTGATTAGATTGCGCCACAATAATTCTCCACTACCTAGTTACACAGGCATGTTCATGATTTCTTTATAAGCTTCAACAAGTTTATTTCGAACTTGCACCGTAGCTTCAAAAGCGACTGATGATTTTTGCGAAGCAATCATTACGTCTGCTAGAGAAACACTGCGGTCGCCCATTTCCATTGCTGTTACTTTTTGCTTAGCGTCTTGTTGTAAGCCATTCACTGTATCAAGTGCATTGGTAAGTAAATCACCAAACTGTGCCGACGATGTTGGCTGAGTTTGTGTTGGTAAATTATTAATTGAGTTACTACGGCCCACTTCTGAAGCCATAGCTTGCATTTCTTGAAATAATGCGCTGTTTTGAACTTTCATAATACTCTCTGACAATGCAGTTTACTTATGCACTGATAAAGCACAAACCGTGCCACAAAATAAATCATTTAGATTCAATGGCTTGAATCATTAATTTGCATGTCAGAGTTTTGACAGCAAACAAGCTCACAAAAATGTGAGCTTGTTTGAGTAACTTTTTGGAAGGAGTTTATGCAGGTAAGGCTATACCCAGGTCTCGCATTTGCGCCAGTTTATAACGTAACGTGCGCGGACTAATACCTAAGGTTTCTGCAACCTCTTTGCGCTTACCATTACAGCGCGCTAAGGTTTCTAAAATAATACGATGCTCTTTGTCTTTCAGCTCGTCTTTGTAATTACCTTGCTCACTCACTTGTGGCACGGTATCTAAATTAACTTCAACAGGCTGTTCTTGATATACCGGTGCGTTGTGTGGCGGCGTAGCGACTGGCTTTATATCAACCGTAAGCAACTCTTCAATAAAGACATCGTCTTGATGAATACTATTACCATCGCATAATATCAACGCCCGTTGAATAACGTTATCAAGCTCTCGTACGTTACCTGGCCAAGCATGAGATAGTAGCTTTTGTTTCGCACCCTCACTTAGTTGAGCGATAGGCTCTTTACTTTTCAGGCAATGACGCTCTATTAAATGCTCAGCCAATACAATAATGTCGCCAGGACGCTCGGCTAATGGTTTCCACATTAGCGGGAATACATTTAAGCGATAATATAAATCTTCTCTAAATAGATTTTCGCTCACTGCTTCTTTTAAATCTCGGTTACTTGTAGCTAGAACGCGAACATCAAGCTCTATCGTTTTACGACCGCCTAAGCGCTCTACTTCGCGCTCTTGAAGTACACGCAGTAATTTAGCTTGTAAGCCTAAATCCATCTCAGTGATTTCATCAAGTAAGATGGTACCACCTTGAGCTTGCTCAAATTTACCCGGACAGGCTTGAATAGCGCCGGTAAACGCCCCTTTTTCGTAACCGAATAAGGTTGCTTCAAGCATGTTTTCAGGAATAGCAGCACAGTTAATAGCCACAAAGGGAGCATCGCTACGATTTGATTTATCGTGGATAAAACGAGCCAAGACTTCTTTACCCGAGCCACTTGGGCCGAGTACCATGACACTGGCATCTGAGCGGGCAACTTTGCTCGCGAGCTCTAATAGCTTAATACTTGATGGATCGGCAACGATTGGGCCATCGGTTTCTTTTTCCTTTTCAGGCAAATAACGACTCACCATATTAAGGAGTACTTCTGGAGCAAACGGTTTTGCCATATAATCAATCGCGCCTAAACGCATTGCTTCTACAGCATCATCAATGGTGGCATAGGCTGTCATCATTAATACCGGCAGCTCAGGATAATTAAGTTTAATGCTACGTAATAGGTCAAGGCCACTCATGGCGCCCATTTGCACATCACTAACAACCAATGAATAGCTATTTTGCTTAAGCAAGATCATCGCTTGTTCAGCGCTATCTGCAGCAACGCAATCAATACCCGACATTTCAAGGGTATCAATCAGTGCTTCTCGTAAGCCTGCGTCGTCTTCCACGACTAAAATAGAGTTAGTATTCATTTTGCCTCCGCTGACATTGGTTCTGCACTAATTGGCAAGATCAAACTAAAACATGCTCCCCCATGAGCATTATTAGTCACTTCAACCCGTCCTTGGTGCGCATTGGCGACTGAACTTACAACAGCAAGTCCAAGCCCCGTGCCTTGGCTTTTGGTAGTGTAAAAAGGTTCGAATAATTTGTTGGTATGACGTAAATCAACACCTGGGCCATTATCACTGACACTGATGCGAACACAGTTTTCGCTAGTTTCGTCACGTTCGGCACTCAGGGTTACCACAGCCTCAGAGCCAATAATTTGAATACTGTTGTGGATCAGGTTTTGAATAGCACTCGCCAGAGCCGTTTTATTACCCATAATTTCAATATCTGGCTCAGGCAAGTTCACGCTAAGTTCACTGTTATTTTGTGCAACCATAGCATCAGCACCGGCTTTTACTTCATTAAGTAACTGTTGCATTGAAACGCTTTCGACAACTTGTTGCTCACCACTTTTGGCAAATAACAGCATATCGTTCACTTGGGTTTCTAAATCTTTTAAACGCGACATTAACTTTGTATGAAAGTTGCCACGCGAGCTTTCTGGCAATCGCTTTGAGCCTAAATTTGCGGCATACAGCATGGCCGCTGATAACGGTGTTCTGACTTGATGAGCAAGCGAAGCAACCATTTTGCCAAGCGCACTTAAGCGCTGCATATGTGCAACTCGCTTTTGTAAGCGTCTGGTTTCAGTTAAATCTGTCATTAAAATTAACTGCCCTGGCTCTGGAGCAAGCGCAGTAATATCAAGCTTTATTAAACGGCCATCCTTAAGTGATACTTCATGTCCATCGTCTTGCTGTGGTCGAAATGAGCGTTGAATTACGCTAAACCACTTTTCACCTTCAAGGGGTTCACCTAGCATATCAATGGCAATTTGATTGGCTTTTGCGATCATGCCTCGGCCATCTAAAACCACCACACCCGCAGGCATGGTATCAACCAAATGACCTAACCAACTAGCTTGTTGGCGCAGCTCACTCAATTCACCCACATACTCTTCTTGCTGTAAGCATGGGTTATATTGTTTGGCTGTGATAAATTGTGGTTTTAGGACATTTGCTAAGGCCATAATTAATACTCAAAAAATCGTGTCTACCTAGTTAAATGCACAATCCGTACCAAATTTATTTTTGTTTTATTTCAATAAATTAAAGACAAAACAACACTGACAAAAAAATGACAATCGCGAGGGAATAATGCAAAAAGAACACCATTGTCGTTGCCCATGGCTCGATACCAGCAAAGAAGATTATGTGGCCTATCATGACCAAGAATGGGGGGTGCCATTATATGATGATCACCGCTTATTTGAATTTATAACCTTAGAGTCAGCACAAGCGGGACTGAGCTGGTATACCATACTTAAAAAGCGTGATGGCTATCGCAGAGCCTTCAAAAACTTTGTTGTCGAAGAGGTTGCCAAAATGACTGAAGACGACGTCGAACGATTAATGCAGTTTGAAGGTATTATTCGTAATCGCGCTAAAATCGCTGCCACTATCAATAACGCGCAACGTTTTATTGAGATTCAAAAAGAGTTTGGCAGTTTCTCAAATTATCAATGGCAGTTTGTTGGTGGCAAGCCATTGGTAAACAATCTTGATAAATTAGAGGATTACCCTGCTATTACTGAAGCCTCTACAGCATTCGCCAAAGATTTAAAAAAGCGCGGCTTTAAGTTTTTAGGCCCGACTACGGTGTATGCCCACATGCAGGCCTGTGGCATGGTAAATGACCATAGCAATGATTGCTTTAGAAAAGCTGAGATAATTAGTGAATATTAAATAGATAAAACCGAGGAAGACACCTAACGCGGCTTAGTCACGCGTTAGGTTGTATTTCTTCATTTTTTCGACCAGTGTGGTGCGGCGAACACCTAAAATTTCTGCTGCACGTGCAACAACATAATCATAGCGCTCTAATGCTTGGCTGATTAAGCTGATTTCTAGCTCAGCAAGATACTCTTTGAGCTCAATCCCTTCATCAGGGAGTAAACCTGAGTCAACCGTTGTTGCTGGTACATCAGGTTCTTCATCATCATAATCACTAAAGCCAGTACTGAAAATATCGTTGAAAGCATCTCGCTCCATCAACTCTTCTGGGTACTCAGGCTCATAAGCCTCAACTTCAATATAACGATATTTAGCTGGAAGGTCTGGCACATCAACCACTTTATCAGGAAACATGATTACCATGCGCTCAACTAAGTTAGCAAGCTCACGAATATTCCCCGGCCACGCATGCTCTTTTAAGCTTTGAATCGCACGCTCAGTAAATTTGGCCGTTGTGCCACTTTGCTCGTTCACACGACGCATTAGCTCTTTTAAAAGTAGAGGAATGTCGTCGGCACGTTCACTAAGCGAAGGGTTTTCAATTGGAAATACGTTTAAACGATAAAAAAGGTCTTCACGGAAGTCGCCCTGTTCAATCATCTCTTCAAGGTTACGATGAGTTGCAGCAATAATTCTTACATCCGCTTGAATAGGCTTAGTACCCCCTACTCGTTCATAGCTACGCTCTTGCAACACACGCAGTAGTTTAACCTGCATTTGTAAAGGCATATCACCAATTTCATCTAGAAACAGCGTGCCGCCTTGCGCTAATTCAAAACGCCCTTTTCGTGCAGAAATAGCGCCCGTAAAAGCACCCTTTTCATGGCCAAATAGCTCACTTTCAAGAAGCTCGCCTGGGATAGCACCGCAGTTTACCGGCACAAATGGCCCAGTATTGCGTTTAGAGAGTAAATGAACGTTACGTGCAACAACTTCTTTACCTGTGCCTGACTCACCTAAGATCAGTACATTTGCATCGGTTTTTGCTACTTGTTCAATTAAAAAGCGCACATCTTTTACAGCTTCGGTTTCACCGACTAAACCATCAAATGATTTGTTAGGTTTAGCTTGCTTATGGTCACCCGGTAGCATGCGCTGATATTGCTGACAATCATGCAATAGCTGAGTAGTTACATCATGGTTAAACGGCTCACAAATTAAACCAACGACATTAGCAATGCTTAGTAACGGTTTAAGTGTTTCACCAATTAATAAAAACGGAATGGCTGGAAACTGTTTGATCACAGCCTCGTGATTTAGCTGCTGTAAAGCACCAAGAATGACCATGCATTCTTGCTGTTGATGTTTTTCACAAAAAGACTGTAATGAAGTCTCATCAACTAATTGTGCAGTTTCACCAATGAAGGTAAGTGCTGCATGTAAACCTATCGCACGATTATTATTATTGTCTAAAATTAAGATCATTATTGGCGAACCACAGTTACCACGAGGTTAGTTAATTTCTAAATTGTAAGCGAGTTTAGGAGGGATGCAAGCGCTAAGCGGCAATTTATTGACATCAACGCCAAAAAATAGTCACTTAGCACTAAAATTTAATACTAAAGAATTAAAGTAAACCTAATATAGATTCGGCTGAACGATTTGCCTGACCACGTAAGGCAATAGATGCTTGCGATAAAATATCATTAGCTACTTGATCAGACACAGCTTTTGCATAGTCAGTATCTTCTATTCGGCTTTGGCTCGCAGCAAGATTCTCTCGCTGGTTACCTAAACCTTTTATCGTACTCGCCAAGGTGTTTTGAAAAGCGCCTAGCTCAGCTCTTTGCGTGTTAATTTCTTCAGCTGCTTGGTCGCTAATATCAATCGCAGCTTGAGCTCCTGCCTGGGTTGAAATATCGATTCCTGCAATAACTGAAGCAATACTGCCATCAGATGGCGTCACCGATTGTGTGGTGTTGGCATCAGGACCAACTTGAAACGACACTTGCTCACCATCAAATAAAGGTTTACCACCGAATGTCGCATTTTCAAACGTTTCTGATATTTGCGTTTGTAATTGCGACACTTCTTCTTGAAGTGCTGATCTGTCATTATCTGTGAGCGCACCATTACCCGCTTGAATAGACAGCTCTCGAATGCGAGAAACAGCATCATTCACACCAGATAGACTTGACTCTGTCACTTGTGAGTAAGAAATGCCATCGTACGCATTGTTAATTGCTTGACTGTAGCCATCTTGCTGCGATGTTAATCGATCAATAATTTGCAGTGCAGCGGCATCATCTGCCGCTGAGTTTACTTTTTTACCTGATGCTAGTTGCTCATCAAGCTTATTACCCGTTTGCTGAGTTTGGTTTAAAAACCCGGTATTGGGTGATTGAATTTTCATGGCGGCCTCCGACAAACCGATTGCTTAAATTATAGCTTAATTTGCCAAATTTTGTACTTTGTACCATGGTTTAGATAAATTAACTTGGCATCTGACTTGCTAGTGTATTAGTTAATAGTTAAATTACTGAGAATTGTGTCAAAATTCTCACTTTGCGTATCAAACGCCAATGAAAAATAACTCGGGTAACACTATGTTCGACAATAAAACAATTTTAATTACCGGTGGTACCGGTTCATTCGGTAAAAAATACGTCAAAACGCTTCTAGAACGCTATAAGCCAAAAAAGATCATTATCTTTTCGCGTGACGAACTCAAACAGTTTGAAATGCAGCAAGAGTTTGACCAACCGTGTATGCGGTATTTTATTGGTGATGTACGCGATAAAGAAAGGCTTCGCCGTGCTATGCGCGGCGTGAACTATGTGATTCACGCAGCAGCATTAAAACAAGTACCAGCCGCTGAATACAACCCAATGGAGTGCATCAAAACTAATATCAATGGCGCAGAGAATGTAATTGACGCCGCCCTTGATAATAACGTAGAAAAAGTCATTGCACTGTCGACTGATAAAGCCGCGAATCCAATCAACTTATATGGTGCGACAAAACTTGCATCAGACAAGTTATTTGTTGCTGCTAATAATATTGCTGGCGGCCATAAAACAACTTTTTCAGTAGTAAGATACGGTAACGTAGTGTGTTCGCGTGGCTCTGTTGTGCCTATTTTCCAAAAGTTTATCGACCAAGGCCGCGACCATATACCAATTACTCATGAAGAAATGACTCGCTTTTGGATTAGCCTGCAACAAGGTGTTGATTTTGTTTTAACTAACTTTGAGCGTATGTTAGGTGGCGAAATTTTCGTTCCGAAGATCCCTTCAATTCGTATTACTGACCTTGCTAAAGCAATGGCACCTGACTTACCAATTAAGGTTATAGGTATTCGCCCAGGTGAAAAGTTACATGAGGTCATGTGCCCGGCCGACTTATGCTTTGAAACGTACGAATATAGCGACCACTTTGTTATCGCTCCGGGTATAAAATTCAGTAGTCGTAGCAATGATTTTACTGTGAATGCTATTGGTGAAAAAGGCAAAAAAGTTACCCAAGGTTTCGAGTATAACTCGCTTGATAACCCTGAATATATGAGTATTGAAGAAATTAAAAACTTCAATGTTCAAGCATTATTGTAAAATTTATTATGACGAATAAGGTAATTCCTTACGGCAAACAAAGTATTTCGCAAGAAGACATCAATGCCGTAATTGATGTTTTGAAATCTGACTGGTTAACACAGGGCCCTGCTGTTCCAGCATTTGAAAGTGCCATTGCAGAATATTGTAGTGCTCACTATGCCTGTGCCACTAACAGTGCGACTTCAGCGTTACATATTGCTTGCCTTGCTTTAGGCGTAGGTAAAGGTGACATTGTGTGGACGTCGCCAATCTCCTTTGTCGCATCGAGTAACTGCGCCCTGTATTGTGGCGCAGACATCGATTTTGTTGATATCGACCTTGAAACAGGCAATATGTCTGTTGCAGCGCTTCAAGAAAAGCTAACGTTAGCCAAACAAAGCCAGCAACTTCCTAAAGTCGTGATCCCTGTTCATTTAGCTGGTCAGTCATGCGATATGGCAGCAATCAATGCACTTGCCAAAGAGTATGGTTTTAAGGTTATTGAAGATGCCTCGCATGCTATTGGCGCGAAGTACAAAGATAAGCCTGTTGGCAGCTGTATTTATTCAGATATTACTGTGTTTAGCTTTCATCCAGTCAAGATAATTACATCTGCTGAAGGGGGGATGGCGGTTACCAACTGTGCTGAGCTCAACAAAAAAATGAGCCGCTTGCGAAGCCATGGTATTACTAATATTCCTGAAGAAATGACCGAGCCAAGTCACGGCCCTTGGTATTATCAACAGTTAGAGCTTGGTTTTAATTATAGAATGACTGATATGCAAGCCGCTTTAGGACTGAGTCAGTTAAAGCAGCTAGACAACTTTGTATCAGTGAGAAACGACATTGCAACAACATATAACCATGCGTTTGCAAATTCAACGCTAGCTCATTTAACACAATCGGATGAGTGTTACTCTAGCTACCATTTATATATTGTTCGTTTAACCCAATGTAACGTAGAAAAGCACAAGTCAGTCATTACAGGTATGCGCGAGCAAGGAGTTATTGCTCACTTGCATTATATACCGATCCATTTACAGCCTTATTATCAAGCTTTAGGCTTTTCGGACGGTGATTATCCAAATGCAGAAACTTACTACAAACAGGCTGTTACCATTCCTCTGCACCCAACTATGACAGCAAATGAGCAGCAATTCGTTATCAAAACACTGATTGATTTATTATGAAGCTCGCTTTAGGCACAGTGCAATTTGGCTTGAATTACGGTGTGAGTAACCGTTCAGGGAAAACTAAGACCGATGAAGTTAAGCGGATCTTAAAGCTAGCAAAAAGTGCTTCGTTAAATACAATTGATACTGCTGCAGCCTACGGTGATGCTGAAGCTGTTTTAGGCAATTGCGCTATTGATGATTTCAACATCGTGAGTAAAGTAAAACCTTTACCTAATTCATGTAATGAAGAAGAGTGGGTTCACTCTTGCCTTGAGCATACACTTTCCGACTTACATTTAAACGCTATTTATGGGCTACTTTTACATAACGCTGACGATTTAAAGAAATACCCAAGCCTTTTAAATGTTTTATACAATCTTAAAGCTGACAATAAAGTAGCCAAAGTAGGCTTATCGGTTTATTCACCTAACCAGATTAGCGAACCTATTTTAGAGCAAATTGATTTAATCCAGTTACCTGCAAATATATTTGATCAACGTTTTTTAACAGCAGATTTATTGAAAAAGTTTAAAAAAAATAAAGTTGAAGTTCACACTCGTTCAGCTTTTTTGCAAGGCTTACTATTGATGTCTGAAGGTGAGTGGCCTGAATATTTTAACCCAATAAAACAGTCCCTTGAGATTTTTCATCATATGGCTAAGCGTTTGGACATGACACCTTTAGCACTGGCTATTAACTACGTTGTTGGTATTGAATCAATTGATAAAGTTGTCATAGGTGTTAACAGCGAAGCCCAGCTGGAAGAGATTTTACAAGCGTTAGACAGCAAGTTAGAACCAAATGTATTTTTTAACGAACTTGCTATCGAAGACGAAAGTTTTATAAATCCTGCCAAATGGCAGCTCAGTTAGTAAAAATCACTGTAGTGAAGCGCTTGCTTTGTAGAGTTTTTGATTAGCTCTGCAGTCTTATTTGGGCCGACATTAAACAAACTATCAATCGCGCTTAAATGCGACTCAAAACTACCATTTCTTTGAATGTATTCAGGGTGCTCAAAGTTTTGATAGTAAACATCTATATTATTTTTTACCAGTTGCCCACCAGGCGTAAATTCTTCAATATAATTTTTTGCTCCCATCGGCGACAAGTAAACGTTACAGTCTAATATGTTACATAAGGAAACTAACCGGCTATCTTTTACGCCTTCAACATTAGATAGTTTTGAAGATATGTAAGTTGGCGTGCTAATACCGATATAATCCATTAGAGCCTTAATAAGAGCTATATTAAACTGAGCTACAGTATTTAAGTTATCTTTTTCAAACACCGATGAAAGGATTGGGAATAGCTCTTCAAAATAGTCAGTTTTATTATAGTTTTCATAAATACTTTTTAAGTGCTTTTTCTTCCAAACTGTTTCTTTTACAAATGAGGTGTTTTCAATAGTGGCAGCTGATCTCCCATTCGGTGTTGATACATGACAACTAAGCATCAGGGGTTGATTTTTAGCCTTTATTCTATTTCTGATATGCCAATCACTTTTCTCTAATTTTACATCATCAAGAAATACAAACTTATCTGCGCTTTGTATCAATGCAAAGTAACCTAGCCATGGTAAATAAGTCGGCTGCATTACACTTAAAATCATACACTGAAGCCCTCTTTGTATAGGCTCAAAGTAAACTCGTAAGGATACCCACCAATTTTTGTGACATAGTCATGCTTTAAATTCACAAAGGGAGTCATTTCTTGCTTGCACATGTCAAAAATAACCATGGGATCTATATAAAATAAAGTAGGATCTTCATACTCTACATAAGTTGATAACGCATTAAAAATAATGGACTTTTCACATGCAGCAAAACTTTTAGTAAGAGCGCTTTTCATAAACGAAAAATTATCAGTTGTTTTGTTATTAAAAACACCACTGATTAAAACGTGATCATAGCCAAGTGGCATAGCATCACTGTAGATATCAAACAGTTTAAATTTAGACTTTCTATCGTCCGAAAATTTTTTTTCGGCAGAATGAATAAACTCCGGGACAAAGTCTAAACCCAAATAATCCCCTGTAAATCCATTATCACGGAAAAATGCCAACATATCTCCAAGTCCACAACCTAGATCAACAACCCGGCTTTTGTTTGATATTTGCTCAAGAAAAATTTTAAACCTAACATTTTGAGCTTCTTTAGAAACATGCTGAACAGATTGGTGACTATTCCCAAATTTAGCATATAAACCTTGATAATAACTTTTTAGGCTTTCACTCTTACCTGTAGTCATTTATAAATCTCACCATGTTAGTTAATTGAGTTTTAGGCGTAGCAGGCTGAACAAACAAATTTACAATTTTATTTCCGATTTCTTCCGCATTCGGGTAATAACCTTGAGTTTGCAGAAGGCCTAAAGAGCGGTAGTGGCTAGTGAACAATATGTTTTGTTGTTTGGCTGCATTTAAAAATCGCTCTCTATTTTCAATAAATAAAGGGTATCGCCAATACGTTATTTCAGGATTGTACTTAAGCCTTTTAAATTTTTCATTAGAAACAGTTTGCTCTATAAAAGCAATGTTCGACTTTCTGATGGCTGTTAATTTATCTAGCTTTTTTAAACCTTCTAATGCATGAGTTATTTGGATAAGATCAGAAAATTGAGCCATTTTATTATCATCTAAGAAGTCTCTAGCCCTATCAGCAAAAGTCTGACAATTTGTCATTAATGCTCCACCATAGTTTTGGCTAATAGGCTTATCATAGCCAAAACTAATTACTGAGAAATCACCAAAGCTCCCTATTGGACGGCCTTTAAATTTGCCGCCATACGCAAGGCAAGCATCTTCAATTAAAATGACACCTTTTCGCTTAGCATAATCAGTAATTTCATCAATTGCGCAAAAGTGGCCATACCCATGAACAGCAAGAATGGCCGAAATATCATCATCCATTACTGATTCAATTTGTTCAACTTCCATAGAAAGAGAGTTTAGTGAAACATCAGCTAGCACAACTGAATAACCAGCCATTTGAATAGAGAATAAAACGATAGGACAACAACTTGCAGGCATGACTACCTTACTACCTTGCTCTAAACCTGCGCATTTAAGAGCTG
Source organism: Pseudoalteromonas sp. 2CM39R (assembly GCF_023161845.1). Classification (NCBI taxonomy): domain Bacteria; kingdom Pseudomonadati; phylum Pseudomonadota; class Gammaproteobacteria; order Alteromonadales; family Pseudoalteromonadaceae; genus Pseudoalteromonas; species Pseudoalteromonas sp. 2CM39R. The sequence continues at coordinate 153,191 of NZ_JALNTM010000008.1, forward strand.
TGATAATTGCAAAACTGCCTGAGCGGGTTAAGATGGCATGATTTCGAACAAAGTAACCCGCTAACTCTTTTTCTAACTCGTCTAAACCCAAATTCTAATATCCTTTCGGTATGTAGCAAGCACGAAGGTTTCTGGCTGAGTCAATACTTCTACTTTTGTTGTATATGCTGCTAAATCATCGATTAATTTTTTAAAGTTATAAAAGCGCCACTGCGAATAACGGTGTATCAGAGGTATCGTTTTTTCATATTCTAAGTCACTATTTCCTTTAATTTCTGACTCAAAGTTCGCATCAAGAATATCTCCTAATAGAATCAAGCCGCCAGGCTTTGTCACTCGAATCATTTCTAATATCACTTCTAGAGCATAGTCATATGAAGGAAAGTAGTGAAAAATGCTGTAGCAAAGCACTCTATCAAAATAATTATTCTTGAATCTTAAACTATTTGCTTCTGACTGAGTGAATGCTCCATCTGGCAACAACATTTTTGCTTTGTCTACCATAGATTCAGAGTAATCAACCCCCACTAATTCGTTAAAATTATTAGCTATCTTAGAGAGCAACAAACCATTACCACAGCCTACATCCAAAACATTACCTTTAGAGGCTGAGTTTAACTCTAGCTTACTTAATACATCTGCACTCAGTGCAAGCCAAGCACTATCTTCGAATGGGCGTCCAACCTGTTCTTTGAAGTCAGCACTTGCATTTGCTATTGAATCCCATTCAGCTTGTTTCGATTCAAATTCGTTCATTTCAAACCTTCATAATTTCAAGTGCTAAGTTTCGCGTTGAATAAGTATTATAAGTTTCAACAAATGAATTTACTTGTTTTGTTTTTTGCTTGATGAAACTGGTTATCCCTTGATTTAACTTATCAACACTTGCATCTTCAGCCAGACCTAAATCGTAAGTTAAATTATTTTTGGCTAATTCTAAAGTATCTTGATGTTGTTCGCGTGTTTGCGAAATAGAACAATTAGGTATTAAACAAAATCCAGCTTCATATTTAGTTAACCCTCCACCACTAATGATTAAATCACTATCAGCAAAGTAACTCGAAATATCTTCAGTAAACCCTACTATTTCTACCTTATTATTTTCAACATTGAGTTGCGGCTTTTGTTTATCTATAAGAGTAAAGTCGATACCAGTAAAAACTTGGTCCAAAGCCGCAATAACTTTTACACCAACACCAAAAGCGTCGTAACCCCCTATAAAAATTAGCACTTTTTCAATTTCATTTTTATATGGTAATGCTAATTTTTCTCCCCTTAAGGCAACTAGCTCGGGTGAAAATGAAAAATAGTTCACACCTAAGCAGCTAGGATTAGTAGTTTGATAAAATGAATCAGCATTCAAACGAAAATTTATAAGAAGGTTAACAAAATCAAAGTTGTATTGATTAAAGTCATCAATAACACATAACTTAAAACCAGCACGCTTTAAATTGAGCAGATGTTGTTGAGAAAAATCGTAGCTATCACAAATAATAGTTGTGTTTTCAGCATCGCGCAGTTCCTTTAGTACTTTAAAAGAGTAAAAACTAATTTTTTGCTCAGCAAATAAGTCGTAGTTACCATAAAAATAAACTTTAGGGCTGTTCGATAGAACACTTATTTGTCTGGCAATGTTTAGACTCCTTGATAAATGCCCTAAACCAGTACTTTTCGATGCGTTGCAATAAAAAATATACTTAGCTTTAGTTCGCATAGTTATTGATATCTTCATATGCAAACCTAAGAACGTCATGTAAAAGCCAACAACGCCCGCTAAACCTACCAGAAACAAGTATATTACTGTATGCAGACGTTAGAGTCTGATAATTAACTTCAGTCGCTTCTGCAAATTCCTTTGTAGGTACAGGGAAAGTATTTTCAATTTGCTGGACAAAGCCACTTTCTATAGAAGCATCTTCAGCAACCAACCCCATATTCCTTAGATCTTCTACACCTTCATTTAAAGTAAACTCAGCTTCACTTTTATCTCTAAGCACCTCAGCAGATACAGAGTGAGTTTTCTCTGTTCGTAAATTATCATAAAGAGTGATTCTAAAAATTTCAGAGCTTGGATCCCAGTTCCATAAATAGTGAGATTTATTATTATTGAGGGGTTTATCAAATGTTGCATGCAAGATATAAGCAGTTCGGAACGTAGGCCGATAGCTATGAATAGGTAATTCTCCCGCATGTAATGCAAAAACTGGAGGTGCGCTCCAAAAAACAAGTTCAGTGTTAATTACATCACTGTTACTTAGTTCTACAGAGTCGATTTTACCATTTGATTCAAATATTTTTTTTACTTGAGTGTTAGTGATAATTTCAACGCCTAAAGCCTGTGCTTTATTCACGAGCTCTGATATCCATAACTGAACTCCATCAGTATTTGGATAAAAGTAATATGGCATCGAAAAATTATTTTCTTTTAAATATGTGTCATATTCACTACTTTTATGAAAGCCTAACTTTTTATCTATTTCAGGATGTTGTTTTAATATTCTCGTTAAGTTTTCATCAAATGCTTTTATCCTATTAGCACCAAAGTAGTTGATACTAGTGCTCGTGGATAAACGTTTTTTATCGACATCCTTTCCGTACAACTTATTGATAACTGGCACCGCCAAGTTTTCATAAAACGTTGGCCCTAGAGTTTCTTCCAAATATGTTTCTATATCTATTGCAGAACTTGGCAGAACAGAAGATAAAAACTCACCAATACCTATGTGATAAACATCTTTATTTAACTTTCTGGCATCAATAGTTTGTGTTTCTAAGTCCCAAGAACCAGCGAAATAGTTTCCTGTTTCAAGGCGTTGAAATTGATGCCACTGTATTTCATTATTCTCAAAGTTAAAGAGAATATCATCAACCTCCTGTATTCCAGTTGTAACTGGAATATGAGTTCCCTGGTCATAAATATTACCTTTGTCATCTTTGACTGAACTTAGCAAACCTCCGACTGCAGTACCTTGCTCAACCAACAAAACTCGATCATATCTTTTTTTTAGTAATATACTCGCGGTGAGGCCACAGACGCCACCACCTACAACAATACATGTTTTCATAACTAATCACCGATATTATCTAGTACATCAAAGCTTACACGGTCACCAATTTCGACTTTTCTACTAATTTGTTTACCAATAACTTGATCGTAATATTTAGTATGAAGCCCAAACCCTGGCCTAACTGACTTTATGTCATCAGCAGTAATAACATCACCTTCGTCAAGTGGTTTAGCAAAGTACAAAGAACGTCGAGCTAAAATATTTTTTTGTGCTGACTCAGTTATTGAATAATCAACATTACCAAGCGCCTTCTCAGCATCTCTTACAGCACATACCAATTGACTAAATTCATTTTTATCTAACGAGAAAAAGGCATCTACTGAATCATCACTTTTATCTAAAATGAAGTGCTTTTCGATGATTTTAGCCCCAAGAGTTACACTCACAACAGGAGAGATTATCCCTTGTGTATGATCAGAAAGTCCTGCAAGGCAATTAAAGCGATCCTTTATATCTGCAATTGTCGCTAAATTACACTCATCTAAAGGCGTAGGGTAAGCTGTAGTACACTTTAAGATTGCGAGCTCTTTACAACCATTCTCCCTCAACACTTCAACTGCAAGTTCAATATCTTCAAGATTTGCTATTCCTGTTGATAAAATTACTGGCTTTCCAGTTTTTGCGACATATTGTAAAAGAGGGATATCTGTAATTTCTGGAGAGGCTATTTTATAAACAGGTGCACCTAATTCTTCTAGAAGATCAACTGCAGAAAAGTCAAAGGGTGAAGAAAAAATATCAATATTACAACGCTTTGCTTCAGCAAATAACTCTTTATGCCACTCCCAAGGCGTATATGCTTTTTGATATAGAGAATGCAATGAAACATGCGATTGCCATGGATTATCGCTAGGTAAGCAGAAATCAGGTTTATCGCAATCAAGAGTGATTGTATCTGCTGTATAGGTCTGCAGCTTAATAGCATCTGCGCCAGATTGTTTGGCTTCTCTTATTATTTCTTTTGCTTTTTCTAAACTTCCGCCGTGGTTCGCCGACATTTCAGCAATAATATAACAAGGACTAGTGGAATCTATTTTTTTTCCATTAATTTTCATATTATTCTCTATCTTGTTGTTCGTTTTTAAGGGAAATTAGAAGCCCCTCATTACGAACTATTTGAGCATTGATGGCTTTCACTTCAGGGTGGCTGTCTAGAAATGCTTTTATCTGTTGATAGGTTACATTTAGAGTATCATCATTCGCATCAGCAATCGCATTTATAACTTGCCAATCTTCTGGTGTATCTAAAGTAAACCGATAATGACTATCATCAGTGTCATTATTCAATTCAATAACTCGATATTGCTGTTCTTTATTTTCATAGAGATGCAAGGTGACATGTTCTAATTCAGATGGCCTCAGTGCTTCTAAAACAAGCCCTTTTAACGCCTTTGTTTCTACAACTTCACAGTCAACGCCTTCTGCAAACATTTCACTTAAAAAACCATACTGAGCATTTTCATCTATTACTTTAGTACACAACCGCTCACAAATATCAGCATCAACAAAAGGCGTATCACCTGTAATACGAATTACGAATTCACAGGGGTAAAGCTCGGTCGCGAGCTGAAACCTTTGTAATACGTTCTCTTCTGGCCCTCTAAAGTATTTAATCCCATGCTCTTTAGCAACAAGGCATAATTCATCGTTCTCTTGATTAGTCGATGTAAGTAAAACAGTATCATCAATACAAGAAGCCTTTTTTAGCCGCTCAACAACTTGAACGATCACAGGCCTACCATTAATATTTTTAAGAACCTTGTTTGGTAGTCTCGAAGACCCCATTCGAGCTTGTATGAATGCTATTACTTTAGCCATCTAATTTAACCTTTGAAAACCACTATGGCAAACAGGTCCATCTATTAAGCTGGCAATATCTTGGTTACTATCAAGTGCACCTTGCAATAGGTTAAAAACTTCAGAGATAGCAGAAATATACTTTTCACATATCTCTTCACCATGGGCAATAGAAAGATAAATTACATTACTGGCTAAGAAGCCTCTTTTTAGCATCTCTTGAGTGAACAAAGTTTTAAGTGCTAATGCTTGATCTGTCGGAAAAATAAATATCGGCACGCTATCAATACCAATAATTTTTAAATCAAAACCAGCTTTAGCTGATGCATCTAATATTTGTTTTTTGAGTTTTTTACCAATTTCATTAAGCTTAAGAGGTACATTGTCACGTTTAAAAATTTCCAATGTTTTAAGCGCAGCAACAAAACCAACTCTTTCAGTCCAGTAAGAGCTACTAATAAAAGATTGCTGTGCAGCATCCATTACTTCTGAGCGACCTATAATTGCCCCAATAGGGTGCCCGTTACCTAGCGCTTTACCTAGTACACAAATATCTGGTTCTACCTCAGTTAAGAGGTGTGATGCGCCTGTATTTAATCTAAATCCTGAAGAAATTTCGTCGAAAACAACCACTATATTATTTTCATGTGCAATTGCTTTAACTTCTTTTAAAAATTCAACATTTGGTTGGCCATGCCTGAACACTTCCATCATCACAACACCTAATCTATCACGATGCTTTTCGACAATAGCTTTGAAACCTTCAATATCACCTTCTTTAAAAGGAATAGCAGTGTTGTGTAATTGCTTTGGCACACCTGCAGGTTTTAGTCCTGGTAATAGTTGCTCATCTAAATTTTCACTATCACTAATATTTGTAGCTAAATACCAATCATGCCAACCATGGTAACCACAAAATGCCACGGTTTCTTTCTTACTAAAAGCACGAGCGATTCGAATTGCTAAAGTACAAGACTCACCACCAGTACGTGTGAAGCGAACAGCTCCTGACCAAGGATGCAGGTCAATCAATTGCCTTGCTAGTTCAACTTCTTCAAAACAGTTTAAACTACTCATCGAACCATCTTGAATAGCAGAAATAACAGCGTCATTAATCTCATCGTTAGCATAGCCAAGAGAGCTAGTTCCAATTCCCATAATAGAAAAATCGTAGTAATGATTGTTGTCTAAATCCCAAACTTCACAACCTTTTGATTTTTTATAGTAAGCAGGCCATTGCTCCGGGAGAAACATTTCAGCGCGCTTTGATAATAGCTGATTACCTCCAGGGATAATTTTTTTTGCTTGTTGCCAAAGCTTTGCACCAGAGTTATTTTTTAAGGTCATGAAATACCCCTAGAAGAATATGATTAGATAATATCGATTTGTTTAGGAATATTATAGAGATAATAAATTCCCATATATAGGTTATCGGCAAGGTATCTACAAAATAAAGTAGTAATTTATGAAAGCAACCAACGCATGTAAATACCTTGATCTTTCTTATCAAAAGTACGAAAACCTAATTTTTCATAACTCTTGATCGCGGGAATATTGTTAGCATCAACACCTAAAATGATTTCACTAATAGATAGCTGTTCCATCAAGCAGCGTGCAGTTGCAGTTATGACTTCAGCTGCAACTCCTTTACCTCGCCAAGCTGGCTCACCGATTAGTATCCCCATTGTGGCTTGTCCACTTTTTTGGTCTATTGGCTCGTATTTAATATTACCGATATGATTGCCCTCAAAAAATATCCCCCAAAGAATACAATCAGAAGCCGTATTTTTTGAGTTTATATACTCTCTTAATGAGCTTATTGAGGAAGATGAGTAAGCAATGTATTGCTTACTCATCTTGTCTTCAAACCAACTTAAGTAGCGTTCAGATGCATCTGATTCATTTAACAATCTCAAATTGAAGCGGTTGGTAGAGATTGATGTATTCATTAAACTGAAGGCTTAGAGTAGTCGAAGCTATAGTCACTCAATACATTCCATCTTGTTCTGTATTGATTAGGGGCTTCAAGAATGAAGTCTTTCCACAGTTCCTTGGCTTCTTGATAATAAGGGATAATTTCTTTGTCATCACCGAAGTTGTAAAGTAATGAAATTAATACCGAAGTTACATACAAAGACTCACCTTCTAAAAGAAGGTAAAGGTGAGTAAAGCGAGGGTGGTTTTTAAATGAAAATAAGTAACGCAGGCTCTTTAATAATTGTTGTAATGCATCTGCTCGATTATTAATTTCAGAGTCTAAGATTTCAGCCATAACATTACATAACTGTTCAAACTCATCGAAGTCTAGGAACTCTTCTAGATTAATATTCTGCTCTAGTGATTTGAACGGTTCTGCTTTGATAAAACTTATAACCTCATGCTTACTGACGTTCGTAGACTCAATAAAGATGTCTTCTGATAATAATGGCATACTTCCTTTTATGGCAGTACCATCACTACAGTTATAGCAATTTAAACCTGTTCCTAACTTTGACTCTAAAAAACGCTCCATTTGAACTTTACCGGTGTGCATAAAATGATCAGTAATAACTTCACCACCAAAATTACCAGGAACGACCAACTCTCCACCCATTTTTAATGGAGCATGAATCGTTTTACCTTCTCCAGAATAGTAATAACTCCCTTTTGAATGGTGATGGTTAGGATCTTTATAACCATTATCTGCACCAAAAAGATAAATGTTCTTAAACTCCATGCTGCCAAAAAAGCTTAACGCAGTGTTACCAACAAGCGGGTTACTAAATCCTATCGTTGTTGTTATGCGGTTATTTTTTAAATATTCAGTAATATGAAACAACGATGTACCAGCTTCGTTCCCTTTTAAAGCTACGCCACACCAACCAAAAAGATCCAAAACACCTGGGTACATTACATTTAAAACAAGTAAGTTTATTTCTTGTCGAGTTTGTTCAGGCACAAATGCGACTAAAAAGTCTTCTGTTGCTTTTGTTCTTTCAAGAGCAACGTGAAAATCAGGAACAATACCGTGATTTAGTAAAGAAGTGGTCGCTGAATTACATGCAACAACAATGACATCTTTTTGATATTTTTTTATCACCTCAATGTCTTTATCAAGAGAAGGCCCGTTCGCAACTATAAAGATAGGAAATTGATTAAAATCAGGTGATATTTTATTTTCTGGCTTTAATAAGTTAACAGGCTTGTGACTGTTTTCAACGGTATGAGCAATACTTAACAAGGCATCATCAAAAAAGCCCCACCCCATAAAAAACTGATGAAAGTTTCCTTTAAATTCAGCTATGAGTCTATTAACAGCTTCTGAGGGATAATGTTGAAAGAAAAGTGCAGAGGCAACACTAAACGCACCTATCTGGTTTGCTCTATCATGTAACGCTTCGTACATTTCACTTTCAGATACTCCAATAGCAAAATACAGAAAGCTGCCTGAGTCATCGACTTTTTGTAGAAATGACTGCCAATCAAAGGTGAATAAACTTGCGAAAAAATAGTCTTCATTTGGCTCAAAAATACTGATGTAATCAGCAATAAACTTGTCAAAAAAGTTATTTAGATAATAGCCTAAGCCAACACCAAATATAATTGCGCTAGGCACTCGCTCATCAACAGCCTTATTTTCTCCTAAATTTTGGCTAGCATTGTTGTAAACTCGTCCTATAGATTTCATTAAATCAATATGAACAAAGTTTGTTTCATTCTTTAAAAACTCAACTCGGCTATGATCGACTTTTCCCATAATAGGATTTTTAAACATTTGCTCAATTTGGGATTTGGACTGTGCTAAAGGATCTTCACCGTAAAGAGGTACACCAGTGTCATAATCAACAAAGTTAGCAGTACCATTTTCATTAAGAAATAAATTAAACTTCTCTGAAGGTTGATGTGATAAGAATTTCGTTGCGATCTCTGGAAAATACTTTTTGAAGGCATTTATATTATTTTCAAATCTTTTATTTGCTTCTTCTGCAAAAAGTGCATCTCTTTTATCTTTTTCTGAAATGCCTTTTAGCTGCGCTTCAATTTCTTCAATTTGTTGCTGTTGAGATGGTTCAGACATTTTGGTACTTCTTCAAGTTTTTCTGATTTTTTTGGAACTGAGCTAACTGCTTAACAGTTGATTTTTTTTTAGCAATAACTTGCTCGATTAGTGCTTTATGTTGCTCTACTACATTTAAAATATCTTCATCACTTTTGAAGTGCTCTCTATCTATAGAGTTAGAAAATAAAGTTTTTATCTCTTCATCTATCTTAAGTGATTTTTCAACCTCGTTTGATTCAATTGCAGAAGCAAAATCAGAGAACAACTTTTCAAAATCAGCCGACATTGGCATCAACACCATTTTCGTTTAATGTTTGTTCTCTTATATCATGTGGGATTGCGTCCCAAGCTGACTTGATCTCTTTTAGCAAGTTAGAAACTTCTATCACTATTTCAGGATCATTTTTAATACTTGCGTCTAGTAAACGGTCAATCATATAAGAATACAATGCATAAAGATTTTCAGTGACTTCACCGCCAACTTCAAAATCTAAACACCCTCTTAATGCCTCTAAAATAGCTGACGCTTTTGATAAATGCTCACTTTTAGCTTCAAGGTGCTTTTTTTCAATAGCCACTTTCGCAAGCACCATTTTTTCTATGGCACCAGCCATTAACATTTGAATGATTTCGTAACGGTCAGCACCAGCTACTCGGGTTTTAAGAGCCTCTTTTTGATAATTCTTAACTTTAGCGTTGTACATACTTTCTACCTTTTTATCGCTGAAAATTAACTGCTAGACTTAGTGAAACCAGGTAAACTAGCAAGTTGCGAACTCAGATAAGTTTGCGTTGATTGCATTTGCGCAAGCAAAACATCTAACCCTGAATATTGCTGCCTTAATCGAGTTTCGAGCTCTTCCATTCTATATTGGTGATTTAAAACATCATCTTCTAGCTCATCTAATTGGCCATTCAAGCTCTCTTCACGCTGCTTTATGATACCATCAGAGTCTACGTAATTATTAAGTAAGGCCTCGAACTGTTTAGCAACGCCGTTTTCACCTGCAAAAGCTTTGCCAATGTTGTCAAAGTTATCATCCATCGCTTCATTTAAACTACGAACTAAGCTCGACTTTTCAAGGTAACCTTCTTTATCAACACCTAAACCTATATCAAAAATACTGGTAAATGGGCCTGCATCAGACAAATTAGTTGAGAGTGTATTTACTAATTGTGAACTTAAAGACCTGATTGTAGCATCGCTATTTAAAGGTTTACCTACTCTTGATTGAAAACCTAGTTGACCTACTACATTGTTGTAATTTGCAATTAACTCATCAACCAGTGTAGTTATACTCTCCCTGTCATACTCGACAGACAATTTGGCAGTTTCACCGTCAACACTTTGGCGTTTAGCCGTAATTGTCATATCTTGAACAGCATCTTTGAATGTGTTGGTGTCATTGGTGATAGTGATACCATCAACCTTTATTGTCGCGTCTTTGGCTTCATTACCAGAAGCGATAGCTATCCCGCCAGCACTAACACCATCGTTTGCTAAAGTAGAAACATTATCTAGCTCAGCATTGTCGTTAGTAATAACTAGATCATTACCAGTGCCTGTTACACTCGAAGTAAAAACAAGCTTAGACTCTGTGCCTGTATTAATAATATTAGCAGTAACACCAAAGTTAAGATCAGAATCGTTAATAGCATCACGTAAGTCAGCAAGAGTTGCACCAGCATCAAGTGTTATATCAAAGCTCTTATCACCAGCAGCAAAAGATAAAGTACCGCCAGAAGCTGTGACAACATCATCTGTTGAGGTAAATAGACCATCATTGGAAGTTGCGCGACTACCCTGTGCAAGCTCAACAACTTCTATGTTGAAGTCCCCTGGGGTAATATCTGAAGTTGGAGTTACCGAGATTAAATCACCATCATCACTAGTAGGCTGCTTGATGTTAGCAATTCGTTTATCAAAGTTATCAGGGTCAGCAAGCTTCTCGACTGTGTCTTGCAGTTTCGATAACGCTGATTTCACTTCACCTAAAGCCGATAACTCAACCTGAAGCGATTCTTCTTTTTTAACAAAAGCATTCATTTTTGGAGTATTTTCAGCTGATAGTGTCGCACTGATGATGCTTTCTAGATCAAGACCAGAGCCTACTCCTGCAGATGTAATTGATGCCATTATAATACTCCTAAATGCTAACTTTATGCGGTTCTATCGAACAACAAACCTCTATTGCTTAATTTATCGGCAAACTCTTCTAAAGCTTTAGCCACTTCTCGAAACTCTTCGGTTGGAATTTCTCGAATTACCTCATCATTTTCTTTATCAAGAACTTTGATAATAGGCGGTTCCCCCATCTCATCAAATTCAAAAATTAAATTTGTTGATGTGACTGGGATATAGCTATTAAGCTTTTCTAAGTTTTGTTTTACTTCAGCAATTAGATCGTTTTTATCTCTCTGCTCATTCTGTTTAGAAACTTGCTCAATATCCACAGGCTCCCTACTAGCAATTTCTGTGCCTTTACTTGCTTTAATATCATCAATTTCAGCTTTTAAATTTGCAGAATTTCCACTAGTAGTAAGGTTATCATTAGACCTTTGCGTTGAATTAAGATCTATCATAGTAATACCTCTTAATATCTTACTTATTAAGTATAAGCCACTTCAGAGTAAATTTCCTAGCAACCCAAAGTGGCTTATAAAACAAATATTAGCCTAGTAGTGAAAGCGCTACTTGAGGACGTTGATTTGCTTGGCTAAGAATTGAGCTACTTGCTTGTTGCAAGATTTGCATCTTAGTTAAATTAGCTGTTTCAGTTGCGAAATCTGTATCTTGTATACGCGAACGTGCAGCAGATAAGTTTTCAGCAATATTTGATTGGTTACGAATAGTAGATTGGAAACGGTTTTGAACCGCACCAAGCTCCGCACGCTTTTTATCAACTACTGCAATAAGTGAATCCATACCAGCTAAAGTCACTTGTGCGTTTACTTGGCTTGATACACTTATTGCTGTCGCGATGTATGCTGCAGCAAATGTATCTGTCGTTAATGCTGCACCACCAATATCTGACGCACCTTCAGCTAGGCCAGATAAACGGTCACCAGTTACTGCACTTGCGATACCCGCAATACCAGAAAGAGTGAAGCCAGCATTCGCAGAAAGAGAACCAGTTGCAGAACCACCAACGTTTTGCATACTAAAGCCGATTGTTTGAACTGCATCAGCACCGACTTGGAAATTAGCATCAAAAGAACCGTCAAGAAGGTTTTGACCACCGAAAGTAGTATCTTCGGCGACACGATTCACTTCAGACATTAATGAACGAATCTCTTCTTGAAGGGCTAAACGGTCTTCATCAGTATTCGAACCATTAGATGCTTGTTGAGCAAGAGTTCTCACTCGTTGGAACATCGAAGTAACTTCGTCTAGTGCACCCTCAGCTGTTTGTGCTAAAGAGATACCGTCATTCGCATTTCGGTTACCTTGATTTAAACCATTAACTTGACCAGTTAAACGGTTAGAAATTTGCATACCTGCCGCATCGTCTTTTGCGCTGTTAATGCGTAAACCTGACGAAAGGCGCTGAAATGAAGTGTCTAAAGAGTTGCCAGATTTCATTAGCTGGCGCTGTGCGTTCAAAGAACTCACATTAGTATTTACATAGATAGCCATAATAGCCTCCGCTTTATCATTTTATAGCTAAACAGCGGGATACCCCTACCCTGCTATTTAACCGACTTAGAGTCCTAGATTTATAGTTCTCTAAATCAGTTATCGTCTGATAAAGCGAAAGCTTTAGCTTTATTTGTAAATTTTTTAACTAATTTTTAAATTTTATCCTTGTAATAAGCTTAGAGCCGCTTGAGGTCGTTGATTTGCTTGACCTAAAATTGTTTGGCTTGCTTGTTGTAAAATTTGGTTCTTAGTTAATGCAGCCGTTTCTGCAGCGAAATCAGCATCTTTAATTCGTGATTTTGCAGCTGATAAGTTTTCTGAGATGTTCGCCTGGTTTCGAATCGTAGATTGAAAGCGGTTTTGCACAGCACCTAACTCTGCACGCTTTTTATCTACAACAGCGATTAGCGCGTCCATTCCAGCAAAAACCAATTGAGCATTTACTTGAGTTGAAACAGAAACTGAAGAGGCTCTAAAAACAGCGTCAAAGCTATCAGTCGCTAATGCTGCGCCACCAATATCTGATGCACCTTCAGCTAAAGCTGAAAGCTGCTGCCCTCCAACGGCACTTGCAATACCTGCAATACCTGAAAGAGTGAAGCCTCCATCAGCTGATAAACTATTTATTGCAGCAGTTCCACCTACACTTTGCATACTAAAGCCAATGGTTTGAACTGCATCCGCACCAATTTGGAAACTAGCAGAATAACTACCATCTAATAAGTTTTGACCACCAAATGTTGTATCTGTAGCTATGCGATTTACTTCATCTGATAATTGACGGATCTCTTCTTGGATTGCTAAGCGGTCTTCATCAGTATTCGAGCCGTTTGCAGCCTGTTGAGATAGTGTTCTAATACGTTGGAATGTTGATGTAATTTCATCCATCGCACCTTCAGCAGTTTGCGCAAGTGAAATACCATCATTAGCATTTCGATTTCCCTGATTAAGACCTAGAATTTGCGATTGTAAACGGTCAGATATTTGTAAACCGGCAGCATCATCAGCTGCACTATTAATACGTAGACCTGATGATAAACGTTTAAATGAATTATCTAGATCTGTACCTGTTCTATCCAACTGTCTTTGTGCATTTAATGCACTAACATTAGTATTTACATATAAAGCCATAATAAACTCTCTTCTTATCTGTCAAAGTAAAGTCACTTTTAAAAAGTGAATTTGACAAAGTGACCCTTATAGCGGCAAATCTAAGTCGCCTGGGGCAAAATACTGCCACTTTGCTTATTAGTTAATTAACTTGAAGTAAACAGAGCAATTAATAGGCCAACAATTAATTTAGTTTAAAAAAGGAATGAAAAAAGGCTCCATTTAGTAGGAGCCTTAAGAGAGATAAGTTTAAGAGTGGGTTTAATAACACAAATTATGGCATAATCTGTGCTTTATATTTTATGTTCTTACAAATGTTAGAACACTACTGTCAGGATTTTGAGCGCCTCCGCTTTATAATCCTATCTTAGCGCCTTTGTTAATACCCCATTAGACAAAGGCGCTTTTCTTTTAAGTCAAAGTTTTGACTTCACCTTAACTTAAATCCCTCAACTATTAACCTAGTAGGCTTAACGCCGCTTGAGGTCGTTGGTTAGCTTGACTCAAGATTGTTTGGCTAGCTTGTTGTAAGATTTGCATCTTAGTTAAGTTAGCTGTTTCTTGAGCAAAGTCAGTGTCTTTGATACGTGACTTAGCTGCACTTAAGTTTTCAGAGATATTCGATTGGTTACGAATAGTAGATTGGAAACGGTTTTGTACCGCACCAAGCTCAGCACGTTTTTTATCAACTACTGCGATAAGCGCGTCCATACCTGCTAAAGTCACTTGCGCATTTACTTGGCTTGATACACTTATAGCTGTTGCAATATAAGCAGCAGCAAATGTATCTGTTGCTAATGCTGCACCACCAATATCTGATGCACCTTCAGCTAGTCCAGATAAACGGTCGCCAGTTACTGCACTTGCGATACCCGCAATGCCTGAAAGAGTAAAGCCACCATTTGCAGACATAGAACCCGTAGCTGAACCGCCTACATTTTGCATACTGAAACCAATTGTTTGTACAGCATCTGCACCCACTTGGAACTCTGCGTCGTATGAACCGTCAAGAAGATTTTGACCACCAAAAGTTGTATCTTCAGCAACACGATTCACCTCAGACATCAGTGAACGAATCTCTTCTTGAATCGCTAAGCGGTCTTCATCGGTATTTGAACCATTTGCTGCTTGTTGAGAAAGCGTACGTACACGTTGGAACATTGCTGTTACTTCGTCTAGCGCACCTTCAGCTGTTTGCGCTAAAGAGATACCGTCGTTCGCATTACGGTTACCTTGGTTAAGACCGTTAATTTGCGATGTTAAACGGTCAGAAATTTGTAGACCAGCCGCATCGTCAGCTGCGCTGTTGATACGAAGACCTGATGATAAACGCTTGAATGAAGTGTCAAGTGAGTTACCAGAATTCATTAATTGTCTTTGAGCGTTTAATGAACTAACATTTGTATTTACATAAAGTGCCATGATATTTCTCCCGAAGTAAACTTATCATTTACTCTCAAACTTACTCTAATTAAGCGGTAACTGTCATTTGTTACTCTGCTTGGTTAATTAAGTTATCGGTCCGCTCAAAAAATCCTTTAGTGAATTTTTAAACAATTTTTAAATTTTCACTTAACATGCTATTTTTAAAGGAAAAATAATTTAAAATTTTAGCTGAACATGGCTTCTGGTTACCTTGTAAGCCGCTATCACGATGTGTTAACGAGGGTAAAAACACAATAAAGAGTGAGCTAAAAGCGCTTTTAAAGTAGGAAGCTTAAGGCAGGTTTTATAGGTTAAGCTCTTAAAATGAGCTTAACCTATAAAAATTATAAGTAATCAAATAATGATAGGTTAGCCAAACGGCCAAATGTTGCTTGGGCAGCTTGCAGTGATGTTTCTTGTTTGGTGAGTTCAGTAATCGCTTCAGCCATATCAAGCTCAACAAGCTCAGCTTTTGCTGCTTTATTACTGGTATCTAAATCACTATTAGACTGTTCGATTTTCTTGGCCGTATTTAAGCGACCACCTAAGCCAGCCTGAACAAGAGAAACCTGATTTTTGGCATTATCGAGTTGTACAATGGCATCCGCTAAAACTTGATCAAACTCTGCTTGAGTTAAATCAGGATTGGTTAGTCCTGCTATCAGATCGTCCAAGGTATTTAAGGCATTCTCTTTTTGTGGTGCTTCAAGGTCAACATCAACTTGGCCATTTGCAACAGGTGAAACAGAAATTGACATCCCTTGATACTGAATTTTTCCATCTTCAAAATTACCACTATCAATAGTTACACCTGCTTGCTGCACAACAAATGTATTAGGTGTGCCTGTGGTAGTAATAAAGCTTAGTGTATTGGCATTTGCCGCTGCAGCAGGATCAGCATTGTAGTTAGCCTGATGGAATTTATCGAAATCAGCTTGCTCAGTAACATAAATTTTTGAGCTTGTGATACCGCCTGACACAGTGCCGTCGTTTGATGCCACATTTAGTCGAGCATTTACTTTTTCGAATGTATCAAAACCATTGTCACTTGATTTGATTTCTACACCTTCAGCTACTTTGATCTTGTGTTGCCCCTGATCGCCACCATATTCATAGCGTCCAGAAGTACTATTAAAGGTGTAAGACGGAGTATTATCTTGATAACCCGAAAAGATAAATTTACCGTCTTCAGTCTTTGCATTCATCAAATCAAGTACCGTACTTTGCAATGCTTTAACTTCTTCAGCAATACCTTCACGGTCGATATCACTATAGGCACCGTTACCAGCTTGAATAGATAAAGTATAAGCAGACTCAAGTGCGCCTTTAATATTTTGCAGCACACTTTCTTCTGTCGTTAGGCGGCTATTCAGCATAGTAATGTTTTTTGTGAACTGTTCATTACCCTGAATGCGATCGTTATAAAGTAACGCGCGAGCCGTTGCGGAAGGATCGTCAGCAGCAGTTAATACACGCTTTTGGGTATTAACCTGCTCTTGCGCTTTGTTTACATTTTGTTGTGAGTTAAGAATAGAATTAAGGTTATTCTTATACATCATGTTATTTGAAATACGCATAATTACCTCGCCGCACTTAATAAGGTGTCAAAAATAGTACGTGCTGTTGAAAGGACCTGTGCCGATGCTGCATATGATTGTTGAAAGCGCAGTAAGTTTGCCGCTTCTTCATCAAGGTTTACACCTGATAGTGATTCATACCAAGCTTCTGATTGATCGGCTAGTGCTGTAAAGGCCGCACCATTCGTTTGGGCTTGACTAGTCACTACACCAATATCAGTGACAATACCTGAATAGGCTTGATTAAACGTTTTATGATTATCGGCTGTACTACTTGCTTCAACATTTTGACGCACTAGCTCACCATTTTGTAAATCGGCCAATAGCAAACCATTACGGTTATCATCAAAACCTCCAGTGTTAAACTCTACTGTGAAGGTGTCACCTGTTGCAGGTGATCCTTCAATATTAAAGTCAAAGCCGTAGGTATCGTAAGGCGCTCCTGCTTGAGCAAGAATATTCTCAGCAGGTGGTGTAATGGTAAACGTCGATGTACCGTTACCATCTGTAATTTGATACTCGTTAGCATTCGCCGTTTTCACTAACGTGATATCGCCATTCGCCAAACTCGGTGGAGGACCCACGGTAATACCCGTTGAGTTGTCAATATCGGATACTGTGCCAGCAGAAATACTTGCATCACTGGAATTATTGATATCGTTCGCAGTTCGAATAGGTGATGCTAACGCTAAATCTTCAGGACGTTCAGTTGCAAGCTCTAAGCTAGTTGCAGCCTGAGAGTTCAACTTAACCATAAATTGGTCACCAGTATTTGCAGCACCTGATACGTTGAGTTGTAAACCAAACGCTTCACCACCCGTAATAGTTGATGAGTCAATCACACCGGCAGTCACATTTGCTGTAGATGCGGTGCCAATGGGTTCACCTTTATTATCGATTGCCTGAATCTCAACAGTGGTTGCGCTTGTATAGGTCACAATAAAATCACTTGCTGGCAATTCGCTGCCTTTACCAGGCTCAAGGGTTGCCGTCATTGTTGATGTGCCCGTATTGGCTTGATAACCAAACGCATCTACCGTTGGAATAGCAAAAATATCGCCGCCAATTTCACCATTAGCGTCCATACCTAAGCTATTTTGTTGGTTAAAGGCATCGGCTAATGCTAAGCCCATTTGACCCAATTGGTTTTGCGCTGGCACTAAAATATCGTCACGAAATGCCAGTAAGCCACCAATTTTGCCTTTCAATTTACTCACATCAACTTCAAGCGGCACAGCTTTGCCACCGTTTACATCAAGTTTTAATTCTTTAAAGTTCGGATCAGGATCGCCACTGAATGAAAACAGGTTAAATGTGCCACTTTGCATGACAAGTGCTTGACCAGAGCCTAAGTACACTTGTTTTTCGCCGTTATTACCATCGAGTGTTTCAATATCAATCAGCTCTGATAAGTCACGAATTGCTTTATCACGTTCATTATATAAACCACTTGATACTGACTCACGATCAGTACCATGAACTGAAGCAATCTTGGTATTTAAATCACTGATATTTTGGATCAGGTTATTAGCTTCATCTGAAAAGATTTCTAGCTGCTCATTTACCACTGCTTTTTGGTCAACAACAATGCTCGACAACCTGTCCATTTGATCAATCAAATTTTGTGCATCCGTCATGACCAGTGAACGAGCTACTGTTGATGACGGTTGGTTTAAGCTTTCTTGTACATTATTAAAAAACGAATTGACGCTCGTTGATAAGCTGTTTGACTCTTCTGAAAACAAGCTATCTACACGACTTGCTTCAGTTACAAACTGATCAAAGAACGCTTTATTAGAGGTATCTCTATTTAATTGCTTTTGTGCAAATTCATTTAGTAAGCGATACGTTTCACCACGGCCGACTTGGTTATCGATCATGGTTGTGAACTCAGTACGCTCACGCACATAGCCCTCGGTATTAACGTTGGCGATGTTTTTACTGGTGGTTTGTAAAAGCTCAGAGTTAGCTCTTACACCGGCATTTGCTATGTCATATAAGCTAAATGACATGAGGGTCTACTCCTTAACGTACCAATGAAGCAGCGACGCTTTGAAGCTCAACGCGCTTCAATACCTGCTTAATTTTATCGGCATAATTTGGATCAGTTGCATAGCCTGCTTTTTGTAACGAATCTAAAAAGGCTGCAGGCTCTGCGGTATTATTAAGTGCTTCTTGATAACGAGGGTTTTCATTTAAGAAATCCACAAAGTCGTTCACACTGTCTTTAATCGATTGATAAGAGCGAAAACTTGCTTGCTTTTTAACTGGCACACCTTGTTCAAACTCAAGCGTGACTTTGCTTGCTTTATCACCTTGCCAGCTCCTATCCGATTTAATATTGAATAAGTTGTTACTACTTGTGCCATCAGCTTTACTGATGATGTGTTTACCCCAGCCCGTTTCAAGTGCTGCTTGAGCAACCATCACAGCTGGGTTTAAGCCAATTTTCTCAGCAGCATTTTTAGCGTGCTCCCAAACAGAGCTAATGAAAGACTCAGCATCTTCAAAGCGATTTTCTGATTGCTCGTTCGCTGATGTATCCTCGACAGCTTGTGGTTTAGCCTTAGCCTCAGTAGTGCTATCAACAGCACCGCTTGCGCGTTTATCACTATCAAAGTCAGCCGTCGTTCTAAGTACAGAACCTGGTGTAAACTCTTTACCGTCTGGCGAGAGCTGCTGAACAATCAAGTCAGCTAGACCCAACGAGCCATTTGATGAAAGCTCAACCGACATTTGTTGGTCATGCATCTCTTCAAAAAATTTAACGCCGCTTGAATTAAATGGGCTGTCTTTATCTTCAAACGCTTCATTTGCTTTACGCATACTTTTAAGCAGCATCTGAGTGAAGATAGATTCAAATTGTGCCGCCGCTTTTTTCAGCGCCTCTTTTGACGCATCGCTAGAGGCATCACTTTTTAAGGCATTTTGACGTAACGAGTCTAAGTTGCCTAAATCAAAAAAGTTTTGCTTGTCGAGATGATTAGTATCCATCAGCTTTTTGACACAATAGTTAATAATGAAAATTAAAATGCAAAAATTGCGCCAATAAAAAACTTTATAAATGAATGGCTAATAACTGATACAGGAATGGAGTAACTTCAGAGCCAAGATTTTGGCTGATGTTTATACACTCAAGGGTTAAAAGTTATAGAAACAAAAAACGCGCTCGAAAGCGCGTTTTAATTTAAATGATAACCAGTTGCCCGTTTATCGCCCCCGCTTCTTTTAAAGCTTCAAGGATTGCCATTAAATCACCCGGTGCAGCCCCAACTTCATTGATTGCACGCACAAGATCATCAAGATTAACACCTGGATTAAATACAAAAGCACGTGAGTCATCTTCGTTCACATCAATAATGCTTTGATTGGTAACCGTGGTTTCACCATCACTTAAAGCATTTGGCTGAGACACATTTTGCTGCTCAGCAATGGTGACCGTTAAACCACCATGTGTAATCGCCGCTGGCTGTAGCTTCACGTTTTTGCCAATCACTATTGTGCCTGTGCGAGAGTTCACAATAATTTTTGCTGCTGTGTCTGCTGGCTTAAACTCTAAGTTTTCAAGTGTCGACAAATAAGCAACACGTTGAGATGCATCACGCGGTGCTAATACACGCACTGAAGCTGCATCGATTGCCTGAGCACTGTCAGGGCCCACTAAATCATTAATCGTTTGCTCTAGGCGTTTTGCCGTTGTGAAATCTGGGCGATTTAAATTAAAAGTAATGTAGTCACCTTGCATAAATGGGCTCTTAATAGCACGTTCTACAATGGCACCGTTTGGAATACGACCCACTGTGGGTGTGTTAATAATTACACGGCTACCGTCTGCCCCTTCAGCACCTAAACCACCTACGACTAAGCTGCCTTGTGCAATCGCATAGGTATTGCCATCAACCCCTTTTAAGAAGGTTTGTAATAAGGTACCGCCACGTAAACTACCCGCACTACCAATAGACGAAACCGTAATATCAATGGTTTGACCGGGTTTTCTGAATGCCGGTAACTCTGCATGCACAGCCACAGCGGCAACATTTTTAATTTTAGGTTTTAAGCTATCAGGTAAAGTGATACCAAAACCATTCAGCATGGCTTTAAAGCTTTGTTGAGTAAATCGGCTTTGCTCACCTGTGCCGGGCAAACCGACAACCAAACCATAACCCACTAATTGGTTTGAGCGAACACCCTCAACCATAGATACATCTTTGACTCGCTCAGCCTGTGCAGAAAACTGCAGGCTAATTAAGCAAAGAGCGATGATGTATTTAAACCCATTCATGACTTTATTCCTCTAAAATGGGAAAAGCGAACTACTAAAGAAACGAGACAGCCAACCTGCACTTTGCGTTTCTTGAATTTGCCCTTTACCTGAGTATTGAATTCGCGCATTAGCAATACGGTTTGATGTGACCGTGTTATCTGCTTGAACATCTTCAGGACGAACTAAGCCTTCAAGGCGAATAAATTCTTCACCGGTATTCAAAGTGAGCCATTTTTCACCACGAATAACCAAGTTTCCATTAGGTAAAACACGCATCACATTGACAGAAATATCACCAAATAAGCTATTTGATTGGTTAGACTTTGAATCACCTTTAAACGATGCACCAGAACCAATACCAAACTGAATGCTATCACCACCAATATTCACCGGATTGCCACCAAGCCCAATAACAGGGTCTAAACTAGCGTCCGTTTCTTTATCGGTTTCGGTTTTAGCGGCTTTGGTGGCTTGCGTTGATTCTTGCAATTTAACCGTGATGATATCACCAGCGCGCAATGCCTTTTTATCTGAGTACAAGTCATCTGCTGAATAACTATCAAACAACGAACCCGTTGGTACCATTGGCTCTGTTGTTGGCTCCGGATACATAGGCGCATAGTAAGGGTCATCCTGAACCACATGATGATTTTGCGTTGTCATACAACCACCCAGCATTAATGCTGCCGATGTGACTAAGATAATGTTACGCATGCTGCCTCCTACCCATTAAAGCTGTTGATTGATGTAACTAAGCATTTCATCAACCGCTGAAATCACTTTTGAATTCATTTCATAAATTCGTTGCGTTTCGATCAAGTTAACGAGTTCTTCTGTTACATTCACATTAGACGTTTCAAGTGAACCTTGAACCACAGTACCTAAACCATCGATACCTGGGTTCCCTTGCACAGGTGCGCCACTCACAGCGGTTTCTGTGTATAAGTTTTGCCCCATAGGCTCAAGACCTGATGGATTAATAAAGTCACTAATTGTTAGCTGACCAATTACCACGTTCTCTGCTTGTCCTGAAATACGTACCGACACTTCACCGTCTTGCGAAACAGTAATTGATTGTGCGTCGTCTGGTACGTTCATTTCTGGCTGTAATGGAAAACCCGCACCAGAAGTTACAATGCGACCATCTTCGTCAGTGGTGAATTGACCATTACGTGAGTATGCAATGTTGCCATCTGGTAATTGCACTTCAAAAAAGCCAGGACCTGAGATCATCCAGTCCAATGAATTTTCTGTGGTAAGCATGTTACCTTGTGAAAAGTTCTTTTGGTTAGCAACCACTTTTGCACCGGCACCAAGCATTAAACCCGATGGCATTTCAGTGTCTTGCGACGAACGACCACCTGGTTGATTTATATTTTGATATAGTAAATCTTCAAATACGGCGCGGCTTTTTTTGTAACCGACCGTGCTGGCATTTGCGAGATTATTTGAGATCACCGAAATATCGGTTTGCTGGGCGTCAAGCCCGGTTTTACTGATCCATAATGCAGGATTCATAACTCTACCCTCTCAGTCATCTTAAACAATGCGTAACAGCTGATCTTGACGCTCATCGAGCTCTTCGGCTGTTTTCATCAATTTAACTTGTAATTCAAATTGGCGTTGATTGCTGATCATATCGACCATTTCATGCACTGGGTTTACGTTCGACATTTCAAGCGTTCCCGACAGTACTTTTACGTTTGGTGAAATATCACAAAAACCACAAAGGTCATTGACCAACATGTCTTCTTTTGGTCGAAATAAACCGTCATTACCTTTTTCAAGCTGAGTGTTATCAGCCTCAATCACTTTTAAGCGATCAACCACTTCCAAAAAGTTTGCTGGCGCTCCTTGTGGGCGAACCTGAATAGCACCGTCTTCACTAAACTCAACTTTCTCGATAGGTAATGGCAAAATGATTGGACCACCTTCGCCAATTACTTGACGGCCATGGCTAGTGATCAACGCGCCATCTGGAGTAATGTTTAATGTGCCAGTTTTGGTGTACGCCTCATTGCCTGATGCATCTTGTACACTCAACCAACCACGGTCACTCATCGCGATATCAAGCTCGCGGCCAGTTTCAACAAAACCACCCGATTCCATATTAGATCCAGGGCGTTCTTGCATTGCAAACACCCTAGATGGCAGACCTTCACCGAAGGCTTGCATAGAGCGAGCTTGTGCAAAATCAGCTTTAAAGCCAGTGGTGTTAGCATTAGCAAGGTTGTTGGCCTTGAGTTCAAGACCTCGCAAACTTTGCTTAGCACCCGACATGGCAATGTAGACCATTTTGTCCATAACATTGACTCACTAAAAATACGATAACTAAGAAATGCAATAAAAGTGCCAAAGTAAAATTGACGCTAAAATAGAAGAGGAAAATGAATAATTAGAATGAAAAAAGGCTGCCAATAGAGGGAGCAGCCTTCGTGTCGGATTAAGCTTAGAACCGTTAAAATTAACGGATCTGTAGGATGTTTTGCTGTAGTGTTGAGTTAACCTCAAGCGCACGTGAATTTGCTTGGAAGTTACGCTGCGCACTAATCAAGTCAACAAGTTCGTTAGTTAGGTTTACGTTTGATTGTTCAAGCGCAGATGAGTTAATTGAACCCAAGGTACCTGAACCTGGTTCGCCAGCAATAGGCTCACCTGACGTTAAACTCTTCTTCCAAGAAGTATCACCCACTTGTTGTAACCCCTGTGAGTTCGAAAAGCGTACCATGGCAACTTGACCTAAGAATGAAGTGTCACCATTACTGTATGAAGCAACAATTTTACCGTCAGAACCGATATCGATACCTGATAGACGACCTACAGTCGCACCATCTTGTTCAAGTGCTTTTACTTCAAAGTTACTAGCATATTGAGTAGGTACTTTGTTCGCTGTTGCCGCTTCATCACGCCAGTTCATCGTTACATCATCAGGGAAACTAGCACCATTAGATAGTAAGTCAGATAAACCTGTCGCAGCGCCTGCGCCATTTGGTAAAGTTAATGGGTTAAATGATGCATCAGTATTAGCAACACCATCCGTGTTAAGTGGTAAACCACTTGAATCAAATTGGAATGTAGTTAGTGGTGTATAAGGCGTTGTTGTTTGCTCTACACCACTTGCATCAAATGGTTTTTCATCCAGTGTGGCGTATACTTGCCACTCATTGTCATTACCTGTCACAGCTGCATCAGTTTTAACGAAGAAGAACTGTAAAATATGTGGCTCACCTAATGAATCATACACAGTTGTTGATGTTGAACTATTATATGTAGCACTTGATTCAGGATCAAACGGTGTCACTGTTGGCGCAGAGGCACGTGAATCTAGGTTAAATGATGAATAAACATTCGTGGTTGCACGCGGTGAACCTGAGGCATCAGGAATTTGTAACGCCGAAGATGTACTTAAGCTTACAGAAGTGGTATCACCGGTTGCTTCATCAACAGGGAAACCTTGTAAGTAGTTACCGCTTGCATCAACAATGAAGTTATCCTGGTTTAATTTAAACGCACCTGCACGAGTATATGTGAAGTCTTGCGCACCTAGGTCATTCGCCATTGCGAAATAACCTTCACCAGTGATCGCTAAGTCAAGAGAGTTATTTGTGAAAGATAACGAACCTTGGTGGAATTGCTGTGCCACCATTGTCGTTCTTACACCGTCACCATTTTTTGTTTTACCAGAACTAAATACTGATGATGCGTATACATCAGCGAACTCTGCACGAGACTCTTTAAAGCCCGTAGTATTAACGTTAGCAATATTATTTGCTGTAACGTCTAAATCTTTTTGCGCGGCTGCTAAGCCTGTTAATGCAATATTGAAGCTCATAACTCACCTCTAACCTATCTCTTAGCCTAAGCTAACCCAAACCTTTTTTTACTTATGCGATTTCAGCTATATCAGTTAGCCTAACCGCACCCTCTTTTGTATTTACGATAATGCCGCTTGCGCCATTAATATTGACACTCTCAATATTCTTAAAGGTCGCCATAGGCATACTGCTGTAGTCTCCATTGACAAAGCCTTCAGCACTGATGTCATACTCACCTTCTGGAAGTACATTGCCATCGTTATCTTTGCCATCCCACTCAAAACGAAGTGCACCCGCTGATTGCGAACCAAGTTCCATGGTGCGTACTAACTGACCCGATGAATCCGTGATCCTCAACGTTAAAGATTCAACAGCAGTCTCTGCAACCACAGAACCTTTTGCGAGATTTTCACCGTCAAAATCAATGGTGTCAGACTCAAGTAACGCTTGCTTACCAACGAGCGTTGAAGCCTGTAACGCAGAGTTAGATGTCATTGATGCAGTCAGTGATTCAAACTTCTCATTTAAGTTTGAAATACCCTCAGCCATAGTGAAATTCGTCATCTGCGCAATCATTTGATCATTATCAGCTGGCTTGCTTGGGTCTTGAAACGACAACTGTTGTGTTAAAAGTGAGAAGAAGTCTTCTTGCGTTAAAGTATCATCTTTCTCTTCTGTTTTATTTTGATTGTCTTGCCAACGTAAATTATCTAAATACGTGGATGACGCACTGCTGATGTCGTTACTCATAACTTATCCTCGGTTACCGCTGCCCAAGCAACAGTGTTTTACTTAACATTTGCTTAGCTGCATCAGCAACTTGCACATTTGTTTGGTAAGAGCGAGAGGCTGAAATCATATTTGCCATTTCTTCTACAACATTAACGTTAGGTTTGTAGATATAACCATTTTCATCCGCACTTGGGTGGTTCGGGTTATATTCAATTTGAAGAGGTTTATCGCTCTCTACAACACCTAATACTTTAACGCCAACAGAAGAGCCCTGAGGATTGCTTTGTGATGATGACGCTTTAGTCAGCTCTGCAGCAAAAACAGGATGGCGCGCTCGGTATGTCTGATCTTGGCTAGAACTAATCGTATTCGCATTCGAGATATTACTGGCTGTGGTATTTAAGCGAACATTTTGCGCACTCATACCGGTTGCTGAAATATCAAAAACATTATACAAACTCATGATTAAGCTCCTTGACTACCGAGGGCTTTTTTAAGGCCTTTAATTTTACTACTCATAAATTGCAGGCTTGCCTGATACTCTAATGAGTTCTGTACATACAAGTTTCGTTCCACTTGTATATCAACCGAGTTACCATCACCTGTATCTGCTTGATTTGGCGAGCGAAACATTTCTGCACTGCCAACAAAACGACTGCCCCCGGCAATATGTTTAGCATCGGTTCTTACCATGCTATTGCCGCCTTGTTGGTTGCTTTTTGCCGCTTTTAATGCCGAGGCAAAATCGATATCTTTCGCTTTATAGCCCGGCGTATCAGCATTAGCGATATTTGTCGCTAATAACTCAGCGCGTTGTGAACGGATCAACATCGCATGAGGATGAACACCAAATGCTTTATCAAAACTGATAGCCATAACCATCTCCAAAAAATTGACTCTGTAGTGCTTAATGCAAAAGCTAAGCCAAAAATTTAGGAGTGATTTAATTTATATAAGAGACTGAAAAATAGGTAAATTTAGCAACCTAAGAGCTAGGTTGCTAAGGAGAGTTTACTTTTTCTGATAGATGATACCGGGGTTACAACGAACCATATCAAAGCTATCACTTAAGCCCGCCATTGATTCTGACGCACCTAAAAACAGGTAACCTTTCGGGTTTAAAGCTTGAGCAAATTGCGAAATGATTTTAGCTTTTACTTCTGGTGAGAAATAAATCAACACATTACGGCAAAATATAATGTCAAACTTGCCCATTAGGGCATATGAATCGAGTAAGTTTAAGTGTCTAAAGCTCACCATTTTGCGGATAGGGTCAACTACCTGAGCCATTCCATTGCCACTGTCTTTAAAGAACTTTTGACGACGCTCCATCGACAAGCCACGAGCAAGTGCTAGCGAGTCATATTCAGCATTCTTACACATATCAAGCATAGTATTAGAAATGTCAGTGCCAATAATTTGCGCACCCATCTTTAATACACCTGGATTTTTTGACTGGAATTCGGCAACCGACATGGCAATAGAGTATGGCTCTTGTCCTGATGAACTTGCCGCTGACCATATTTTTAGTGGCCTACGTACATCTTTAAGTTCAGGAAAGAGTTTCGTTTTCAATAACTCAAACGGATATTGGTCACGAAACCAAAGCGTTTCATTGGTCGTCATCGCATCAACCACAGCGGCACGAAGCTGCCTCTCATGAGGACTCAGTGTTTTACTTACCAACTGTGATAAAGACTCAACATTAAAACGAGCCATAAGTGGCGCAAGGCGGCTTTTAACTAAATAAAGTTTATTATCGCCTAGCACAATGCCACATTGCTGCTCTAAAAAAGAGCGGAATTGATCGTATTCGCTTTGTTGTAAGTGCTTATTTTCCAAAGTAATACCACCTATAAATAATTAATCACAATGAACCCACTTTTTCACAGCTGTCGCTAATTCATCTGGGTTAAATTTTGCAATAAAATCATCGGCACCCACTTTTTCGATCATTGCTTGGTTAAACACCCCACTTAACGAGGTATGCAAGATCACATGCAGAGGTGATAATTTTGGGTCTGCCTTAATTTCAGCGGTTAGTGTATAACCGTCCATTTCTGGCATTTCTACATCAGATATTAAGAGGCCAACGCGTTCGGTAATATCATTTTGACAATCAAGTTTAGCAATCTCACGTAGGCGTAATAATGCTTCTTTACCGTTTTTAGCAAGCTCAGTCTGAACACCAAGCGGCTCGAGTGCACGCTTGACTTGATTTCGAGCTACCGCAGAGTCGTCAGCAATAAAGACAATACGCTCACCTAAATCACGCTGAATTTCGCCTTCGCCAACTACTTCAGCGCTCACTTCAGTGTTAACCGGGCAAATTTCATTCAAGATTTTTTCTACATCGAGAATTTCAACTAACTCGTTTTCAATTTCAGTGACCGCAGTTAGGTAAGAATAACGTCCGGCTCCCGAAGGCGGCGGCATTATTTTTTCCCAGTTCATATTCACGATGCGTTCAACACCACCAACTAAAAACCCTTGCACTGAACGGTTGTACTCAGCAATGATGATAAAACTGTCTTTGATATTTTCAATTGCAGGGCCACCTACAGCCATCGATAAATCAATAACAGAGATAGTTTGACCGCGGATATGCGCAACACCGCGAATGTACGCATTTGATTTAGGCATGTTAGTAAGTGGTGGACATTGCAGAACCTCTCTTACTTTAAACACGTTTATACCAAAGCGTTGTCGCCCTCTGAGTTTGAATAATAGTAATTCAAGGCGGTTTTGCCCAACCAACTGAGTACGCTGGTTAACTGAGTCTAAAATGCCTGCCATTTCAATCTCCTAAAGATAAACAATCAGAGCTGGAACAATAATTGCCTTCTTTGTGTTAAAGCTACATAAGGTTACAAAGCGTCTGTTTTTTGACGCAAAATATTTATACCTTGTTTTCAACCATAAGCATAGTCGAAACAATATGAGTTTGTTAAAAAAAAGCCGAAGATACAGTGTTTTTTATTTTCTTACTAGCCTGTTGTTTACAACACAACTACGGGCAGAAGTTTATAATACCGAGCAACTTCAACAAATCGCCATCGATTTTGTTAGCGAGCAGATCCCTGATCTGGACACCACACCTCAAATTAGTGCTTTACCATTAGATAGTCGCATTCCTGAGAGGTTATGTGAGTCACCAATTAACAAAGAGTTACCAACAGAGCCTCCTTTTAATCGGCAGGTAACTGTACAACTTAAGTGCCAAGACTTAAATAGTTGGACCCAATACGTTCACGTGCGCATTATTAAACTTGAACCTGTGGTTGTGGTTACTACCAACCTTGCTCGTGGTGAAGTCATTCGCCCAGAACATTTACGCATTGAAATGAAGCCAAAGCAATTTGTTAGAACGCGATACGTACAAGATGAGGCTATACTTATTGGCAGTCGCAGTAAGCGTAACTTGCGTGATGGTAGTCCGATTGTAATGAGCCAGGTTTGTATGGTGTGTAAAGGCGATAACGTAACTATTTTTGCTTCATTACGCGGCTTAAGAATTAAAACCACCGGAATTGCTCTAGAAGATGGCACGTTAGACGAATTAGTACGTGTAAAAAACAAAAAATCAGGTAAAGTATTAAATGCACGTGTGGATGGGGTCGAGTCTGTACAAGTAAATATTTAATTTTTTATATTTATGCTAAAGTATCCGCTGTGCCCGCCGATATAAAGGCATATGTTGGGTAATGTATAGGTCAAAATTATGGTAAGCAATGTCAATAATGGTCAACAACAGCCTTCTGTGTTGACAAATACCAAGCAAAAAAAGCTTGATTTACAAAAAGATAATGCTAATGCAGCCGCTGCAAAATCGGCCGCACCAAAAGCAAGTGCAGATTCTGTGAGCTTAACTCCTCAAGCTAAACAGCTAAAATCTTTGCAAGAAAAAGCAGAGCAATCATCTGGCTTTGATAGCAATAAAGTGGCTGAGCTGAAAAAAGCAATCAGTGAAGGTAAATACCAAATTGATGCTGAAAAGCTAGCAAAGAACATCGCTGCATTCGAGTTTGATGTCTATGGCTGATCATAATCATTTAATAGCTAGCAAATTAACACAACAAGTTTCGTGCTTGGAGTCTATTGCTGCGCTGTTAGATGATGAGTTGACAGCCATTGCTGCAAAGCGTGGTGACGGATTAAAGAGTATTGCCCAACAAAAAATCTCTTTGCTCCAACAAATTCAAACCATTGATAAAGAAGTGCAAAAGCTTGTTGCGCACAACGAATCGCAAGATGACGAAGTAAGTGCACTCATTAAGCAAGTAAATACTCTCCTAGCAAGCTGCAAGAAGAAAAATGATGTAAACGCTCACGCGGCCCATCAAGCACAGTTGAGTGTTAAGCAACTTAAAGATATTTTAATCGGTGCACCATCATCGATGACCTACGACCAAGGTGGCAGCGTGATTCAAGGCGATAAGAAAATCGTTCACAATTTGAAAGCCTAAATACTATTTCATTAAAAAAGCGCGATAACTAAGTTATCGCGCTTTTTTAATGCTTGCAGAATTTGCTGGACTTATGCGGCAAGCCAATAGGTTACAACTAGACTAAGTTGCACCTAATAATATGTTACTTTTTTCACTTGGCGCGGTTTTACTTCGCCGATGTATAAATCGTGCACTCGCTTCATATCAAGCTGTAATTCAGTTGCGTAGGTATCCCCTACTGCATAGGTTTTAATAACCTGTGCACCTTTGATCACACCTTGTACTTGGCTTTGTAATTGATCATTATGAGCAATGCTATTTTGCACTGTAGTGCCTGCGGAAATTCTTTGCCCGTAAACTTGCTCAGCAAGCTCCCGGTAAGCTTCAAGCTTTGAGGCTTTAATCGCAAGTAGAGTACGCTGCGATTCATTGCTACCTGGTTGAGCACTAATTGGCGCATAACCCACGGCTTTTAACACTGGGTAGCTATCTGGCTCAATGTAAGTGTATTCTACATGTTTATCAAAAATACTACTGCAGCCGGTTAATGCTGCGCAGGCAACCAGCCCACCGAATAGAAGTGCTCGCATAATTTGCTTCCGCTTAAAACTCTTTGGCTACAAATATGCACGTTTAATGCCACTGTGGTACAGTCCTTGCTCATTTAGGTTATTCATTGGTTTTAATGCTAGGTGTCAGCATGAAAAATAAAACAATAGCCAGCTTAAAAGGCCTTGGCTTAGCCTTTACAATTTTGTTTTCTAACAATAGCTTAGCTCAGTGGTTTGAATCTACAGGCCATGCAGTTGTAAAAAATAGCGATACGAGCCAAGCCAAATCTGCCGCAATTAAAGACGCCATAACTCAGGCTTTAGTGTTTTCTGGCGCTCGAGTAAGCTCTGTACAGACCTTAGTTGACGGGGTTTTGACGCAAGACCAGCTGAAAATAAGCAGCCATGGTGAAATCCAGAAAATAGAATTGATCAGCGAAGACCGCCATAACGACACCTATGCCATAACTCTTCGCCTCGATATTTTTGCTCAAGCAGAAGAATGCCCTGCAAACCAATACACCAAATTTATTGCCGTGACACAAAGCCAACTCGCCAATCGCGAGCAAGCGCGTATGGGCCAAATTTTTGACGTAAACAAAGCCATTAGTGAACACTTATATGCCAACTTAAGTAATACGCAAATGGCAGCTAAACCGACAGCCTATTACAATATGCCGTTGCGAGTAGATCATTTTTTCACTCAGCAATACGATTACAGTAATGCACTACTTGAAGAGATCACTAGCCGCAGTAACTCGCAATATGTATTACTGAGCCGTATTCGTGATTTATCGGTTAACCATAAGATCAACAACGATTATGCATTTTGGCAAGATGATAGTTTCAAGCGTGCATACAAAGTAGATTACGTCTTATTTGATGGCACCACTTACGAAAAGCTCTGGCAAAAAAGCTACCAAACAGAAGGTATTTGGCCGTATAAAAAGACTGAGATCATCGATGTATATAGCGACCGATTTTGGGCAACTGACTATGGCCAAGCTATTAGCGATATAAACCAAACCCTAACCTATGACTTACAAGCAGCTATGGCTTGCTTACCCACGCAAGGTAAAATACTGCATATAGAAAACGGCAGGCTAATCATCAACTTGGGTAAGGCGCATGGGCTTGAGCAAGGGCAAATTTTAAATATTGCCCATCATAATTACCTAACAGATGCACAGGGTAATAAGCTCCCGCACAAAATCACTACACTTAATCAGGTAAAAGTGACTCAGCTTTATCAGCAATCAGCGGTTGCCATGAGTATAGATAAGCAACCACTGCCTAACATTCAAATTAACGATATTGTTGAATTAGCTGCTAGTGAGTAAATGAGCTTGTAGGCCTTGATGAGCATTTAGCCAACTAGCTAATTGCTCAACGCCTGCTATATGTGGGTAGTGTTTACGAGTTGCAATGACAACTTGGCGTTGCTGATTAGGTGTTATAGCTACGTACTTCACTCCTTCACGTGGTGTACATGCAAGCTTAGGAACAAAGGTTATCCCATCATCCATTGCCACCAACGCGAGTAAGGTTTCAATACTGTTACCTTTATATTGGTTCGAGACTTCAACCCCAGCTGAAAAACAAAATTGCTCTGCTTGCTCTTTAAAGCAATGCCCTTCGTTTAACATTAATAAGTCACATTCATGTAATTGAGCCAACGCAACTTC
This sequence comes from Pseudoalteromonas sp. 2CM39R, assembly GCF_023161845.1. Taxonomy (NCBI): domain Bacteria; kingdom Pseudomonadati; phylum Pseudomonadota; class Gammaproteobacteria; order Alteromonadales; family Pseudoalteromonadaceae; genus Pseudoalteromonas; species Pseudoalteromonas sp. 2CM39R. The sequence goes on from NZ_JALNTM010000008.1 coordinate 185,342, forward strand.
AGTATGTCTTGCTAAAGCGTGTTGCTCAGAAACTGCAACTAAGAAGTCTTCTTTATAAAGCGGTGACACATAATAAGGCGCTAAATCAGCCACATCAGCAACAATTGCAATATCAATCTCACCATTATCAAGAGCCACCAGCGTTTGCGCTGTTTGCATTTCTATAAATGAAAACTGGGTTTCACTAAAGGCCTGCTTCATAGAAGTTAAGAGTGTTGGCAGTAAATAAGGTGCAATGGTAGGAATAATACCGACATTGATTTTACCCTTTAGTGGGTCATGTGAGCTGGCGGCTATTTCTTTAAGCACTTGGGTTTGATCTAGGATCAGTGTGATCTGCTTAAGAAGTTGTTCACCTTGCACAGTCAACGTGACCTGCTTTGTTGAACGGTCAAAAATAACAACCCCCAGCTCTTGTTCAAGCTTTTTAACTTGCCCGCTTAATGTCGGTTGGCTGACATAGCAAGCATCAGCTGCTTTTCTGAAGTGCTTGTATTGTGCAACCGCTTTTACGTATTCAAAGTCTTTTAAATTCATATCACACCACCAATAGCTTTTACCTATCATACTAATACAAACAAACGATTGGAGCTATCATAAATTAAATCGCATAATGGCACTCAACAAATCAAGAGGAATCAAAACAATGTTAAACAATATCGAAGGCCAAAAAGTACCAAACGTTACATTCGCAACACGTGTAGACGAGCAGTGGAAATCAATGACCACTGACGAAATTTTTAAAGGTAAAACAGTTGTGCTATTTGCATTACCAGGTGCATTTACACCAACATGCTCATCAACTCACTTGCCACGTTATAACGAGCTTGCGGCTGTATTTAAACAAAACGGTGTTGATGACATTGTATGTATTTCTGTAAACGATACCTTCGTAATGAATGCATGGGCACAAAACCAAGAAGCGCAAAATATCACTCTATTACCAGACGGTAATGGCGAATTTACCGACGGCATGGGTATGCTAGTCGATAAAAACGACTTAGGTTTTGGTAAGCGCAGTTGGCGTTATTCTATGCTGGTAAAAGACGGCGTTATCGAAAAAATGTTTATCGAGCCACAAAAGCCTGGCGACCCGTTTGAAGTATCTGATGCAGATACCATGCTCGAATACATTAACCCAGCACAGGTAAAACCAGAATCAGTGAGCATTATCACCAAGCCTAATTGCCCGTTCTGTACAAAAGCTAAAGCGTTACTAGACGCAAAAGGTTATGTGTACGAAGAAATTGTATTAGGTCAACACGCTTCACTAACTAGTTTAAAAGCGATTTCTGGTCGTGAGACAGTGCCGCAAGTATTCATAGGCGGTGAGCACATTGGTGGCTCTGACGATTTAGAAAAACACTTTGCATAATTTTCAAGTTGGGGCTGCTAATTGCAGCCCTTTATTATTTTAAAACCACAACACATTGATTAAATTATAAATTATATAACTGGTCTGCTCTCGCCATCACCCGTATTTATATTCAAAATACCAACATCTTAGTTACCAATTTGTTACATAAAGCAAAGAATGAATCTAAAATGTCTGCAGCTACATTTACTTAAACCGTAACGAAATTAAGATGATTTAATTGGAATATACAATGAAAAAACTAACACAAGGATTGCTCCTTTCCTTGCTATGTTTCGGTGGCCAAGCTCATGCTGCGTCAACTGGTACTATCGATTTACTCACCCACCCTGTTGGCATTATATGCCTTATTATTTTTATCTTTGCTTATGTGCTCGTCATACTCGAAGAAAAAATTCACTTACGCAAATCAAAACCCGTATTGGTTGCAGCCGGGATTATTTGGACCCTTATTGCTTGGCAGTACAGTGCACAAAACTTATCTGATCTTAGCACCGACGCATTTCGTCACGCCTTGTTAGAATTTTCGGAGTTAATGCTATTTTTGCTCGTTGCGATGACCTACATCAACGCCCTAGAAGAGCGTCGTTTATTTGATGGCCTAAGAAGCTGGCTGGTTGCGAGGGGCTTTAGCTACAAACAATTATTTTGGATAAGCGGTGTACTGGCATTTTGTATTTCACCTGTAGCCGATAACTTAACTACCGCCCTACTTTTATGTGCAGTGGTAATGAAGGTAGCAGCAAATGATAACCGCTTCATTGCTATGTCGTGCGTCAATATTGTAATAGCCGCAAATGCCGGTGGCGCATTCAGCCCATTTGGTGACATCACAACACTGATGGTTTGGCAAGCCGATGTTGTTGCCTTTACCGAGTTCTTTGTTTTATTTCTACCGGCTTTAGTCAGCTATATTATCCCTGCATTTGTTATGTCTTTATTTATCAATAACCGTCACCCAGATACGGCCGATGAAGATATTGAACTTAAACGCGGTGCGCTTCGCATATTGTGTTTATTCTTACTGACAATACTCACCGCCGTGGTTCTAAAAACCGCCTTTGGTTTACCGCCGGTTGTGGGCATGATGATGGGCCTTGGCTATTTACAATTTTTTGGTTACTTCTTACGCGTGACACTCCCCGGCTCTCTTGCCAGAAAACGCGCCATGGCAGAGCGTGAAGGTGACAAAGAGCGCTTATCTCGCTTAGGTAATGTTGTTCCTTTTGATGTATTTAGCCGTGTATCGAGAGCCGAATGGGACACGCTCTTGTTCTTCTATGGCATCGTTATTTGTGTTGGAGGCTTAGGGTTTATCGGCTACTTAGCGCTGCTTTCTGACTTACTTTATAACAACTGGTCTGCTACCGGTGCGAACATTATTCTTGGTTTAATGTCAGCGGTAGTCGATAACATTCCAGTGATGTTTGCAGTGTTACAAATGATGCCTGATATGTCGCACGGTCAATGGCTGCTTATCACGCTAACAGCCGGAATTGGTGGTAGCCTGTTATCCATTGGCTCTGCGGCAGGAGTTGCACTAATGGGTCAAGCGCGAGGGATCTACACCTTTAATAGCCACTTAAAATGGTCGCCGGTCATTTTACTAGGTTACTTTGCTGGAGTATTAACTCATTTATATCTCAATACAGCCTACTTCGGCTAAACCTTAATAAAGTAAAAACCCTTATCACTTTGAGGGTTTTTACTTTAAACCTTCCACAATGAGCAGTTTATAAACAGACATGTCGTAATAAGCTGTGTTTTTGTCGTAAAAAGTCAAGATTAAGGCAGGCGCTTTACTTTAGTCTAATAATTCACAAATAAGGTGAATTGAGGACACACATATGAGCCAAATGAATTCTGTTGCCATGCAAAATGGCAAGCTGCATGTAAAACAAATTGATATCCCTACTCCTGGACCCGGCCAAGTACTGGTAAAAAGCCTTGCTTGCGGTATTTGCGGTTCTGATATTCATATAACCCGCCACACCAGCGATGTATTCGATATCTATAAAAACCTTGGCATCATGGCTAAAGATGCAGGCGATGACCAAGAAGTGTTATTAGGCCATGAATACGCGGCAGAAATCGTTAGCTACGGCCCAAATACTAAAGGCGAATTAGCTAAAGGCACCCGCGTAACCTCAGTGCCTATTTTACTTTCTGCTGGCGGCGCTGGCGTAGGTGTAACCCCTGGACTATATGGTGCCTATTCTGAATACTTTATTGTTGATGAAGCCTTGCTATTACCTATTCCTGATGCTGTTCCATCAGAAGCGGCAGCCATTACAGAACCACTTGCTGTTGGCCTGCACGCAGTGAACCGCGCACAAATGCATAATGATGATGTTGCCATTGTGGTTGGTTGTGGCCCAATTGGCCTTGCCGCGATTGCCGCGTTAAAGCTTCAAGGCGTAAAACACATCGTTGCCTCTGATCCACAAGAGAGCAAAAAACAAATTGCCCTTGAATTTGGCGCCACAGAATATGTTAACCCTATGGATGATGATGAAGTTGCTACAGCCGCAGCACTTGCGGGTAACAACAAGGTCGTTATTTTTGAATGTGCCGGTGTAAGCCGCTTATTGAACGACTACATTTTACGTGCACCAGCAAAAGCAAAAATCATTGTAACAGGTGTACATACCGCACCAATCAACGTTAACTTTGCCTATGCCACAGTGAAAGAGTTAGACCTTATTTTCTCTTATTACTACCAGCCAGAAGAGTTTGCACAATCACTTGAGAACATTGCGTCAGGCAAAATTGCATGGCAAAAAATGCGTACTGGTAAAGTCGGCATCGACGGCGTACAAGGTGCGTTTGATACCTTATTTAAACCTAACGACCATATCAAAATCATCATTGAACCATGGCGCACAGGCGAGCTTGAAAAAGTAACAGGTTAATTTAATTGGGGGTTGCTGAACTAACTTGGTAGCCCCTACAGGAATCGAACCTGTAACTGCCCCTTAGGAGGGGGCCGTTATATCCATTTAACTAAGAGGCCACTCAAAAGCTGAGGTAAAGCTTGCAGCTAAAATTATAACGGTCTAAGGCTTTGGTAATCAAGAGAATAAACCAATCGACTTGTTAGTAAGCCGATTGGCAAAGTAATGAGGCTAGTTAACGCGAGCTGTTGCTGATTTGATTGACTCATTCTTTAAGACAAAATAAGGGATCACTTTTTGTGCGCTGGCAATAACCAACTTTGAGTTTAAATTAATTACTCGAGCATTCACTTCAACACCATTTGGGCGGTATATCAGCGTGCCTGTAAGTACATGGCTCGCGATGCGACGCTCGGCTAACTCTTCTACATCTCGAGACATCACAAAATCACCACGTGAGGTCACACTAATGATATCCATCGCTTTAAAATCAACAACGCCAAAGCCAAATTTTTGCAGCTGGTGCATCATTGTTTCAGAGAGTTGATTACCAAGTTGAGAGCTATTTTTTAGGCTCGCATCTAAATCAACAAAGCTAGTTATGGCTATTCCTAACTCGCTTTCTTGTTGCATGGTATCCACTAACTCAAGGGCCATTTGCTCGACATAATTAACAACGGTTTTATGATGTTGATAAGGCACAAATAAACGATGGTTAGCGTTATCCTGCTGCATATCATTTTGTTCAAGCGCTTGTAGCATAGCAACGTAATCGACTTGAGTACTTGCTGATGCAGGTACATTTTGAGCTGTATTTTGCGGCTCTGCTGATTGCTCTGGCAGCAATTGGCAGCCAGATAGTGCGAGCGTTAACGATGCTAAGATAAAATCTTTCATAGCTTACTCACTTGCTTGTTTTAGTGTAATACCATCACTGCGGTTGGTACTATCAAGGGCATCAACCACTGATTGCGGGATAAAACCTTGCGCTGACCCTACAACTGCTTTGCTTGCTAAACCAACAATTCGGGCATTAACGAGCACACCACTTTGATGATTAACCAAAGTACCTGCCAATACATAATTGAAGTTTTGATCTTGGCTTAGCTCTAAATAATCACGACTGAAAACATAGTCACCAGTTGGCGTGACACGCATATAATCAGTGGTTTTAAAATCAATGACAGGTACACCAAATGCGTGAAGCTCATGAATGAAACTTTCGGCAATTTGATTACCTAGCAAATTCGTTGAGTTGTAATCTGCATCAAGGTATATAAAGCTTGAAACAGCAACCGGCGTGCTATCGCTTACATATTGCAAGTTTTCAACAAGATCCTGCATGATGCCACGCACATAGTGATTAATATTCTTACGTGTTGGTGCTGCTGTAAAGGTGCTGTTATTCATCACCGCCTGATTGGTTTGAAACACACTGTCGTTACTATGTGGCGCGGCGACTTCTCTTTGCGCAGCTAACTGAGGATCATTATCGTGTTGTGTTACATCACCAGTTAACATTGATGAGCAACCAAAGCCAAAAGGCAAACATAAAGTTAAAATTAAACGTTTCATTAAATGAGTTCCTCTTAATATTCGCTTCGATACAACTGGCCATCACGTTGCTGAACTTTTTCAGCGCCCCACATCACATTGATAGGGATCTCGGTGCTTGCTGCTGATACTATTCGCAGATCTTTGGTATTTACCAATCGGGCGTTAACTATGTAGGCATGTTGTTGCCGCGTCAGTGTGCCGGTAATAACAAAGTCAATATTCTGACGTTGACGCAAGGTATTTACATCACGACTAAGAACACTATCGGCCGATTGCTGCAAATTTAAAGTCTTTTCTAATCGATACTCTATGGTATGAAAACCAAGCTGAGTAAATTGCGTTAATAAACTTTCTTGAATTTGCTGACTCAAGCCACTGCCCTGATCTTCTGCTAAATCAGTACCTAAGCCATCAGCCATATAGAAACTGGTCACAGCAATACGTGCATTGCCTTTGTAAGGGCCTTGAATACGGCTCAGCTGACTACTTAGATCAGCAACGTATTGATGCACCGTATAAGGTGCCATCGGCGATTTTGGGGTTTCTCTAGGGGGCGCTTTTTGTGGCTCTTCAGTTAAGCTACAACCCACCAACACTAAAAAAACTGAATAAAATAACAGGCGCATAATTGCCATCCTCACTAAACTTAGTAAGTACAAAGCAATAATTATGCCTAAGTATTATTGTTGCTGAGATAAATCAAGCGGATTCTGTACATAATGTGATACCAAGCATGCCACCCCGACTGATGCTAACTTTTTACAATCATTAGCTGCTTGCTGCTTTTGTTGATATGCACCAATTTTCAAACGATGAAAAGTGCTGCCATTCACTGTTACGGACTCTACATTAGCAATAAACTGGCCATTAAATAGCGCCGGCGCTTGTTTTTTAATTTCAGCAAGGCGAGCTGTTAGTCGAGGTAATTCTGTTACAGAAGCAAGTTGTAGTGCAAATTTGGCTGTAGGCTCAGCTATAAACTGAGGTGTGGTTACAGATGACTCTTTAGTCTTTTCAGGCTCAGTTTGCTGCGCATTTAGCAAAGTAAGTTGTTCAGTGAGTAAGGTTAACTCACTTTCTATTGTCAACAAGCGCTCAAGCTCTGGCTTCATCGCTTGGAATTGTTGATGCGACTGCCTCAGCTCTATAAGCTCTTGCTGGCTAATTTTTACTAAGTTTTCTTCACTCACTTGTGGCTCTGACATGCTTTGGCAACCAATGATAGGAGTAACCAGTAAGACTAACCATACTTTCTTCAGATTTTGAAAATTAGTAAAAACCATAATTTGCTCCTTGCTAGTGTTGAGCATGCTGTTCTGTTACATGACATTTAATTGCTTGTGATATTAGCTGCACACATTGCTGCTCAAGCTCGTTTGCAGACTGTGGGTCAAAGCCAATCGCAAGTGTGTAGTTTGCATTTGCTTTATCGTAAATATAAAAAGCGTTCTGTAACCCTTGCTGTAACAAACGCTGTTTCACCAATGAGTAATACACTTTTAATATTTTCAGTGAATTAAACTTGCCAATACTCGCTATATATCCTTGGCGCTTTTCGAGTGGCCGCAAAGTAATATCAACCCCCACCAGCACATCACCTTTAGGCGATAATTGTATTTTGTGTGTTTGAGCACTGGTCAGTGATTTTTGCTCTTGGTATTGCTTATCAACAACCGCTTTATACTTACCGGGTTTAATATCAGTAAACAAGTAATAGCCATCATAAGCCGCTTGCGTAGTAGCTACATCATTACCTTGTTCATCCACTAAAGTAATTTGGGCATAAGGTTGAACATTAGACCCTTGCTCTGTTTGCTGATAAACAGTACCTTCTATTTCGCTGGCATTATTTACTGGGTAATCCATGTACTCAACAAAACCTGCTCGTGGTGTTATGGAGAAACCATCGTGGGCGGGGATCATAAAAGGGTCAGCGAAACTATCACGATCTAGCACTATATCTGTTGTGCGATTAGCTGGCATAGCTGAAAGAATCGCAATACCTTGTTCATCGGTAATAGCTTGGCGATAATTTTGTAAGCCTTTTACTTTAACACCCGCCAAGCCCTTTTCATTGTAGTCTTTAAGGCCATTATCATTTTCATCTAAAAACACATTAACCATCAAACTACCAGTATTGGTCAATGTTCGATTACTCATAAACGGCTGATTATATTGACTATCAAAGCCAAAACTAAATCGACTATTTAAGCGAATCTGCCATTGATCATTGCTGTCGTAATTAACATTACTGCTTAAGTTAATCCTGTCATTTTGCCACGTTAATCCTAATTCGGCAGACTGAACATCGTAATCTAGAGAATCCCTTAAAGTTAGTTCTGTTTGTAAGCTTGGTCCTAAACTTCTGCTAAACTCAGCTTCATAACTCACTATTTCACTAACCGGAGAGAGTCGATAATTAACCCCAAATCGACTATACACTCTACCTAGGCGTGTTTGTAAACGCGTCGTACCATCAACACTTTCTTGCCCAACACTTAAGTCTTGCCACTGCAATAAATTATTTATAGAGACGTTTGCATAGCTGTAATTTAAACGGTTATAAATTTGCTTTAAATCACCACTTTGTGCATGTTGAATCAGAAAGTTGTTCTGATAATTAAGCCGCCCAAAATCATTTTTCACCAGCTCACCAGACATATCAAACTGATAGCTTTTCAGCGTTATATCTCGACCATTCTGGTTATCAGTACGGTTCGTTGCGCTGAATAGCAAAGACTGATCAGCCAATTTAGTTCTTGTTGTTAATTCAAATTCTCTTTGTTGTTGATTGTTTTCTTCATATTCCAGATTAACCAGAAACCTGTCTAACAAGCTAAGGTTCGTTCCAAGAGCAACATGATATAGCTCATCTTGCTCTCGTTTTTGCGCCATGAAGCCTGAATACATGGCAATGTTATCACTCACACCATATTGGTACCGCCCTGCAGCAACCCAGCCCTTGTTGGCACTGTAGTTACTGCTGCCAAGTAACTGCTCACCTTGCTCTGAAACAGATAGCTCATAAACAGCTTCCCCTTGCTCAAGCTGCGTGCCATCAATGTAGTAATATTCAGTTTTTCGCTCTACTTGTCCTTGTGGGCCATAAAAGATTAACTCAAAGCTGTTTTCACCAAACAGTAAATCAATATCAGCAAAAACATAGCGACCATCAGTCAAGCTCAGTTGCTGATCAATTAAAATGCCATTACGATATAATTCAACATCCCAACCTGGCTGTACTGCACCAGTTAGATTCACCCGATTATTATCAATAGCTTGCCCTAGTTGATAATTCGAAATTTTAACCCCGCGACCGTATTGGTTGTTATAACGGCTGCCAACTTGCGTAGCTGTGACATCACCTACTTCAATAAGACTTGCAGCAAGTGGACCTAACAATTGATTATTCACATCTTGCTTGGAGAAAGTTAGCCTTGAGTTATTCAATAAATCACTTTCACGACCCGATAAAAAGTATTCCATCGTTAAATATGCAAAATCTTGCGAGCCAAGTAATGAGTAACTAGCCTGACTGCCATCATTATCTTGGGTGTAATTCAATTGTAAGTCAGCCACAGGGACAGATAAGGCCTGATATGGGCTTGGTTTCCAGGGTAAGGTTGCTTGTTTTTGAGTACTATAGCTTTGCAGTTGTTTTTTATGCCGCTGCGCTTGAGCGATAACCGGATAAACAGAGTCAGTTTCAATATGTAGCTCTAAGCTTGCGTAGTCAGAGCGGTGCTTAAATTCTAAAGCCTCAGCAAGTACTGCTGCCTCAATATAAATATCATCGTCAACACTAATCTGTTGCTCAGTAAGCTGCCACTTTTTGTTATCTGTAATCAGCTCTTTTTGAGCTGTTAATTGAAATGTTTTATTTGTGTTGATGAACCAACCTTCTGCACTCTCGGCTGATAAATCGACATTGATTGCTAATTGTAAGATATCAACTAGCCCTGAAAGCCCCAGCAATATGTCTTGATCAGACTTAAGGGCAAAAACCTCACCGAGGTAATTTTCATTTAAATAAATTGAAAATAGCAAAAACTCCCCAGTCGCAATTCGCTGCTGGGTGTCCAATGTGTCTGCAGAATGGTTGACAGCAGGTGTATGCTTTGATTGTGGAGCATGAAGCTGTTCGCCATTTAGCTTAGCCTTTATGGCATTGAGTCTAGCTAGTACATCCTCTGTACTCACAGTCGAATTAGCAAAGCTGATAGGACTTAATAGCATAAGCCCTAACGCAAATAAGCGATTCATAAATTTTTCGCATTAATCCCTAATGTCGAATAGCAAATGAATATGAGTCAAAAACTATACCTTCATACTCATCAGCACCTTCATATTTAATCTCAATAGGCCCTTTCTTCGGTAGTTTTTTATCGGTAAATAGAGCTAGGTAAGCTGTTGTTTCATTGACTTCAGGGTACAAACTCAAGTTACCAATTTCAGCGATTTTCTCTTGTTTACCCGCTGTATTAGTTACATACGCACTGAGCCGCCCATAACTACTAAAGCCTTGGCTTTCGGTTAACTTAACTGAAAGACTAAGTTTTTTATTAATAGAGTCTTCAACCAGCTTAACGTCCCTAATTTTAACATTCGGTTGTTCGCCTTGCTCACGATATACAACTGGAATACTAAAACTCATTATCATGTTCACTTTAATACCTGGTTTAGTGCTTTTCACTTCATTGGGTAATGCTTGAAACAATAAGTGAGAACGATACTCCCCTTTAGCCAAATTCTTAGGCTTTCTAATCGCTATTTTAACCGTTTGCCTTTCGCCCGGTGCTAAGCGAATTTGCTTTGGGGATAAACGCGTCATTGGTGAAAGGCTGCTTGCTACAGGCTCACTCAATGTTTGATACCCCCCACTAGGAAGCGCTAATTTTTCGCTCCATACCACGCGATATGTTCTATATTCATCTGAGCTATTAATGACGGTGACTTTTGCGCTACGTTGGCGCTCATCAAATGAAACTCGAGTTGGTGAAATAAGTAAATTTGCCGTTGCGTATTGACTGAATAAAACAAAAAAGAGTCCACATAAAAGACGTTTTGCGAACATATCTATCCTTAGTAATCGACTGATATTTCTAAATAAGTTGAAGAAGAGTAATGACCATCTGCGTATGCTTTAGCGCTACGATCTGTTGTTAAAATACCGCCAATAAATACTTTTGCCTCACCAAACTCATTGGTGATCACATATTTAGGAAAACCATTAAGGCGCACAGAAAACTCAGCACTCGTGTTGCCGTCTACATCATGTATTAAGTCAACTGGAGCAACTAGATTCATAGTTAGTTGGGTTCTGGCAGGAAAGTCAGTAAGTAATAATTCTGCAGGGTGGCCATTTTCAAGTACATAAACTGAGCCCTGAGTATTGATACTGCCATCATCTTTGACAATTACAGAGCTGGTATTTGTATTAGCTAAAATAACAAGAGTGCCAAAATCAAGCGCTTGTTGCTCTGTGCTCGCTGCTTGTAGAGGCAAAGAGAAAACAGAAAATAGCACAGTGGCTAAAAGCAAAAAGCGCATAAAAATTACCTAAAATAATTAATAAGCGACTTCGATTTGAAAAGTCCCCGCATAAACACCATCAGCATAAGGCTTTGTGGTAGTACGATCTGATGTATCTAGGCTTGCGCCAATATTGAATGACACAGTACCGTCTTGCGCAACCTGTAAGTTAGGTGTACCAGAATTGTAGTTCGCATTTGCGTTTGGCCCGCTAGTAATAACGAATAACCAATTACCAATTTCAAAGTCAGGACGGTCAGTATCTTGTCCATCTTCAAATTCTAATTGAGTCTGAGTAGGCTCAGTAATCGATAAAATAGCATTTGGAACAGCTTCAGACACAGTAAACGCTGCAGGCTCGCCATCTTCAATGACAGCAAATAAAGCGTTTTCGGTATTATTGCTACTTACTGATATTGGACTAGCATTTGGAGTCGCATTAACTGTAAGTCTTGCTCGATCGGTTCCAGATGGGTCTGCAACAGCACGAACAGTCCCAAAATTAAGGTCACTATCTTTGGTCAAAACAACAGTGTTTTGAACTGTAACTTCAGCACGAAAAGTTTCAGTAGCAGAAAAGGCAGTTGATGAGGCGAAAATAACACTAAGAGAAAGTAAAGAAAGAGGTAATTTCATATTAAGTCCTTATAATTAAATGGCTAAGCCATTTTTCTGTATCTTAAGCTTTATCGACCTCTAGAACAAATACTTTAAGATTAATTACCTAATTTTTAAGAGGAAAGATGCTTAAAGCATCTCTCCAATAAACGGTGCCGTCACACAGGTTTGCCCCATTCTTTTGGCTATCTCACAAAATGCAGTAGCCTGAGTATAATTTGCAAATGGACCAGCCCTTAACCCATACAAGGTTACGCCTTTTTGCTCTCGTGTTTTAAAACGAAAATCAAGGCCATTTAAAACAGCAGGATAATCACGTTTGAGCTTTAAGACCTGATAACTAACTTTTTTCGGCGTTAAATATAAACCTAATTGCACACCCGCTTCAGCGGCTTTGTTTGCTGCAATAATCGCCTCAAGTGAGTCTGTTGATGATGCTTTCAGTACTTGCGTTTGTTCGCTTTGATGAATAATCACATCATTTTGTGGCTCTGCTGATTGCAGCGCAGTTAAATCACTATTAGCTGATAGCACTTCGATTAACAACGCAAGGTCTTTTTCCATGGCTGAAAGGCGCTCAATGCTCGGCTGTTGGTTTTGCCACTCGGCAGCAAATTGCTGTACTTGCTGCTCAGTATAAGCTGGCTGAGTTTGCTCTTGGCTCATCATACATGCTGTCAAAGCAGTTAAGCTGATGGTTATCAGTAGATATTTAGAAAAAATAGAAAAATGCATGGTGACGTCAATTCTAAAAAACAGACTTAAATCTTAGCAATAAAAATGCCACCTTTAGAGTGAATATTTGACGCTAAAAATAAATTCGGTTGTCAGTGTAGTTACTTACCCAGCAATCAATGCCTTGTCGTTTAATCGCTTCACAATCAGCTTTCGCGTTTTTCAAATACTTATAGCCACCAAACTTAAGTCGATAGTAGGTATGCTCATTTACATCAGCGACTTCAACATTAAGTATCGGCTTTCCTTGAAAAATACTGGGTGCTCGTTTAGCCATTTTCTTTAATGTATAAGCAAGACCTTGTTCCGTATTAACAGACGCTAACTGTAGAGCAAACGCATATTCAGGTTTAACAGAGTCTTTAGAGTCGCTTGATAGTGCTTGAGAAGTATCAGCCTGATCTAGCACTGTACTGACAGGTTCACTTTGGGTTTGCGCCAACAAAAATGAGTTTTGCATTAGCGTTACATCGCTAAGGTACTGAACAACATTGAAAACAGGAAGCTTGTTAAAAGAGATATCAGGAAATGCCTTATTACTGCAACCAGACACAGTCAATAACACCAACAGGTATATACTGTAACGCAAAGGTTTTGAGCAATATTTCATAAGTAGGATTCTTAAACGTACCATTAAAAATTTGCTTCTTTTTAAAGAAGTCTATCTGTTAGCACTTACCTATACAAAAACCATAAAAGTGATTTACGACATTGCATAAGAAAACTCTAACACATTATTTGTTATTATAATATTTTCAGTACAGTGCTTAACTAACTGCAATAAAAACTTAATGACACCCTAATACTTAAGTTTTCATATTAGACAACCTAAAGCAATAAAAATCCGTCTTTACATAGGTATTTTTATAAGTATAGCTGAGTTTAACTATCCTACAGGGGTAAATAAGCATCTCACTGATCTTTAATCTTAACAATGCGTTAAGACTTAGGTATATCAGAAAAATCCTTTATTGGGTAATAATCGACAATTGGGAGGAACATGTAAATAACAAAAAAGTGCCATATAGACACTTTTTTTACATAATTTTCAACTAGGTAATTTGAATTGCTTATTTAACCAGCGACTTTATGAAGTCTGTAAGCTCACCTTTGAATTCATCACGACGTAGTGCAAACTCAACTATGGCTTTTAAATAACCAATTTTGCTACCGCAGTCATGGCTTTTACCTTTCATTGAGTAAGCATCAACAATCTCTTTTTCCATGAGCATTGCAATGGCATCTGTTAATTGGATTTCATCGCCTGCACCGGCTGGGGTTTTTGCAAGTAATGGCCAAATATCTTTGCTCAATACATAGCGACCCACAACAGCAAGATTTGATGGTGCTTGATCAACTGGAGGCTTTTCAACCATATTTAAAATAGCTGCGCTTTCACCTTGATTGATTTTTACATCACCTAAGTCGACAACACCGAACTTGTCTACTTCGTTTTGCGGCACAGGCTCAACCATAATTTGGCTCTCGCCGGTGGTTTCAAAACGCTGGATCATTTCAGCTAAGTTATCTTTTTTAAGGTCGCTTGCTACATCATCGATGATCACATCCGGTAAAATAACAACAAACGGTTCATCACCTATGATAGGTGCAGCACAGTTAATCGCATGACCAAGACCTTTCGCTTCACCTTGGCGAACATGAATAATTGTTACATCTTTCGGGCAGATTGATTGTACTTCTGCGAGTAACTGACGTTTAACACGCTTTTCAAGCGTTGCTTCTAACTCAAAACTGGTATCAAAGTGGTTTTCAATTGAGTTTTTACTTGAATGCGTTACTAAAACAATTTCTTTAATTCCTGCTGAAATTGCTTCATTCACAACGTACTGAATCAACGGGCGGTCAACAATAGGAAGCATTTCTTTAGGGATTGCTTTTGTTGCAGGTAACATACGTGTGCCAAGACCAGCAACTGGGATCACTGCTTTCATTGATTTCTCCTTAAATTTTATTGTTCTTAAACTGAAAACGGATACTTAATTGCATCGTGACACTGATAACCTACTACTTCAAAATCGTCTTTTGTAACCCAGGTTTCAATGTCTTCTAGTGATTTAATATTTGGGTTTATTTTTAATTCTGGCGACGCGAATGGCTCACGCTTAAGCTGCACATCACGCATCAACTCAAGTTGGTTTTCATAAATATGCGCATTCGCTATTTTATGATACGCCTTACCCGGTTTGTGGCCGGTGATTTGTGCAACTAAAGCAAGTAACACAAAACATTGAATTTGATTAAAGTTCAAACCCAGCGGCACATCGCAGCTACGTTGGTATGATGTTAAGTATAGAGTATCGCCCAACAAAGAAAAGGTGTGCGTGTGCATACAAGGGCGTAAACAGCCTAACTCAAACTCACCTGGGTTATAAAAAGTGACGATTTCACCGCGATCATCAATCCCTTTTGATAAGTTATCGATAACTTTTTTAAGTTGATCAAGGTGGCTGCCATCCGGACGTTGCCAACTGCGGCCTTGCACACCATACACTCGACCCATATCATCTTCACCACGACGATGTGGGTTTTCTAGCCAAGCTTTGTTTTCGTTTGCGTTAGCATTCCAAGTCATACAGCCGATATCACGAAACTGTGCAGCGCTGTCGTAACCACGTAAATAACCAAGTAACTCCGCTATCGCAGCTTTGTAAAAGCTCTTGCGCGTTGTTATAAGCGGAAACTTATTATTTGCCACATCATATTCAAGATCGGCATTAATAACGGTTAAACACTTGGTACCTGTGCGTTTGTTCTCAACCCACACACCTTCGTCAACAATACGCTGACATAAATCTAAATACTGTTTCATTGATTTGCTCTTGTTATGCTTTGCTTGCCACGCTGTGTTGCGGCTTTTTATAGGCCCATATTAACAAACCAAGGCCACCAATTACCATCGGCAATGACAGTATTTGCCCCATCGAGATAAAGCCTGCGAATAAACCTAAATGAGCATCTGGTTCACGGAAATATTCAACGATAAATCTAAACACGCCATAGCCAAGTAAGAACACCCCTGCAACACTTCCCGCTGGACGCGGCTTTTTGATAAACCATTGTAAGATTAAGAACAGCACCAAACCTTCTAAAAAGGCTTCGTATAACTGTGATGGATGACGAGGCTCTGGGCCACCTGATGGGAAAATAAACGCCCAAGGTACATCAGTCACTCGGCCCCATAGTTCGCCATTAATAAAGTTACCAATACGTCCGGCTAGTAAACCAAGCGGTACGAGTGGCACTACAAAATCGCCCACTTCAAATAATGATTTTTTACGTGTCCAGGCAAAAATAGCAATGGCTGTAATCACACCTAGCGTACCGCCATGGAACGACATTCCACCTTGGTCAATTCTGAATAAGTACAGTGGGTTTTCAATAAAGTAGCTGAACTGATAAAACAATACATAACCAATACGGCCACCTAGTATTACCCCGAGCATGCCGTAAAATAATAAGTCACTAACTTGTTCTTTTGTCCAACCTGAGTTTGGTTTTTCTGCTTGACGATTAGCAAGCCACATCGCCAAAGCAAAACCAATTAAATACATTAAACCGTACCAACGTACGCTGAGCGGGCCTACCGAAAAAATAACCGGATCGATATCTGGAAATTGAAGAGCCATAAAAATAAAAACCTTTAACTAAACACCATTTTAAGCGCAATTATGACAAGTAATAGCGCGAATACTTTTTTTATTGTTGCCACAGGCAAGTAATGCGTGGCTTTGGCACCTATTGGCGCAATGAGCGACGAGGTAACCACAATCCCGACTAACGCAGGTAAATACACAAATCCGGCAAATCCATCACTGAAAGATGTTAATTGCCACCCGGCAGATACGTAACCCACCGAGCCGAACAGCGCAATGACAATACCACATGCAGCAGCACAACCAATGGCCTTTTTAATATCAACAGAAAAATAATGCAGTAGCGGCACAATAAGCGCCCCGCCGCCAATACCAATTAGCCCCGACAGCGCCCCCATTATGGCACATAAAAAGCCAAGAATAGGCCCTGATGGAAGCGGCTTTTCACTGGCGGCTTTTTTTCGTGTCGATAACACCATTCTGAGCGCGATAAACACCACGCTACCGGCAAAAACAAAGCGCAGTAGCTGCTCGGGGATAAAGCTTGCTGCAAAGCCACTGATCAATGCGCCTAGGCCAACGCCAGTCATAACCCATGGGGCAATTTCCCAAGGCACGTTAGCATTACGATGATGAGCAAGGGCTGAAGAAGTCGAGGTAAAAATAATGGATGCTAACGAGGTTGCTATCGCGATAACTAATACATGGCTTGGGTCGGCAACATTGAACGATACTAATAGCGCACTAAGCACCGGTACGATAATAAGACCGCCACCAATGCCTAATAACCCAGCTAAAAATCCAACCACGCTGCCCAAAATTGCGCAGTACACCATTAAAAGTATTACGTCATGCATAGCACACTCATATATTCAATTTGTTATATACATATACTAAACTAATATATAGGTGCTTCACAGCACAATTTTCCCTCATGATTGGCCTTGGCTTGGGGTGTAAAATAGCTCGCCGAGTTGATGTTCAATCATAAAGTTACGCGTTAACCTAAGTACATGTTTTGCAGTGGGTTGTAATAAACACTCTGCAAGTAACTTTTCCATATCACTGACATTTAATCGCCTAAGCACAAACTTAATTTTACTAATCGAAGCGTAGTTCATACTCAAGCTTCGATAACCCATCGCAATAAGCAGTAAAGCGCCTTCAGGGTCGCCCCCTAACTCACCACATAAACTAAATGGCAACTCATGTTGCTGACACTCTTGTGCTATTTTTAATAGCACTCTAAGTACACTTGGGTGATAAGGGTTAAATAGCTCAGCAACACGGGCATTAGAGCGATCAACTGCCAGCATATACTGGGTTAAATCGTTGCTACCTACAGAGCAAAAATCGACCTTTTGCGACCACTCTTCAAGCATAAATACACTCGAAGGTACTTCTAACATCAAGCCGATTTCAGGGCGCTCAATGGCTTGTTCAGGATATTGTTCACTTAACTCAAAGTAGGCTTGTTCGAGCAATTTTAACGACTCATCGACTTCCTCTGAACCACTGATCATCGGCAGCATGATTTTTAAATTACCCAAACCAATATTGGCTTTTAACATTGCCTTGAGCTGATCTAAAAATAGCTCTGGGTGATCTAAGGTAACGCGAATACCACGCCAACCTAAAAATGGATTTTCTTCGGTTATGTTGAAGTAATCTAAAACTTTATCGCCACCAATATCGAGTGTACGCATCACCACAGGATTAGGATGGTAACTAGTGAGCACTTCGCGATACCAGCTTTCTTGTTCTGACTGTGAAGGAAATTGGCCTTTTTGCATAAACCAGGCTTCGGTGCGATAAAGGCCTACCCCATCGCAAAATGGCTTATTGTCATGCTCGGTATTTAATTCAAGACCCGCGTTAAGTAATAAGCTAATGTGTTCGCCATCTTTAGTGACGGCATCTAGGTTTTGCTCTGCCACAAAACGGTCGGTCAATAAGGCTTCTTGATATTTGAGCTGACTGTATTCCTCTTGCAGCATTTGTGAAGGAGAAATATATAAACGCCCTGCATAGGC
Organism: Pseudoalteromonas sp. 2CM39R; assembly: GCF_023161845.1. Lineage (NCBI taxonomy): Bacteria > Pseudomonadati > Pseudomonadota > Gammaproteobacteria > Alteromonadales > Pseudoalteromonadaceae > Pseudoalteromonas > Pseudoalteromonas sp. 2CM39R. The sequence goes on from NZ_JALNTM010000008.1 coordinate 203,700, forward strand.
ATCTAAAATCATTTGCTTGCCTTCAAACTGCAATAACGGCACATCTTCAATGCCCCAAATAGCAGGGATCCCCATAGCACGAGTTAATATAGAAGCATGACTATTTGCCGCACCATTAACACTCACAACCCCAGCAAGGTGCCCTTTAGGTACTTCAGCAAGCATTGCAGGGGTTAATGTACCGGCAATTAAAATAGTGTCTTTAGGGTAAGGTTTTGCCGCATGTTCGGTATTTACTAAATGGTGTAATACCCGTAAACCGATATCTTTTACATCAACAGCACGCTCTTTAATATAAGGGTCTTGCATGGCATTGAATTGAGTCACCAATTTCTCAATAACAATTTTCAAGGCACTTTTAGCGTTCCAGCCTTGTTGTAATTGCGCTTCAACATTTTGACCAAGACTTTTGGCATCAAGTAACTGCTGATAAACATCAAATACCGCCAGTGCCTCTTGCGGAATAGAGTCACTCAGTGTCATAGATAAGGTATTAAACTCGTTCCGCGTCGCAGCCACTGCTTGGGTAAATAGCTTACGCTGGGTGCTCACATCATCGTCTTTTTGCAGTTCAATAGAGCTAAAGTCGAGCTTAGGGATCACAACAAAGGCTTCACCTATGGCAATACCTGGTGCACTTGATACCCCTTTTAATACTGAGGTTTGGTGTGAAAACTCATCGACACGTAATATTTCTTTTATTTCTGCATGAGCTAACTGAGAAGCTAGCTGCGCCGAGAGCGTAATTAAGAATGACTCTTCGTCAGGGCTAAAAACACGGGCTAGTTTTTGCTGAACAACAATAACGCCTAAAACTTTTTTCTGGTGCACGACTGGCACAGATAAGAACGCGTTATAGCCTTCTTCATTAACTTCAGGTGAGAGCTTAAAACGTGGGTGAGACTTAGCAAAAGCAATATTGATAGGCTCTTCACGCTGAGCAACAAGACCAACGAGACCTTCGGTAAAACCTATACGAAACTTACCGACCGCATCTGGGTTGAGGCCTTGGGTGGCCATCAATACAAAGTTATCTTGGCTATAATCTGCAAAATAAATCGAGCAGCACTGTGTTTGCATGGCATCTTTTACCATTTGCACAAAACACCCCAGCGCACTGTTTAAGTCCGCCTGTTGCGACACTGCCTCAGCAATTGATCTGAGCGTGGCTAACATGATGCTGCTCCTTTGATTTAAATAAGGTTGCCCTTATCGTTTATGTCGCCAATGATCTTTGTGTTGCTCTCGTTTATTAAACGGCATTGCAAACGGAGCAAACTCTTTCATTACTCGACGATATACATCGCGCTTAAACGAAACAACTTGCCTAACCGGATACCAATAACTCACCCATCGCCAATCATCAAACTCGGGGTGATGAGTTTTAAGTAAATCTACATCTTCATCTTTACAACGAAGTTTCAGTAAAAACCATTTTTGTTTTTGCCCAATACACACAGGACTTGAGTCTCTGCGAATTAAACGCTTGGGTAATTTATAGCGTAACCAATGTTTAGAACTTGCGACGATCTCAACGTCTTCAGGAAGCAAGCCCACTTCTTCGTGTAATTCTCTGTACATGGTTTGCTCTGCTGTTTCGCCGTCATCAACACCACCTTGGGGAAATTGCCAAGAGTGCTGACCATAGCGACGAGCCCAAAATACTTGTCCCTGATTATTGCAAATTACAATTCCGACATTGGCACGAAAACCTTCGGCATCAATCACCTTAGTGCCTCATTTGTAAGTCGATTTTTATTGATTGTTCCACATAACCTGCGATACAGCAAACACTTTACACCTAAGCCTAAATTAGATTGAAAAATTATTTTTTAACAAACATGTTTAATCAAGGTGTTACGAAGTAATTATTATAAAAATGTGCTGTTTGATTAAAATAACTATTTACAACCGTATTTTTATCACCTTACCCACAGCTTGTGCATAACTTTTGTAAACCATGCCTAAATTGCAAACAAATCCACAATCCACAGTTGAAATATCCACTTTCTCCACAGAAACTGTGGATAAACATGTTTATATATCTGTATTTATACAAACAACTGTTTAATTAATGAAATAGAAACAACATAAAAAAACAGTAAAACAATTAAATATCAGTTAGTTAGACTAGAACATCCAAAAGTAAAACTGATTATTTTTAGCCCACACTTAACGTGCGCAAAAAACACCCAAACACAAAGATATCCACTAAGGCACGCATTTGCTATCATGATACGGTTAATTAGACAATCAAATAAACGCCTTATGCGACCAATAAAACCCGCAACTATAAACGAATTAATGCAACGCGTTGATGCTATTGCTGGCCTCACCCTAGGGCAGCTAGCCGAGCAATATCAGTTTAAAACCCCTGACGATTTACTACGTGAAAAAGGCTGGACCGGGCAACTTATCGAATATGTACTTGGTGCAACAGCAGGCTCAAAGCCAACACCTGATTTTGAAGAGTTAGGCATTGAGCTAAAAACCCTACCTATTTCATTTAAAGGCAAACCCCTCGAAACAACCTTTGTTTCGGTAACACCGCTATTAAATGTAACCGGAATGACTTGGCAGCAAAGCACGGTTCGTAAAAAGTTGAATCATGTTTTGTGGTTACCGATTTTAGGCGAGCGCGAGATACTGCCTTTTCACCGTACCATAGGCAGTGGCTTTTTATGGCAGCCAAGTGCAGAGCAAGATGCCCTTTTACAGCGTGATTGGGAAGAACAAATGGAGCTAATCGCCCTTGGTCGCGTGGATGAAATTTCTGGGCATTTAGGCGATGTAATGCAAATAAGGCCAAAAGCAGCCAATAGCAAAGCGCTGACAGATGCAATTGGCCCAAATGGCCAGATAATACAAACCTTACCTCGCGGCTTTTATCTAAAAACCAGCTTTACTGGCGAAATCCTAAAACAACAATTTCAGCTATAAAAAAACCTCCCGAAGGAGGTTTTTTAAAGTCTTGATGAGCTAAGCCAGATTACTGACCTTTAACCTCTTTAAGACCGTTGTAAGGTGCTTTCTCACCTAATACTTCTTCAATGCGAAGTAATTGGTTGTACTTAGCAATACGGTCAGAACGGCTTAATGAACCCGTTTTGATTTGACCAGCTGCAGTACCTACTGCTAAATCAGCAATTGTCGCATCTTCAGTTTCACCTGAACGGTGTGAGATAACAGCAGTGAAGCCAGCGTCTTTAGCCATTTTGATAGCAGCAAGCGTTTCAGTTAATGAACCGATTTGGTTGAACTTGATTAGGATTGAGTTAGCAATACCGTTATCAATACCACGCTTTAAGATCTTCGTGTTAGTTACGAAAAGGTCATCACCTACTAATTGTACTTTGTCGCCAATTAGTTGTGTTTGGTGTGCGAAACCATCCCAATCAGACTCATCTAAGCCGTCTTCAATTGAAACAATTGGGTATTGCTCAGTAAGGCCTTTAAGGAAGTGGTTGAATTCTTCAGAAGTGAATTTTTTACCTTCGCCTTTAAGGTCGTAGATATTAGCTTCTTTGTCGTAGAACTCAGATGCCGCACAGTCTAGAGCTAGAGTGATATCTTTACCAAGCTCATAACCTGCATTTGCAACAGCTACCTTGATTGCAGCAAGTGCCGCTTCGTTAGATTCAAGGTTAGGAGCAAAACCACCTTCATCACCTACTGATGTAGAGTGACCTTCAGCTTTAAGTACTTTTGCTAAGCTGTGGAATACTTCAGCGCCCATACGTAATGCTTCACGGAAGTTTGTAGCACCAACTGGCTGGATCATGAACTCTTGAATATCAACAGAGTTATCAGCGTGCTCACCACCATTGATGATGTTCATCATAGGTAATGGCATTGAGTAAACACCTGATGTGCCGTTTAGGTCTGCAATGTGCTCATAAAGCTCAACGCCTTTAGAGTTAGCAGCCGCTTTAGCTGTTGCTAAAGACACAGCTAAGATAGCGTTAGCACCTAGTTTTTCTTTGTTTTCAGTACCATCTAAGTCAAGCATTACTTGGTCAACAGCTTTTTGATCAACTGCGTTTTGGCCTTTAAGAGTTTCAGCGATTTCGTTATTGATATAGCCTACTGCTTTTAAAACACCTTTACCTAGGTAACGTGCTTTATCACCATCACGTAATTCAAGCGCTTCGCGAGTACCTGTTGATGCACCAGATGGTGCTGCAGCACGGCCCCATGAACCATCAGCTAAATGTACATCAGCTTCAACAGTTGGGTTACCACGCGAGTCCATGATTTCGCGACCAATCACTTTTACGATTTCTGACATCTTGATTCCTCTTTTCCCGAAAATGGTGAGTTAGTGCCAATTTTATTAATTATCCTTAATGCCATTGGCTTATTAAAACAAATAAGCCGTGCATAAAGCACGGCCTATTTAAATTACGATGACGCTTTTTGGTGAGTGTGTGCAGCTGCAACAAACCCTTCAAACAGCGGGTGACCATCACGTGGTGTTGACGTGAATTCCGGGTGGAATTGCGCGGCAATAAACCAAGGGTGATCTTTATTCTCGATAATTTCGACTAGTTTCTTATCTTCAGATAAACCAGTGAAACTTAAGCCTGCTTTTTCAAGCTGCTCTACAAAGTGGTTATTCACTTCGTAACGGTGACGGTGACGTTCAACAATTTCGTCACTACCGTATACTTCACTTACTTTAGAACCCGGTGTTAAGTGACACTTCTGTGCACCTAAACGCATAGTACCACCTAGGTCAGATTGCTCATCACGGATTTCAACGTTACCGTCAGCATCTTGCCATTCAGTGATTAAACCAACAACTGGGTGTGCTGATTTAGCGTTAAACTCTGTTGAGTTTGCATCTTCAAGGCCTGCAACGTTACGCGCATATTCAATAAGCGCTACTTGCATACCTAAACAAATGCCTAAGTAAGGAACTTTATTTTCACGAGCATATTTAGCCGCTAAGATCTTACCTTCAACACCACGGCCGCCGAAGCCACCTGGAACTAAGATAGCATCAAGGTGAGAGAGTAACTCAGTACCTTTGCTTTCTAAGTCTTGTGAATCAACGTATTCGATGTTCACAGTTAAACGGTTTTTCAGACCTGCATGCTTTAATGCTTCGTTTACTGATTTATATGCATCTGGTAGTTCGATGTACTTACCAACCATACCAATTGTCACTTCACCTGTTGGGTTAGACTCTTGGTATAACACTTGTTCCCACTCAGATAAATCTGCTTCTGGGCACTCAAGATAGAAACGACGACATACGAAGTTATCTAATTCTTGTGACTTAAGTAACGCAGGGATCTTATAGATGCTTTCTACGTCTGGTAATGAAATAACAGCTTTCTCTTCAACGTTAGTGAAAAGTGCGATCTTCGCGCGCTCGTTATTTGGTAATTTACGATCAGAACGACAGATCAAGATATCTGGTTGGATACCAATCGAACGTAATTCTTTTACTGAATGTTGTGTTGGCTTAGTTTTAACTTCACCTGCAGGGCCTAAGAATGGCACTAGCGTTAGGTGGATAAACAATGCGCGCTCACGGCCAATTTCAGTGCCAAGCTGACGAATTGCTTCTAAGAATGGTTGTGACTCGATGTCACCAACTGTACCGCCAATTTCAACGATTGCTACATCGCGACCTTCAGCACCGTCGTATACACGTTGCTTAATGTCGTTTGTGATGTGTGGAATAACCTGAATTGTTGCACCAAGGTACTCACCACGACGCTCACGTCGTAATACATCTTCATAAACACGACCTTGTGTGAAGTTGTTGCGGCTAGTCATCTTGGTACGGATGAAACGCTCATAGTGACCTAAGTCAAGGTCAGTCTCTGCACCGTCTTCAGTTACAAATACTTCACCGTGCTGAATTGGGCTCATAGTGCCTGGGTCAACGTTAATGTAAGGATCCAGCTTTAAAATAGTCACGTTAAGACCACGTGCTTCTAAAATAGCGGCTAATGACGCTGCTGCAATACCCTTACCCAACGAAGAAACAACCCCGCCAGTTACGAAGATAAATTTTGTACTCATGCGAACCCTAGAATATCAGGAATTAAAAGGAATAATATAGAATCAAGACGGGGCGATATTATAGCAAAGGGGCTGCTATCAATCCAGATAAAATTAGCAAATAAGTGCACAAAAAACGAGCTTGGTTACACTGTACCCAAGCTGTATCATGAGTGACTTAGTTTGCTTGCTTTTTAATGGCTTCCCATGCGTTGTCCATTTCTTCAAGGCTAGCCGTTTCTAAACTTTGGCCACGTTCACCTAAGTAAGCAGCCACTTTTTCAAAGCGTGTAGCGAACTTAGCATTGGCACTTCGTAATAACTGCTCAGGATCGCGCTTAATATGACGGGCAACATTCACTGTTGCAAACAGTAAATCGCCAAGCTCTTCTGCACTGTGCTCTGAATAAGGATCATAGGCGAGCGCTTCTTTTACTTCGTCTACTTCTTCAGCAACTTTATCGAGCGCACCATGATAACTTGGCCAATCAAACCCTAGGCTTGCTACACGCTGTTGAATCTTCTTCGCTTTTGATAACCCTGGCATAGCATCAGGAATGTCTTGCCACAGGCTCATTTGTGGTGAAGCTGCTTTTTCTGCTCGCTCCTGTGCTTTAATAGCCTGCCACTGCTCAGAAAGCTCAGCGTCAGTCAGCTCACTTTGCTCTGCAAAGACATGGGGATGACGACGAACTAATTTATCATTAAGCGTATTAGCCACATCGGCAAAATCAAATAATCCTTGCTCTTTGGCAAGTTGAGCATAAAAGATGACTTGAAACAGTAAATCGCCAAGTTCACTTTTAAGCTCAGTAAGCTCACCTTTTTCAATGCAATCTGCTACTTCGTAAGCTTCTTCAAGGGTATGCGGCACTATTGACTTAAAGTCTTGTTTTAAATCCCACGGGCACCCAGATTCTGGGTCCCGTAGTTTGGCCATAATAGCAAGCGACTGCTCAATTGCCTGTTTATCACACATTACGAATGACCACGCTTTGCATCATGTACACCTTCGATTTGATGTAACTTAGACAATAAGCGGTTGGTGCTTGATAAGTCATGTACTTCAACCTGCATTGAAAACAGCGCAAGCTGCTTATCTTCAACCGTGTTGACGTTCATGTTCAGCACATTCACTTTTTCGTTTGCAAGCACTGAGCTGATATCTCGAATAAGGCCTGAACGATCGGTCGCTTCAACTTTAATCGTTAATGAGTAAGAGCCATTGACATCGTCTGACCAACTTACTGATATCACCCGCTCAGGATGCTTTTCACGAAGTTTCTCAAACGAATCGCAATCTTCACGGTGAACTGCAATCCCTCGGCCTTGCGTAATGTAGCCAATAATTTCATCGCCCGGCACAGGTCGGCAGCATTTAGCAACATGGCTCATTAAGCTACCTACCCCATCAACAACAATACCATTCTTATCGCCGGTGACACTTTTTGGCTTTTTAAACTTAATTTGTGGTTCGTCATGCTCACGGTCACTAATGAAGTTTAATAACTGGTTTAAGCGAACATCTCCAGCACCTACCGCAACCATAAGGTCGTCAAGGCCTTTAAGGTTAAAGCGCTCGATTGCTGGCGCTAGATCTTTGGTTGTTAAATCTAGTTTTTGCAGCTCAGTTTCGAGTATTTCTTTACCGGCACTTAAGTTTTTATCGCGATCAAGCTGCTTAAACCAATGATGGATTTTAGAGCGTGCTCGTGAAGACTTAATATAACCTAGCGATGGGTTTAACCAATCACGACTTGGGTTAGGTTGCTTTTGAGTTAAAATTTCAACCTGATCGCCGGTGCTTAATTGGTGAGTAAATGGCACAATTTTGCCAAACACTTTTGCGCCAATACAACGATGCCCTACATTTGAGTGAATGTAATAAGCAAAATCAAGTGGTGTTGCACCCAGCGGCAAATCGAAAATATCCCCTTTAGGCGTAAACACATAAACACGGTCTTCTACTACTTGGTTTTTAAGCTCTTCCGCTAGGTCACTGCCATCAACAACTTCTTCTTGCCATTGCAGTAACTTACGTAACCAACTAATTTTTTGTTCGTAGCCCGAACCACGTCCTGGCAATGCACCTTCTTTGTACATCCAATGGGCAGCAACACCTAGCTCAGCATCTTGGTGCATTTCGCTCGTACGAATTTGAATTTCAACGGTTTTACCTTCTGGACCAAATACCACGGTATGAATTGACTGATAACCGTTTTGCTTAGGTGTTGCGATGTAATCATCAAATTCTTTATTTAAATGGCGCCAGTTAGTATGCACGATACCTAATGCCGCGTAACAATCTTGCAGGCGCTCTACCACTATGCGCATAGCGCGAATATCAAAAAGCTGGTCGAACTCGTAGTTCTTCTGTGCCATTTTTTTGTAGATGCTGTAGATATGCTTAGGGCGGCCATACACCTCACCTTCAATACCCGCTTCGGCCAAGCGTGTTTTGACTAAAGCAACCATGTTCTCCATGTATGCTTCACGGGCAAGGCGCTTATCATCAAGCTGTTTGGCGATATTTTTATAGGTATCTGGGTGCAAATAACGAAACGAAAGATCTTCAAGTTCCCATTTAAGCTGACCAATCCCTAAACGGTTAGCTAGGGGAGCAAAAATGTCGCGTGTTTCTTTAGCGGCAATGACGCGCTCTTCTTCACTGGCGTCTTTCACATCACGCAGGTGACACACTTGCTCTGCAAGTTTAATCACTACGGCGCGCACATCTTCAACCATGGCTAACAGCATACGGCGAATATTATCGATTTGTACTGTGCCTTTACCTTGATGGGCTAAGGTGCTGATGGTAGCCATTTGACTTACGCCTGTTAGTAATAGCGCAACGTGATTACCTAGCTTTTCGGTGACTGTCTCAATTGAGATTTTTTCGGCTAAAAAATAAGGCGTTAAAAAAGCAGTGGCAAGTGAGTCTGCATCTAAATTTAGCTCAGCTAAAATCTCCACCATTTCAATGGCTGTGTTTTCACGTTTTGCATCATCGCAGTGCAGGCACAGTTGGTGAGCCTGCTCTAATAAGGTATGTTTGTCTTCTGTTAGCGCTAACAGCTCGATACGGCTGGCAAAATCACTCGGCTTAGTTAGCTGATGTGACTGTCTAGTGGCTACCATGTGCGCTTTACCTCCTGTGAAATAACGCCATCGTTTCAATATGCCCGGTATGCGGGAACATATTCATAAGCCCAATTTTTTCAATGCTAAAGCCTGCTTGTAAAATAATTGCACTGTCACGGGCTAAAGTAACAGGATCACAAGAGACGTATAAAATCGTTTTAAACTGAGTAAGTGGTAACTGCTCTAAAATAGCCATTGCGCCAGTACGTGATGGATCAAGTACTAACACGTCAAGTTCGGCACTAAACCAAGCAGCTGATTGCATTGATTTTGTTAAATCAAAACAATAAAAATCGGTATTCGACAATGAGTTAGTTTGCGCATTTTGTTTTGCTAATGCAACCGCAGAATCGACCCCTTCAACACCAATAACATATTTAGCATACTTTGCAATCAATAATGAAAAGTTACCAATACCACAAAATAAATCCAATACCTGCTCATGACCTTGTAAATCAAGCCACTGTCTTGCTTGATGCAGCATAGCTTGGTTAACTTGTGGGTTAACTTGAATAAAGTTTTCAAGGCCAAACTCAAAGCGTAAATCATAAGCTGGTATCTGGTAGTACGGCATTGGATGGTCACTGTGATCAATTTCACCACTTTGTGATTGCCACACAACACGCCAGCTATATTCATCACACGCCGCTACGACTATGGCTTTTAACTCTGCATTAATAGCTTTGGTATGCCTAATAACCACAAAGGCCGCATTATCAGCTTCACATAATTGTAAGTGACTAATACTACTAAGACCTGAATGGCTGTTGATAAGAACATCAAAAACTGAAAAAACGTCTTTAAATGTACCGCTCAGCACATCACAGCTTTCAATACTCACCAATTGCTTAGAACCCTGAGCTCGATACCCTACACGCATTTTCTTTGCAGCTTTGTCATGCATTACAGCAATACGCGCAGAGCGACGGTAATGGCGCTCTTCACTAAGCAGAGGTGCTTGCCAATTTAAGTCATCAGCTTTGGCAAACTTACTAAACAGCTGACTAACCGCAGCTTGCTTCTCAACCAATTGTTGCTCTGCATTAAGGTGCTGTAGCTGACAACCACCACAAACCTGATAATGCTGACAAAAAGGAGTAACCCTATGCGCTGAGGCTGATAGTACTTTTTTACAATCAGCACTGGCAAAACGTGCCTTATCTTCAATCAATAACGCTTTTACTTCTTCACCCGGCAAAGCACCATTAACAAAACAGACTTTATTTCCCTGCTTAGCAACGCCCCGCCCTTGGTGATCCATAGCAGTGACATTGAGGGTTAGCATTTTTTGCGAAACGGATTTCTTTTTGGCTTTGAAAATCTGTGCCATCGGGCAACACCTTAATTATTGATAAAGCGGGAGTAAGTATATACTCTTAAACAACGATAATAATGATAACAACATTCTTTATGACTAAATTTGGCTTACGTGACTCAGTCTTAACCCTTACACTTATACCGACTGTGATCATAGGCTTGTTGCTGGGCGGTTATTTTACAATAAATCGTTACATTGAGCTCGATGAAATTTTGTATCAGCAGGGCGTGACTATTATTGAGCCCCTCGCCATTGCTGTTGAGCAACCATTAATAAAGCGTGATAAAGCCTTATTAACTCGCTTAGTTAGTCATACACATAACAAACACTCCCCTGCTATCCAATCAATTGCTATTTTTGATGAAAACAATGAGTTAGTGATTTTTAGTAAATACCAAAGTGAATTCAAAGAAATTGTTAGCAGCAATGCAAACAGCATGGATGGCATTCAAGTACAAAATTCTGAGCACTATCTAACATTCTCTACTGCCATAATTAATCATAGCCGCCAAGATATGATTTGGAATCATCACAGCTACCAAGCATCGCTAGGCACTGTGGTGATCATGCTCAACAAACAACAAGCCATTATTGGCCAGCAACGGGCATTATTAGTCAGTGGCGTGGTAATTTTACTCGCGCTCATACTTGCCACCGTATTAGCGTTTAGATTAACCCGCATGTTTATTCAGCCTCTTAATAAGTTAGTACTAGCTACCGACAAGCTCATTGAAGGTAAAGTAGATACCGGACTTGATCAAAAAATGTTTGGCGAGTTTGAGCTCTTACGCACAGGTTTAAATACCATTTCAGAAACTATGGTTGTGCAACGTGATGAGATGCAAAAACATATTGACCAAGCAACCTCTGATTACCGCGAAACACTCGAACAATACGAAACCCAAAATATTCAGTTGAGTATTGCTAAAAAAGACGCGCAAGATGCGAACCGAGTAAAATCAGACTTTTTAGCTAAAATGAGTCACGAATTACGCACACCTTTAAATGGTGTAATAGGTTTCACGCGTCAGCTTTATAAAACCCCGCTGAATAAGCATCAAAAAGATTACCTAGATACCATTGAACTGTCGGCCAATAGCTTACTTACAATTATCAGTGATATTTTAGACTTTTCGAAATTAGAAGCCGGTGCCATGGAACTTGAGTCAATGCAATTCCAGCTCCGTGACAATATTAATGAAGTTATGACCTTGTTGGCACCAAGTGCCCACGAAAAGCAACTTGAGCTTTCAATATTTATCCATCCGCAAGTACCAGACAACCTAACTGGCGACCCGACCCGCTTTAAACAAATTTTGATAAACCTATTAAGTAATGCCATTAAATTTACTGAAAAAGGCTCAATCAAGGTTGATGTTGGCTACCGCTTATTAGATGAAGAGCGCGCCTCGATTTTGGTGTCTGTCACCGACACCGGTGTGGGTATCCCAATGGATAAGCAAGATGCGTTATTTACACCATTTGGCCAAGCAGACTCTAGTATCACCCGTAAATTTGGTGGCACAGGTCTTGGTTTAATCATCACTAAACATATTGTTGAAGCGATGAATGGCCGCATTACTCTAAACTCAGCACCTGGTAATGGTACCTGCTTTACGTTCAATGCCGTATTCAGAACGCCAAGTAACTCAATTACTAGTGACTTACCGACTCAATCTCTGATCAATAAACGTATTTTGTATCTTGAGCCTCATGAGCATACCCATCAAGCAACGTTATCGCTACTACATGAATGGCAAACTCGCGTTACCGCCTGCATGGATGAAGAAAGCTTCTTAAATGAGATCAACAAAGACTTCAGCTACGATATTTGTATTATTGGCCATACCGCTACTATTGACGATATGCAGCAACTTAAGAGTTATGTAAAAGCAGTGCGTCCTGTCACTGATTATTTATACATAATGCTTAATACGGTTTCGCATAATATGCGTGAAGCCTTTGTCGGTAGCGGTGCAGATGCTTGTTTAAGTAAACCGCTTAACCACCGTAAATTATGTGAGGTACTTGCTGCACCTTACCGCCTTGACCATCCAGTGCATAACATTGAGCAAGGTGATGAAAAATTATTACCACTTAAAGTACTGGTTGTTGACGATAACGATGCCAATCTAAAACTAATTTGCACCTTGCTTGAAGAACAAATTGAGCTAATTGATACCGCACACAACGGTTCACAAGCTTACAGCTTAAGTAAAAGCCATAAATATGACTTGATCTTCATGGACATCCAAATGCCAATTATGGATGGTATTACTGCATGTAAACTTATTCGCGAGTCATCTCTCAATGAAGATACCCCCATCATTGCAGTGACTGCTCACGCCCTCGCAGGTGAAAAAGAGCAGCTTCTTAAAGATGGCTTTAAAGGTTACTTAACTAAGCCTATTGATGAGGACATGCTAAAACAAATAATTAGCGATCATAGCCCGCAATCGCCAATTAATCGTGAACGTAGCAAAACTGCCGCAGTTGACTCTGAACCTCCATTTGAAAGTGCCCGCCTCGATTGGCAATTGGCACTTCAACGCGCTGGCGGTAAAGAAGAACTAGCACTAGAAATGCTCAACATGCTATTACTCAGCGTGCCTGAAACCTTGCGCCTACTCAATGAGGCTATCGAAAAAGAAGATTGTGAACATGTACTTAGCATAGTGCACAAGTTCCATGGCGCATGTTGTTATACCGGCGTACCAAAACTAAAATCACTTGCCGAAACACTCGAGACAGCTTTAAAAGGCGATTGCGATTTAAATTACATTGAGCCTGAGTTATTTGAGCTTGTTGATGAGCTGAATAATTTGTTGAGTGATGCCGGTATGGTTGAGCAACAACGATAAAAGAACACTCAATAAATTATATAAAGGAATATATTAATGAAAAACTATTTAATGCTAGCTGGCAGTTTGTTTGTCTTTGGTTGCGCATCAACCGAAGAAAAACCAGTAAAATTAGAATATGCGGATTTAGCTGTTAGCTCTAATGAAATGGAGTCAGCAAAATGGCAACAGCTTGAACGCTTTCCTGCCAGATACCCAAAAAAAGCAGTTATCCAAGCAAAAGAAGGTTGCGCAACTATTGAGTATGTCATTACGCCACAAAATGAAATTAGAGATATTCAGGTAGTTGCCTCAACTAACTCTGTATTTGCCGACGCAGCAAAAGATGTAATCACTAATTGGCACTGGAATGAGCTGGCGAAAAATATTACTGATAAAGCGGTGAAAACCCAAACTCGCTTTGACTTTTGTTTTGACACACCTGAGCAATCTTGCAAAGAGCTAAAACCTAACTATTCATGCCCTAGTTCAGATATTATTTATTCCACGGGTACACGCATAGTGAAGTATTAAAGGGAGCTTGCTTTGTATTTTATCTTACTTATCGTCTTTAGTGCTATTTCACTCACTTGGTTTTTCCTCCGCTATAAAAAACTAAGTATAGAAGCTAATAATTACGTAAAAACCAATTACACAGAGCAGTGGCAAACATACGAAAGCCAAGCCCGTTTGATGAAGGCAAAACCTAACTCGATGGTTTTTCATTCAATTAAAAAAGGTGAATTGTCGGCCGTAGATGATGATGTTTTAAAAAGCTTTAAGAAAAAGCATCAATATTTAGTGGCCCTACTCTGCCTTTCGCCTTGGCTATCTTCATTACTTGCACAATTTATTGTTTATCTAAGTAAATAAAAACGCGGTGGATATCAAATCCACCGCGTTCAGTATTCAAATTTGCCAGCGTTTATAAAAAGCCGGCAGTTCAAAGTCTTGCTTCAATCATTAAACGTTTCATATCGCTGACTGCTTTTTCTAAACCATCAATCGCTGCACGGGCAATAATCGCATGACCAATGTTTAACTCATAAATTTCTGGCATTGCCGCTATGGGTTTTACATTGTGATAATGAAGACCATGGCCGGCATTAACGATTAAACCTAAGCTATCAGCATATTGTACGCCGCTACGAATACGCTCAAGCTCAGTGTGAAGCTCTTCGTCATTTTCAGCATCAGCATAAGCACCTGTGTGAATTTCAACGTATGGAGCATTACACGCTTTTGCAGCGTCAAGTTGCGCATTGTCGGCATCAATAAATAACGAGACCTTAATTCCCGCAGCTGTTAGCTTTTCTGTTGCTGCTTTTACTTTGTCAAAATTACCCACAACATCAAGGCCACCCTCAGTGGTGAGCTCTTCACGCTTTTCAGGCACTAAACAAACATAAGCAGGTTTCACTTCAAGGGCAATGTCGATCATTTCATCGGTCACTGCAATTTCAAGATTCATACGTGTTTGAATCGTTTTTGCCATCACATATACGTCGCGGTCTTGAATATGACGGCGGTCTTCACGCAAATGAATGGTGATACCATCTGCACCAGCATGCTCTGCAACAGCTGCAGCATGCGCAGGATCTGGGTAACTCGTGCCACGCGCTTGGCGTAAAGTGGCAATGTGATCAACGTTTACACCAAGAAGAATATCTTTCATTTTTTTACCTGTTTAAAACAACGATTCAAGGCTGAATAACAGCCTACTTAATAAATAACTCACGGCTTTTTAATGGCTTTTTACCAAGTAAAGGCTTGAGTAGGTATCGACTTAATTGCTTTGCCATATATAACACATCAGGGGCGCTAAAGTCATGAGCTGCTATGGCATTTAATTGCTTTCCTGAAAAGCCTCTATGGGGGTCGTCATGCAGCAAGAAACCGTATTCAGCAAAGTACTGGTAATTTGCTGCATCGTTAATTTCATCACCTTCGGCATCAACACTAAAATCAACGCCATAACCAAGCATCTCAAGTAACTGAAACTCATAAGAGCGCAGCACAGCTTGTAGGTTTTTAGTGGTTGATAACTCGTCTAGATGCTGTTTATAAAGATGATATACACTTTCCATCGGCTCATTGATAGGTACGATACGATTGGTTAATTCGTTCATATAGAAGCCGCAATAAAGCTCGGTACCCTGCAACATAGTTTGCCCGCCATGGGGCTCAAAACGATTGATGTATTTTAAATCAGACTTGCCGCTATATTGTACGAGCAGAGATTGGAAAGGTTGTAATTGTGCTTTGTGTTTAGTGGCCTGGCGACCACTAACACGGGCCAGCATTCTCAACTGACCTACGCCTTCTACCAGCATATCGAGCATGACTTGCGAGTCACTAAATGGACGTCGGTGCAGCAAGTATGCTGTGTAGAATTCGCTATCCATGGCGTGTAAGGCTTTACTTAGTCTTCACCATAGCCAAGGCTACGTAGCGCACGCTCATCGTCAGCCCAGCCAGACTTCACTTTTACCCAAAGTTCTAAAAACACTTTGTTATCAAGCATGTCTTCAAGGTCTTTACGGGCTTCACGGCCAATGACTTTCAGCTTTTCGCCTTTATTGCCGATCACCATACGCTTTTGCGTTTCACGCTCAACGAGGATCAAACCGTTAATTTGCCAAACACCGTTCTCTTGCCATTTAAACTGCTCGATCTCAACGGTGACTGAGTATGGCAGCTCTTCACCCATAAAGCGCATCAGCTTTTCACGGATCACTTCTGCCGCCATAAAGCGCATTGAACGATCTGTTACGTAATCTTCAGGGAAGTAAAACTCACAAAGCGGTAAACGCTTTTTCACTTCATCTTTGATTAAATCAATATTTTTACCCTGCTTAGCAGAGACCGGCATAATAGCCACAAAGTCAAATTTACCACCTAAAAACTGCATGTGCGGTAGCACTAAATCACGGTCTTTAACTTGATCAATTTTATTCATAACTAATAACACTGGACGACCACTCTGACGTACTTTATTTAGTACCATCTCATCGTCTTCATTCCAGTGTGTGCCTTCAACCACAAAGATAATCAGTTCTACATCGCCAATTGAGCTTGATGCAGCACGGTTCATTAAACGGTTAATAGCGCGTTTTTCTTCGACGTGTAAGCCTGGTGTATCCACATAAACAGCTTGGTATTTACCTTCAGTATGAATACCCATGATACGGTGGCGTGTGGTTTGTGGCTTACGAGAAGTAATAGACACCTTTTGCTCAACAATATAGTTAAGTAAAGTTGATTTACCTACATTTGGGCGGCCAACTATGGCAACCATACCGCAGTGCGTGTCTAGCTCTGCAGGTTCTTTGCTAATTAAATCATCAAGATTCATTTTTAAGTATCTTTAAGGCTTTTTCAGCGGCTTTTTGCTCAGCTTTACGACGTGAGCTACCTACTGAGATAATGCTATCCATCCCTTCAACAATACATTCAACCGTGAATGTTTGATTGTGCGCTTGGCCTTTTGTATCAATTACAGTGTAGCCAGGTAACGATAATTTGCGCGCTTGTAAGTATTCTTGAAGTAATGTTTTTGGATCTTTTTGATTTAAGCCCGGTGAAATTGCGTCAAGACGCGACTCGTACCAGCTTAAAATTAACTCACCACATTGCTCAATGTTTGAGTCTAAGAATACCGCACCAATAATCGCCTCAACGGCATCAGCAAGGGTTGATTCACGGCGAAAACCACCGCTTTTAAGCTCACCTGGACCTAAGCGCAAGTAATCGCCTAAGCCAAATTCTAGGCCAAATTCAGCCAACGTTTGACCACGAACTAGGGTCGAACGCATGCGGCTTAAATCACCTTCGCGTGCTTTAGGGAATTTAGTGTAAAGCGCATTAGCAATCACAAAGCTCAAAATCGAATCGCCCAAAAACTCTAAGCGCTCGTTATGTTGGCCTTTATGACTACGGTGCGTCATTGCCTGTTCAAGCAAAGCTTGATCAGTAAATGTATAACCTATTTTGTTGTATAACTCTGTTACGTTTTTTTTCATCGTTACTGAATATTACCTAGGCGTTCAAAACGAACACCAGTTGGAACCCAGCCTGGTAAAAAGTCATCTGGGCCATTCTCAAATTCAAAACTCATCCATATAAAGACGGCTTTACCTACCAAGTTTTCTTTAGGTACAAAGCCCCAAAAGCGACTGTCTTGGCTATTATCACGGTTATCACCCATCATGAAATAATGATCGGCAGGAACAACCCACTCGTCTGAGCGTGTACCTGGTTGTTGATAATAACGGCCTTTCATTTCAGGAGCTTGCGGGTTAATTAAAATATTATGATTCAATGTGCTTAGGTTTTCTTCTAAACGCACTAAATTCATCGAACCCTGCTTGAACTCGTCACTATTGAGGATTTCCATATCAATTTTGTTGTACTCGTTACACAGCAAATCACCTTGCTGCGTTACACCTTCGGCACATTTTGGCTGAATATAAAGGTGCTTATTGCGATATACAATTTTATCGCCCGGTAAACCAATCGTACGTTTAATGTAATCTACGCGCTCGTCTAATGGGTATTTAAATACCACAATATCACCACGCTCAGGTTCATCAACATCAACTAACTGGCTACGCCAAATAGGATCTTTAACGCCATATGAGTACTTCTGCACTAAAATGAAGTCGCCCACTAATAGAGTTGGCATCATTGAACCTGATGGAATTTGAAACGGTTCAAAAATGAAAGAGCGAAAAATAGTGATTGCTGCAATCATCGGAAAAATTGACTTTGCCGTTTCAGTGATACTTGGCTCAGGCGCAATTAATGCAGCGGTTTCTTCGTCTAATTCACCACCTGCTGCGTTTTGAGCAAGGGCAATGCGTTGCTGACGCTTTGGCGCAAACATAAAGTGGTCAATTAACCAAATTAATCCTGAGCCTAGCGTTAACAACACTAAGAAAATAGAAAAGTAACCCGCCATGCATTAATTCCTTTATTTACTTCTAATTATTTACCAACTTTAAGGATAGCTAAGAATGCATCTTGAGGTACTTCAACGTTACCTAGTTGCTTCATTCGCTTTTTACCTTCTTTTTGTTTTTGTAGCAATTTCTTCTTACGGCTCACGTCACCACCGTAACATTTCGCGATTACGTTTTTACGTAATTGCTTAACTGTTGTACGGGCAATAACATGCTGACCAATCGCTGCTTGAATTGCAATATCAAACTGCTGACGTGGAATTAAGTCTTTCAGTGCTTCAGCTAACTGACGACCACGTGATTGTGCAATATCGCGGTGTACAATAATCGCTAACGCATCAACACGCTCACCATTAATCAATACGTCAACACGTACCATGTCTGAAGCTTGGAAATGCTTAAAGTTATAATCAAGCGATGCAAAACCACGGCTTGTTGATTTTAACTTATCAAAGAAGTCCATAACTACTTCAGCCATCGGTAATTCGTACGTCACCGCCACTTGCTTACCATGGTAGCTCATTTTAGTTTGTACACCACGCTTTTCAACACAAAGCGTAATTACGTTACCTAAAAACTCTTGCGGAACTAGTATGTTAGCTTCAACAATTGGCTCACGGATTTCAAGAATATTATTCACCGGCGGTAAGTCAGACGGGTTATCAACCTGTTGAGTTCCATCTTTTGTCTCTACTTCGTAGATTACTGTTGGCGCAGTGGTAATAAGGTCAATGTCGTATTCACGCTCAAGACGCTCTTGAATGATTTCCATGTGTAGCATACCTAAGAAGCCACAGCGGAAACCAAATCCTAGTGCTGTTGAATTTTCTGGCTCGAAGAATAACGACGCATCGTTCAAGCTTAATTTATCAAGCGCATCACGGAATGACTCATAGTCATCTGATGAAATTGGGAACATACCTGCATAAACTTGCGGTTTAATGCGTTGGAAGCCCGGTAAACGCTCTGGAGCAGAATTACGTTGTAAAGTGATGGTATCACCTACAGGTGCACCATGGATTTCTTTAATACCCGCAATAACAAAGCCTACCTCACCGGTTTTTAAGAGGCCCGTGTTAGTTTGCTTTGGTGTGAAAATACCCACTTTATCTGCGATATGAACTTGATCATTCGACATGATCTTAATTTTATCGCCCGCACGTAATTCACCGTGCTTAATACGTACCAATGATACAACGCCTTGGTATGGGTCAAACCATGAGTCAATGATAAGCGCTTGTAGTGGCTCATCTTTGTCACCTTCTGGTGGCGGAATATCTTTAACAATGATTTCGAGTACTTCTTCAATACCAATACCTGTTTTAGCACTACATTGCACAGCATCTAGGGCATCGATACCAATGATGTCTTCAATTTCTTCTGCTACACGAAGTGGATCGGCTTGTGGTAAGTCGATTTTATTTAGAACTGGAATAACTTCTAAGTCCATTTCGATTGCTGTGTAGCAGTTAGCTAAAGTTTGAGCTTCTACACCTTGACCCGCATCAACAACTAAAAGTGCACCTTCACAGGCTGCAAGTGAACGTGATACTTCGTATGTGAAGTCAACGTGTCCTGGCGTGTCGATAAAGTTTAACTGGTATGTTTCGCCGTCTTTAGCTTTATAATTTAGCGTTACACTTTGCGCTTTGATGGTAATACCACGCTCACGCTCAATGTCCATTGAGTCTAACACCTGCTGCTGCATTTCACGGTCTGTTAAACCACCACAAACTTGGATAAGACGGTCAGAGAGAGTCGATTTACCATGGTCAATATGGGCGATGATCGAAAAATTACGGATATGCTTCATAAACTGGATTCTAAACTTCTATATAAAATGGACTAAGTGTATAAAGCGACAATTTTACATTTAATTGGCTTTAATCACCATCTATTTGAGTGAAAGGAATAGTAATTGGGTGAATTTTTATTACTTTAATATCATGTTTAAGGCTCTTAACCCTTGATTTTGCTATCGCATAGCCCGTTAAGCCACCAATAACGGCGGCTAAAATTTGCCAGCCTTCTGCAAGCGAAAAAGCCGAAAATGCGATTAAAGCAAACCCTAAACTAAACAAAAGGGGTAGCATGTAAACAGCCATAGCGTGTTTAACTAAGTGGCTATCATCGAGTGCTAAAGTTACTTTTTGCCCTACTTGGAGCTCTTTTTCGAAGGTATAAGGAAAGGTTTTTTTAGCTGTTCCAAACAGCTTTGCAAAAACTTGCGAGCCACAACGACCATTACAGCCGGCACAGGCTTGCTTTTGTTCTGCTTCTAAATTCGCTGTCGTGCCTTTTACCGACACGACAGTGAGTGTTTGTTCAATCATGATTTAAAGAGGTCGCGCTACCGACTCAGCTATAGCTTTGGCTGTCATGGCAGGAATATTACCAACAACCGATACATCAAAGCTACCACCATTATGTACATACACAGTCGTTGCGCCTGACGTTAAAGCACCGCTTGCGCGCTTTCCAGGTAAAGGTCTTTGAATAAAAACAGACACTTCAACAAACCCATCTGAATATAAATAATAGTCAGCAAGTTCATTGTTTAAATCAAGTTTATGACGATCTGACTTTAATAACTTAAAGCCATCTGGCAACCAACCAATTTTCCAATCATTCGCTGCGCTGTCTTCATTATTGGCTAAATCGTTAGTCGCAAGCACCGCAGGAAAGTCACGATTTTGCATTTCAACTAACATAGGAGCAGGCTGCTCTGTTACGCTGATATGAGTTAACTGTAACTGCTCAAGCATCTCACCTTTATGATTCACATAGGCAGATTTAAGTAACAACGAAGACTCAGTATCTAACCAAATCCAATAGTTATATTTGTATTCATCTTTTGACTCGATGCGCACTAACTGTGCTGAGCGCCCTGCAATACGGCCTTTTCCGCCAAGCACAAAATCATAGTGAGCGCTTAGTCGGTTAATATCTTTAAAAAGTACTTCAGGAATTGGCCCAGCAATAGAGTCTGTTTTAACTGAATAAGGCTCTGAATGAGGCTCAAAATAGGTAACTTGATCGTCAACGCGCACCATTTCTAGGCCAGCGCCGTTAAGTAAACTTAGATGCTCAAGTTCAATATCACCTTGTTTTGCATGTAACCAGCGATAGGGTTCCATAGCTTGGCCTTTTACAACCACAAATGATGCGTCAAAGTTGCGAGTATGAACGGCCGTTGCCATATCATTTAATAAAGTCTTGGCGGGATTTTCGTCGCTGGCAATGGCTGGAGCCGTTAGTACCAGCGACAAAATAAAAGTAAAAACTTTCATTTAATTAGTTTTTTTCCTCGTCTGCATTTTCTGCAGTTTGCGATTTTTCTAGCGAATATGCAACACGTGCTTGACGTTGGTGCTCAAGAACTAATGCGCCAATACGCTGCTGTTGTAACTCACGTAAACCTTGCTCTGCATTTTCTAATGCAGGTTGCTCTGATGAGTAACTTACAGGAGAAGCCATACCTGTTAATGGTACTGTTTGTAATGTTGGAATATCACTTTGCGGTGACTCGGTGTTTTGTGGCAATGTTTGTACGCCCACAATCGCAAACATAGCAACACTAGCAGCAATGGCCACTTGAGCAAATGGACGACGCCAATTAAATGCTACCACGTTATCTGTGCCTGTTGCCGCCACGATTTCTTCGCTTTTTGGTGCCGTTGTTTTATTCGCGAAATCTGCGTAAACAGGTTCTTGCTCAAGTGATTCTGCCACTGCATCTGCAATGTCAAAATTAAAAGCGTTGTTATTTGCCTCAGCACGCATTACATCACCAATCATTGCGTAACGACCAAATGTAGATACATCGTCGTTTGTGATCGCTTGATCAGTTAACTGCTGCTCGCCGTCAAGTAACGCGGACAACTGCTCATTATCCAACTTGTTAACGTCTGCTTTTGTCATACTAAGACTCACCTATTAATGGATTCAATTTATTATCAATCGCCTCACGGGCACGGAAAATACGTGAACGCACCGTTCCCACAGGGCAATCCATAACCACGGCTATTTCTTCATAGCTCATACCTTCAATTTCACGAAGGGTAATCGCGGTTTTAAGATCTTCAGGCAAACTATCAATCGTATTAAAAATTACAGCACGTACTTCGTCACTTAATAACAGGTTTTCTGGCGATGCGTTTGAACGCATTGCATCTGCACTGTCATAAAATTCTGCTTCTTCGGCATCAACATCGTTAGCTGGGGGTTTACGACCCTGCGCAACTAAGTAATTTTTAGCACAATTTACGGCGATACGGTACAACCAAGTATAAAAGGCGCTATCACCTCTAAAGTTAGGTAAAGCACGGTAGGCTTTAATAAAAGCTTCTTGTGCGACATCAGCAACATCACCTTGGTTTGATACATAACGTGAAATCAAACCTGCAATTTTATTCTGATATTTTCTAACTAATAGGTTGAAGGCGTTTTTATCTCCTTGCTGGACCCTTTTAACTAGCGCTAAATCCAAATCCTGCTCGCTCATTCGAGCCGGTACTCCTCTGTTTGATTCTTGCTTGCTATTCATATACTCGCCATTGTTTACACAAACTCTGACTGCACCATGAATATAAAAGTTCAGTTTAAAATGATTTTTTTATAAAATAGCACGCAAATAAATTGAGTCATACCAATCTTATTACACGACAACTTCAATAACTGCTTAAAAATCAACGGTTATCTAAATTGAATTCACAATTAAAAACAGCTAACAATAAACTGTTTATGTGACGATAAAACTAATAAGATTGGTATAACGTATTAAAATGACTAATAGTGTTAAAGCAAATATGGTACATATACGTATACCACATAAAAATTTATTTGCTCAAACTTTTGGCACTACTAGCCGAGCATTGTAACCGCAAAGACCACAGACATGAACCAAAATAAACATCACATTACTGATGTCGCTATCATTGGCAGCGGCGCCGCTGGCCTTTCTCTTGCTTTATCGCTTGCTAATTACTGTAAGGTGACAGTACTTAGTAAAGGCGCATTAACTGAAGGTTCTACCTTATATGCTCAAGGTGGTATTGCAGCAGTATTTGATAAAAAGAATGACAGTATTGAATCTCATGTTGAAGATACACTCGATGCAGGTGGCGGATTATGTGACCGTGATGCGGTTCACTACACAGCAAGCAATGCTAAAAAATGTTTAAAATGGCTGATTGAGCAAGGCGTACCTTTTGATATGGAGTTCGATTCAAAAGGTAAAGAGCGTTTTCATTTAACTCGCGAAGGTGGTCATAGTCACCGCCGTATTTTACATGCCGCCGATGCAACTGGCCGAGCAGTGCAAACAACCTTAATTAGCCAAGTACAAGCACACCCTAACATCACTCTGTTAGAAAACTACAATGCCATCGATTTAATCACAGATAAAAGCTTAGCCAAAAAAGGCAAGCATGTTCACGGCTTGTATGTGTGGAACTGTGTTGATAAAAAAGTTGAAACTATCGCTGCTAAGTTCGTGTCACTGGCAACAGGTGGCGCAAGTAAAGTGTATTTATATACTTCTAACCCTGATGTATCGAGTGGTGATGGTATCGCAATGGCATGGCGTGCAGGGTGCCGTGTTGCCAATATGGAATTTAACCAATTCCACCCAACAAGTTTGTATCACCCAGAGCTGCAAAACTTTTTGATCACAGAAGCAATGCGCGGTGAAGGTGCGTATTTAAAACGCCCTGATGGCACTCGCTTTATGAAAGACTTTGATGAGCGCGAAGAACTTGCCCCTCGCGATATTGTTGCTCGTGCTATCGATTTTGAAATGAAACGCCTTGGTGCGAACTGTGTGTACCTTGATATTAGTCACAAAGACAAAGACTTTATCATTGAACACTTCCCAACTATCTACGCAAAATGCTTAAGTGTTGGCCTCGACATTACGAAAGAAGCCATTCCAGTGGTGCCTGCTGCACACTATACCTGCGGCGGTGTTATGACCGACTTTAATGGCCGTACAGATTTAGATAACTTATACGCTGTTGGCGAAGTGGCTTATACAGGTTTACATGGCGCTAATCGTATGGCGAGTAATTCGTTACTTGAATGTATCGTGTTTGCCCATGCTGCCGCGAAAGATATTCTGAGCAAAATCGATGCAAGCCCTGCCCTTGAAGCCTTACCACTTTGGGATGAAAGTCGCGTAACTAACTCAGACGAAGAAATCGTTATTACCCACAACTGGCATGAACTAAGATTATTTATGTGGGATTACGTGGGTATTGTACGCTCAACAAAACGCTTAGAGCGTGCGCTTCACCGCGTTGAATTACTGCAGCAAGAGATTCACGACTATTACGCAAACTTTAGGGTTACAAATAACTTATTAGAACTTCGAAACCTAGTGCAGGTTGCAGAGCTTATTATTCGCAGCGCCCTTGAGCGTAAAGAAAGTCGCGGTCTTCATTACACGATTGATTACCCAGAGCAAAACGAAAATCCAACGCCGACAATTTTAACACCTAAGTCGGTTGCTGCACTGCAATAATTGCACGCTTTAAGCGCGAGAAACTTTCTTCATCAACACTGGCTGAGCTTATAATCAGCCAGTGTGATTGATAAAACCCAGCCAATTTAAGCACCACAAAATTAGCAAACACATAACTTTTAGCTGTTATCTGACCTTGTATTTTAAGTTTGTCGTTAACAAACCTGAGCTCTTCTTGCTCTAAAATTATAAAACCCTTTTCAGGCTGTGCTTGTTGGACTTTTTTAAAACTAAGAAAGGCTAAGAAAAAGCACGCTAAACAAGCTAAAAGCTGAGCGAAAACATGCTGGTAAACAAAGCATAATATGATGGCTGTTAAGCAAAAAAAGACCACAAAGGGTTTGTGGTCTGGGGTGTTATTTGTAACGGTAAATCTATACACGAACTCGGTCTAAAATTAATGTGACCATACCGTTAAGCTCTGGGTCCTTGCACTCTTCATGACCCATGAACCATGCGAATAAATCAGGATCATCGCACTCAAGTAAGCGTTGAAAAACGGCTTGCTGTTCTTTTGATAGTGAGTCAAACGCTTCTTCAACGAATGGCATAAATAAAACATCTAGTTCTAACATACCGCGACGGCATGCCCAACGAATACGTTCTTTACTGTGAATTTCAGTCATTTTAAACCTCGTACTTATTTGTCTGCAGTTTACCAAATTGCTATCGAATAAACAGCTATTTAAATTGCTACCCTAACTAAGTTATCATTAGCGCTCATTCATATCGTAAAGAAGGTTTTTATGTCGACTGTTTACGCATGTCCTTTATCTTATTCACTTATTAGCCTAACTGGCAAAGATAAGTTGTCTTACCTTCACGGACAAATTACGCAAGATATCAACAAATTAACTGATGATAACTTCCTTTGGGCTGGCCACTGTAATGCAAAAGGCAAGCTTTGGGGTGTGTTTAGGTTGTTTTCACACCTTGATAGCTATTACCTTGCGGGCTCAAAACCTGAGGTAGAGCAATCGCTAGTCGAGTTAAAAAAATATGCGGTATTTTCGCAAGTAGAAATTCAGCAATCTGAAAAGCCGCTAATTGGCTTACTAGGTGATGACCTAACAGCGACTCTAGAAACCTTAGCAATTAATTTTGACGATGAGCACAGCGCAGTCGATTTTGCTGGCGGTAAAGCGTTAAAGCTTGCAGATAACCGCGTATTGCTTATGGTCAACGAAGAATTTAGCTTACCTGATAACGTCACAGCCCTTGATGATGACGCGTTATGGCAACAGGCAGCTATTGCCGCTGGCGAGCCATCTTTAAACAGCGACGCTATTGGCGAATATGTACCGCAAATGGTTAACTTACAAGCGCTTGGTGGTATCAGTTTCAGAAAAGGCTGCTACACAGGGCAAGAAACCGTCGCTCGTATGAAATACCTAGGCAAAAATAAACGTGCTATGTATATAGTTTCGGGCAAAGCTGAATGCTTACTTGACGAGCTTGAGCTTGAAACACAAATGGGCGAAAACTGGCGCCGTGCTGGCAAGCTTATTAGCCAAAGTTTTAATCAACAAACGCAAACCTTAATGGGTCTGGTTGTGCTTCCTAACGACAATGAAGCAGGCCAAATTTTGCGAGCAAAACACCTCCCTCAGGTAGAGTTATCTATTCAAGCTCTGCCTTACTCTCTCGAAGATGAATAAATAGGAATGACTATGATCGTAGCAGCAAACAAAGTGGTAAAAATGCATTATTCAGTATTGGATAATAACAAAAACACCATCGACAACTCTTTCGATGGCGAGCCACTAGTGTTTATCGTTGGCACGGGTTTCTTAATTCCAGGCCTCGAAAATGCGCTATTAGGTAAAGAAGCGGGCGACACATTCAGCGTAACCGTTGAGCCAGAGCAAGGCTATGGTGAGCGTCACGATGACCTAATGCAAGCAGTGCCAAAATCAATGTTTGAAGGTATGGAAATTGAAGTTGGTATGCAGTTCCGCGCTACGACAGACGCTGGCGACCAATCAGTGATGATCATCGAAATTCAAGACGAAGACGTTATTGTAGATGGTAACCACCCTCTTTCAGGTATTACCCTTCATTTTGATGTTGAGGTACTTGAAGTACGCGATGCAACTGAAGAAGAATTAGCACATGGTCATGTGCACGGTGAAGGTGGTTGTGGTCACAGCCACTAAACCATTACTATAAAAAAAGCGCCATTGGCGCTTTTCTTATATACCCAAACCACCTCAAGATGCGAGTTTCAGTTGGAATTAAAAGCGATTTAGGCAAGGCATTGATTGCAAGTAATAGTGGTTCTATTGTTAAAATCAATAACGCAGTATAAATCGCTTTTAAACCAACCCTTTGGGCGCTTCACAGGCACTTACTCTCATCGTTGTTACTTCTTAAAAGGGACTGCCATTCTTGCAAAGTAACGCCTTGATATTAAGCACCTGTGAAACGCTGAATTCTGCATCTTGAGGTGGCTTGGGTATATCACATTTGTGCCTATTCGACTACTTCTTCTGTATCCACAGAAGCGTCTGTCACAGGTTCAGCAATATGCTCTCTAAGCGCAGCAAGTAAGCCTTCTTGGTCATTGGTTCCTAAGCGATAGTGCGTGCCATCTTTCATCGCCAATTCGACAGCACTAAATCCAGATACACTGTAAACCCAGCCATCATGCGTGATACGCAGACCAATACCATGACGAAATGAATTACTTACCGCTCGAACAGATTCAATCTCATCAAAAGTCACTGTTTTACCAAATACACCCGGACCGAATGCCCAGCTTACTGTTTTATCGCTCACTTTAATCGTTAAGCCATGAAACAAAAAGGCCACCAGCACTAAGATAGCGCTAAACACCATAAGAGGAATATCTGCACCAATTAAGTTCCAAGCTAAGGTAATGAAGGCGCCAATCCAGCCTAAGATAACAAAAATAAAAATAGCGTACTGTTTATGTTGATACATTCTGAAGTATTCTCTTAAAAGCTATAAACAAAGGTTGCACTCAGCTCAGAATCGTACTTGAGCTTATCTTCCTCTGGTTTTGAGTTATAGCGATACATGTAAGTAAATTTGAGTGATACATCACCCATAATTTTGCTGATCAGGGATGTTTCTGACTTTAAACGCGAGTTTAACCCTGACAATGATTGTTCATAACTGACATCTTGATTAAAGCGAGTTCGAGCAGAGACCGTACGCTCCCACTGCAGCGCTAAACGAAGTAGATAACCGGTTTTTGTTTCATCTTCTTCTGTGTCTGCATCTTGATCAGCCACCGAACGGTATAACCCCGGCCCCACATCGATATCGACTTTATTCTTGCTGCCTTGGTATATGCGATTACCGTAACCAGTCGCTATGGTACTCTTAAACTCAAGACCACTAAACTTATCTCGCTCATAGTCACCATAAATGAAAAATGATTCATTTTTCACATTTAGCTTATAGTTACCTTGGCCTGATACAAAAATACGGTCAGCAGAGACTTCTTCATCGCCGGTTTCTTCATTACGGTCACGTTTGTATAAAGTATCGAGCTTAAATTGGTTACGCCACTTTTCGAAATCTTGGTATAGGTTACCTTTAAGTTTGAAGCTGGTTGAGTTGGTATTACCGCGGCTTACCATAAAACCAAACTCCATATCGCCGTACAGCAACTCGCCTTTATGAATTTTATGGATTTCTTCTTCTGATAATTGCCCGTATTCATGGAAGTCTTCAAACGGATCAACAGCAAAAGCCTGCCAACTACAAACTAGCAGGGCGGGCAAAATAATTCGTTTTATTGAATTAAAACAACTAAAAGTAGAGTCAAACATCGGCTGGAGAGTTATTCGCTATCTTTCCAAAGAATGTGGCAAAACGGTGCATCTTTGTCTCGGCTAATTAAAATTTTCGCAAACAAGATATCTTGATTGTCGAATTCAAGTCCTACTAAGACTTGTACAAATAGCTCAGGTTCAATTTCTAGTGCAACAAAATCTTGCCACTGCTCGTCAGGCTCACCTTCTTCAATAAAGCCAAGCTCTTCTCTGTGCTCGTTAAAATCAGCAATATCTTGCTCGCTTAAATTATCAGGCGCTAATTCTAAAAATATATCATAAGCCTGATGAGTTACTTCTTCTTCACTGTATAAGCGTGGACCAGCCATTCCTTAAACCTCTGCACATATGTGTCGCTTTGAATCTAGCTATGATAACAAACCTCTTTTGAGTTTTACCAAAAAAAAAGCCAGGTTGCCCTGACTTTTTTGTAATTAATAACAGATTTTACTCAGCACTTGCTGTGCCTTTTATTTTTTCGCGCATTGATTGCACGAGCGTATAGAATAAAGGAACAAGCAAGGTGCCAAAAATGGTTGCAGCTAACATCCCGAATAACACGGTAATACCGAGCGATATTCGACTCCCCGCCCCTGCGCCACTTGCAAACACCAGCGGTAATACGCCAAGTACAAACGACAGTGCCGTCATCAACACCGCTCTAAAGCGTAATCTTGCCGCGTTAAGAGCCGCTTCAAAAATACTTTTGCCTGCCGCACGCTCTTCCATAGCAAATTCAACAATCAAAATGGCGGTTTTGGTGGACAGGCCAATCAGTAGCACTAAACCAACCTGCGCATAAATGTTGTTTTCCATACCAATTACATACAGCGCAAGCATGGCACCAAATAATGCCAGCGGCACCGCTGCAATGACTGAGAACGGAATTGTCCAACTTTCGTATTGCGCAACCAAGAATAGATACACAAATACGACCGCTAAGCCAAATAAGATTGGCGCCATATTGCCTGCTTCAATCTCTTGTTTAGATTGCCCAGCCCACTCGTACACATAGCCAGTTGGTAATCGCTCAGCCAACTCTTGCATTGCTTTAATCGCGTCACCACTGGCATAACCCGCCGCAGGTTGTCCGCTAATGCTTGCACTACGATATAAGTTAAAGTGCGTTAAACTTGTAGGGCCAAGAATTGGCTCAAGTTTAGCCAATGTAGTGAGCGGCACCATTGCCCCTTCATCATTACGCACGTAGTAGTGCTGTAAGTCTGCGGGGTTTTGACGAAAACGGCTTTCCGCCTGCATGATGACGCGGTAAGTGCGACTGAATTGGTTAAAGTCATTAATGTATAATGAGCCCAGTTGCGCCTGTAAAGTTAAGAAAATATCGCTAAGCGCGACCCCTTGAGCTTTTGCCTTATTACGGTCAATCTCAAGAAAATACTGCGGCACATTAGCTCTAAATGTACTGTAAACATTTGAAAGCTCTGGGCGCTGGTTCGCTTCATAAATCAAACCATTTAGTACTTGAGCAAGCTCTGCTGGCTCACGCCCTTCACTGTCTTGTAACCTAAACTCAAAGCCAGCACTTGTACCAAGTCCAGGTATTGAAGGCGGGTTAAAGGCCATGATTTGCGCATCAGGCATCGCCCAGAACTGACCCATTAAGCGCGTTAGTACCGCTCGTAAACCAAGTTCAGGGCTAGTTCGTTCTTCCCAGTCTTTAAGCACTACGATACCAAGCGCATTATTAGAACCCGCACCACCGAGTAATGAAAAACCAGAAACCGCAATAAAATCGGTTGCAGCTGGTTCATTTTTAACAATATCACCCAGCTTATGCATTACATCTTGGGTACGACCGCTTGCTGCCGCATCTGGCAGTTGCACATCAACAAAAAGAAAGCCTTGGTCTTCTGCTGGTACAAAGCCTGTAGGCACCGTTTTTACCAACCAACCTGCAGCAGCAAAAATGACCACTGCAAACAATGCCATTCTTGCTGTACGTTTGAGGATAAAGTTAATCACTTTACTGTAACTATTGGTTGAGCGGGTAATGATGTTCTCAAATGGTGCTAGCCATTTAATCGGCTTCATGGCTTTTTCACTTAACAATAAAGCACACAAAGCAGGGCTTAATGTCAGTGCATTTAAAGATGAAATGAGTACTGCAAATGAAATCGTCACCGAGAACTGTTTATAAAGCTCCCCGGTTATTCCCGGCATAAAGCCTACAGGCACAAACACCGCAAGCAATACTAAGGTCGTTGCCACTATCGGCCCCGATACCTGCTCCATCGCTTTGGTAACCGCTTCTTTAATTGGTAGCTTTTCTTCTTTAAGTATTCGTTCAACGTTTTCAATAACAATAATGGCATCATCTACCACAATACCGATTGCGAGCACTAAACCGAACAAGGTTATTAAGTTGATGGAGTAGTCCATCATCATCATAAACGCGAAAGTCCCCACCAAAGATACCGGAATAGCCACCGTTGGAATGAGCGTAGCGCGCCAATTTTGTAAGAATAAAAACACGACTAAAATAACTAAGCCAACCGCTTGAACAAGGGTTACAACTACTTCGTCAATCGAGCGATTGATAAATTCTGTAGTGTCATAAGGAATTGAGTACTCAACACCATCAGGTAGCTGTTTAGCAAGCTCAGCCATACGTGCTTTTACATCAGCTGCCACTTGCGTCGCATTCGCTTCTGTTAGCTGATAAATAACGATGAATGCTGTGTCTTGCTGGTTTAACTTTGCTGTTGTGCTGTAGCTTGCTGCACCTAATTCAATACGGGCAATATCGTTTAGGCGCACAAAGTTACCATCTTTACTCGAGCGAATAATGGTTTGACCAAACTCTTCTGGGGTTTTTAAGCGCCCTTTGGCCTGAATCGAATATTCAAATTGCTGGCTCGGTGCTGAGGGGGCAGCCCCCAGTTTACCTGCTGCTACGATAGTATTTTGCTCTTGCAGCGCAGCTTGAACTTCTGACACAGTTAAACCAAGTGATGCCATTCGATCAGGACGTAACCACAAGCGCATTGAATAGGTTTGTTCACCCATTACCTCAGCTGATGCAACCCCATTAATACGGCCAAGAGGCTCGGTTAAATAGTTGGTTGCATAGTTACTTAAGAAAATAGCGTCGATATTTTCTTGGTTAGAGTATAAGTTGATACCGAGTAGCATTGAGCTCGACTTTTTCTTAACCGACACACCTTGGCGTTTAACCTCTTCAGGTAAACCTGCTTCAGCAAGTGCCACACGGTTTTGCACGTTAACTTGGGCAATATCTGTATCTGTGCCGACCTTAAAATACACAGTTATATTAGCCGTGCCGTTATTCGACGATGTTGATTCGATATACATCATATCTTCAACACCATTAACCTGCTCTTCTATGGGCCGGATCACCGACTCTTCAACTATTTGTGCACTTGCACCAGGGTAACTAGCACTAATTTGAACTTGCGGAGGGGTTATTTGCGGATACATATTCACTGGCAGCAAAGCCATTGAAATTAAACCCGCAATGGTAATAACAATCGAAATTACCAAGGCAAACTTTGGGCGAGATATAAAAGTTTTACTGATCATATCTCACTCCTAAGAGTTAGCTTTGCTAGAAATAGTGCCGGTTGTTTCATCGACATTTTTTTCAACTGCTTTCACTTCAGCGCCTTGGCGAACTTTTTGTAAACCTTCAATAATGACTTTTTCACCAGCCTCTAAACCAGACTCAACCACCCACATCGCATTAATACGACGACCCAGTTTAACAATCCGCATAGCCACTTTGTTTTCGTCATCAACAACGAGCACAAACTTACCTTGCTGGTTTTCTTGTACCGCTACTTGAGGAATGAGTGCCAAGTCTTGTTTATTGGTGCTTTCAACGATCAAGGTAACAAATAAGCCCGGCATGACAATGCCATCCGGGTTATCAAAAGCGGCTCTTAGCTCAACCGTGCCTGTGTTGCGGTTAATTTTGGTATCAGCAAAATCAAGTACGCCTTTATCAGGGAAGGTCGAATTATTCGGTAAGCGTAAAGTTAAATCGATTGGCACATCACGAGGGTCTTTATCTGACGGTGTCTGATGTTGCTGGCGATAAGAGATGTAGTCAGCTTCTTCAACCTGAAAACTTACATAAATTGGGTCAACATCGGTCAGCTCTGCAAGTTCATTGGATGATGGCCCAACAATATTCCCCACATCATAGTTCACTTTACCAATACGCCCTGCAAACGGCGCACGAATTTCGGTATAACTTAGATTGAGTTTTGCTTTTTCAAGCTCAGCTTCTGCGGCTTTAACAGCTGCGCTGGTTTGCTCAAAATTAGTGGTTAGTTTATCGAGGTCTGATTGTGAAATAAAACCTTGCGCAGCCACATCTTTGCCGCGTTTTAAATCACGTTCAGCGGCGCCCGCTGCGGCAATTTTACTTTTTAAGTCAGCTTCAGCTTCTGCCACAGTAGAGCGGTACTCTGATGGGTCAATACGCAGTAAGAGCTGATCTTTTTCAACCGATGAGCCTTCATTAAAATGACGTTCAATGAGTTCACCCTCAACTCGGGCTCTAATAGCAACCTCTTGGAATGCTTCAGTACGCGCGACAAACTCTCGGTAATTACCAACTTCTTGTGTGACGACATTAAATACTGATACGGCCGGTGGCGGCGTAGCTTGTTGTTGTGCTTTATCATCTGAACAGCCAACCAATGTGGTTGTTAATGCTACAGAAATTGCAGCAAAGGCCAAAGAACGAGATGATTGTTTAGTTATGCGAGCTGTTTTGCGCATCAGCATATTTTTACTCCTTGTAGCGCGACTTAAAGCTAAGTCTAGTCGTGTCATGGGATTTTGCGAAAGTATCTAACTAATCACAAAATCAAACTAGCGATGAACTAGCATCTTTGTTTTAAAAATATACACCAATTTGTAACTAAATATATGACAAGGTTACCCATTTTTGGAAAATATTATGATTCTTTGCGACACATCAGCAATTCTTTACTTAGTTGTAATTAACTCGTAAGCTCTAGCAAACAGGTCAGAGGAGTTACCATGATAAAACTAGAAATAAAACAACAAGTCGCATGGGTTAGCCTTGCTCGTCCCGAGAAACAAAATGCACTCAGTTTTGCCATGTTCGTCGAGCTTTCAAACGTAATCAAAAAAATTAAAGGCGATCGCAGTTTACGTGCGGTGGTTATCTCTGGTGAAGGCGAACACTTTTGCTCTGGACTGGATGTTGCTGCGGTGATGAAAAAACCAAGCAATATCATCAAACTTTTATTCAAGTGGTTACCAGGAAACCAAAACTTAGCGCAAAAAGTGGTGCTAGGTTGGCAAGACTTAAGTATTCCGGTGATTGCAAAAGTGACCGGACACTGCTTTGGTGGCGGTATGCAAATCGCACTCGGTGCTGATTATCGCATCGTCGATAAAAACGCTAAATTAGCGATCATGGAAGCTCGTTGGGGCTTATGCCCTGATATGGGGGCTAACGTGGTGCTTGCAGGTTTAATGAAGCGTGACCAAGCACTTTGGTTAGCAAGTCATGCAGGGCCAGTCTCTGCTGAAGATGCTAAGGAGTATGGCTTAGTTACACAGCTCACTGATGACGTTGATAAACAAACCGATGCCGTATTAGAAACCCTCATGGCACGCTCGCCAGATACTCTGGCAGCAATTAAACGAATTACTCAGCAAAGCTACCGTTCACAACAGCGTAAAATTCTCGCTAAAGAAACCTGGAGTCAAATTCGCTTACTAATGAACCCTAATACTAAAAAGGCGATTGCAAAGGCGAAAGGTGCAGAGGATATCAAGTTTAATAATGCCAAATCATGGTAAGCTAAAGTCGCATAGTACAACTGACAAGGGTATGATGTAGTTGTACTTTATTCGCAATTATCCTGACTTATGAAATACCTTATCAGTAGTGTCATTATTCTTACCTGCTTAGCCGTTGCCAAGTTTTTAACGGCTTTGCTTGAAAGCTCTTTCCCTGCCCCATTACTCGGTATGGTGTTACTGCTCGTGCTACTGTTAACGGGCCTCGTAAAAGAACAACATTTAAAACCAACAGCCAGTCCTTTACTTAATTACATGCCGTTGTTTTTCATCCCTGCTGGGGTTGGCATTATTGAGCACCTAGGTTTAATTTCGCAGAACTGGCCTTTATTACTGACTATTTTTATTGTCGTGCCACTGACCAGTGTTTTACTCATAGGCGCTGTTATCGCCTATTTTAAGGGCCGCGAAAATGACAGTTAATTTATGGTGGCTCTGCGTTCCTTGCATTATTGCGCTTTTCTTAGTGCTGCGGTTTTTAAACGCGAAAACCCAGCATGCCACTGCCAAAGCGCTTAGTAATCCTGTGTGCTGGGCAATTGTGTTAACTGCAGCGATGTTAGTAGCACTAAAGCTTCCTTATGAGCCTTTTGCCAAGCACAGTAAAGTTTTAAGCTGGTTGCTTGAGCCTGCCATTGTGGCATTGGCTTTACCGCTTTATCAGCAATTTATCCATGTAAAAAAGAACCTACTGCTAATCCTCATAAGTTGTAGCTTAGGGGTGATCAATGCCACCTTGGTCGCCTCGCTAATATGTTATTTTTTTGCAGCCCCTGCACAGTTAAGCGCATCCCTAGCAAGTTTATCTGTAACAACACCCATCACCTTGTTAGTAACAGAGTCACTAGGCGGCATCCCTTCTTTAGCAGCAGCCATGGTGATTTTTATTGGCGTACTTGGGGCTATATTTGGTAATTTGATTTTCTCGCTGATAAATATCCGAAACTCCCAAGCAAAAGGTGTTGCCATTGGTACCGCTTGCCATGCCATTGGCACAGCATCATTAATTAGTGATCAGCCAAAAGCAGGTGCCTTTGCCTCTGTGGCGATGGCATTAAGTGCGCTTCTCAGCGCTATAATCGTGCCAATACTCTATCCTGTTATTCAGCATGTTCTGGTATAGTCAGAATTCGCAGTAACCTTGTTAGGAAAACACATGATTGACTCAGAAATACAGCAAGTCGAAAAATACTACAATCTGATCATGGAATATTTGGTCACCTACAGTATGCAAATTTTAGGTGCCATCTTAATTCTATTTATTGGTTTATGGATTGCGCAAAAAGTATCGAATATGGTTGCCGGCCTCATGCAGCGTCACAATATCGATATTACCCTCACCAACTTTATCAGTAATGTCATTAAAGTATTGCTGATCATCATGTTCTTGGTTATTGCCCTTGGCAAAATTGGTATAAGTGTGACCCCATTTGTCGCTGCCATTGGTGCTGCATCACTAGGTGCTGGTTTAGCAATGCAAGGCATGCTTTCAAACTATGGTGCGGGCCTTGCTATCATTGCAACAAGGCCATTTGTTGTTGGCGATACCATCGAAGTAAAGGGCGTCAGCGGACAAGTTAAAACCATTGAGCTTGGTCACACAATTTTGATTAACGAAGAAAAAGTCGAAATCACCATTCCTAACAAACATATTGTTGGTGAGATTTTACATAACTCGTTTAGCTATTCATTAGTTAAAGGTGAAATAGACATCGCTTATGATGCCAATGCAGACCTCGCTATTGAGCTTATCGAAAAAGTGTTAGACGAGCATGAACTAGTTAGTGACTCTCCTCATGCACAAGTCGGTATTGAGCGTTTTGCTGAGAGCGGTGTTACCCTGAGCTATCGCTTTTGGGTACCAACCACCAAAATTATTGAGACCAAATTAGCGGTTAACCGCAATGTATTTAAAGCAATTCAAGGGGCGGATATCGAAATTCCTTTCCCACAACGTATTGTTACCCTCCATCAAACTAATGATAAAGGCGCTTAAAGCGCCTTTTTTGCAGCTCATCGACAGAGATTGTGTTTGTTCAAAAGATTGTAGTACAATTTAAATGATAACAATTACTATCATCAATTAACGTCGGGCTATTTTTACCATGAGTAAACGTCTTTGGTTCCAACTACATGGTTGGTTTTCGCTCCCAGTATGGGTGCTATTTTGCTTTATCTGTGTAACAGGTACTGTATCTGTGATAAGCCATGAACTTACTTGGCTGACCAACAGTGAAGCACGTGCAAACAACCCAAATGATTTGCCTGCTCTTGGTGTTGATCAAGTTATTAATAGCGTTGAGAAAGCCTACCCGACTGCCGATGTAATGAGTGTACTCACTTATGAACCTTACCTGGTTAATGCGGTTATTTTCACTGATACCGACAAACCTTATGCTGTCGCTTACGTCAATCAATACACCGGCGAAGTACAAGCGGTTAATAACACTATCTCATTCATTGAATTTATGCGTACCCTGCATGGCTGGCTATTCTTCCCTTGGCAAGAAGGCTACAGCGTAGGTTACTACCTCGTCAGCGCTATGGCTTTTGTTATTTTAGGTGCACTAGTAACTGGTTTAGTGATTTATAAAAACTTTTGGCGCGCATTTAGTCAGCCAAAACTACGTTTTAACCAAGGTAAAAAAACCTTTCTTAAAGATTTACATACCCTAAGTGGCGTTTGGTCAATTTGGTTTATGGCAGTAATGGCACTAACAGGCCTGTGGTATTTAGTGCAAGCCATCATGTGGCATAACGAAATAGACATAGAAGAGCATGCACCGCTCGTGGCGGTTTCAACTTTACCTGCGGATAAACAAACACCACCAACCGACTTAAAAGCGGCACTGGCTATTACCAAAGAGAAATACCCAGATTTCAAACCTAGCTATGTGATGCTGCCAGAGCATAACCGCGGCATGTTTAATATCATGGGCAGTGGCGATACTATTTTCTACGATAACTACGCTTACTCAACTTCAATCAATCCTTGGACAGGTGAAATTGCAGCAAGCAAGAGCCCAGAAACCATGTCGGGATTACTCACCCTTTCACACATCGCCGATCCGCTGCATTACGGAAATATTGGTGGTCTGTGGACAAAGTTTATTTGGTTTATCTTTGGTTTAATTTTAAGTGGTATGTCGATCACTGGCTTTATGATGTATGCCGCTAAATTAGTTAATAACAAACCAGCAAAAGCGCGCCAAACAGCGCCAGTAAATAACGTTCAGGAGGCAAACTAATGGCTCGTTTACAAGCAACTTGGTGGCAGCGTAAAAAGTATATTTTGCATGCTGTGATACTAGCTTTGCCTATGTGGTTTATTTATCAGTCATTAAACCCTCAGTTTCCTGCACTGTGGCAAGAGCAACAAGCGGGCGAATTTAAAATCGCCCCGATGCCGCTAAATGAAGATGCCCCGTACTCACACCACAATGAGTATGTGAAAGATTTTTTTATCGCCTTTAATCAAGGTGACATAAGCAATGTTCGTCAGGCGTATTTAAACATTGGCCAAGCGCCTTTAGCACTAACGGAGTTTGCTAAAGATGAAGAAGGCATAATGCATGGCACCAATCATGGTCAGCACGCCCACGCGATAGCTCCTAAAACCATCTCAGCAGATGATAAACTGTGGATCACAATACAAACTTGGCAAGGCCAACTGCATACCCTCAAATGGGATATTCCCAGCCAGTTTATTACTCAATAACATCCGAAAAGCCACTCACTGAGTGGCTTTTTTGTATCTCAGCTAAACGCTAAAGTCCCTTACAAAACAGTTAAAAGTAAAATTTTTGTTAATTATTTTTATCGATCACCTTTACAAAAGTAATAATATAATAAAGTATTATAAATAGTTTTCATTTGCACCATTATACCAATTCGCTTAATTAAGTGATCTATTTTGAGGCAATAAAACCTCGTTGATAGCAAGGCAAAAATTTCGTTATTTAGTTGTTCTAAATCAGAAATTTTTAACGCAGATAGCGACAGGTTTAATCCCTCAAAATGATTAAGTATTATTGCGGATTGGTATTACTCTTAAGAGAGTTGGTGTTGATCAAAACTCATCCAAGGAGCAGAACACACAAGGAAAGCTCAATAACAATGATTTGGAGACACAATGATACTTTCAAAAAAAGCCCTAGCTGCACTCAGCTTGGCAACGACACTCATACTGCCCAATGCTTATGCGATTGATAATGGCGTATACACCATTAAATCAAAGTACAGTGCTAAATTTGTTGAAGTAGCCAGCGCGCAAACCAACGATGGTGCAAATGTTAGTCAGTGGGCTGACACTAATCACGACACCCAGCGCTGGTTAATCACCAACATAGGTGGCAGCAACTATTCGGTTATTAACTTAAATAGTGGTAAAGCCCTCGAAGTGTTTGACTTCTCGACTGCCGATGGCGGTAATGTGGTGCAATATGAGTACGCTGATCTTGCCAGCCAACACTGGCAAATTAATGAGGAAGGTAGCGGCTATTACAGCTTCATTAACGATCACAGTGGTAAGGCACTCGACCTTTATGCTTTTGATGGCAACGATGGCGCGAATATTAGCCAGTGGAGCTATAACGGCAGCGATGCACAGCAGTGGCAGCTAACCAAGCTTGCTAATGTTGAATCAACCCCTTGGGATCCATCCACAACTAATGGCGCTGCAGATCACTGGCCACTTACAGGTAATTTAGTTACCCACGATCCAACCCTTGGCTATGAAAATGGCACTTGGTGGGTTTTTCAAACAGGCCCTGGTATTTACGGTAAATATTCAAGCAACGGTGTAGATTGGAATGATGCACAACCAATTTTCTCAAATGGTTTAAGCTGGTGGAGTAACTATGTGCCAGATCATGATGGAATTGATGTCTGGGCGCCTGAATTAAAAAGCTACAATGGTCGTAGCTGGCTTTATTATTCGATTTCGACCTTTGGTTCACGTGTAAGCGCTATTGGTCTTACCTCAGCAAGTAGTGTGGCAGCGGGTGATTGGCGTGATGATGGTTTAGTAATTAACACGACCAATAGCAATAATTATAACGCCATTGACCCTGATCTGGTGGTAGCAAAAGATGGTGCACCTTGGCTTGCCTTTGGCTCATGGAATTCGGGTATTAAACTAACGCGTATTAACCCAATGACCATGAAACCATTTGGCCAAATCTACTCTTTAGCAAGTCGCTCTGGTGGTATCGAAGCACCTACCATAGTGTATCGCCAAGGCTACTACTATTTGTTTGTTTCAGTTGGCAAATGCTGTGATGGCACGAATAGTACTTACCGTATTGCGTATGGTCGCTCTAGTGACATCCGCGGTCCATACCTAGATAAAAATGGCACCGACATGTTAGCTAGCGGCGGGAGCATTCTTGATGCGGGTAATAGCCAATGGGTAGGTCCGGGTGGACAAGACATTTTAAATACCGATGTGATTGTTCGTCATGCTTATGATGCAGGTGATAATGGTACCCCTAAATTACTCATCAGCACCCTGAATTGGGATGCGAACGGTTGGCCTAAATACTAGTTCTCCCCACTAAGCGCGTGCAAGCGCGCTTTTTACAATCTATCTAATATACTGCGAACAAATTCAGAATTAAGAATCTGAGTTACTGCCCCGCTACACCATAAATAGGCACGTTGAATAGGATAACCTTTAAAAATCCAACGCTTACGCACATGATTAAAGTCGTGCAAATAATCAGCCTTTGCTTGCGGTAACGAGTCTTTGGCTAACTTATGCCATGCTTTATAAACCCCACTCATATCGGCACCACGCATAAAACGCTGTAACCAGCGAGGAAAGCGTGCAAAGCGAATCGCTGACTGAAAATCAATAATGTAAGGCTTGCCGTCTTTTGAACAAATCACATTACCCAAATTACGTAAGTCGAGGTGCACCACGCCGCGGCGGTGCATTTTTGCTACCAAACGCTCAAACTCTTTAAAGAATTCACCCGGTAAATGCTGCTGTTGCAAAGCAAGCTGGCGAAGTGGTGTGCCTTCAATAAAATCATAAGCAATAGCAATTGATGACAAACGACAAAAGTTATCGACCACTCCGTCTACGTCTTGCAGGCGTGCCAGCCCCTTGTACTCTTGATTAATAAAAAGCGGCGCGATGGTTTTTCTCACCCACCATGGGCTGTGCTGAAAATCTTTAATAATTAAATCAAATTTCGCGTCTTTATAACGATAAACAATGGCATTGGCAAAGCGGCCTGTGTGAACAACCGACAAACCTTCTGGGCTAAATTGATGAGCTGGAAATTGAGCGTGAAGCTGCGCAAGCAAAGATGATTCAAACATAACAACCCGGACTTGTTAAAATTAAATGCCTAGGCAACTATATTATCAAAATGCGTCTACACCGACAATGTACCGCTTAGAGAAATTTATGCTTTTAAATTATGAATAGCTCTAAACAGTAAGCTTGCGAGTTGCTCTTGCTCATCATCAGAGAAGCCTGTGAGTGCTTTGCGATAGATATCATTTACAGTGGGTAAAATTTCCGGGTAAAGCTGTTGGCCTTTTTCTGTTAGGCATAAAAGAGTTGAACGGCGATCTTCAACTGACTGCTTTTTAGCAACTAAGCCCTTGTCTTCTAAACGAGAAAGTAACCGACTCATGGCACCGCGATCATACATCATGTGCTCACAAAGCTCAGCCAAGGTATTTACTTTACCACGCGCAAGTAGCACAACCACAATGTACTGAGCCGAGGTTAGCTCTTTATCCTCTAAAGCATTATCAAGATGAGTCACTAGGTTTGAACGTAAGTAAGAGACTAAGCGACCTAAGTCTTGCACGGGATCTAAATCTTCAATACAGCACTGGCCAATTGATGCAGGTTCTTTCATATTTCCTCTAAAGCGGTTAATAGCAATTCATAGACAGTTAATCGGAAAAATAATTCAATCCTGTTAGATTGCTTCAACGGCTATGAATAGTGTAGCGTGAAGAAGCGTACTAACTGTCGGGGGCGTTATGCTAACTAAACAACATATTATCAAGTATTTATCTCTTACAATACTGCTACTTCTTTGTTGGCTAGAGCATTATAACCATTTCATTATGCGCTTTATCGACAGCGCCCTTGTGCAATCAACCCTAGTGTACGCTTCATCACGTACAGTTAATGCTGCTATATCGTTATTGCAATCAGCCGAAGTGGGCATTGGTATTGCGAGTATTCAGCCTGCACAGCTTCTCGACCCAGTAAATGACTTAGCTGAATACATGTCGGATGCCATGCGCCTAGCTATAGGGTCATTATTTTTACAACGCATTTTATACACCATTTCTTCTGGGGTTATTTTTAGTGGAGTATTTACTCTCTCGGTAGTCACTTACTTTATTTGTGAATGGCGTAACTTCTTACCCAACTTGCGTCATAAAATTATGGCAAGCCTAATTTTAATTCGCTTTTTAGTGCCTGCAGTAGTACTTACAACAGGTCTTGTTAGCCAGATATTCTTAGATGAGCAAATAAACCAGCAAAGTGAAATCGTGAGCGAAAAAGTCGAGACAGTGAATAGCAGTGCAAATAACACCTCTGCCCTATCAGCCAAGCTAAAAGCCGAGGTCGATAGTGAAAAACAAACCATCTTCGACAAGCTCTCGCTATTAAATGAGCAGCAGATTAAAAACCACCAGCGAGCCACTGAGCTCAAAGGTGATTTAGCAGAGGTCGAAACCCAAATAGAAGCGATTCAAGCAACCCGCAGCTTGTCTGAGCGACTGACCTTTACTGAGCTTGAACAAGCCAAGCCATTACTTGATAAAAAGCAGCAATTAACAGCGCAATTTAATACAGTACTGAACCAGCAAAGACAGCTGAACCTAGACAAAGACGCCTTAAACGAACAACTAGAAAATCTTAACGCATCACTCAATCAAGACCAATCGTCGCAGGTGAGTAAAATTATCGATACCGTCACCTCTGGCATAAGCAACATGGTGGCTGCCGTCGAAGACTTATTTATCGACTTTTTGAATATCTTGTCTCTACTGATTTTAAAGCTGTTATTAATGCCGCTAATATTCTTATACCTATTTAACAAAGCCTTTAAGGCCATTTGGCAACGCCGCTTTATGGACGTAGTAATGCAAACAAAGCAACTGGCTGTTAATCGCTGATATTTCAGCTAAAGTTATAAACCTAACTCGTTTTTAAAGGATATAAGTATGACTGAGCAACGCCATAACCACATTCCCCAAGAAGCTTTCGATTGGTACGATGAATACGCCCATGGCTTAATGGACCGTCGCACCTTTATGAAAAAGCTGGGTGGCTTAGCTGCACTTGGCTATTCAATGGCAATGCTAAGTAGCGCTTTACTGCCAAACTACGCATTAGCTGAGCAAGTATCCTTTAATGACCCTGATATTAAAGCCAGTTATAAAACCTTTGATTCGTTTAAAGGTCACGGCGAAGGTAAAGGCTATTTAGCCGAACCCGCTAATTTAAC
The DNA here is from genome assembly GCF_023161845.1 of Pseudoalteromonas sp. 2CM39R. Taxonomy (NCBI): domain Bacteria; kingdom Pseudomonadati; phylum Pseudomonadota; class Gammaproteobacteria; order Alteromonadales; family Pseudoalteromonadaceae; genus Pseudoalteromonas; species Pseudoalteromonas sp. 2CM39R. The sequence goes on from NZ_JALNTM010000008.1 coordinate 246,610, forward strand.
GGGTAAGCACCCAATAGTGTTAGTGATCCACGAAAACAGAGGCTTAAACCCTTATATTAAAGATGTTTCTCGCCGCCTTGCCAAAGCCGGTTTTATTGCCTTTGCGCCAGATGCATTACACCCTCTTGGTGGCTACCCTGGCAATGACGATGAAGGCCGTGCCATGCAGCGCTCTATGGATAAACAAAAAATCCAACAAGACTTTATCGCCGCAGCAGAATACATAAAAAGACACCCAAATAGTAACGGCAAACTTGGTGCGGTAGGCTTTTGCTTTGGTGGATATATGGTTAACTACCTAGCAGCAGTTGATAGCAAATTAATTGATGCGGGCGTGCCTTATTACGGCACTCCTGCCGTTAAAGAGCTCAGACAAAATATCAAAGCCCCACTACTAGTACACTTAGCCGAGTTTGATAAACGCGTTAATGCAACATGGCCAGAATACGAGAGCGACTTAAAAGCGCATCAAGTGCCTTACACTATGCACATGTATGAGCAAGCAAATCATGGTTTTCATAACGACTCTACTTCTCGTTATGATGAAAAACAGGCGGAGCTTTCTTGGCAACGCACATTGGCGTTTTTCAATGAGCAATTGATTTAAACAGAGCAATTTCATACACTCTCGAAAAAATTTTAGGCTAGAAAAGAGATGGAATCGCAAGTCAGTTATCGCTTTGACTCACAGCAAACCGCCAATCGGTTTTTAAACAAGCTTAAGCACTGGTCGGTGGCTAAAGTCACTGCGAGTCTTTGCCAAGGCGGTTATGGCGTAAAAATACGCTACGAAGTCGATACCAGTGGTTTTGATTACACCCTTGCAGAGCTTGATGATCTAGCAATGCAACACGAAGGCGAAGAAATTTAATTCTTATACTCTAGTATTCTAGGCATAAAAAAACGGCTAACTAAGGTTAGCCGTTTCATTTTAAAGCCGAGCTTATAATACGCTACTTATAAATCAAAGCTGCGTGAAATAGACGCGACAATTCGCTCGTCTGCGTACTCAGAATCAATGCTGGTATTCTCACCTGCGATTTCAATATTAAAGCCCGCATAGCTCGTTTGATACGCTAAACGATAATGCTTGTATGACTTATCACTGCCATCCCAGCTAAATTTATCGCCATCTAATGAGTTCGATACGTCAAAGCTGGCACGAATTGCATGGTTTGGCGCAACCTCAAATGTGTGCGCTACCATGTAAATTAAATGGCCTGCACCAGTACCAAAGTAATCCCAAGTATACCAAAAGTTAAGCTCTACTTGACCAATGCTGCTGGCATAACCAAATTTCGAATACACTTCAGGGTAGTTGCCATCGCTTGAGTAATCTTCACCATGGTAAGAGTAATAAGCAATACCATAATCAACACTAAGGGCGTCAGTTAACTCAGCATAGTTACCAAAATACGCATCCCACTCGATGTCTGTGCCATCGCCAAAATCTACATTTGAAGCCCAAGTACCTACATACATACCTGAATCTGCAAAGGCATAATCTAAGCTGCCCTGAATCGCTGGGTCATTCATAGTTTGGCTTACACCATTGAAGGTGTAATCTGATGCCAATGTAACCGTAGTCGATAAGTCAGCCATGGCTGATGTCGATAGTAATGCCAATGGCAACGCTGCTGCTAATACTGTTTGTCTTGTTGTCATGTTGGTTTCCCTTAGCTAACTGTTTCTATTTTTGTGTAATCTAATTTATTGTCTTTTGGTGAGCCTTCGATATTTTTCACTGTTTTTAACTTGCTGTAGCCAATAAACGCAGCACAGCCGAAAAATAACGCAATAACGAGCGCACCAACCCATTGGATCTGTAAAAAGTCGAACTTAAACAGCAGGGTTAACAATGAAAGCGCCACCACATTTAAGGCAATATAATTAAATTTACCTAAACGTTTCACCGTTAAGTTTAGGTTATCTGTGTATAAACGGATCAAAGAATCAAGTGAGTTGATCACAAACACCACACCAACAAACACCATAGCGATGTTTTTCATGCCTGCTGTTGCAATACCCGCTTCATGATATTGATACAAAACACTAAACCAGATAGCGATTGGAATAGACGGGAAAATCAACATAGCTGCAAGCACTTGGTAAGTTTTTAAACCACCCACAAAGCGCGAGGTAAATTGGCCGATCATGATGCTCCAAGCAAACCACCAAAACAGATAGAAGGCATGGTAATCATTCAGCGGTAATATAAATTCATTGATATTGCCAAAGTAACCGCCGATCAACGCAAGGTTATCAACAAATGCTGATGTTTGTGCATCAGAACCAACAAAGGCACCGAACCACATAAATGCGATTAAAGCGATAAACAACCAAGTAGTAGAAATACTTAAAAAGCGTACATACTTAATGTCTGTGCTCGAATAAACAGCAAAACAAATCGCTGCAAACACCATTAAGTAGAATGTCGGAATAATTGACTCACCATCACCAAGTGACGGCAAATACCAAGGTAAATTCGACAGCAGTAAAAATGCAGTAAATGCGCATGTACCAATAATAACGATGTTATTAATTAGTTTTACCCAAGCAATTTCAAAGAACTTTACTTTGGGTTCTATTACACAGAAATAAAAACACGTAAGGAAATAAAATCCCCAGATCAAGAAGCCCCAATAACCAAATTCAATGGCTAGAGGATTGGCAAACGCATACTCTGGGCTTGCTTTTATGTCTGCATAACCTGCAAACTCTGTCAGTGGAAACATAATCAAGCCAACGTCTAGGCCCGATGTAAATAAAATTGCAATGAACGTAAACGTTCTAACCGGTGTGACGCCAACACACCTAACCGTACCCCATTTAAATAAAATAACCGCAATTGCTAACAGGGTAAAAATGATGCCAGCACTAAGCCAAAAGGTCATAGTTACCCCCCCAAAATAAGTAATAATACTTCATTGTTTCTCCAGTTTTATTCCTCGCATTAACGCACCACAAACAACTCGTGATGCGCGCCACTGCAAGCCCCACAGCCGAAACTGCGGGTGGCCTTATTAGATCTCCGAACTACGCTGCGTTGATTGCCATTGTTTTTCCATGGCAACATCTGCAGTTGATGCCGATAACACAGGCTTACCTAAAATGTGGTCCGCCGCTTTTTCTGCCACCATAATGGTTGGCGCATTTAAATTACCGTTTGGAACGGTTGGGAAGATAGATGAATCCACAACCCGTAAACCTTCGATCCCGTGTACTTGAGTTTGCGAGTTAACCACGGCCATCTCATCTTCACCCATCTTGCACGAACACGACGGATGGTAAGCACTCTCAACCGCTTGACGAACAAAAGCATCGATTTCTTCATCGCTTTGAACATCTTTACCGGGTTGAATTTCACCATCGCGATATTCATCAAACGCATTCTGTTCGATAATCTCGCGAGTTAGACGTACGCAAGCTCTAAAACCTTCAATGTCGTCTTGATGCTGTAAGTAGTTAAATTGGATCTTAGGCGCAACCTGTGGATCCGCTGACTTAATCGTTACTGCACCACGGCTTTTTGGTTTGTTATGCCCAACATGAACTTGGAAACCATGACCATCAAAGGCACTTTTACCGTCATAACGAATGGCTGCTGGTAAAAAGTGATACTGAATATCTGGCCATTCAACACCCGGTTTTGAACGAATAAATGCACATGATTCAAAATGGTTAGTCGCCCCTAAACCTGAGCGATTTAATAACCAACGAGCACCAATTAGCCCTTTTGAAACAAGGCCTAATTTGCCGTTTAAAGTAATTGGTTGCTTACACTTATATTGGAAGTAAAACTCCAAGTGATCTTGTAAGTTTTGGCCAACACCTGGTAAGTGATGTTTAACCTCAACACCCGCTTCGCTCAGGATATCTTTATCACCAATACCTGATAATTGCAGAATATGCGGTGAACCAATTGGACCCGCACTTAAAATAACGTCTTTTGCTGCAAATGCTTGCTGCTTAGAGCCAGATACTGAATACTCAACGCCCACGGCTTTTTTGCCTTCTAGCAAAACTTTTTCAGCTAAAGCACCGGTGACTAGCGTTAAGTTTTTACGTGACTTAACTGGGTCTAAATACTCACGGCTAGCAGAGCTTCTTACGCCATCTTTAACTGTCATATGCATTGGCCCAAAACCTTCTTGCTGGGCTGCATTGTAGTCATCAGTTTGCGCATAACCTGCTTGCTGGCCCGCTTTGATAAAGGCTTTATAAAGCGGATTAGCCATTTCATTACCGTTATTAACCCCTAATGGGCCGTTATCGCCACGGTAATTGTTACCACCTAAGTAGAATGATTCCGCACGTTTAAAGTACGGTAAACATGCTTGGTAATCCCAACCATTAGCGCCGTGTTGCTGCCATTCATCAAAATCTTTGGCATGACCACGTACATAGACCATGCCGTTAATCGATGATGAGCCACCTAACACCTTACCTCGTGGGCAGTGCATTTGACGGTTATCTAAATATGGCTCTGGCTCGGTATGAAATTGCCATGCATATTTGTCAGTATTCATTGGGATTGATAGCGCGGTAGGCATCTTTATAAAAATGCTTTTATCACTACCGCCCGTTTCAAGTAATAACACCTTATTAGAAGGGTCTGCTGATAGTCGGTTTGCCAACACGCAGCCTGCTGAGCCAGCACCGACTATGATGTAATCATAGTTCTGTGTACTCATTAAAATGGACTCTCTATATTGCTCATACCCACATAAATCGATTTAGTTTGGGTATAGTGATCTAAAGTTTCGATACCGTTTTCACGGCCGATACCTGATTGCTTGTAACCACCTACTGGCATTTCTGCAGGTGAATTACCATAGCTGTTTATCCAACAAATACCGGCTTGTAGCTGGTGGATCACGCGGTGTGCACGCTGAATATCTTTAGTAAACACGCCTGCGGCTAAGCCTAGGTGCGTATCGTTTGCACGCTGAATAACGTCATCTTCATCATCAAACACCAACACGCTCATTACCGGGCCAAAGATCTCTTCTTTAACTATGGTCATGTCGTCTTTACAGTCGACAAAAACGGTCGGTTCCACAAAGTAGCCGTTTGGCGCAGATGCAGGTGATAGTGCCTTACCGCCGGTTAATAAGGTTGCGCCTTCTTGAATACCTTTATCGATATAGCCAAGTACTAGCTCTTGGTGTTTTTTAGAGATAAGCGCCCCTAAATTCACCTCAGGATCCATTGGGTCGCCAGCAATAATATTTTGCTCAGTGCGTGTTTTCAGCTCATCAATAAACTGCTGATAAACATTTTTATGCACATAAATGCGCGTACAGTTAGTGCAAATTTCGCCTTGCGTATAAAAATTACCTAACATTGCCGCACTAACAGCTTGTGATACATCGGCATCATCAAATACTAATAACGGTGACTTACCGCCAAGCTCCATGGTCACATCTTTAAGTGAACCAGCAGCGCTTGCCATTACTTTTTTGCCTGTGCCTACTTCACCAGTGAAAGACACTTTTTCAATATTTGGGTTTGCAGTTAACCATTGTCCTACTTCAGCAGCGCCTTGCACAACGTTGAATACGCCAGCAGGTACACCCGCTTCGATGAAAATCTCTGCAAGTTTAATTGCACCAAGTGGTGTTTCTTCAGAAGGTTTGAAAATAACCGCATTACCCGCAGCCAGTGCTGGGCCTGATTTCCAACAAGCAATTTGTAGTGGGTAGTTCCATGCGCCAATACCGGCACAGATACCTAAAGGCTCTTTACGTGTGTAGTAAAAATCATTGCCAACCATTTGTTGCTGACCCACTTGCGCAGGAGCAAGACCAGCAAAATATTCGATAACATCGGCGCCAGTTTCAACATCGACACACTCGGCTTCTTGCCATGGCTTACCCGTATCAAGTACTTCTACTTTTGCCAGTTCATCGTTACGTTCGCGTAAGATTGCCACGGCTTTTAATAAAATACGGCTACGCTCAATTGGTGTCATTGCAGACCATGCTGCAAACCCTTGTTTTGCGCTTTCGATTGCCGCGTTTTGAATAAACTCATCAGCAATTTCAACGTGATAAATCACTTCATCCGTTGCAGGGTTCTTAACTGCAAAGGTATCGCCAGTTTGATTCTTTAAAAAATGGCCATTAATAAAATTTTCGTAAACAGGTGTGGTCATTTTAGGCTCCATACTGTTTTATCAGTGAACGAATGTAGTCTTTGGCTAATCGCTCACAATTTTCGAATTGATCTTGGTCTGACTTACTTAATACGGCTCTTAGCCATAAACCATCGATCATGGCTGCACTTAGCTCAGCAGCTAAATTGGCATCGCTATCGCTCATTAACTGTTTGAATGAGCTTAATAAGTTACTAAATAAACGTTTACTATTTACGTTTTGTAAGCGATGCAACTGGGCGTCGTGCATTGAATGCGCCCAAAAGCTCAACCAAGTTTTGGTGTTGTTGCTTTGCTGCTGAATACGCGAAAAGTTTGCTTCAACGATAAACATTAATCGTTGCTCTGGACTAGTTTGTGGCGTTACTTGATTCAAAAGTGCTTGCTTTAAGCTGGTCAATAAATAACGCACAGTGGCTTCAATTAAGCCCTGCTTACCACCAAAATAATGACTGATAATGCCAGACGATAAGCCTGCCTTTTTACTAATGCTATTTATGGTGGTGCCTTGCAAACCAAGCTCTGCAACCGACTCTATTGTGGCGTCAATTAACTGCTGACGACGAACAGGTTCCATTCCAACTTTCGGCATAATTTTTTATTGATTGAACGTTCAATTAAAATAAAGGTTAAGGTAATGAGCATGGCAATTCAAGGTTGACAAATTGTAAACAGCCGCAAAGCTATACTCGTAAGTTAAGCTAACCCACTGTTCTTACGCTCATTATCAGATATATAAAAAAGTTTTAAATTTATTCAAAATAAAGCCTAAAAAGTATGAATTTAGGCTGAAATGCGGAAAAAAGAGAATATTTATTGCAGGCGTATTTTTAATAAAAAAGCGCTTATAAAAGCGCTCATGTTAGGCTAAGCTCATTCGTGGTATTTACGAATCACCGCTATCTTGCCATCTTCGATTTCGAGCACATCCATAATGGTCTGCGTGTATTCAATTTCTTGCTGGTTTTGCGGGTGTGTACCTTTAGCATGATGGGTATAACGCAAGGCAATGGCAGAATCATTAAAAATAAAGGTATCGAGTAAGTTTGCTTGGTATTCAGTGTGTGCCCCAAGGTAAAAAGTCATGCCTTTACGCATCATCGCTTTGCCATCTGGCTCTCTAGAATCATCTGTTTGATAAGGTAAGTGTTGGTTTGCTACATCGTCAGTTAATAAAGCTAAAAAGGCTTCTAACTCTTTGTTGGTGGCATTGGGTGCTTGTGTTGCAACCATGGTAATAAAGTACTGTTGTGCTAATGCTGTGAGCGCTGGGTTAGCTTGCTTTGCTTGGCTGCTAAATGTGCTAAACAAACAAATAGCTAGAAAATAAAGGTGCTTCATCGTTATTCCTTGTGGTTTTAGTTATTGACTAATAATCAAACTACGAACCTAAAATAACGACAAAGCCCCGAACTATCAATATATTAGTTTAAGCTGTTTGTGGCTTTGGGATCTCGCGTTTATCTAAATAACCGCTATATCGTGTTGCAATTAACGCAGCTAAACTGATGATAGCGCCAATCCAAGCAGTGTCTTGCAATGAGTAGTTTTCAACGACAACGCCACCTAACACTGAGCCCAGCGCAATACCGATATTAAACGCTGCAATGTTTAACCCTGAGGCCACATCGACGGCATTGGGGGTGAACTTTTCGGCAAGTTTAACCACATATACTTGCAGCCCAGGCACATTACCAAACGCAAATGCCCCCCATACAAGTATGGTCAGTACCGCAGCGACTTTAGATTGCATGGTAAAGGTCAGCAACAAGAGCACAATACTCAAAGCACTAAAGATAATGGTCAGCGCACTAATGGGGCCTTTTTTATCGGCTAACTTACCGCCATAAATATTACCAACAGCAACCGATACCCCATATACCAGCATGATTAAGCTAATGGTGGCTGATGCAAATCCAGTTTGCTGCTCTAAAATGGGCGCTAAATAGGTAAAGGCAGTAAATGTGCCGCCATAACCAAGTATGGTCATCAAGTACACCAGTAAAAGCCTAGGTTGCACCATTACTTTTAGCTGCTCACCCAAAGTAGCCGGTTTACTTTGCTTTAAGTTGCTAGGAATTAAAAACGCGCTACCAATAAGTGCAATTAAGCCCAGTAAAGACACTACTAAAAAGGTCGCTCGCCAACCAAAGTGCTGACCAATCCAAGTCCCTAATGGCACACCGGTTACTAATGCAACCGTTAACCCCGTAAACATAATCGCAATGGCACTGGCTTCTTTATCTTTACTGACAAGCCCAGTAGCGATCGTTGAACCAATTGAGAAAAACACCCCATGGGCAAGGCCTGTTAGAATCCTTGCGGTGATCAAGCTGCCATAACTAGGTGCTTGCCAAGCCAGTAAATTACCAATTACAAATAGGCTCATTAAGCTAAGTAATACATGTTTTCGATTCCAGCGTCCGGTAAGCGCGGTTAATACTGGCGCCCCCACCGCAACCCCTAATGCGTACAAGCTAACAAGTAGCCCGGCACTCGGTAACGAAACCGCTAAATCATTAGCGATGGTTGGCACTAAGCCGACAATCACAAACTCAGTGGTGCCTATGGCAAACGCACTGAGAGTTAACGCAAGTAATGCTATTGGCATCACATATCCTCTGTTTAATTTTGAAAGTGCGGCTATTGTGGCTAAAATTAAATTTGCAAAAAATAGCAGTAGTGACAAAATACTTTTGTCAAAAATGAAAAGGTAAAACCATGAGCGTGACCTCCAACACCCAAGATTTAGAAGCATTTATTAGCGTGGTTGATACCGGCGGGTTCTCAAGTGCAGCCAATGCATTAGATGAGCAAGTAGCAAAAATATCACGGGCGGTAACTCGGCTCGAGAAATCCTTAAACGTTACCTTATTCAACCGCACTACAAGACGCATTGAGCTGACCGAAGAAGGCCAGTTATTTTTAGGCTATGCTAGAGAAGCACTGAGTCAGCTTGCACAAGGCGAAGAAGCCTTAAAGCTTCTGCACTGTGCGCCATCAGGAAAATTAAGAGTCGATGCTGCAAGTCCTTTTGTGTTTCACCAATTAGCACCACATTTAAAAGCCTTTAACCAAGCTTATCCTGACATAAAACTTGAGATCACCAGCCACGACAACATTATCGATTTACTTGAGCATAAAACCGATATTGCTATTCGTATTGGCGAACTTGCTGACTCAAACTTGCATGCACGCACTTTGGGAGTTAGCAAGTTACAGCTCGTTGCCAGCCCTGACTATTTAAAAGCGGCACCGCCATTAGATGAGCTAACCGATTTAGTCTCGCAACAACTTATTGGTTTTACCGATGCGCCGCATTTAAATCACTGGCCGCTAACCACGCCTTTAGACCTTAAATTTTCAATCAGTGCATCAAGTGGTGAAACTGTGCGCCAGCTTTGTATACAGGGCCATGGCATTACCTTGTTGTCGGAATTTATGATCAACGAAGATTTAAAAGCAGGCCGTTTAGTAAAAGTGCTCGAAGGCGAGGTACTGAGCCCTAATCGCCGCGAAAAAGTGCATGCGGTGTATTACCAAAACAGCGGTGTGTCATCACGAGTATTAGCATTTTTAGACTTTATAGCCCCAAGGTTAACGCTGTAGTTTTTGCATTTTTAACAAAAGTGTTTTGTGATTACTGGCATTAATTTCATAAATAATTTTCGTTATGCTGAAAGCATATTCGCTTTCAAGGAGCCGTAATGAACAAATTATTCGATACCGTACAACTTGCCGGTCATACATTAAAAAACCGCATTGTTATGCCACCGATGACCCGCTCTCGCTCATCACAACCGGGTGATATCGCCAATGAGTTAATGGCTGACTACTATGCACAACGTGCCAGCGCCGGCTTAATTATCAGCGAAGGCACACAAATATCAGCCCTAGGTAAGGGTTATGCTTGGACACCGGGTATTTATACTGCCGAGCAAATTGCTGGTTGGAAGAAAGTAACCGACAAAGTTCATCAAGCTGGTGGCATTATGTTCGCTCAGCTTTGGCATGTTGGCCGAGTGTCTCACCCAAGTAACACAGGTGGCGAGCAACCAATTGCGCCATCAGCTATTGCAGCTAAAGACGTTAAAGTTTTTATTGATGAAGATGACAAACCCGACTTTGTTGCCACAGCACAGCCTCGCGCAATGAGCCATGACGACATCAAACAGGTTATAAACGAATACCGCCAAGCAGCCCGTAATGCAGTTGATGCAGGGTTTGATGGTATTGAACTTCACGCTGCCAATGGTTACTTAATTAATCAATTTATTGATTCAGAGTCAAACCAACGCACTGATGAATACGGCGGCAGTTTGGAAAACCGCTTACGCTTTTTACAACAAGTGACACAAGCAGTTTGTGATGAAATTGGTGCTGAGCGTGTTGGCGTACGCCTTGCTCCACTCACAACCCTCAATGGGACGGTCGATGATAACCCATTCGAAACCTATATTGGCGCAGCAAAAGTACTCAATGAACTCAACGTTGCTTACCTGCACATTGCTGAAGCTGATTGGGATGATGCGCCTTTAATGGAGCAAAGCTTTAAGCAAGCGCTACGTGAAAACTATGCTGGATTAATGATTTATGCGGGCAAATACACTGGCGATAAAGCAGAGCAAGCACTAGCCGCAGGCTGGGCTGATTTAATAGGTTTTGGTCGCCCGTTTGTTGCAAACCCAGATCTGCCAGCTCGTATTGAACAAGGCATTGAACTTGCGAAGCATGATCCAGATACCTTATTTGGAGGAGGTGCTAAAGGTTACACTGACTACCCTTTAGCAACGCAGTAACGCGCTAAAAAAGGTGGCTCGTCAACCAAAAGCTCAATACAATAAAGCTGATGTTGGCGAGCGCTCTTAACCACCAAGGAGCAGAGCTAAACTGGAGTTGGCTGTACTTGCTTACTAATACCAACACGCCCATCACAGTAAACCAAGGAGTAAAAAAGAATAGTGGCTTTAACTTCACTAAACTCACAGCTAAATCGTGCAGCGCCCCACTGACTGCAAAAGTAACAACAACCGCACACCAAACCGGCATAAAATCATTGCAAGGCTTCATTACAAACCGAGATAAATAATAGCTCCAGACCGGATTCCAATATCGCCAAAACAAATAAAATGAGCTAGCACCTAGAGAACGTGTCAGCATATTGCGCAACGAATCTTTATGCCCAAGGGGCACACCTGTGCGTTTTTTAACGTATTGACCAAGGGTAATAGCTGCAGACACGGGCTTTCTCTTTTTTACTAATGACAAATTCAGACTACTAAACAACCAACAAAAGAGAAACCAAAACAAGGCTGGAAATTGTAACGGTTTATTTTATTCGTATTGGTTTTGCGCAGATAGATAGCTGGTAATCAGCCATTACTTCTGCTATCAACATTAGAGGGACACCAATGAAAACTTCATTATCATTGACTTGCTACTGAGTGAAACATTGAAAGTGTACCCTAACGGAGTATACTATGATTTATAAAACAAAGGATTTTGTTTCGCGCACGAAAAAAGAAAGCCTGTCTGATGCTGATTTAATAAACGCTTGCAGAGAGATGTCAGCAGGCCTTTACGATGCAGACCTAGGTGGTAATGTCTATAAAAAGCGCGTAGCCATGGGCAGTAAAGGAAAAAGAACTGGTTATAGAACTATCGTCGGGGCGGTAATTGGTGATAAATATTTCTTTCTCTATGCGTTTGCTAAAAACGCTAGAGCTAATATAAATGCTAAAGAAAAATTAGCATTAAAAGAGTTAGCAAAAGAGTTTATTCGATTTTCCCAAAGTGAACTTGAACAACTAGTCGATGATGGCGAACTTTTAATTGTAGGTGATGATCATGAGTGACATATTAAAGTCAGTTCACAAAACAGTGAGTGGATTAAAAAAGTCAGGAGTTATAGACAAAACGACGATGCGTAAATTTGACGCATTATGCCTTACAAGTGTTCATGAATTTACCCCCGAACAAGTTCGTAACTTAAGACTGAAATACAATCTTTCACAACCGGTTTTTGCTCAATACTTAAATGTCAGTGACAAGTTAGTTAAAAAATGGGAGCAAGGTGATAGCTCACCAAGAGGAGCAGCATTGAAAATGCTCACTCTGGCAGAGCAAAAAGGGTTAGAAGCAATCGCTTAAGCCTAATCCAAAGCGCTGTAAAAATCATTTCATTAAAATCACATCTTACTTTTTACTTTATTAGTCGCTTGGCTGGTGGCAGGGTTATCTGGCCAAAAATGTTTTGGATAACGTCCTTTCATTTCTTTTTGTACATCACGGTAACTCGTTTGCCAAAAGTTAGCTAAGTCTTGAGTTAACTGCAGCGGTCGCCTCGCTGGTGATAATAGCTCCATTAATAATGGCAGTTTACCTTGGGCCAGCAAAGGCGTGCTGGTCATGCCATACACTTCTTGCATGCGCACACTGAGCTTCGCAGGACCATCAAGTTGATAGGTCACTTTTACATTTGAACCACTTGGCACCGTTAATCGTAAGGGGAGCAATTCATTCAATAAACTTTGCTGCTGCCAATCAAAACAGCTTTTAATCGCTTCGCTGTAATTGAACTTTTTTAATTGCTCAAGGTTTTTAATATCATCCAAATAAGGTGCAAGCCATTGGCTATCGGCACTTAAATCATCTTTATTTAAAAGCGGGAATGACTCTGGTAACAGCTTACTTGCCAAGCTCATTCGAATAAGTAACTGCTCACTATCGGGCTGTTCATTAAATAACGAAAAGCCCCGCTTACTAAATAAATTTAACCACGCTTTGGTGCGCTCGTTTTTATCTAGTGGCTGTTTACTTGGTTGACTCGCTATTGTGATGGCACCCAGCTTGAGCTCATCTTGATGGATAAAACGCCCTGCTTTTTCATCGTACTCGCAGCGAGTTTGCTCAGTAAATAAATGCGAAAGCTCATCTTCAAGCTCATTTGGCATAAAGGCAACAGCAGCAAAAACACGGTTACCCTTATGGCCGCCCATATGCGCAATGGCAATATAGTCATCGTTATGCCAAAACTCCTCACTTAAATCGGCGCCAGCACCATTGGCAAGTAAACAACCATTACCGCGCTTTTTGGCGAGGCGGTCAGGAAAGGCAAGTGCCACCAGCAGCGACAAGTACTCTGTTTTGAGCTCATTAACCGGCTTGAGTTGCAAGCGCGATAGCCAATAATTTAATTGCTGCTTAAATACTGGGTGCGGTTTGCTGTGCTGACTATGCAATGCCAAATTAAGATCCGCAGGCATACTAATGCGGCTTTCAAGCAGTGCAGTTAAATACCCCGCTAATACATAAATACCAGGCATGCGCTGCTCTAGTTGCTTTGCCTTAATGAGCATGTGTGAGAGACGAATATCGGCTCCATAGCTCAGCATTTGGCTACCGAGGGCTGTTAGCTTTTCATTTTCATCAATGGCTTCGAGCATTTTCAAAAGTGCCGTTGCCTGTTCAATCTGCTGGCTACTAGGTGGGTCGAGTAAGCTAAGCTCAGCAAGTGACGCCCCCCACTGCTTTGCCTCTAATAACAACTGACTAATATCACTGGTCAGAATTTCTGGTGCATCATGGCTATTACGGCGCTCAAAAGTTTGTTTAGAGCCTAATCGATACACAACCCCCGGCTCAATTCGCCCAGCACGACCAGCGCGCTGAATGGCAGAAGAACGAGAAATACTTTGCGTAACGAGCTCTGTAACACCGGTTTTTAAATTGAAATTGGCTGCACGGCGTTTGCCGCTATCAACCACAATGCGTATTCCTTCAATGGTCAAACTGGTTTCAGCGACATTGGTGGTTAATACCACTTTGCGTTTGCCACTTTTAGCAGGCGCAATAGCAGCTTGTTGCTCGTTTTTATTTTGCTCACCATACAAGCTAAATACTTCGACGCTATCATTTAAATCATTTAAAGACTGCTGAACGCGCATGATTTCACGCTGCCCTGGTAAAAATACTAAAGCACTGCCCGTTTGCTCACTAAGCGCCTGTTTTATTAGTGCAGGTATGTCATCGAGCCAGCGGCTTTCGTCTTTAAGTGGAGTATACACTTCATCAATTGGGTAGCTTCGTCCTTGTGATGAAATAATCGGACAGCTGAAAAACTCACTGTAACGTTCGCCGTCTAAGGTTGCCGACATCAGTAAGATTTTTAAATCATCGCGAAGTGCAGCCTGTGTTTCGAGGGCAAATGCCAAAGCCGTATCTGCGGCAATTGAGCGCTCGTGAAACTCATCAAAAATAAGTAAGTCTACATCACTAAGCTCTGGGTCATTTTGCAACATACGCGTCAGCATGCCTTCAGTGACAATTTCGAGTTTAGTTGTAGAACTTACTTTTGATTCGCCACGAATGCGTAAGCCGACACTGTCACCGACTTTTTCATTCTGCTGACTTGCCAAATACTGGGCAATATTGCGTGCGGCCAGTCGTCTTGGCTCTAACATAACAATGCGTTTAAAGTGCCCTTCGCGCATTAAGGTAAGAGGCAGCCATGTCGATTTACCCGCTCCCGGTGGCGCTTGCAATAAGGCCATTGGGTTACTCTGTAATGTGGTTAACAGGGATTGATAAATATCTTGAACTGGCAGCACGTTAGGTATCTCTTACTTTCTTTTCACGCATTGTATCAAAAAACTAAAAATTGCGATGGCTATAGGCTTATTTTCTATCTCGGGCTTTAGAAGTGAAAACATTGCATTCTGCCAGTTTAGACTTATTCTTGATTAAACGACCAAACAAAAATCAGAATAAGGAATTAACTTGTTCAGGATTTACACCCGTATTTTAATCACCTTGCTACTTTTAGTTTTCCCGTTTCAAAAAGCATTTAGTCAGCAAAAAATTACGGTTGCACTTGGCAATACACTACCACCTTGGGTCATGGTTGAAGACAACACAGGCATTATTCCTGACTTACTTCGCGCGACGCTCGGTGTTCACGGTTATCAAATACACTTTGTCTACGTTCCCTATGCAAGGCGGATCCCTTTGTATACTGAGAACTTAGTTGATGTTGTGTCTGATATTAATGAAAAAGTTATCGAAACCCATCAAATGAGCGGTTACTTTTCAGATATTGCTTACAGCTACGAGAACTTTGCTTTTAGTCTGGCCAAGCAAAACCTGCAGCTTAGCTCTATTGCACAATTAAAACACTTTAGTGTTCTTTCATGGCAAGGTGCAAAAGAATTACTCTCACCAGAATATCAAGCAATGGCCAGAGAAAACCCACAATACGCAGAAACCTATGATCAACTTGCACAAGTACAGCTTTTGTATCGAGAGCGCTACGAGGTAATCCAGATGGACGGTAAAATTTTTGATTATTATCGAGCGTTAATTAATATCAATGACGAAATTGATGTCTCTAAACCTGTGCAACGATTTGCGTTATTTGGCAAAAACCCCAGTGGCTTTTTATTTCGAGACGAAGCCTTAAGAGACCTGTTTAACGAGAGCTTGCGTAAACTAAAATCAACTGAAGAATACACGCGGATAATCAATCGCTATACATCTAAGAGCCACTAAGTATCTAAAAACTAGCGTAACAGAAAATATTACAGGCTAATTCTAAAAACTACGTAGTAATTGCAAACTTTTAAATTCCACTCATTATATGCAAAAGCATAAAATAATTATAAATCAATCAGTTAATAAATTTCATCAAATTGGTACAGCGATTGCTCTTACTAAGATGAATGTTTAACAAAGTAAGGAGATTATGATGAACAGCGATCGTTTAGAAGGCAACTGGAAAGAGCTTAAAGGTAAAGCACAACGTAAATGGGGTGACCTTACCGATGATGATTTAGATAAAATTGAAGGTAGCCGTAAAGAGCTGGTTGGTAAACTTCAGCAAAAATACGGTAAATCTAAGGAAGAAGCTGAGCGTGAAGTCAGCGACTTTGAAAAAAGCCATTAATTTGAGCAATCAATAAAGCCGCTAATTGCGGCTTTATTTATCAAGCAGGCTCATGCTTTGCTAAATCGACTTCAGCAACCGTTTGATTTTTACCTTGCGATTTAGCGCGGTAAAGCCGTTTATCGGCAATGTTCAAACAGTGATCCATGCTCTCATCAGCGACGCGCACGTACAAGCCAATACTTAAGGTAACATGAAACCGATGCTGGCCGCTCGTAAATGGTTTTTCAGCGAGCTTCTTATGAATTTTTTCAGCGACTTTTCTGGCTCTGAGCTCATGCCCTGTTGGGATCACAATTAAAAACTCTTCGCCGCCCCAACGGGAAATAACATCTTCTTCTGTGCATACGTTCTTAAATACATCAGCGAAAAATATTAGTACCTCATCGCCCACTTGATGACCGTAGGTATCGTTGATTTGTTTAAAGTTATCAACATCCATCAGCAAGAACACTGCCCCTTCGCCAAAGCGCTTATTTTGCAAGCATTCTGTTGCGTAGCGACGGTTAGCGAGTTCTGTCATTGCGTCAGTACGAGCCAGCTTTTGATTAAGCTTAAGTTGTTCCATTAACTGCAAACTGTATTTGTTACGGTAATATTCGTAGAAGCCAGCCAAAATACATAAAATCGAGAAACACAGCATGACCCGAGTAGGAAAGTAGTGACTCGGATAACTGTAATAACCAAATTGATCGGTAAAATAGAAAAGCACCGAGATAATACTGGCAAGCAAGATAAGATCAAATGCTCCGCGCTTTAAACCACGAATAAAAAAGGTCACGGGAGATACAATAAATAACCACAATGGTCCCGTGCCATTACTACCTCCAGAGACAATTAAAAAACACATCATCGAATAGAGGGCGTACAGCATAAGTACTGCGATGGTTTCGTCACGATTTTTAATGACAAAAGGTGAGGCAAACACAAATCCGCCAATAATCAATAAATAGCTAAGGGCATGGTAACCATCTTGATAGCTGGTGATCGCCATTAAAAACGAGGTGATCGAACCAATAAATGCAAAAACACGTAAAAATCGTGCTTTATCTTTGTCACTTGCATTCACTGTATCAATCACAATTTCACCTTAGATTTCTTGATCAATCTCAATAATACCAATCCGCAATAATACTTAATCATTTTGAGGGATTAAACCTGTCGCTACCTGCGTTAAAAATTTCTGATTTAGAACAACTAAATAACGAAATTTTTGCCTTGTTATCAACGAGGTTTTATTGCCTCAAAATAGACCACTTTATTAAGCGAATTGGTATAACTTTAACACAAATATATAAATTAGAAGGAATTTGCCAGTATTAAAACAATTAAAAAGAAAAAAGTATGATAAAAAATAGGCATAAAAAACGAGCCATTTGGGGCTCGTTTTTAATTTAAACAAAAGCTAATAACTAAAGGTTATTATTCTGGTTCATAGCCCAAATTAGGCGACAACCAACGCTCAGCTTCTGCAAGAGTCATGTTGGTACGCTTAGCGTAATCTTCTACCTGATCTTTTTGAATTTGCGCCACTGCGTAGTACTTAGCTTCAGGGTGAGAGAAATACCAACCAGAAACCGCCGCACCCGGCCACATTGCATATGAACTGGTTAGCTTCATGCCAATACGCTGTTCGGTATTAAGTAACTGCCAGATTTTCTTCTTCTCTGTATGTTCAGGACAAGCAGGATAACCTGGCGCAGGGCGAATACCTTGGTAGTTTTCACGAATAAGTTCATCGTTCGATAGATTTTCATCTACCGCATAGCTCCAATACTCTTTACGCACTTGCTCATGCAAATATTCAGCAAACGCCTCAGCCAAGCGATCTGCAACGGCTTTAACCATAATCTTATTATAATCATCTTGCTTAGCATCAAAGGCATCGGCAAGGTCGTCTTCTTCAAGACCACCAGTAACCGCAAAAGCACCAAAGTAATCAGGAGTGCCTTTTGGCGCAATATAATCAGCTAAACAGTAGTTAGCAAAGTCGGTTTTTTCCGTTTGCTGACGTAAATGACACGATGTAGTTAAAAGCGTTGTACGCGACTCATCGGTGTAAATCTCAATGTCATCCCCTACTCGGTTTGCAGGGAATAAACCAATGACACCTAGAGGTTGTAGCGCACCTGATTGCTCAAGCTCATCAAGCATTGCGTTGGCATCAGCGAATAAGCTTTTAGCCTGTTCACCTACAATTTCATCTTCAAGAATACGTGGGTACTTACCAGCGATTGACCACGTCATGAAATAAGGAGTCCAGTCGATGTACTGTCTTAACGTCGCAATCGAAACATCTTTAAACTCAGTCACACCCAGCTTTTTCGGCACAGGTGGTGTGTAGTTGTCCCAATCAAGTTTTACAGCGTTGTCGCGGGCACGCTGTAAAGTAACTGGTTTTGAGCGCGGCTTTTTACGTGCTTGTTGTTCACGTACTTTTTCATACTCAGCCTTGGTTTTCTCTAAAAATGCCGGCTTTAACTCTTTCGACAATAAATTAGAAACCACCCCAACAGCGCGGCTGGCGTTATTTACATAAACCACACCTTTATCATACTGAGGCTCAATTTTAACCGCAGTATGCGCTTTAGAGGTTGTTGCACCACCAATCAGTAACGGTAATTCAAAACCACGACGGGTCATTTCTTTAGCAACATGCACCATTTCATCAAGTGATGGGGTAATCAGCCCTGATAAACCAATAATGTCGGCTTTTTCGTCAATGGCGGTTTGCAAGATTTTCTCTGCTGGCACCATCACACCAAGGTCAATAACCTCGTAGTTATTACATTGCAGTACAACGCCTACAATGTTCTTACCAATGTCGTGTACATCGCCCTTAACAGTTGCCATAACCACTTTACCATTGGTTGCGCCCTCTTCTTTTTCGGCTTCAATGAAAGGGTCAAGATAGGCAACGGCACGCTTCATCACACGTGCAGACTTAACAACCTGCGGTAAGAACATTTTACCCGCGCCAAATAAGTCACCTACTACATTCATGCCGTCCATAAGCGGGCCTTCGATCACTTCGATAGGCTTAGCTTTGCTCTTGCGGCACTCTTCGGTATCTTCATCGATGTATTCGGTAATGCCTTTTACTAACGCATGTTCTAGGCGCTTTTCAACAGGCCAAGTACGCCATTCTAAATCTTCAACTTTCTCTGCTTGCGCCATACCTGAGTACTTTGGTGCAAGTTCAACAAGTCGCTCACCAGCACCTGGGTCGGTATTGAGGATCACATCTTCTACAGCTTTGCGCAGCTCTTCAGGGATATCGTCGTAAACCGCTAATTGGCCCGCATTTACAATGCCCATGTCCATACCCGCTTTAATCGCGTGGTATAAAAACACAGAGTGAATAGCTTCACGTACTGGGTTATTACCACGGAACGAGAACGACACATTCGATACACCCCCCGACACTTTACAGTGCGGTAAGCCTTGCTTAATTCGACGCGTACCTTCGATAAACTCAACAGCGTAGTTATCGTGCTCTTCAATGCCCGTTGCGACGGCAAAAATGTTCGGGTCAAAAATAATGTCTTCTGGCGGAAAGCCAATATCATCAACGAGTATTTTGTAACTACGCTGACAAATCTCGAACTTACGATCAGCAGTTTCTGCTTGTCCGGTTTCATCAAACGCCATTACAACCGCAGCAGCACCAAAGCGTTTAATTAACTTAGCTTGGCGGATGAACGGCTCTTCACCTTCTTTAAGTGAAATAGAGTTAACAATGGCCTTACCTTGAATACACTTTAAGCCTGCTTCAATCACGTCCCATTTAGATGAGTCGACCATGATAGGTACTTTTGAGATATCAGGCTCTGAGGCAATTAAGTTTAAAAACTTTATCATCGCCGCTTTCGAGTCCAACATGGCTTCATCCATGTTGATATCAATCACTTGCGCGCCATTTTCTACTTGTTCACGGGCAACATCGAGAGCGGTCTCGTAATCTTCTTCCATGATCAAGCGCTTAAACTTAGCCGAGCCTGTTACATTGGTACGCTCACCGACGTTAGTAAATACAGCAATTTGGTCAGTCATGTCGGTTTCCTAGTTTAAGTTACACGCTTCAAGGCCCGATAAGCGCATACGCACTTCAAGCTCAGGTAATTGGCGAGGCTTTACACCTTCAAGGCCTTTCGCAAATGCCTTAATATGAGCCGGTGTGGTACCACAACAACCACCTACAATATTGATAAAGCCAGACTTGCCCCAGTCGATAATTTCTTTTGCCATTTCAGGGGCTTCTAAATCATATTCGCCAAACTCGTTCGGTAAACCGGCATTTGGATGCACCGAGGTAAAAGTTTCACAAACGCGCGATAACTCTTCAACATACTGGCGCAGTAAGTCAGGGCCAAGGGCGCAGTTAAGGCCAATTGATAGCGGTTTGATATGACGGATTGAGTTATAAAATGCTTCTGTGGTTTGCCCTGATAAAGTACGGCCAGAGGCATCGGTAATGGTGCCCGAGATCATCACAGGTAAACTACGACCAGCTTGCTCGAATGCTTCTTCTACAGCGAACGAAGCCGCTTTTGCATTAAGGGTATCAAAGATGGTTTCTATTAAAATAAGATCAGCACCACCTTCCATTAATGCCAGTGTTGACTCAACATACGCAGCCACCAGCTTATCAAAGTTGATATTACGATAACCTGGGTCATTTACATCTGGTGAAATAGAACAGGTTTTTGACGTTGGCCCAAGTACACCGGCTACATAACGCGGTTTGCTAGGATCTTTTGCTTCAAGTTCATCACACACGCTGCGTGCAAGCTTCGCTGACTCGAGGTTGATTTCGCGGCTAAGGCTCGCCATATCGTAATCTTCCATCGAAATAGTCGTGGCATTAAAGGTGTTGGTTTCGATGATATCGGCACCGGCTTCTAAGTAAGCACGGTGAATATCAGCAATGATTTTTGGCTGAGTTAGGCTTAATAAATCGTTATTGCCTTTAATAAGTACGTGCCAGTCTTTAAAGCGCTCACCGCGATAATCCGGTTCTTCTAATTTATATTCTTGGATCATGGTGCCCATCGCGCCATCGAGGATTAAAATTCGCTGTTTCAGCGCCTCGGTTAATTGTTCGCGTTTATTCACTGCATTACTCGGCATAGTTGTTAGTCCTTACATCTTGGCTAACTAAGTTAATATCATACGGTGTAGTTTGGTACACATAATAGTTTAACCAATTCGAAAACAATAAAAAGGCATGGCTTTGCCACGTTTTCGACGGTTCGTTGTCTGGGTTATCGTCAGGAAAGTAATTTTCTGGCTTAGGTGCATCCGCTGATTTTTCTTGGTCACGTAAATACTCCCCTTTTAAGGTATGAGCATCGTACTCTGGATGGCCAGTAATATACACTTGGCTGCCTGATTTATTTTTAATTAAGTAGGCACCTACTCGCTCTGATCCGGCAAGCACCACCAGCTCTTCGCAGGCATTGATCTTATCGATATCAATATGACCATAACGAGAATGTGGCACTAAAAAGGTATCATCAAAGCCACGTGTTAGCGCTGCATGGTCAAAATAGCTTTTATGGGTAAATACGCCACTGAGTTTGTTTGGTTTCAGATCACGTTTGAGGCCATAGTGATGATAAAGACCGGCATGGGCAGCCCAACACGAAAACAGCGTAGACGTAACATGCTGCTCTGCCCAATCTAAAATAACTTTTAGTTCGTCCCAGTAAGCAACTTCGTCATACTCTAAATGAGCAAGCGGCGCGCCTGTTATGATCATGGCATCGTAGTTATTATCTTTCACTTCTGAAAAATAACGATAAAACGTATCCATGTGCTGTTCAGAGTTACTACTGGTGCGATGGGTATCTAAGCGCAACAGCTCAACATTAACTTGCAGCGGTGAGTTTGCTAACAAGCGAATAAACTGCACTTCGGTTTCAACTTTGTTTGGCATTAAGTTTAAGATGGCCAAACGCATTGGGCGGATTTCTTGCGTTTTAGCACGACTTTTTGGCATTACAAACACGTTTTCTTGACGTAACTTTGCAATGGCAGGCAATTCATCTTTTACTGTAATGGGCATAGCTGGCTCCGAGCATACTTATCTGACTGCTAATTATGAACGGATAGTTAGAAATTTCAACCTCTAGATGTTTAGATGTCCAAATGAATTTTAATTGTTTGAAAGCAAAGCCCATAAAAGCCTGTTTCGTTGACGTATACGCGACAGAGCCTCTACAATATACGCTGTTAATTTTTCTTATAAATTGAAGGCTCCTTTCATGGTGTTACCAGATAAGTTTATATTCTCGATGAGTCGAGTTTCTAAGGTTGTGCCACCTAAGCGCACTATCTTAAAAGATATTTCTTTACACTTTTTCCCAGGCGCAAAAATTGGTGTGCTAGGTCTTAACGGTGCAGGGAAATCAACGTTACTTCGCATTATGGCTGGTGTTGACCAAGACTTTGAAGGTGAAGCTCGCCCTCAACCAGGCACTAAAATCGGTTACTTACCGCAAGAACCTGTACTAGACGAAAGCAAAACAGTTCGCGAAACAGTTGAAGAAGCAGTAAGCGAAGTTAAAAATGCTCTAAATCGTCTTGATGAAGTATACAACGAGTATGCAATGGACGGTGCTGACTTCGATGCACTTGCGAAAGAACAAGGCGAACTAGAAGCTATCATCCAAGCACACGATGGTCACAATATCGACAACGTGTTAGAGCGTGCAGCTGATGCATTACGCCTTCCACCTTGGGATGCAAAAATTGAACACCTTTCGGGTGGTGAGCGTCGCCGTGTTGCGATCTGTCGTTTACTACTTGAAAAACCAGATATGCTTATTCTTGACGAACCGACCAACCACTTAGACGCTGAGTCAGTTGCTTGGTTAGAGCGCTTCTTACACGACTACGAAGGTACCGTGGTTGCTGTAACCCACGACCGTTACTTCTTAGATAACGTAGCAGGTTGGATTTTAGAACTTGACCGTGGTGAAGGTATTCCTTGGGAAGGTAACTACTCATCGTGGCTTGAGCAAAAAGATTTACGTTTACAACAAGAACAGAAATCTGAAAAAGCACGTCAAAAATCAATCGCACAAGAACTTGAATGGGTACGTTCAAATCCGAAAGGCCGTCAAGCTAAGTCTAAAGCACGTATGGCACAGTTCTCTGAGCTTCAGCAAAACGATTACCAAAAGCGTAACGAAACGAATGAACTATTCATTCCACCGGGTCCACGCTTAGGTGACCAAGTTATCGAAGTTAAAGGCCTGAAGAAGAGCTTTGGCGACCGTGTATTAATCGATGACTTAAACTTTGCAATGCCGAAAGGCGCTATCGTAGGTATCATCGGTGCCAATGGTGCGGGTAAATCAACGCTATTCAAAATGCTAAGTGGTGAAGAAACGCCTGATAGCGGTGAGATCATTGTTGGTGACACAGTTGAGCTTGCAACGGTTGATCAGTTCCGTGGCGACATGGACGAAAGCAACACTGTTTTCCAAGAAATCTCTAACGGCCAAGACGTATTAAAAATTGGTAACTTTGAATTCCCAAGCCGTGCCTATGTTGGCCGCTTTAACTTCAAAGGTAACGACCAACAAAAATTCGTTAAAGACCTATCAGGTGGTGAGCGCAACCGTTTACACCTAGCTAAGCTATTAAAAGCAGGTGGCAACGTATTACTACTGGATGAGCCAACCAATGACCTAGACGTTGAAACACTACGTGCACTTGAGAACGCTATTTTAGAGTTCCCAGGCTGTGTAATGTGTATCTCGCATGACCGTTGGTTCCTTGACCGTATTGCTACACATATTCTTGATTACCGTGACGAAGGCCAAATAAACTTCTTCGATGGTAACTACACAGAATACGAAGAGTGGTTGAAGAAAACCTTAGGCGCAGAAGCGGCACAACCTAAGCGTATTAAATACAAAAAAATTGGCTAATTAGCTGATACTCTAAAAGCCCCTATTTAGGGGCTTTTTTGTTGCATTAAGCTTTACTATCACTCACTCCATTATGATCTATACTCATTAATACCAATTCGTTTAATTAAGTGGTCTATTTTGAGGCAAGGAAACCTCGTTGATAGCAAGGCAAAAATTTCGTTATTTAGTTGCTCTAAATCAGAAGTTTTTTACGCAGGTAGCGACAGATTTAATCCCTCAAAATGATTAAGTATTATTACGGATTGGTATACGTTAATAAAGTTGGAGATACAGCTATGAATGAACGCAGAGAGTTTTCGCGGGTATTATTTTCTTGCCCTGCGATCCTTCGTATCGAAGATAACGACTATCACTGTCAGTTACTTGATTTATCTTTGCAAGGTGCGCTAATTACTAAAAGTGATTCATTTTTAGTGCCTATTCATAGTAAAGCTGACTTAATCTTTACCCTGCCAGAGTCAACCATCGAGATTAAAATGCAAGTGGAGCTGTGCCATGTTGAGCATCAGCATGCAGGCCTTCGCTGCGAACATATCGATATTGATAGTATTACTCACTTAAAACGATTGATTGAGCTCAATCTGGGCGATGAAGCATTATTACATCGCGAGTTAGCTCATTTAATTCACGCGCCAGAGTAAACATTTGTCGGTAGATTCGTTATGCTGTAGCAAATTCAGCTATTCAATGAGCTATGCAGTTAAATCCCCACTTACCCTTGGTGTATCACCCAAATTACTCGTTTAGTTTCGATCCTAACCATCGCTTTGTGATGAGTAAGTTTGCTTATTTATATGAGCATGTACAAAACCTTGGATTAATAAATGACAACCTAACTCAACCGATGCTTGGCAGCCCTGAGCCCCTTGAATTAGTGCACTGCGAAAACTATATCCACGACCTTCGGCACAACCGCTTAGATGAAAAAGCGATGCGCCGTATTGGCTTACCTTGGTCAAAAGAGCTGATGGCACGTACCTTTACTGCGCCTCTAGGCACCTTACAAACAGCACGTTTAGCACTTAAACATGGCATTGCTTGTCACTTAGCGGGTGGCACTCATCATGCCCATACTGATTTTGGCTCAGGCTATTGCATGGTAAACGACCTCGCTTTTACCAGCGAAACCCTGATAAAAAGTGGTGAAGTGACCAATATACTTATTTTTGATTTAGATGTTCATCAAGGTGATGGTACCGCAGCAATGCTGGCGCATCAGCCCTACGCCTATACTTGCTCTATTCACTGTGAAAAGAATTTTCCGTTTCGAAAATCAGCCAGCGATTTAGACATAGGTTTAGCACCGAATGTCGCTGATAGTGAATACCTAGGCGTTGTTGACGATACTCTGAGTTATTTATTAAACACCCTAAACCCAGATTTAGTGCTTTATGATGCAGGTGTAGATGTATGGCAGCAAGATGGCTTAGGAAAACTTGATATAAGCTGGCAAGGGATAGCGCAACGAGACTATTTAGTTCTCAAACGTTGCCTTGAGCACAATGTACCTGTCGCAACAGTAATTGGTGGTGGTTATGATAAAGACCATCGCCGTTTAGCGGCTCGTCATGGCATTGTGGTAGAGCAAGCTGCTCGATTTTAAAAACAACAAAGAAAAAAGGCCCGGTGGAGAAAAAACCGGGCCTTTGCTACTGTAACATTGGGATATGTTAGCAACTTTTTTCTAAGTTAAAACAAGTAGCTGTGGAGCTACCGAATGGTAATCTAAAGCCATCGCTATGCTCAAAACCGTGATGTTTACAATTGAAAAAGCAAACACTTGGCGCGCCCAGCCGCTTACGTCTATATTGCGACGATAGCCACGAAGCGCCATTAGCAACCACCAAAAACTCGTTGTACAAGCTACAGCCATAAAGGCTAAACCTGTATAACCACTAATGGTTAATAACATCACAACCAACGCATACACGGCGATATATAAAACAATGTGATGCTTTGCCTTCTCGATCCCCTGCGCTACTGGTAACACAGGAATTCTGGCCGCTTGGTAGTCGTTATAACGAAAGATTGCAATTGCATATGAATGAGGCATTTGCCATAGACTAAACATAACCAATAAAATCACAGCACCAGCATCAAACTGCCCAGTTACGGCACAATAACCCACTACAGGCGGTACTGCGCCAGATAAACTTCCTACAAAGGTGCCGTACACAGAACGACGTTTCATATATAAGCTGTACACACCTACGTAGATGACGTAACCAAAAGTAGCAAATAAGAGTGCCACTACGTTGGTATACACAGCTAATAACCCGAAACCAATAACACCAAGCACGATGCCATGTGCCATAGCCGCCTTTGCTGACATTTCGCCAGTCACTGTGACGCGTTTGCGAGTGCGCGCCATAGCAACATCAATATCACGATCAATTACGTTATTGATCGCGCATCCTGATGCCACTACTAAAGATAACCCTAGTAAGGTTGCGATCATTAACCATGGGTCAATATCACCGCGAGAGGCTAGCAAGAATCCCCCCGCGACAGAGATCAAATTGCCCATGATAATGCCAGGTTTAGTGACATTTAAATAACGTCGAAACACTTCCTCGACTCCTCTAATTTTCAGCACAAACGCAATATTACGAAAGAAACTAGTTAGTAACAGACTGTGAGAACTGGAGACACAACCTCAGACTAACCAGCTCCTTTCGTAAATCTTTTTACCAATTACCAAGTAATTGTTATTAGTACATCATCATGGCGTTCGATTCGTAGATGATCCACACCGACAAACCAACCACCATTACAATGATTAAAGCACTAAAGATAAACGACAATGAACTTGCCTTGCCGTCTTCAGTTTTGAAGTTTAGGTGTAAGAAATATTTCAAATGCACCCAAATTTGCACAATCGCCATGCTCACGATGCACCATGCAGTGGTCGTTTTAGAAAACGAACCACTCATCACAGCCCAAAATGGAATAGCCGTTAAAACCACTGACAATACAAAACCAATTAAATAGTCTTTAACGCTGCCATGTGATTGTTCATTTTGTGCATGAACTTCTAAGTTATTCATTACATGTGATTCACTGTGGCTCATTACATTGCTCCCATTAAATAAACAACGGTAAATACACAGATCCACACCACATCTAAGAAATGCCAAAATAGGCTTAAACAACTTAGGCGTGTCACTGTTTGTGGGTTTAAACCACGGCGCACAACTTCAATCATCAGGACAGTCATCCAAATAAGACCGGCTGTTACGTGAAGACCGTGTAAGCCCACTAAAGAGAAGAACGATGTTAAAAAGGCACTTTGCTGTGGGCCATTACCATGTGCAATTAGGTGATGAAATTCGTATACTTCCATACCAATAAACACTGCACCAAAGGCAAAGGTAACCAGCAACCAAGTTAATGTAGCCGCCTTTTTCTGCCCATGAGCCGAAATCATCGCAAAACCAAAAGTGATACTACTAAGTAGTAGAGCTGCAGTTTCAACCGCAACAAAATCAAGTTCAAAAATGTCTTTACCCGACACACCGCCAGCAGTGTTCATGAACAATACTGCGTAGGTTGCAAAAAATGATGCAAACAACAAACAGTCAGTCATAAGGTAAAGCCAGAAACCAAATACGGTGTTACCACCTGTATCGTGGTGCTCATGGTCATGTGCATCAACATGACCTTGTGCGCCGTTTAAGGTGTCGAGTCCTGCAGAAATGGTACTCATGCATTCACCTCCTTAGTAGCGGCTGTATGGTGAGCCGTTTCTAGTTCAACAATTTCATCTGGTTGCACGTAGTAATCAACATCGCTGGTGTAACAACGTTTGATAAACACCACGATTGCACCCAGTAAACCAAAGGCTGCAAGCCACCAAATGTGCCAGATCATGGCAAAACAGAAGGTTGTTAAAGCTGCGCTCATTAATACACCTGCCGATGTATTCTTTGGCATATGAATTGGGCTATAAGAGGCTTCTTGCTTGTAAGCTAAGCCTTTTTCTTTCATGTCTGTCCACGCATCGATGTCATCAACATGTGGGATTTTCGCAAAGTTGTAGTACTGCGGAGGTGAAGCAGATGCCCACTCAAGGGTATGACCGTTCCACGGATCGCCCGTTGTATCATCAAGTTGCTCGCGGTTTTTGAAGCTCACTACAAGTTGTACAACTTGGAACAAGATACCGAACATAATGATCACCGCACCGCCAGCTGCAATGTATAACCAAATGTTCCAATCAGGGTTGTTTGTGTGGTTTAAGCGACGTGTCATACCTAAGAAACCAAGTACGTATAACGGCATAAATGCCACGAAGAAACCAATTAACCAGCACCAGAAAGATCTTCTGCCCCAGCTCTCGTCAAGTTTGAAGCCCATTGCTTTAGGGAACCAAAACGCAAAACCAGCTAAATAACCAAATACCGCACCACCAATGATGGTGTTATGGAAGTGAGCGATTAAGAATAAGCTGTTATGTAATACGTAGTCAGCACCAGGAATAGCAAGTAACACGCCGGTCATACCACCGATAGTGAACGTCACCATAAAACCTAAAGTCCAAAGGACAGGCACAGTAATACGTAAACGACCACGATACATAGTGAATAACCAGTTAAACAACTTAACCCCGGTCGGCACCGCAATAACCATGGTCATAACACCAAAGAAGGCATTAACGTTAGCGCTTGAGCCCATAGTAAAGAAGTGGTGAAGCCAAACGATGAAACCTAAAATCGAAATTGCACCGCTTGCATAAACCATCGACTTATAACCAAACAGGCGTTTACCCGCAAACGTTGAGATAACTTCTGAGAAAATACCAAATGCAGGTAAGATCAGAATGTAAACCTCAGGGTGACCCCATGCCCAGAATAAGTTGATGTACATCATCGCGTTACCACCTAATTCATTCGTGAAGAAGTGGAAATCGAGATAACGGTCAAGCGTTAGCATTGCTAGTACAGCCGTTAAAATTGGGAACGATGCAGCAATTAAGATATTCGCCCACGTGCATGCCCAAGTAAAAATAGGCATTTTCATTAATGTCATGCCTGGTGCACGCATTTTAAATACAGTCGCTAAGAAGTTTACCGATGTTAATAAGGTACCCAAGCCGGATATCTGCAAGGCCCATATATAATAGTCGACCCCGACACCTGGACTGAATGACAACTCTGACAACGGTGGATATGCCACCCAACCCGTTTTCGCAAACTCACCAAAGAATAATGAGATATTGATTAGGATTGCGCCGCCAGCAGTTAACCAAAAGCTAAGGTTATTTAAGAATGGGAATGCAACATCACGGGCACCAATTTGCAGCGGTAAAATGATGTTCATTAAACCAATCATAAACGGCATCGCCATAAAGATGATCATGATCACCCCGTGTGCCGTAAAGATTTGGTCATAGTGCTCTGGTGGTAAGTAACCACTTGCACCGCCGGTAGCCATTGCTAATTGCAGTCGCATCATAATGGCATCCGCGAAACCACGGAAAAGCATGATAAGCGCAAGAATGATGTACATGACACCTAAACGCTTATGGTCAATTGAGGTGATCCAGTCGTGCCAAATCACGCCCCACTTTTTATATTTTGTTACTAAGCCTGCCACTAACAGACCTAAGACAGCAACAACCGTCATGGTAACCATGATAATTGGTTCATGAAACGGGATTGCGTCTAATGTTAATTTACCTAACAACGACATGATTATTCCTCGTCCTCGCTGTGCTTCTTATGAGCTGAGTGCTCTGGCATAGCGTGTTGCATTGCACCGTGAGAGCCATGCGCTTGCATATATTTCATTACGATTGAATGGAACATATCTTTATCTACGCTGGCATAGTATTTAACTGGGTCGTATTCACTTGGTTTTGCAAGTTCAACATAGCTTTGCTTAGTCAATGCAGAACCGGTATTTTTTACTTTGTTTACCCAAGCATCGAAATCAGCTTCTGTGGCTGTTGCAATGGCATCAAACTTCATACCAGTGAAACCTGCACCACTGTAGTTAGCAGAAAAGCCTTTAAAAGTACCCGGCTCATCAGCGATTAAGTGAAGCTTTGTTTCCATACCGGCCATTGAGTAAATTTGGCTACCAAGCTGTGGAATGAAAAACGAGTTCATGGTGCTTTCTGAGGTGATCTTGTACTGCACTGGCACATTGGCAGGAAAAACAAGCTCATTCACTGTGGCGATGCCTTGCTCTGGATAAATGAATAGCCATTTCCAGTTCAAAGAAACAACCTCAACAGTAAGGTGCTTACCTTTACCCTCAAGTGGTTTATATGGGTCAAGTTGTTGCGTTGACTGCCACGTGATCACACCTAAAATCGCAACGATGATGATAGGAATGGTCCAAACTACAGCTTCAATCTTATTAGAGTGCGCCCACTTTGGAGCGTAAATTTCTTGATCTCGTCCATCACGGTATTTCCATGCAAAATAAATTGTCATGGCAATAACTGGAATCACAACAATCAGCATTAACACCGTAGCTACGATAATTAAATACTTCTCGTCGACACCAATTTGACCTTTTGGATCGAGTACCCCGCCTTTACAGCCAGACAAAGCCAGCACTAAAGACGCTAGAGCAATATTACAAAGGTTTCGAATTGACAAAGGAATATCCTACAACCTAAAAGTTAACACTTGTCGAAATAAGAACACGACGCTTTTCTGCAACAGATGCTACAGATATCCCTCGGCTGACTAACGAGCACGACAAATAGGCACGCTAAAAAGTGAGGGATTTTAGGTTGGCTGACTGAAATTTGGGCGTAAAAATCCCACTAGGTGCTTAGTAAAGACAACTTAGAAAATGACTAAAATGGCTGAACTTAAGCAACAAAGCTTATTTACAGACAACCACTTACACGAGGAGGAGCACGACAGCCATGAGCGCTGTGTACTACTAAAGACTTTATCGTTTCACGTGCAGCGAAGGCCGCTTTACGTAAAATGACACCTGCACGACGCGCAGGGAAGAAATGGAAGACCAACCAGCATAAACCAATAAGTAATTGGCAAGACACCACTGGGTAAGCTAAAAAACTCAACACGTTAAGCAATGGTGTTTCGTATAAAGCACCTTCGCTTAATAAGCTTCTTAACCCTTGAGCATCTTCTAATGTACCGTTGATTAGCATCGCTGAATTAATCAGCAACAAGGCTAAAACTGACATTAGCTCTTTACCAGCAAAAAACGCACGCGCAGCCAATTGCAACCTAGCTAAGCTAGACTGTTTGACACCTTGTGACTGATTAATTGCTCGCAAAACTCACGCCTTTTTATCGCTTTTACTGCATTTGAGGTAAGTGGCTTACCCTATTTTTAAATGCGGTAACATGATCTTCATCAATAAAGTTTCAGTAATTACTGAAATTTCGATGTGGAGTATAACAAAGTCAACAGACGGTACAAGTAGAATTTAACAGCACACGGTTAAGTATTGTTTATCAGCTTGATAAAAAACTGTAAAAAAACCAACTTATTAAAGCTAAGCCTTTAAAAGTAATACTGTATTTTATATAGCGAAATGCGATGAAGAAAAAGAAAATAGCATAAAAATAGCGCTTTAAAGCATACTTAGTCAGTAGCAATCAAAGCTTTAATACTGAACAAGGATTAGCCAAACCGTTAAAAATATAATATTCTTGATAGTATTAAAATAAAGAATAAAAGAGATAATTATGCGCCTATATGCACTCGCCACAGCCCTTTTAGTATTAAGTAACACGACATTCGCAAGTACGATTGAAGACACCGCTGTAGCAGGCTTAGATAAACCTGCGATTTACTACGCCGATATAAAGCCACACTTAAAAAGCGCAGCAAAACACCCAAGCGTTACACTAAAACAATTAGGCACCTCTTTCCAAGGACAGGCACTTAACTCTCTTAAAATCGGCACAGGCCCAATCAAAGTGATGATGTGGAGCCAAATGCACGGCGACGAAAATACAGCTACTGCCGCACTAATGGATTTTTTAAGCTTTATAACCGCAGATGAAAACGCACAATGGCTAGAAAGCTGGCAACAGAAAATAACTCTTCTCATAATCCCTATGGTGAACCCGGATGGCGCTGCAGCTCAAACTCGCCATAATGCACAAGGTATTGACTTAAATCGTGATGCTAAAGCCCTTCGCACAAAAGAAGGACAAATACTCATGACTGCGGCAGATGCATTCAAACCTGATTTTGGCTTTAATTTACATGATCAGAATGCATATTACGGTGCAGGTAAAATGGGAAAACAAGCCACTATTTCAGTGCTAGCACCCGCCTATAATGAAGCAAGAGAAGTAAATAAAAGTCGTGGTGAGGCTATGCAGTTTATTGCCCACTTAGCCAAAACGGTTGAATCAATGATCCCAGGGCACTTAGGAAAGTACAACGACAGTTACTCTTATCGCAGTTTTGGAGATACTTTTTCGGAAAAAGGTATCCGAACTATATTAATTGAGTCAGGAGCTTACCCAAACGACCCAAATCGCCAAATAGCACGTAAAGTTAACCGTGTTTTATATAAAAATGCAATTAATTCAATAACTTCGGAGGAATGGAAAAGCGCTAAAATAGCCCAGTACCACGCTATTCCATTTAACGCTAAAGACAATTGGGTAGACTTACTAATAGACGATGTAACAGTAAAGAGTGAACTTGGTGATTACCAGATAGATATTGCAATAAACAACAAAGGACAGTCACCCATAATTAAAGAATTGGGTGATATAAGCAGTATCCGCCAAGGTTACACCAGTTTAGATGCAAGCAGCCTGAACTTTAAGGTAGGTAACAGTTTTGTTTTAAATGAGACATTAAAACTTACCGAAAATAAATATAAAGAGCTTTTAAAGCAAGGGTATAGTTGTTTTTCGGGTGATTTGAGCAAGTTAAAAAATACCTCTAAATGGCCTGTTTACGCATGCAAAAGTGTATTTACATCAATACCTTCACTTCATGCACCTGCCGCCTTTTTCTTACAATCAAATGGCAAAAATAAGTACGCAGTTTTAGGGGCTAATCTAATTAATTTAGATTAAACACGATTTAAAAGGACAGGCACTCTTAAAAGTGCCTGTTAAATCTCCAAATACCTTAAATTTGTAACCTAAAATAATAGCTGTTTAGGCAAACTACCCTATTAGCTTAATCTAATAATAAAAACCAAGATAAAAGATTTAGCTTTATGAGAATTAAAAGCACAAGTTAGCTGCAAGAGTTTACAAAAAATAAAAGTCGAGAGAAATTTAAGGTTAACTAGCAAGTAATAACTTACAGCTTGCTAGGTTACTTCGTCGCTTACGAGCAGTTTTACTGCAATAACTTTCGATAGCCCCCACTCGACCTGCAGCTCCACGAAATAAGTTTTCAAATTGAGTTGTTAGTGTTAACCAGTTTTCAGCTTCGAAATTTAGCCTTTCAAGAATAGGAGGTAAATGATGCTCTATATATCCCGGCTTATCCGCGCTGATACAACGCCCAGTTTGCTCCACGAGTAACAGGTATGACTTTAACTCAAAAGGTATACCCTTTGATTTATACTTACTCATGCCACCAATAAAACGAGCTAGTACCTTAGGTTGCTTTGACCCCTTCGCACTCTGGAATCGCTTTTTAAAACTGGTATAGTCCGATTGCTCCGGCGTCCTCGCAGCTATAGCACGAACAGGGTTTAAATCAACATAGGCCATACATGCTAAAAGCGCCGACTCATCAAGTAATGCTTGGCTTTTAAAGCGCCCTTCCCAAAAGTGCCCTGTACACTCGTCTTCTTTATTTGCACGCCTAGCTATATATTCATTAAGCATTCGCATAAACCAACTAATGCTTGAAAGGCGTGCCCTGTACTCTGCAACCTCTTTATTTAAGAAGACTTGTTGGCCGTCACTTAAAGGCTGACCATGAAGGAATTTTTGACCTAAAGGGGTCATTTTACTGAGCTTAAACCAGCGTAAAAGGATGGCCTTGTCGGTTAACCTATTTGCTTTTTTATCATCAACATAAAGCACAAGATGAGTATGATTGCTCATCACCGCATAAGCACATACATCAATGCAAAATATCTTTGCAAGAAAAAGCAGGCGCTCCTCAACCCACCCTCTGCGGTGTTCATATGATTTACCGGTGAGTGCGTCTTCCCCACAAAGGTAGGCGCGTCTAACGCAACGGGATACGCAGTGATAATACTTGGTGTTCGACAAGCAGATTTGCCGCTTCCTTGCTAAAGCCATCGTCCACTCCTTGAACTGATAATTTGAAATGCATTAGCTGTAATTAAAGTGTAGACAAAATCCGTTTTGCCGCAAGATTAAGTTAACAGATAAGAGTGACTGTCCATATAAAAATAGTGACTGTCCTTGTAAAATTTAAGTATTAAAAAAGCGCCTTTGGGCGCTTTTTCTGTGGTTAGAGAATTTGATTCTCTTTCCAGGCTTGTTCTTTTGCCATGCGCTTTTTACGCTTGTCACATGGGTCGTCGCAGTCGCAGGCCTTGTCGATACCAACAGCACCTAGGCCACCACAACTACTGGCCATAGATTTCTTTTGCACAATCATGCCGACAGCCATCGCTGCCACAATTAAAATGAGTAGACCAAATGTAAGAAGAAAAAGTGACATTGCTTTGCCCCTATCGTCAGCAATTAAATCGAGCCTAATTAATTAGGCTGCATGTATTATATACCCAAACCACCTCAAGGTGCGAGTTTCAGTTGGAATTAAAAGCGATTTAGGCAAGGCATTGATTGCAAGCAATAGTGGTTTTATTGTTAAAATCAATAACGCAGTATAAATCGCTTTTAAACCAACCCTTTGGGCGCTTCACAGGCGCTTACTCTCATCGTTGTTACTTTTTAAAAGGGACTGCCATTGTTGCAAAGTAACGCCTTGATATTAAGCACCTGTGAAACGCTGAATTCTGCATCTTGGGGTCGATTGGGTATGCACTGCTTCTTGCCCTGCTACAAATATGGTTTAAATGCAGGGCTTGAATAAGTTACTAAGCCATTGTCTGACTTACCAATTAAGTACACTGGCAAATCGTGCTCTTCAGCGTATTTCTGCGCTTTTTCCATGCCCATCACTGTGATTGCCGTCGCTAAGCCATCTGCAGTCATCGCTGATGGGTGTATAACAGTAACTGATACCAAATCATGACGGCTCGGCATACCTGTTACAGGGTCAATTAAGTGGCTATAGGTAACACCATCCATTTCGTAAAAAATTCGGTAATCACCTGATGTCGCAATACCATTAGTACCCGGCTCAATTACTTTATGTACTTTACGCACGCCTGGCTCAGCATCAGGCTGTTCAATAGCTATTTTCCAAGTGATATTGTTTGGCTTAATACCCGATACACGTAACTCACCACCTATCTCAACCATATAATTAGTGAAACCATGGCTTTCAATCACTTGTGCTACTCTATCAATACCATAGCCTTTTGCTGTGGCAGAAAACGATAGCTCTAACCCATCAATTGTTTTCATCAGGCCAGCATCTGTAAGTTTAAGCTTATCAACACCAATTTTGGCAATCATTGCCGTCAAGGCTTCATCGCTTGGGCGTTTAGTCGGCTTTTTATCTGGACCAAAGCCCCACAAATCAATAAGTGGTCCCATAGTCACATCTAACGTTTTTGTTGATTCGCCAAGGCGAATCGATTCAGCTACCACGTTTCTAAAATCAGCACTTATTGGCATTACCTGTCCTGCTGGTAACTGGTTAAACTGGTTAATTTCTGAATCAGGAATGTAAGTCGACATAGATTGATTTACATCTTTAAGCACTTGCTTAATTTCAGGATGTAAATCAACACCTGCAACCTTTGAAGACTCTGCAAACACCTTAATATGATAAGTGGTGCCCATTGTCTTACCTTCAAAATAAAGCTCTTCAGCCTTATCAGCTTGGCTGCAGCCAGCCATGAGTAAAGTCATAGTTAATAGAAAAAAGGCCATCAAGCCTTGGCGATAAAACACTCTATTCATAGCATTCACCTTTTAGATACCACAGGGTTAGGTATAGAAATAAAAAAGCCTCGTAACACTATGTGCTACGAGGCTTGTATTCTAACCAAAACTTATTGTTTTGTGTATGGTGTTAGCCACCGAAGTCATCTAATAAGATGTTTTCGTCTTCTACACCAAGATCTTTAAGCATGTTGATAACAGCCGCGTTCATCATTGGAGGACCACACATGTAGAACTCACAATCTTCAGGCGCTTCATGATCTTTCAAGTAGTTTTCATAAAGTACGTTATGGATGAAGCCTGTGTAACCTTCCCAGTTATCTTCTGGTTGTGGATCAGACAGTGCTGTGTGCCATACAAAGTTATCGTTTTCTGCTGCTAAGCCGTCGAAATCTTCTACGTAGAACATTTCACGCTTAGAACGCGCACCATACCAGAAGCTCATCTTACGCTTAGATTTTAAACGCTTAAGTTGGTCAAAGATATGTGAACGCATTGGTGCCATACCTGCACCACCACCTACGAATACCATTTCTGCATCAGTGTCTTTCGCGAAGAACTCACCGAATGGGCCAGAAATAGTCACTTTATCACCTTCTTTTAATGACCAAATGTACGAAGACATTTTACCACATGGAAGGCTTAGGTCTCTTGGCGGCGGCGTAGCGATACGCACGTTAAGCATGATGATGCCTTCTTCTTCTGGGTAGTTAGCCATTGAGTATGCACGAATTGTTTCGTCGTCTACTTTAGACTCCAGATCGAAGAAACCGAAGTGGTTCCAGTCGCCACGATACTCTTCTGGAATATCGAAATCAGCGTATTTAACGTGGTGAGCTGGTGCTTCAATTTGAATATAACCACCGGCACGGAAAGGTACTGACTCGCCATCAGGAATTTGTAACTTAAGTTCCTTGATGAACGTTGCCTTGTTATCGTTAGAGATAACAGTACAGTCCCACTTTTTAACACCGAAAATTGACTCTTCAAGTTCAATTTCCATGTCGGTCTTAACATTTACCTGACACGCTAAACGGCAGCCTTCACGAGCTTCACCTTTAGAGATGTGATCAAGTTCTGTTGGTAAGATATCGCCGCCACCTTCTTTGATGTGTACACGACACTGACCACAAGAGCCACCGCCACCACATGCAGATGAAACGAAGATACCTGAATCAGCTAGCGCGCCTAATAGCTTGCTACCTGCAGATGTTTTAATAGCTTTTTCTGGATCGCCATTAATTCCGATGATGATATCGCCGCTTGCTACTAATTTAGATTTAGCACCAATGATAACTAAAACTAAAATAACAACGATAGCGATGAAAACACCAACGCCTAAGAAAATCTCATTCATGATTTATCCTCGCTACCTATTAAAGTGAAATACCAGAGAATGACATAAAGCCAAGACCCATAAGACCAACAGTGATGAAAGTAATACCTAAACCACGTAAGCCATCAGGAACGTCTGAGTACTTCATTTTTTCACGGATACCAGCAAGTAAAGTAATTGCTAGTGCCCAGCCCACACCTGAACCGATACCATAAACAACAGACTCGCCGAAGTTATAGTTACGCTCAACCATGAAAGATACCGCACCGAAGATCGCACAGTTAACTGTGATCAGTGGTAAGAAGATACCTAACGCGTTGTAAAGTGCAGGGAAGAACTTATCTAATGCCATTTCAAGAATTTGTACAAGTGCTGCAATAACACCGATGAAAGTCAAGAAACGTAAGAAGCTAAGGTCTGCTTCTGGGTAGCCAAGCCACTCTAATGCACCTGGTGCAAGAACAGCGTGATAAACCAAGTTATTTACAGGTACTGAGATACCTAGTACCACGATAACTGCCACACCTAGGCCGATTGAAGTTGTTACTTTCTTTGATACAGCAAGGAAAGTACACATACCTAGGAAGAAGGCTAAAGCTAAGTTTTCAATGAAAACCGCTTTTACAAATAAACTAATATAATGTTCCACTGCTCGCCCCTTACGCTTTTGCTTCTACTTGGTCTTTCTTGAAGGTACGAAGTACCCAGATGAATAAACCAATAATGAAGAATGCACTCGGTGGTAAAATCAATAGACCCATTGGTTGATACCAGCCACCATTTTGAACTAATGGAATAATATCAACACCGAATAGTGAACCTTTACCGAATAACTCACGGATGAAACCAACAGTTAGTAGTACTACTGAGTAGCCTAAACCGTTACCGATACCGTCTAAGAAAGACATTAACGGTGGTGACTTCATTGCGTATGCTTCAGCACGACCCATTACGATACAGTTTGTAATGATTAGACCAACGAATACTGAAAGCTCTTTAGCAGTTGCATAAGAGAATGCTTGCAGTACTTGGTCAACAACGATTACAAGTGATGCGATGATCGTCATTTGCACGATGATACGTACAGATGATGGGATGTGGTTACGAATTGACGAAATAAACAAGCTAGAAAACGCAGTTACTAGTGTCAATGCGATTGACATGATTAGTGCATTTTTTAAGCTTGATGTTACCGCTAGCGCAGAACAAATACCTAGTACTTGTAATGCGATCGGGTTATTTGCGAATACCGGGCCAAATAGGACCGACTTCATTTCTTTAGTATCAGCCATTATTTCAACGCTCCTTCACGTACTTTCGCAAGGAATGGACCAAAGCCATGCTCGCCAGTCCAGAAGTCAACTGTGTGATCAACACCGTTTGAAGTTAATGTTGCACCAGAAAGACCATCGATTTGATGTTCGTTCTTCGCACCACTCTTCATGATATTGATTGGTAACTCTTTACCTTGCCATTTAGCAGTCCATTGTGGATTTTGAATTTCACCACCTAGACCTGGCGTTTCGTTGTGCTTGAAGAAGTTGATGTTTTTAACTGTTTCACCATCGCTTTCAAGCGCTAAGAAGCCGTACATTACACCCCAAAGGCCGTAACCTTGGATTGGTAGAATGATTGCGTCTGTAGAACCATCAGGTTTCTTCGAAATATATACAGGTGAATTTTTTGTCATACGCTGAATACCAGCGATGTCTTTAATTCCTTCTGCTTTCAACGCAAAGCTACGAGCCTGGTCGAATTTTGTTTTCTCGAAGTCAAATGAGTTAGGATCAGCACCTTCAACAAACTCACCTGTGTTCATGTCTACAACACGTGCTTCAATTTTTGAGTTAAAGGTATCTGACACAGTACCTGATACTTCAATGCCTGCAGCCGCTAAGATATTACGTTGGATATCTTGTGTTTTGTTAGCTTGCTGTAAAGGACGAAGCTGAACTGAAGCAAACGATACGATGATTGCACACACTAAACATAGTGCAACAACAACGGTTAGCGTTTTGCCGATTGATTCGTTATTACTAGACATTACGTGCCAACCTCCGCTTGATATTAGCTTGCACTACAAAGTGATCGAATAATGGTGCAAATAAGTTAGCAAATAAGATTGCTAGCATCATACCTTCTGGGAATGCCGGGTTAACAACACGGATCATTACAACCATAAAGCCGATTAACGCACCGTAAGCGAACTTACCTTTGTCTGTGAATGATGCAGATACAGGGTCTGTTGCCATGAAGAACATACCAAATGCAAAACCACCAAGAACTAAGTGCCAGTGCCAAGGCATAGCAAATACAGCATTGGTTTCTGAACCAATTGTATTTAGTAAGAATGCCGTTGCAACCATACCTAGGAATACACCTAGTACGATACGCCATGAAGCGATACGCACGTAAATTAGGAATAAACCACCGATTAATAGTGCTAGTGTTGACGTCTCACCCATAGAACCTTGAATGAAACCGTAGAACGCATTCCACCATAACTCCATGTTGCTGTAATCAAGTGAACCAACAACAGCTTGGCCAAGCATAGTTGCACCAGAGAATGAATCTACTGCTGTCCATACTGTGTCACCTGAAATTTGCGCTGGGTATGCGAAGAATAAGAACGCACGACCGGCAAGAGCAGGGTTAAGGAAGTTACGACCTGTACCACCAAAGATTTCTTTAGCGATTACAACACCAAACGTAATACCTAGTGCAACTTGCCATAAAGGAATCGTCGCAGGCAGGATTAGTGCGAATAATACAGATGTTACGAAGAAACCTTCATTTACTTCGTGCTTACGCACTGAAGCAAATAGTACTTCCCAGAAACCACCCACAGCAAACGTTACTGCGTATATAGGTAGGAAGAAGCAGGCACCGTAAAACATTTTAGCGCCCCAACCAGAGTCAGCAGTTAATTCACCACCGAATAATTGGAACAGACCAACTTGCCATGTGTTTGCTAGTTCAAAACCTTGCGCTAAAGCACCAGCGGCCTGATGACCGATGTTGAACATACCAAAGAACATTGCAGGGAACGTCGCCATCCACACTAAAATCATCATACGTTTTAGGTCGATGTTATCGCGAACGTGTGTTTTGCCTTTATTTACATAACCAGGCGTGTAGAAAATAGTCGCTGCAGCTTCGTAAAGCGCATACCATTTTTCGTGTTTACCACCCGGTTCAAAATGCGGCTCAATATCTTCTAGAAATTTCTTTAAACCCATCTCTCTAGCCTTCCTTCTCGATCGTAGTCAAGCAATCGCGTAGGATTGAACCGTACTCGTATTTACCTGGACAAACGAAGGTACATAATGCTAAATCTTCTTCATCAAGCTCTAGCGCACCTAACGAAATAGCACCATCAAGATCACGTGCGATTAAATCACGTAATAATAGTGTAGGTAGGATGTCTAAAGGCATAACACGCTCATAGCTACCAATTGGAACCATGGCACGCTTCGAACCACCTGTTGAAGTCGTCATGTTAAATAGACGGCTAGGAGCAAGGTGAGATAAGAAGGTACGTGTTACTGAGAACTTGTTAGCACCTGGTGCGATCCAACCGAATAGCTCTTTTTCGCGACCTTCAAGTAATACAGATACTTGAACATGGTAACGACCTAAGAACGCGTGTGGACCTTGAGAGATAGCGCCTGATAATACAGAACCAGAAATTACACGGTTATCACCGTCTTCTAATTCACCAGCAACTAAATCATCTAAAGATGCACCTAGCTGAGTTTTCACTAAGCGTGGGTTTTTAACACGTGGACCAGCAAGAGAAACAACACGGTCTGTGAAGATTTCACCTGTTAGGAATAAATTACCAAACGCGATTACGTCTTGGTAACCTAAGTGCCAAACCTGCTTGCTTGCAGAAACTGGGTCTAAGTTATGAATGTGTGTACCAACAAGACCTGCCGGATGCTTGCCACCAAACTCATGTACTTCTACTTGAGGGATTGATGAACTAGGCACTTGGCTACCAGCTTGTTTACAAACAAATACTTTGCCGTCAGTTAAACGAGATACCACAGCTAAACCTGCTTCAAATGCTGCAGTGTTTTCAGCAATGATTACTGCAGGATCTGCAGCTAGCGGGTTAGTGTCGATAGCCGTTACAAAGATAGAGCTAGGATTTGCATCCAAAGCAGCTACTCTGCTGAATGGGCGAGCACGTAGTGCTGTCCATTGACCTGACTGAACTAGTACTTCTTTAACTTTTTCACGGTCTAAGCCCGAAAGCTCGTCGGCCTTGAAAGAGTCAAAGGTGATTTGCTCACTGCCATTAACTTCAATAACAACAGATTGCAGCACACGTTTAGCACCACGATTAATTTCTTTAACTACCCCAGAAGCTGGTGCAGTAAATAAGACGCCTGGGTTCTTTTTGTCTTCAAAAAGTACCTGGCCTTTTTTGACTTGGTCATCCACGCGAACATGCATGGTTGGACGCATACCAATATATTCTTCACCTAGCACAGCTACACGTTTGACGGCAGAACCATCGTGAATAACTTGCTGAGGTGCGCCCTCTATCGGTAAATCCAGACCTTTTTTTATGTTGATCATACGCACTTGCATTACATTAACGGAAAGAAACTGAAAAATCGTAC
Source organism: Pseudoalteromonas sp. 2CM39R (assembly GCF_023161845.1). Taxonomy (NCBI): domain Bacteria; kingdom Pseudomonadati; phylum Pseudomonadota; class Gammaproteobacteria; order Alteromonadales; family Pseudoalteromonadaceae; genus Pseudoalteromonas; species Pseudoalteromonas sp. 2CM39R. The sequence continues at coordinate 288,586 of NZ_JALNTM010000008.1, forward strand.
CAACCACGTCGCCATTTGATATGCTCAAGTTAAACTCTAAGTATCAAAGAATAGCCTGTTTAACACCCCAAACAAGCAACGCAGTAAACTCCTCACATATATTGCCCGAATTTTAACATCAATCAGGGTGACTATGCGAGAGCAAATATGAAATTTATACGACAGATACGGTTATTTAGACTACAAAAACCTTTTGAATAAAATTCAATATAGACCAAAGTGCTATTGATGATGTTTTATTTTCACCCATAAACAAAAAAGTCGCTTAAAAAAGCGACTTTACAAAATCAAGTTTGTTTAGCGATTAATCGATCAGCTGTGAAATCGCAACATCAGGATTCACATCTTGCTCGTAATCAACACTGTCGATACCAAAACCGAATAAACGTAAAAACTCATTATGGTAACCTACGTAATCCGTTAATTCGTCAATTGTATCTGTATCTACTGTATCCCAAACATGTTGTACACGAGCTTGAACATCATCTTCTAACTCTTTGTAGTTTTGGAATAAATGACCACCTTCGTCAAAACGTGGTGTTTCACCGTAAAGGTTTTCAGTAAATAGTGAGTGAATTTGCTCAATGGTACCTTCGTAAGTCCCGTCTGCTTTCATTACTTTGAATAAAGCAGAGATATATAAAGGCATAATTGGAATTGCCGAGCTTGCTTGTGTCACAACCGCATTTAATGAAGAAACATACGCTTCGCCATTTAAGCCTTTTGTAGACTCTTTGATTGCTTGTGTTGCACGGTCAAGATCTTCTTTCGCTTTACCAATTGTCGCATGACCATAAATTGGCCACGTTAACTCTTTACCGATATAAGTGTAGGCTGTTGTTTTGAAGTTATCAGCTAACACATCCGCTTCTTTTAATGCGTCAATCCACATTTCCCAATCTTCACCGCCCATTACTTTAATTGTATTGTCGATGTCTTCTTGGCTTGCTGCTTCAACTGTTACTTCATCAATCACACGCTTTGAAGTGTTTAGGTTCTTCGTGGTGATATCTGAGCCAATAGGCTTAAGTGTAGATGAGTAAGTTTCGCCTGTATTTGGATCAGTACGACGAGGTGACGCAAGGCTGTAGATAACTAAATCAATTTTACCTAAATCAGCTTTGATAGTATCAATTGCTTTTTGCTTGATTTCGTTAGAAAACGCATCGCCATTGATATTTTTAGACCATAAACCAGCTTCTTCAGCGGCTGCTTGGAATGCTGCGGTGTTGTACCAACCTGCAGAACCCGTTTTGCGTTCGCTACCTTCTTTTTCAAAGAAAATACCTAACGTTTTAGCACCGCCACCAAATGCAGCCGTGATACGTGATGCTAGGCCGTAACCTGTAGACGCACCAATCACTAATACATTCTTAGGTGCATTGCTCAGTGGTCCTTGCGCTTTCACATAATTAATTTGTTCTTGTACGTGCTCAGCACACCCTACTGGATGCGCGTTAGTGCAGATAAATCCACGAATTTTCGGCTTAATGACCATTGATCATCCTATATCTATCACAATAAAAATTAGCGCTAGTTTAAAGGCTAATAGTTAAAATACAGGTCTGATCAGTAAAACTTTTCAGACCCACTTAAATCTTTCGAGCTTAAAACCCCAAGTGACAAGCAGTCTCGAGTGACTGTCCTTCTAACTTTAGGTGGCTGTCCTGCTAACTTTGAGTGACTGTCCTGCTAACTTTGAGTGACTGTCCTGCTAACTTTGAGTGACTGTCCTGCTAACTTTGAGTGACTGTCCTTCTAACTTTGAGTGACTGTCCTTCTAACTTTGAGTGACTGTCCTTCTAACTTTGAGTGACTGTCCTTCTAACTTTGAGTGACTGTACTTCTAACTTTAGGTGACTGTCCTTCTAATTTAGTCGAACTTTGAGCCACCTAAGCATTTAGGTGATTCAGGTGCCTGTCCATGTTGTTCACTAAACTCTTCTGGAGTAAATGTGTGAATCGCTAATGCATGAATATGGTTTGCTAATTCATCTTTTAATAGCTCATTAATTTGACGGTGACGGGCAAGTAAACGTTTACCTGCAAATTCTTCACTCACAATCACCACTTTAAAATGCGATTCAGTTCCACGGCTATGCATATGGCTTTCATTGACAACATTCAGGTGTTTACATTCGATACCCGCAGCAAGCTTTTGCTCTATTTGTTGTTGCATTGACATGTGTCATAGACCTTTAATAAGAAAATAATTGGCAGCTACTATATCAAGGGCATGAGTCATTTTGCCAATGATTTTATATGATTGAACGAAAGGTAAGATTAATTCGAGGGTGTTTGAGTCTTTGCTGCTTTGGCAAACTATGCTGGTAATCGCGCTGGCTAAAACCATTCATGATTAAACAGCTACCACTTTGCAGCACAATGCTATGTTGTTCATTATTATGTTTGTGCTTTATTTTAAATACCCGTTCGGCCCCTAATGATACAGAAGCGATTGTTGGTTGCTCCCCAAGCTCTTTCTCATCATCACTATGCCAGCCCATACAATCTTGACCATCTCGATACAAATTAACTAAAAGCGCATTAAATGGTATCTGCAAAGTTCTTGATAAGCGTACACGCATAGCATCAAGTACCTCTGGCCATGGCTCAACGATTAACTGTGAACCCGAGTAACCATAACTTACGTTCTGATCAGCAATAAAGCATTGCAAACGTGGGATCACATGGCTTTTTCCGTACACCTTTATAGTTGGTTGTTGCCAATTGAGCTGCTGCTGAAGATAGTAAAATAATTCGAGGCTTTTTTGTGCGCTCAATGTATTAGCTTGGTAAGAAAACCCATCAGGTAAATGATTAGGGTTGGCGTTTGGCTGTTGCATGTTAGAATTTACCTATACATTAATACATTCGTAAAATCATGATGACCACCCAAGCACAGCTCGGTGATAACACCTATACCCTAGAACGCTTTCCGTTAGATCAAAAAAATCGCAGTCTTCAAGCGTGGGACTCAGGCGATGAATATCTTGTCAATTATGTACAAGAGCACTATCCAGATGCAAATTCAATCCTGATACTCAATGACAGCTTTGGCGCTTTAGCCTGTGCCTTTAATACGTTAACAGTTTATTCAGTTAACGACTCGTATATTGGTCATCAAGCTACCCGCTATAATTTACAAGCCAATGAGTTATCAACAGATTCTTTAACGCAACTGGACTCATTAGCAGCATTACCTAATCAGGTTGATTTAGTGATATTAAAAGTGCCACGCAATTTAGGCTATCTTCAGCATCAACTTGCCGCAATCAGCGCAGCTTTACCTGCCGACATTGATGTTATTGCAGCTGGAAAAACGAAAGACATTCACAACTCAACTATAAAGGCTTTTAGTCAGTATATCGGTGAAACATCAACCAGCTTAGCGGTTAAAAAGTCCCGCTTAATCATCAGTAAAACCAGCGGCCTTAATAAAGTTGCCCCCTTCCCTGTTAACTGGCCACTTGAAGGCGGTGAATTTGAAATACAAAACCATGCTAATGTTTTTTCACGAGACTCATTAGATATTGGCGCACGTTTTTTCTTTAACTATTTGCCACAAACAAGTAAAGCCCGCAGTATCATTGATTTAGGCTGTGGCAATGGTGTTGTTGGCTTAATGACCTTAAAGCGCTGCCCTAAAGCCCATGTAACCTTCGTTGATGAGTCGTATATGGCCGTTGAATCAGCCAAGTTAAATATCACTCACAATATACCTGAGCAATTAGAACAGTGTGAGTTTGTCCAAAACGATTGCTTAACCGATTTTCAACCTAATAGTGTTGACCTCGTTTTATGTAATCCGCCATTCCACCAAGCGCAAGCGGTTACTGATCATATTGCTTGGCAAATGTTCAAACAGGCAAAACACACATTAAAGCACGGTGGTGAATTAAGAATTATTGGTAATCGTCATCTAGACTATCATGAAAAGTTAAAACGCATGTTCGGCAATTGTAAGTTGTTAGGGTCTAACAAAAAGTTTGTCGTACTAAGTGCAACAAAGAATAATTAATGGAGCTAACTAAATGAAAAAAATACTTCCTTTATGTGCGGTGCTTGCGCTTGCGGCATGTAGCAACCAACCCAATCAATTAATTTTAAACCCCGTTTATCAAGGCGGCAAAATTTCAAACCTTAGCACTAGCGTTAGTACTAGCGTAATTGATTTACGCGGCGACAACGTGACCCTAAAAATTATTGAATCAGATAAAACTAAAACCCTTGCCAGCCCTGGTATTACTGATTCAGTGAAAAGCGCTCTAGACAGTGCATTAAGCCGTAATGGGGCGAGTATCTCAAACTTGGCGACAACACGCTTTGAATTAGATATTCATAAGCTACAAGCAGTTGTTACTGAAAAGATGATGACTCACACAAGTGACGCAACTATTGAATTAGGCTTAAGAGTAATCAGAAATTCAAGCACTTTCAGCAAGATATACCGTGGTAATGCAAACCTAGAAGGGCCACTCAGCCATGACCGTGCAAAAGTAGAAGGTCAGCTTAATAAGTTGACTGAGCAAATAATTACCCGCATTGTATCTGACCCAGAATTAATCGCCTATTTAGAAGGTTAACTATGAAGCGTATTTTATTACTTAGTTTTATATTATTTTTTGCTCACAGTTCATTCGCAGCGACTGAGGGTAAATTTATTCAAAAAGATAATATGTTTCCACGCGTAGAAATTGTCACTACGCTTGGCAGTATTGTGGTCGAAATGGATCGTTCACGCGCACCAATAACAGTAAATAACTTTCTAACTTACGTTGCCGACGGTAGCTATCAAGGTAGTGTGTTTCACCGTGTAGAACGTGATGAAGACAACGAACGTGATTTTGTTATTCAAGGCGGTGGTTACGATAAAGACTATGATGGTCTGTACGAAGGTGACCCTATTTTTAATGAAAGTGGCAACGGGTTAAAAAACGATATGTATAGCATCGCAATGGCATATCAAGACCGTAAACCTCACTCAGGTACTCGTCAGTTTTTCTTTAACATGGACGATAACGATCATCTTAATCCTGGTCGCGACTGGGGCTTTGCTGTATTCGGTATGGTCATGGATGGCTATGACACACTAGACAAAATCATGCGTGTCGAAACCGCTTTTAACGAAAAAATCGGTTACAGCTTTGTACCCAAAGATCCTGTTGTTATCTTAAACGTAAAAGTGCTAGACGCTAATCAATAATAAATAGGGGCGCACGCCCCTTAAACTGGCAACACTATGACAAAACCCCTTTCTATTTCAGAGTATTTCTCGTACTTCAAAGATAAACGTTTAATCAATATATTCATCTTTGGTATCAGTAGTGGCTTTCCTTGGGTACTGATTGGCTCTGTCATGTCGGCTTGGCTAAAAGACGAAGGTCTAAGCCGCAGTATGATTGGGTTATTTGGTATCGTGTTTGGTGCGTATAGCATTAACTTTTTATGGTCACCGCTCGTTGACCGTGTAAAGTTACCTGTTTTATTTAACTGGCTAGGCCAGCGCCGTAGCTGGATTTTACTTTGCCAGTCAGTGATTTTTATTGGCACCTTTTCACTTGCAGGGCTCGATATTAAAGCCAACCTCTGGTTTGCTGCCGCGCTGTGTTTAGTTATTGCTATCGCTTCTGCGACTCAAGATATTGCTATTGATGCATTTCGTATCGACACTTTAGCCGAAAACGAAAGCCACAAAGCCACTGCAGCGGCTGCAATGGCCACTTCAGGTTGGTGGAGCGGTTACGCCCTTTTAGGCGCCCTGCCATTTTATATGGCCGACATCCCTTCAATTGATTGGCCACAAGTTTACTTTTTCTTATCTGTGGTAATGCTGCTATTAATGAGCAGCGTATTGTGGGCAAAAGAACCCGAATCAAACCGTGACGCTGTTCAAGCTGAGCTTGAACAAACCTATCAACAAAAGCTGGCTGGTAGTACGCAGACTCGCTTTGCTAAAGTTATTGCATGGCTTGCTGTAACCGTTTTTGACCCTTTCAGAACCTTCTTTGCCCGTAATGGCGTAAAAACAGCATTGGCATTATTGGCCTTTATTTTCTTATTTAAAATCGGTGAAGCCTTTTTAGGGCGAATGTCTATCGTGTTTTATAAAGAAGTGGGCTTTTCAAATAGTGACATAGCGACCTTCTCAAAAGTGGGTACTGCAGTGCTCACCATCGCTTTTACTTTTTTAGGAAGCTTATTCAATCAACGCTATGGCATTGTAAAAGGCTTGTTTATTAGTGGTATTGCGATGGCAGCCTCAAACCTTGCCTTTGCTTGGATTGCGATTGCAGGTCCTAAACTGAGTCTGTATGCATTTGCTATTATTATTGATGGTTTTACCCAAGCTTGGTCACTGGTAGCAATGGTGGCGTTTATATCAATGTTATGTGATAGAGCATTTAGTGCGACCCACTATGCACTACTTGCTTCATTGGGTAATTTAGGTAGAACCTTACTGTCGAGCTACAGCGGCGTGGTTATTGATGACTGGTTAGGTGGAAACTGGGCGATGTTCTTTGTGCTAACTGCATTGATGGTGATCCCATCACTGGTATTTTTATTCTTAATTCGCCATAAGCTTTATGCGTTAGAAAACAACTATCATCAAAACAATTAACAAATTTGATACGTATGTGATTAGTATGATGAAAATGCAAGGGAGGGGCTTTAAATAGCGCTTCCTTGCACTATTTGTATTACTTTAAAAGCGGCGTTTCGCTTTTAGTAATGAATAATTAAGCGTCTTTAAGCAAGTTAAGACCTTCGTATGGGTCAACTTCTAAAGCATCGCAATAACGCATGAATTCAATTACATCTAAACGACGTTCTTGGTTTTCAATTTTACCAATGAAAGAATGCGGTGTACCTAAAACCTGTGCAAGGCTACGCATTGTGTGACCTTTTTCATGGCGCTTAGTTTTAAGCCATTTCGTTAATTTCGAGTTTTCTTCAGAAGAAACTGTTTTACCCATCATAAAATACATCTCCTACTAGATGATTCAAGTTAATAATTTAAGAGTGAAATTTGCCCGTCTCACTCTTGGACACATTATATACTAATAATTTTCAGTTTGAATGATTAATTATACAAATGTCCACCTTTTAGGTATGGACCTTTTTAGTATACAAGCTTAAGTGTAGCTAAAATTAAAGCATGTGCTCTATAGTTAACTGGTTAACTGTACCAAAAAATTGATCAATTGGAAGTGTAACAAGATGAAAGTATCACTTTAAAATCTGCATATTTATGCTTAAAGTGTATGTAAATACTGAAAAAGGTTAGGAAATGTTTCGTATATTATTTTTGTTGCCAATTGTACTGTGTGTGGCGTGGTACCTATTTTTAAAACAAAATCGTGTACCAATTAAGCAAGGCAAGAAGGGGTTTGTGTATATTTTAATCGCCTCTGCGTTAGTTTTAGGCTTCTTTTTACTGATGATTAAAGTGACCCAACACTAGGGTCACTCATTTTTAATTAATCAGTAACGAAATTACCGATTACCGACGACGATCTCGCAGCATTAACAAGCAAGGCGTAAGTACCAGTGTTAATACAGTAGCAAATGTTAATCCACCTGCAACAGCCGTGGCCAATTGCACCCACCACTGAGTAGATGGCGCACCAAAATCAATATGACGGTTAAATAAGTCAATATTCACTTGCAGTACCATCGGCATTAATCCCAAAATGGTGGTCACTGTCGTTAACAATACTGGCCTTAAACGCTGAGCACCAGTTCGTAAAATCGCATCTTTTGCAGCAAGACCTTGGCTACGTAAAACATTATAGGTATCAATCAATACAATATTGTTATTAACCACAATACCTGCAAGCGAGATAACCCCGATGCCTGACATCACGATACCAAACGGTTGCTGTAATACGATTAAGCCTAAGAAAACACCCACAGTTGAAAACAGTACGGCACTTAAAATCAAAAATGCTTGATAAAAACTATTAAATTGCGTTACCAAAATGATACCCATCACAAACAGGGCAACTACAAAAGCCTGCTCAAGGAAGGCTTCTGATTCATCTTGATCTTCGGTTTCACCACGCACTTTAATTTTCACGCGCGGATCTAACCCTTGCTCCTCTAGTTGCGCTTGTAAGCGTGACAACGCTTTAGCAAGTTGTTCACCCGGTTTCATGTCTGCATTGACGGTAACAACGCGCTGAGAATCAACACGGCGAATTGTATCGACCTTAGGAGCTGCTTGACGCTCAACAAAGTGACTAATTGGCACTTGCCCGTGCATGGTTTTTACACGCAACGTTTCAAGCCGTCCTAAATCTCGCTTGTCATGAGGAAAGCGTACGCGTATATCAATCTCGTCATCAACATCATCAGGGCGATATTCACCCAGTTTTAAACCATTGGTAATAAGCTGAACATTCGCCCCTAGCATACTGGCATCCGCACCAAAACGAGCCGCATCCGACCGGTTCAATTTAAGTTGCCACTCAATGCCCGGTTTTGAAGCGCTGTCATCAACATTTCGAAACGCGCCATCACTCTCTATGGCTTGCCTTACTCGTTTAGCTTCACTGTTAAGCACATCAACAAATCGAGAGCTCAGCTCAATACTTAGAGCTTTGCCACCACCGGGGCCGTTTTCATCTTTACGAAGTTCAATTTCAACACCAGCATAACTTGCCGTGATTTCGTTAACTTGACTGATTATATCTTCTGCAGGTGGACGCTCATCCCAGTCTTTTAGATTCATTCTAAACGTGCCTACCTGATCTTTACCGCCAGTACGGGCATACAAGGTTTTAATACCCTCCACTTTTAAAATGCGTGACTCGATGTCTTTCATGATCACGTCTTTTTCAAAAATAGATAAGTCACTGTAAGAGCGTACTTTGATATTGACGCCATTTGGCTCAACATCAGGAAAGAACTCAACCCCTAGCTTAGAGACAGCAAATGCAAAGAACACTAAAGTAGAGAATACGATTGCAGCAGCAAGGCTCCACCAAGGGCGCTCTGTTGCATAATCAAGCACTCGAATATAACGCCCAAGCATTCCTTTAATTTGTGTTAAGTCACCAGACTCAGCTAACTCTAAATCATGTTTTTGCTGCTCAGAAAGCGGCCTTGATTTTCCTATTAATCCACCAATGGTTGGCACAAAAACCAATGCCATAAGTAATGACGCAGTCAAGGTGGCAATAAGCGTAATCGGCAAGTATTTCATAAACTCGCCCATCATTCCCGGCCAAAATATTAGCGGCGCAAAGGCTGCTAATGTCGTTGCCGTAGAAGCGATGATTGGCCACGCCATTCGCTCAGCAGCTAGTTTATAAGCAGCCTTGCGCGGTTTGCCTTCACTCATTGCTCTGTCAGCAAACTCACTAACAACGATTGCACCGTCCACCAGCATACCGACAGCCATGATGAGTGCAAAAAGCACCACGATATTCACCGTTAAACCAAACACTGAGATCACTAAAATCCCGGTTAAGAATGAGCCTGGAATGGCAATACCTACTAAGAAGGCGGTGCGCGCGCCAAGTACCGCCACAATAACGATAACTACCAACAATACAGCAGACAGCACATTATTTTGCAGATCAGAAAGCATCATCTTCACGTCTTTTGACATGTCGCCGGTGTAATCTACTCGTATATGCTCAGGCCAAATTTTCTTGGCCTCATTAACCACTTTTTTAACTTGATCGACCGTATCAATAATATTTTCGCCCGCACGTTTTTTCACTTCCAGCGAAACCGCGTGGCGGCCATTAATACGCGCGATTGAGGTTGGGTCTTTGTACGCTCGACGAATTTTTGCTACGTCCATAAAACGCACCACCCTATCGCCAACAACTTTCACTGGTTGCTCCATCACATCCTGAATCGTTTCAAATACCGATGGAATTTTTACAGCAAAGCGTCCTTTACCAGTATCAAGGGTACCGGCAGCAACTAAGCGGTTGTTATTTGATAGCAATTGAATAATGTCATTCGGTTCAAGGCCATAAGAAATCATCGCCAATGGATCGACCTCAATTTCGACCATATCCTCGCGGTCACCACCTACATCGACTTCTAATACGCTAGAAATGCTTTCTAATTCATCTTTAAGATTACGGGCAAGGGTTAGCAAACCTCGCTCTGGCGCATCACCTGACAAGGTTAATGTAATTGTTGGCTGCTGATCTTCCATCAAGATTTCATGAACTTCTGGTTCTTCTGATTCAGAAGGCAGCTTTGCCTTAGCTAAACTAACTTTATCTCGTACATCTGCTAAGGCTTCTTTGGGATCCATACCCGCGATAAACTCAAGGGTCACAGAGGCATGCCCTTCACTAGCTACCGCTGACATTTCTTTTACCCCTTCAATTGAGCGAAGCTCAATCTCCATCGGCCTAACTAATAGCCGCTCAGCATCTTCAGGGGAAATACCATCATGAATGATGGAGACATAAATAAAGGGAATGGTGACATCGGGGTTCGCTTCTTTAGGGATGGTTTGATATGTCACCCACCCCGAGATCAGCAATAAGATGAAAATAGATAAAACTGTACGCGTGTGAGTCAACGACGCTTCGATTAAGTTTTTCATACTTAGTTGCTCGTTGCTTCAGTAAACACAGGCTCAACTTTGTCACCGGCACGCACAAAACCTTGACCAAGGGTAATAACATTCGCTTGCTCGCCTAAACCCCAAAGCCAAACGCCCTGCTCGGTACTTTTAGCTAGATTTACCGACTTAAACTCTACAATATTGTCGTCATTCACGACTTTTACGCCGATATTACCTTGCTCATCTAGGGCCATGAAAGCCGGGCTCAATAACATGGCTGGCTCAGTTGGCAACTCAATATTAAGCTGAGTCGAAAAACCTGCTTTATATTTCATACCTGGGTTTTCAAATGCCGCTTCGATGCGAAATGTATTGGTGCTGTCATCAGCAACAGATGCAATATAACGAATTCGACCCGGATAGGTTTTGTCATTTAGCACATGAGCAAAAGTAGCTTGCCCAACTTCTAAGCCCTGCACTTCTTTTTGAGTCGCATCAGCTCTGACAATTAACGGATCTAAATCAGCAAGCTGCAAAATTGGGTCGCCTATGCCAACATAATCACCAATTTCGACTAAACGCTTGTTGATAACGCCATCAAAAGCAGCACGTACTTCAGTGCGCTCTAGCTTTAATTCAAGGCTTACCAAGGTTGCTTTTGCTTGTTGCAACATAGCTTGTGCTTGCATGGTCAATACTTTGTTTTGTAAACCTTGCTGATTAAGTTTAAGCGCGCCTTCGTATTCAGTTTGATACTGTGCAACTAATGCTTCTGCTGATGTGATTTGGGCGGCTAAATCAGATTTATCGAGACGTAAAATAACCTGATCTTGTTTTACAAACTGACCTTCTTCAACCAAAATTTCGAGTACTTGCCCTGCTTGCCTAGCGCTAATATTCGCGATTTTGTCAGGCTCTGACTTTCCATAAAAAGTTAGGTTTTTATTGATATTCTTAGCGACCAACGGCATCACTTGCACTTTAGGCAAGCGCTCTTGAACTTGCTCATCACTTTGCAGTGCTTTTTGATCTGCTTTGCTATCCCCAGATAGCATCCACAGTACAATCACCAAAACAATGGCGATAGCTAAAATATAGGGTTTCTTTTCTATTGTTGTAGTTATATTTGGCAACGCAAAATTCCTTCTAATAATGCGTAAAATTTAGCAGAGGCAAGATATTATGAGAAATTAAAGCAATAAAAAAGCCACATAAAGTGGCTTTTTTAAATAATTCGTTAAACGCTGAAGCTGGCTCCGCAACCACAGGTTGTTGTTGCATTGGGGTTATTAACAAAAAAGCGTGCGCCTTCAAGCCCTTCAGTATAGTCAACGGTACCATCGACCAAGTACTGAATACTCATAGGGTCGATAACAAGCGTTACACCATTTTTAACAATTTCTAAATCGCCAGGGTTAGCTTTTTCATCAAAAGTAAAACCATATTGGAAACCTGAGCAACCACCACCTGTTACATAAACACGTAGTTTAAGATCTGGATTCTCTTCTTCTTCGATTAACTGTTTAACACGAACAGCTGCTGCATCGCTGAACTTGATTGGCAACTCATCTGACATACCAAAACCCTCAAAACCTATATTGGCCGCAATTATCTAATACCCGAGTGTTTTAATCAAGTATCACCAGAAGAGCATCTCAATTATGGTGAGGGCAACTGGCTAAGCCATTCGACTTGGACTAAAGTTAATTTGTACTACATTTGGGCTGGCATGAGTTTGCACTGAGGGAAGATAATTGTGATAGAGCATTTCAAGCTGCATTTTATAACAGATAATTTAAGCAGTGCGCAAGTCATTCCAGCTGAATACGATTTACTCCTTGCTTTTGCTTCAATCCTCACAGCCGTATTTGCTTCGTATATCTCTTTTTTATTATCAGCTCGTATCAAACACTCTTATCTAAAAAATGAAAGTCAGATCTGGACCATCATGGCTTCGTGTTTTTTAGGTATAGGTATTTGGGGTATGCATTTTGTAGGTATGCTTGCCTATACCTTACCCATCCCTATTGAATACAACATTAGCATTACCTTAATATCAATTTTGCCAAGTGTGTTTGCCAGTTACATCGTGCTATCACCTGCACTACAAACCGACAAAGGGCTACTATTTAGAAGTGTGTTAATGGGTGCTGGGATTGGCTCGATGCATTTTGTTGGCATGATGGCGATGGTGATGCCTGCAAAAATGGCTTATGAGCCTTGGTTGTTCTCTTTATCTATTATCGTCGCTATTGTGCTGTCAGGTATCGCATTAAAAATTAATGATTTTCGACTTGCTAAAGGGGTTCATCAAACACGGATGAACTTGGTGGTGGCTTTGATAATGGGCAGTGCAATTTCGGGAATGCATTACATCGGCATGATTTCGATGTCTGTTTTTGAAACTGAATACACCACCTATGTTACAACCCACGACTACTCGACGTTAGCACAACTTATTATTTTTATTCTGGTGGCATTAAGTCTGTTTGTATTGGGTGCTGTTGAGCTCAGAGCAAGGAGCTTATTATCAGCAAAACTGAAAGCAGTACTTAATACCGTACAAGATGTGGTAATTAGCTTTAATAATGAAGGAAAAATTGAATTTGCAAACCCGGCTGTTAACCAAGTTTTTGGCTATCACCCGCATGATTTAATAGGCAAACATATTCGTACCCTGATCCCTGAAAGATCGTTAGAACTTGATGAAATCCTCAGGGATTCACAGCTTAGTAAAAAAACAGCGGGTAAAAGTAGCAGTCGGCTCTTAAAAGGACAACGAGCGAATAAAAAACGATTTCCTATTACATTAACAATCAGCTCAATTGGTAAAAAAGAGTCAGGTCCTTATGTGGCGACAATAAAAGATCTCTCTGATATTCGAAACCAAGAAGCCTTTACACAAACTATTTTCGATAATTTACCCATCATGTTGTTTGTAAAAGAAGCTGAGCATCTAACATTTAGCCATGTAAATAAAGCGGGTGAGCAACTACTAGGTAAAAATAAAGACCAACTAATCGGTTTAAATGACTTTGATATTTTCAGTAATGAACAAGCAGTCAGTTTCGTGCAAACCGATCGCGATGTATTGAAAAGTGATGACACTCTAACTATAGAGGAAAAGCCGGTTACTATTGATGACAATACTCATTTCTTAAGAACACGGAAACTCACGATTAAAGACAGTAATGGTAAAGCGCAATATTTATTGGATGTTTCTGAAGATGTTACTGAATTAAAACAAGCAAAAACCGAGCTTGAAAGCTTACACCAACGCATGTCTATGGCTGCAGATGCGGCCCATATTGGTATTTGGGAGTGGAATTTTGACACTAATGAACTGATTTGGGATGACTGGATGCATACCTTATTTGAAATTCCAAAATCAGAATTTAAAGGGGACTATTCAGCATGGGCTAATAGCTTACACCCAGATGAATATGAAGACGTGACCAACAAGCTAAAACTCGCAATTTTAAATGGCGAAGAGTTTCACGCAGAATTTCAGATTGTTCTGCCCTCAGGCAAAACCCGCTATATCAATGCAGATGGACGAATATACGGCAACCGTATGATTGGTGTTAATTTCGATATCACAAAACGCGTCATGGCAGAGAAGAAAATTAGGCAATTAGCACAAACAGATTACCTTACTGGTTTAGCAAATCGTAGCGCGCTTGAGCGATTCATAAAGCAAGAATTTGCCCGTGTTGAGCGCACAGGCTCTAAGGTAGGTTGCCTTTATTTTGATCTTGATAAGTTTAAGCCGATTAACGACACCCATGGCCATGCGATGGGAGATAAAGTACTGATAGAGGTTGCTAAACGCTTACAAGACACCGCTCGCAAAACCGATTGTGCCGCACGCATTGGTGGTGATGAGTTCGTAGTTATTGTTACCGACATAGAAAATCAAGTACAAATAAACCGTGCACTATCACGATTGATCTGTGCGATTAAGGCGCCGATAAAATCAGAGTATGGTGACTTGCTCGTTGAGGCGAGTGTTGGCTTTGCATTATATCCTGACGATGCGCAATCATTTGACGAATTACTTAGCATGGCCGATAAGCGTATGTATGACCAAAAACATCACTGCTTTAGTTGTAATGTTATGAACTGCAAATAAGCAAATTAATAATGCTAAAAACTCTAATTTAGACGTATACTTATTAAACAATTAATAATGATTCTTTTTCCATGCTTACTCGCTTTTATTATTTTATGGTACTTGTTTTTAGCTCGCTTGCAGCTGCTGATAGCACGTACCAAGAAACATGGAAAATCACCTCTTTAGAAGCCCCGCCGTATGCAAGTAGTACAATGGAAAATGGCGGTGATGCTATTGCATTACTAAGAGACAGGCTTGCCAAAAAATCGATAAACCTCGAAGTTGAATATTTACCTTGGCAAGATGCAATAAAAAAAGCCCAGTTAACTGGCTACCTGGGTTATTACCCTGCTTGGCCCTCTGAAATGATGCCCGGCTTTGTAGCTTCACCCACTATTTTAAATTCTCAATTAGCTGTCATTACCACTCAGTCTAATCCACAAGATTTTGAAAATCTTGAACAGCTTTTTAATGAGCACAAAGTTGGCGTTGTTGAGCCTTACATCTACCCTGATGTGGTCGAAAAAGTAATTCAATCCTATGCCGGCAGCATAGTGCAAACAGCAAACGATGAAGAGCTATTCCACTTAATGCAAACTAAGCAGGTTAATTTTGCGATTACTGCACCAAAAGTGCTTAACTATTTTGCTGAGCAACAAAACCTACCTGAGCCGAAAATAGTAACTCAGTTTACCGACACTCCATTAGTGATTGGTATACGAAATGACGCTGAAAACAAAGCTAAAATAGCCTTACTCAATGATTTATTTGCTGGGGCAATTCCATCTGCAACAAATTACTCTCGGCCAAAAAAGCTGTTGTTAACCTATATAGACATACCGCGTATAGCGCCATTCAAAGCGTTAATGAGTGATGTTTATAATGATTTAAATATCAAAGTCCAGATGCAAGCAACACCATCTCGAAGAGGCGTATTGTTATTAAATGCAGGTATCGTTGACGGCGATATTGTGCGCTCACAAAGTAATATGCGTAAATTCGAGAATGTTATTGCCGTGGAGCCAAGTCTTGGCATTATAAATTTAGTATTGTTATGTCAAAAGTCGCTGCCATGCGATAGAGATAATTTATACAACCCTAACAACCGAATTATGAGCTCGATTGGTGATATCGAAATTCTTAATGAGTTTGATATTAAAGCAGAGGTCATTCATAACGAAGACTTGAGCCATACGCTTACTATGCTAAAAAAAGGTCGTGTCGATTATGCACTTTATCCTGCGCTCAATAACGATATAACTACCTTTAAAAAAGATTTTTCTGTAATTGTACTAAGGCAAATGGCTATCAACACGGTTATTCATAAAAAACATGCCCCGTTGGTAGATGAAGTATCAAAAGCCATTACAGCTCGCTTGCCTGAATTAACGCAGCGAATTAAAAACGACAGCAAAGATTAGCTAGATTTACCCAAAATGCAGATAAAATTATAAAATCCCAACGACTTAGTGAATTTGATTTGCTAAACTGCGGCTCAAAAGTGCTGTGAGGAAATATGCATGTGGCTTGAGAGACTAAGACGTCGCCTAGCAAAGCCTAAAACATCTGTGCAATTGTGCTTACTTGGTGTAAGTGCAGGGTTAATTGCGGCAGTGTTGATCATACTTTTTCGCCTCACAATCATGTTTTTTCAAAGCTTATTTTTAGATAAGCCGGATGACTTCACCACTTTACCAACCTATGAGCGGATGATACTGCCAGTTGGTGCAGCCTTATTAATTGCCTTATTCGCCGCCCTAACAGGCTTTAAGCATTATCGTCTTGGCATTCCGTTTGTAATTCACCGCATTAAAAAACATTATGGCCATATGCCGCTTTACAACACGGTAAACCAATTTGTCGGCGGTGCATTAGCCCTTATTAGTGGTTTTTCGGTCGGTCGAGAAGGCCCCTCAGTACATATGGGTGCTACAGGTGCTAGTTTACTGGCCGATAAACTACACCTTCCGCACAATGCAATGCGTACCCTCAGCGGTTGTGGTGTTGCAGCCGGTATTGCTGCCTCATTTAACACCCCGCTAGCAGCCGTTATCTTTGTTATGGAGGTGGTACTTAGGGAATATAAAGTGCATATTTTCGTGCCCATTATGCTCGCTGCGGTTACCGGTGCATTAGCCACTCAATTTGTCTTTGGTGACGCTTCTGAGCTCGCACTTATCACCATGAACCCACTAAGTGGTTGGCATTACCCATTTTTAATCATTTTTGGTATGGCACTTGGTGCTGTTGCCTATGCATTTAACCAAAACTTGATGCTTATAATCCGCACCTTTAAACCACTAAGTATGTTCCCTCGTCTATTACTCGCAGGATTAATAGCAGGCTTAATTGCTTATATGGTTCCTCATGCAATGGGCTCAGGTATGAGTGCTATCACTATTGCTATTGAATCACCAGATGATGTGCAGTTTTTAACAACCATCTTGATTGCCAAATTACTCGCCACTTTATTTGCCATTGGTTTAGGTATTCCTGGTGGGATCATCGGCCCTGTTATTGGGCTTGGGGTATTAATGGGCACCTTGATGGCCTTTTTCGCGCAGTTTATTAGTCCGGGTGTTGATATCACAGGTACCTATAGCATGCTTGGCATGGCGGGGTTATTGGCTGCAACATTACACGCACCACTGGCTGCGCTTACTACGGTTATGGAGTTAACCTCAAGTCCTGAGATTATTGTGCCAGCCATGCTGGTGATCTCAACGGCTTATGTAACGGCACTGCAGTTTTTTGGTAACCGCTCTATTTTTATGCAACAACTCGATTTCCAAGGGCTTGAGTATCAAATATCGCCTGCTACCGAAGCATTACAAAAAGTAGGTGTGATGGATGAAATGGATGAGCAGTTCAAGCTGCTTTACAGTGACGACAAACAACAAATTAAAGAGTCGCTCGATGCCCTTGATAGCCAAACCCCGCTGATTGTTCATGATGAAGAGAATGGCTATCGTCTTGCAGAATATGATTTAAGCCTGATGTCTGACCAAGAAAGTAATATCAAATATGTCAGCCTTGCCGGCCTTAGTAGCCAAGCAACTTTAGCCGATGCTTTTGACTTATTAAAAGATAAACGCAGCGGTGCTGTGTATATTTACAACCTGCTTGATAACCAACAGATTATGGGCCTTTTGCGTTGGGACCAAATCAGACATATCCTTACCATACGCAACAGTTTGTTATAACAATTAAAATGGATGCTTAAATGACTGCGCTATTAGTTTATAAAACCTTCCACGTATTTTTTATGATTGCTTGGTTTGCCGGTATTTTTTACCTGCCACGTCTTTTTGTTTACCACGCAATGAGTGAAGAAAAAGCCTGTAACTCAATGCTAAAAGTAATGGAACGCCGCTTACTGTTTTTTGTGACGCCGTTTGCCGTTTTAACATTGGTGTTTGGCGTACTGACCATTTTTGAATATGGTCGAGATTGGTTTAGATACAGCATGTGGCTGCACTACAAACTGGTGCTAGTGATTATTCTCTATATCTACCACGGCTATTGCTTCAAACTACTGGCTGACTTTAAGCATGACCGCAATACACGTAGCGATCGCTTTTACCGTATTTTTAATGAAGTTCCGGTACTCATCCTTTTAGCTATAGTGGCACTGGCAATAATTAAACCTAACTTATAATTTGCTGCTGTGAACGCTAAAAATTTGCTATAGTACTGCGCAAATTTATGCGGCCTCCCATACCGAGTGCCAGCGCCCTATAAATGTGATTAGGAACAAACCCCATGCTAAGTTTCCAAGGTGAAAATATCCTGTCGGTCAATCAGCTTGATCGAGATTGTATTGAACGTATTTTTGCAGTTGCTAAGAAAATGGAGCCTTATGCTAAAAAGCAAAAGCGCACCAATGTTTTAGAGGGCGCAATTTTAGCGAACTTGTTCTTTGAACCAAGCACGCGTACTCGTGTAAGTTTTGGTACGGCATTTAACTTACTAGGTGGCTTAGTTCGTGAAACAACGGGCATGCAAAGCTCTGCGTTGGCAAAAGGTGAATCTTTGTATGATACCGCTCGCGTGATCTCAGCGTATGCAGATGCAGTTGCAATGCGCCACCCTGACGCAGGCTCTGTTGCTGAATTTGCCACCGGGTGTGATGTACCAGTAATCAATGGCGGTGATGGCTCAAATGAACACCCAACTCAAGCCCTACTTGACTTGCTAACGATTGAACGTGAGCTAGGTCGTTTCAACCAAAGTATCGACGGTATGCACATTGCCCTAGTAGGTGATTTAAAGTACGGCCGTACTGTGCATTCTTTATCTAAATTACTTTGTCATTATAAAGACGTTAAGTTCTCAATGGTGGCACCTGATGGCTTACAAATGCCAGACTACATTTTAGATGCTGTTGATAACGCAGGTCATAAAATTCAAGTAGTAGATAAAATGGAAGGCAACTTGGCGGCCGATATTGTTTATCAAACCCGCATCCAAGAAGAGCGCTTCCCTTCTCAAGAAGAAGCTAACAAATACCGTGGTGGTTTCCGTATCAGTCAGGCAATTTACAACGCACACTGTAAGCCTAACTCAGTACTGATGCATCCACTTCCTCGTGATAGCCGTTTAGAAGCAAACGAGCTAGATAACGATTTAAATAGCAACGACAACCTAGCGATTTTCCGCCAAGTACAAAATGGCGTGTTAATTCGCATGGCGTTGTTTGCTCTAACCTTAGATGTTGCCGACAAAGTTGAGCAATATGAAGTCGACGTGCCTTGGTTTAGCCGTAAACGTAATAGCTAAGCTACTTCGTTTGGGCTCTTTGAGCCCTTGCAAACCAACTCATTTAACGTGACAACCCAATAGGACTATTCATGACAATTAGCCAAGATCTTTTTAATCGCGCGCAAGAATCAATCCCAGGCGGTGTTAACTCACCAGTTCGTGCCTTCAATGGCGTTGGCGGTACTCCTTTATTCATCACTAAAGCAGAAGGTCCTTTTACCTTTGATGCTGATGGTAACCGTTATATCGATTACGTTGGTTCATGGGGACCAATGATCATGGGTCACAACCACCCAGCTATTAAACAAGCGGTATTAGAAGCTGTAGAAAATGGCTTAAGCTATGGTGCGCCAACAGAAACTGAAATCTTAATGGCCGAAAAAGTAAAAGAGCTAGTACCATCAATCGAAAAAGTACGTATGGTAAGCTCAGGTACTGAAGCAACAATGAGTGCGATTCGCTTAGCGCGTGGCTTCACTGGCCGTGACAAAATCTTAAAGTTTGAAGGCTGTTACCACGGTCATGCCGACTCACTACTAGTAAAAGCAGGCTCAGGCGCACTGACTATGGGTGTACCTAACTCACCAGGTATTCCTGAAGATTTTGCTAAGCACACCTTAACTGTGTCGTTTAACAACCTTGATGAAGTAAAAGCAATTTTCGCAAAATACGCTGACGAAATCGCTTGTATCATCGTTGAACCAGTTGCTGGCAACATGAACTGTATTCCACCGGTACCTGGCTTCTTAGAAGGTTTACGTGAGGTGTGTGATGAATACAAATCTGTACTTATTTTTGATGAAGTAATGACAGGTTTCCGTGTTGCTTTAGGTGGCGCACAAGCTTATTACAACATCAAGCCAGACCTAACGTGTTTAGGTAAAGTGATTGGTGGCGGAATGCCAGTAGGTGCTTTTGGTGGTAAGAAAGAAATCATGGATTACATCGCACCTGTTGGCCCTGTTTATCAAGCGGGTACATTATCAGGTAACCCAATTGCCATGGCTGCCGGTTTAAAATCTCTAGAGCTATTAAGTGCTGAAGGCCTGCACGATGAGCTTGAAGCAAAGAGCAAAGCAATTTGTGAAGGCTTTGAAGCTGCAGCGAAAAAAGCAGGCATTGCACTAACAACAAACTACGCAGGTGGTATGTACGGTTTCTTCTTTACTGATAAAGAAAAAGTAACAAGCTACCAACAAGCGACTGAGTGTGATTTAGAGCGCTTCAAAAAGTTCTTCCACTTAATGCTAGAAGAAGGTGTTTACCTAGCTCCTTCGGCGTTTGAAGCAGGCTTTGTGTGCGCTGAGCACTCTGAAAAAGAGATCAACGACACCATTGCAGCAGCAGAGCGCGCATTCGCGAAGCTTTAATAAGCGTTAAACAAGTTAATAAAAAGCCCCAGCATTTTTCAATGCTGGGGCTTTTTTTATTCTTTGCCAATTCGTTTATTTAAGTATTAATGCGAGTTGGTGTTGTTAATCTCTAACGCAAGTTGGTCTAGGCTCAAACTCACTGGCACGTATAGGTAGCTGCACTACTTTTCCGCAACCCGGAGGCGCTTGCAGACCAGTCTCTTCGTTAATGAAGGCCCAACGAATAGAAGCAGGGCGAGTATCCGCTATGGCTTCAGGGTTGAGTGGTTTAAGGTAGCGAATGTAAGCTTCTAATGCACCAACACTGCCTGTTAAACCCGTGCTCTTGTTGTCGTCGCGACCAATCCATGCAACAGTCACCGTGTTTTGGTCAAAACCTGCAAACCAGCTATCGCGTAAGTCATTACTAGTGCCTGTTTTACCAGCAAGCTGAATTGATGGGAAATGAGCATTTAGGCGTTTAGCCGTGCCATCTTTTGTTACGCGCTTCATTGCGTACTTAGTCATGTAAATTGATGCATCATCAAAGCGTTGTTGTGAGCTGACATCATGCTTGTAAAGTACTTTACCTACTGAGTCAGTCAGTGCTGAAATAGACGTTAATTCGCGGTACTGGCCATCAGCAGCAAGGGTTGTATAAAGCTGCGCTACCTCAAAGCTTGAAAGCTCAAGTGCACCTAAAAGTAATGACGGGTATTGATCAATACGCCCTTCTACACCTAAACGCTTTAAGGTATCAGCTACTTTATCAACTCCAACATCAAGGCCAGTGTTAACCGCAGGAATATTAATACTGTTACTAAATGCTTTGTATAGTGGCATAGGGCCGCGGAACTGCTTGTCGAAGTTCTCCGGTTGCCAAACTTTCCCCTGCTCATTAGTCACTTGTAGCGGTGAGTCATCCACCAATGTGGCAACATTAAACTGACCACTTTCAAATGCTGTTAAATAAACGGCAGGCTTAACAAGTGAGCCAATATTACGTTTGGTATCAAGCACACGGTTAAAACCAAAATAACGTACGTCACGACCTGCAACCAACGCCGACACCCCACCCTTTTCAACGTTAACTGAGATCATCGCCGCTTCAAGTTCTTCTGTTTTAGGGCGTCTTTCTAGATAAGGTAGACTTGCCTCAATCGACTCTTCCATGGCCGTTTGCTTTTGTAAGTCAAAATAGGTGAATACACGCACCCCGGCATCTAACACTTGCTGATCAGGTAGTAGGCGCTTTAATTCTCGGTTAACTAATTCTAAGTAACCTGGATATGACTTTTGCAGACTGTCTTTCATTGGTGCAATATCAATTGGACGCTTTAATGCTGCACGATATTCACGGGTATCAATCAATTTATTTTCAACCATTAAGCGAAGTACTAGATCACGACGCTCCATTGCGCGCTCACTATAACGGCGTGGGTTGTAATACGATGGACCTTTCACCATAGCCACTAAAAGCGCAATTTGGTCGTATTCAAGCTCATCCACAGGCTTTGAAAAATAAAACTCAGCGGCAAGACCCATACCGTGAACGCCTTGATTGTAAGACTGACCTAAATACACTTCATTGAGGTAAGCTTCTAAAATGTCATCTTTGCTGTAGCGGTAATCTAATATCAGAGCGATAAGCGCTTCATTAAACTTACGCACCAGCGAACGCTCACGGGTAAGGTATATATTCTTTGCTAATTGCTGAGTTAAGGTACTGCCCCCTTGCACTGTACGTCCAGCTTTAATATTGCTGTATAAAGCGCGCATAATTGACCACACCGATACGCCATGGTGTTGATAGAAATTACGATCTTCAACCACCAGTAAAGTGTCTTTTAGCATCGGCGGAAATTTATCTAGCGGCACAAACTCGCGGTCTTGTTTTGAATCATTACCAATGCGAGCTATTTGAACCGGCTCTAATCGAGCGCTGTTTAAACGACGGCCAAATTTATCTTTGATGGTTGCTAATTTCTGCCCTGAAAAACGCAGCTCAATCACTTGTGAGTCTTCAAGGCCGTCATAAAATTCAAATTCACGGCGGTACACTTTAATACTGTTAGCTGATTTAACATACTGACCTGTTCGGCTTAGCTTATTTACAGATGAATAATTTAAACGGTTTAACTCCCAAATAACCTCTTGCTGAGACAAATACTGCCCAGGATAAAAGCTCATTGCACGAGCATACACTTGTGCAGGTAACTGCCATTTATTGCCTTCAAATTGGCGAGTAATTTTTGCATCTAAATAAATTAGATACAGCACCATGGCAACAATCACAGCAAGTGAAAGCTTCCAAAAAATTGACCAAAGTTTTCTTAATACACTAGCTTTAGCTGGCCCTTGAGGTGCGCGTGAGCGCTTAGCGGTAGTTTTTTTTGATGTCGCCTTCGGTTTACTAGACGATTTTTTTGCAGGAGTTTTTTTATCAGCCATTGAGTTCGCTATTGGTCAGTTAATTTTACAGGATTACGCCTTGAACAGCGCAATATTAACACCTGTAAAATTAACAGTCACTTAAACTCGTTTAGCGTGTACACAACCAGAGTGAGTGGATCACAGCAGGTATAAAGAAGATAAAGCATAGAATAATGTTAATCACTAAGTCTTTACCTGCGCCCGCTTTTAAAAATACCGCAACAGGCGGTAAAAACAGCGAAATAATTATAAGCAAGAGTTTGTTATCCATCGTTTTTCCTTGTTAGAAATGAACATTAAGCATAGTCAAAAAATAGCGATTTCGCCTATCAGAAAAGACTTATTTAAACGCAAAAAAGCCCTACCTAAGTAGAGCTTTGATTTGAACACACAATGATATTGTTATGGGCGTGCTATTTGCACGCACCAAGATTAGTTACTGCGAACTGATACAAACTCAGGGTAAGCATCAATACCACAGTCATGTTGATCCATACCGTTTAGTTCTTCTTCTTCGGTAACACGGATACCCATGGTATTTTTCAGGATTGCCCATACGATTGATGACGCGATGAACACAAATCCTAAGATACATACTAAGCCAATTAATTGATTAACAAAGGTTGCATCAGAGTTTGAAAGTGGTACTAACATGATACCTAATGCACCACACACACCATGTACAGAGATAGCACCTACAGGGTCATCGATTTTCGCTTTATCAAGAGCAACGATGCTAAATACAACCAGTGAACCACCTAATAGACCAAGTAAACAAGCAAGTAATGGCGTTGGAGATGCAGGCTCTGCAGTGATAGTTACTAGACCTGCTAGTGCACCATTAAGAACCATAGTTAAATCAGCTTTACCCCATAACACTTTACATACGAATAGTGCTGCGATTGCGCCACACGCTGCTGCTGCGTTAGTATTTAAGAAGATTTTACCAACTGCTGTTGCGTTTTCAGCGTCAGAAACAAGTAGCTGTGAACCACCGTTAAAGCCGAACCAACCCATCCAAAGGATTAATGTACCTAAAGTTGCTAACGGTAAGTTAGAACCAGGAATTGGGTAGATTTCACCGTTTTTACCGTATTTACCCTTACGAGCACCTAGGAAAAGCACACCTGCTAGCGCTGCCGCAGCACCTGCACCGTGAACGATTGCAGAACCAGCGAAGTCAACAAAGCCCATTTCAGATAAGAAACCTGCGCCCCAAGTCCAGTAACCTTCGATTGGGTAGATGAAACCAGTTAAAACAACAGTGAAAATTAAGAATGCCCATAACTTCATACGCTCAGCAACCGCACCAGATACGATTGACATAGCTGTTGCTACGAACACAACTTGGAAGAAGAAATCAGACTCTAAAGAGTGATCCGCATCAGCAGCTTGAGTGCCGATTAATGCGCCAAATGAAGGGATGAAACCACCTTCTGCGTTATCAACATACATGATGTTGTAACCCACTAATAAGAACATAGTGCAGGCAATAGAAAATAGTGCAACGTTTTTAGTTAGGATTTCTGTTGTATTTTTTGCACGAACTAAACCTGCTTCAAGCATAGCGAAACCAGCCGCCATCCACATTACTAAAACACCCGACATTAAAAAGTAAAAAGTGTCGAGTGAGAACTTCAACTCTACGATAGTGTTTTCCATAATTCCCCCTTAAATTGCTTCTTCATCAAGTTCGCCCGTACGGATACGAACGATTTGGTCTAAGTCGTAAACAAAAATTTTGCCGTCACCAATTTTGCCTGTTGAAGCAATTTTTGTGATGGTTTCAACAACGCGTTGACAATTTTCGCTACGAGTTGCAATTTCAAGTTTGATTTTTGGAATAAAATCGACTTGGTATTCAGCTCCACGATATAGCTCAGTATGACCACGTTGACGGCCAAAGCCTTTAACGTCGACAACTGTCATCCCCTCAATGCCTAAATCAGCCAATGCTTCACGTACATCATCAAGTTTGAATGGCTTTATTATTGCACTAATCATTTTCATAGTGGCCCCCTTCGGACGCTTATTGTTATCCTGTTGGCTTATACAATCCAACCTTTGTGCCACTATTTTTTATTACTTATTTTCAATAACTTAAAAACAAAACTTGGTTTTTGCACAAAAAAAATGCACCCTAATGGTGCATTTTTTTAACAATTAACCAGCGCTGGTGCAATTAGCACAACTATAGTTTAACTAAGCAGTTCCGATCTTGCTGTTTGGCTTGATATAAGGCTTTGTCGGCAATGCGCATTGCAGCTGTAAGCGATACTTTTTGGAATTGGGTCATACCAATACTCATAGTTAATGAGTATGGCTCACCGTTAATTGAAAAGGCATGGCTTGCTAACTGCTCTCTGAAGGTATTGAGTCTCGATTCGGCCTTAGCTAAGTCCATATTATGCAGTACCACGGCAAATTCTTCGCCGCCGATTCTCGCGATAGTGAAGTCATCAAACTTAGTCTTTAAAAATGAAGACACTTGTTTTAGCGCCTGATCACCGGCTTCGTGACCAAACTGGTCGTTCACATTTTTAAAGAAGTCGATATCAAGCAAAGCCAATACGTTTTCTTGCTCAACATTTTTAAGCAGTTTTTCTGCGTATTGATAAAAATAACGACGATTATGCAAGCCAGTTAAATGGTCGCGGTATGCGCTTTCTTTTATATCGGCTATTAAAGCAAGCTGCTCCATTGTTTGCATAACACGGCAATGAAACTCTTCATTCATAAACGGCTTAGTTAAAAAGTCGTTAGCGCCGTATTTAATAAAACGCGCCGATAAACCATGCTTGCCGGCACCTGATAAACCGATAATTGCTAAATCATCACGGCCGCGGAAATTACGTACCGCTTTAACGAGCTCAAAACCATCCATTGTTGGCATTGCATAGTCAGTAAGTAGCAGCTTGATTTCAGGATCGTCTTTCAGCATTTGCAGTGCTTGCTCACCATCTTGAGCATCGCGTACATCAAACAACTGCTTTTCGAGCATTTGCTTCATTAAAGTGCGACTTAGCACTGAGTCATCAGCCACCAGCGCTTTGCTACCATCGTTTCTAAGTAATTGTGCAACAAGTTTGATCGCATAATGGTATGAGTCGCGGTTATCTTTAACCACGTAATCAACCACACCAAGCTCTAACATCTGCTGGCGAATGTATTCATCAATTTTTGATGTTAGGACAACGGTCGGAATGTTTTTTGATAAGGTGTATTTAGCTACTTCGCCATTCATCGCATCAGGTAGCGTTAAATCGACTAAAGCTAAGGTGTAATCGTGCTCTGAAATTAAAGAGACACCTTCTTTTAAAGACCACGCAAAGTCGACAGCCACATCTAAATAGTGAGCAGCGAGGTGACGTAACACTTGCTGTACTACTTTACTGTCTTCAACTACTAATACTCTTTGCATTGCAACTTCTCTTTCTTAAGCACGTGTACACAGATTATAAACACGCTAAATATACGCCATTTTTTAATCTAGCTAAATAATTAAGCAAAATATCTTTGCTAAAAAAATGCACTTTTTTGTAACCAGCTCAGCATTTTCGGTTATTTTTCTGTTTAACAGCTAATATTGGTCACTAGTCTCATTAGTTTGTCATCGAGTTTGCTTTACTTTTTAATAGCTGCAATTCGAATAATAAGGAATCAACATGAAACTAGTTAGTTTTATTGGCTTGTCAGTGACAGCACTAACACTGACCTTCAGTACTCCAAGCTTTGCTGATAACGGACGTCGTATTGACGTTGACAGCAAAGTGGTAACAGAGCACAAAGCCCGCATTAATGGTGAGCGCTTTTCATATACCGCAACCACAGGCACACAACCGGTTTGGAATGAGCAAGGCGATGCCGTTGCAACGCTGCAATATACTTATTATACCCGCGATAAAGTAGACGATAGAACAAAACGTCCTTTAGTCTTTTCGTTTAATGGTGGCCCAGGTTCTGCGTCAGTATGGATGCACCTTGCCTATACTGGACCACGTGTATTAAAAATTGATGACGAAGGTTACCCTGTTCAACCTTATGGCGTAAAAGATAACCCTTACTCTATTTTAGACGTGGCTGATATTGTTTATATCAACCCAGTTAACACCGGTTACTCGCGCGTTCTTGAAAACGAAAAAGGTGAGTTACCAAGTAAGTCAGACCAACAAAAAATGTTCTTTGGTGTTAACGCTGACATCAAATACTTAGCAGAGTGGTTAAATACCTTTGTTTCTCGCAACGAGCGCTGGCGTTCACCTAAGTTCTTAATTGGTGAGAGCTATGGTACGACTCGTGTTTCTGGTCTTGCTCACGAATTACAAAATCGCCAATGGATGTATATCAACGGCGTTATTTTAGTATCACCAACTGAAATTGGTATTAAACGTGAAGGCCCGGTAGAAGCAGCAAACCGCCTACCTTACTTTGCAGCAACCGCTTGGTACCACAAAGCCCTTAGCGCAGACTTACAGGCAAAAGACTTAGACGAGTTATTACCTGAAGTTGAACAGTTCACTGTGAACAAGTTCTTACCTGCAATTGCTAAAGGTGGTTTCTTACCTGCTGATGAAAAGCGTGCAATCATCAAGCAAGCAGCAAAATACGCAGGTTTATCTGAAAAGTTTGTTGAGCAAAACAACCTTGATATTCCAAATAACTTCTTCTGGAAAGAGCTGTTGCGTGAGCGCGGCCAAACAGTGGGCCGTTTAGATTCTCGTTACCTAGGTATCGACAAACGTGATGCAGGTGAGTCACCTGATTACTGGGCTGAGCTTACTTCATGGTTACACTCATTCACGCCAGCGATTAACTATTACCTACGTGAAGAGCTTAACTACAAAACAGATATCAAATATAACCTATTTGGTAATGTTCACCCTTGGGATCGCTCAGGCAACAACACAGGTGAAAACTTACGTTTAGCAATGGCACAAAACCCATACTTAAACGTGATGATTCAATCTGGCTACTACGATGGTGCTACAAACTACTTTGATGCTAAATACACAATGTGGCAGTTAGATCCAAGTGGCAAAATGAAAGATCGCTTAAGCTTTAAAGGCTATCGCAGTGGTCACATGATGTATTTACGCCATGCTGATCTTGAGTCATCAAATAATGACTTACGTGATTTTATCCTTAAATCACTACCAGCCGAAGGTAAAGCAGCAAAATACTAAACAGCATATTTGCAAAACCATAATAGAAAAAGCCCGTTTTATACGGGCTTTTGTTTTTACGCTAATCTTTTTGGGTATATACTCAAGTCATTGATTTAAGGATTTGGATAATCAGCAAATGGCAGAAAAATTTCGCGTTATGTTTGCAGGGCTTGAAGCCGGTGTCGACCAAGCACAAGCAACAGAGCAACTAGCTGCAAAACTAAAAACAACCACAGACAAAGTTGCGACCCTGTTTGAGCATAAGCCATTATTTGCACCAAGTGAGCAAGATAAAGCACTAAAACAAACAAAGCTACTCGCCAGTGTTGGCATTAAAGCCAAGCTCCAACCGATTAACCAAGTAGCCACCAACAGCCAATCAAGCAATACAGCCGCACAGGCCAAAGAGCGTGAAGAACGTATTTTTGATGCCCTCGATTACATCACCAGTAGTCTTATTCGGCTAGAAGAAAAACTTGATGACTTAGAGCAACGTTTACCTGAGCTTGAAAATAACAGCGTTGCTGATAGCGACGATAGCTGGCAAGAAGATGACTTGCTACTTGAAGACGAATTAACAGAGCCAGTTAAAAAACGCTCAAACACCCTACTCTATTCGCTTATTGCAATGGTCATTGTGTTATTGATCATTTTGGGTGTAGTGGAGCTTTTCCCTGAACTTTTCTCCTTTTTAGAAAGTTAACACTAATATTGACATGAGCAACACACGAGCAGAAATCAGACAATCTATTCGAAAAAAGCGCAATTCACTGACTGTTGAACAACAAAAAAATGCAGCAATTGCGCTAAAAGTGAATTTTACTCAACACTTAAAATCGCTAAAAACACCTAACAACGCCCATATTGGCATTTATTTCAGCAATGATGGCGAATTAGACACCTCATTGTTAATTAAAGAATTATGGATGCAAGAGCAGCATTTATATTTGCCTATCATCCACCCCTTCAATGGCACAACTTTATACTTTCAGAGGTATGAAGAAAATTCACCCATGACTGCAAACCGCTATGGTATCTTGGAGCCCAAGTTAAATTGCAGTCAAATATGTCCTTTAGACAAGCTTGATATTTTACTTATGCCATTAGTGGCATTTGATGATCAAGGTAACCGTTTAGGAATGGGCGGTGGGTTTTATGACAAAACGTTGGCTCGGTATTACCAAGAAAACTGGCAAAAACCGATTTTGATAGGCCTTGCCCATCAATGTCAGCATGTTTTAGCATTGCCAATTGAATCGTGGGATGTACCGTTAAAACACATTATAACCCCAGAGAAAATCTACCAATGGTAAGCAAACTGTTTGTATACTATAGGCCCTCTCTGACAGCTAACTGAGCACATAATTATGACGCAAGATGAATTAAAAAAAGCCGCTGCCTGGGCAGCCCTAGAGTTTGTAAACGAAAATACCATTGTTGGTGTAGGTACAGGCTCTACAGTGAATCACTTTATTGATGCACTTGATACAGTAAAAGACACCATTACTGGTGCGGTTTCAAGCTCTGAGGCTTCAACTGAAAAGTTAAAAGCACTGGGTATTGAAGTGTTCGAACTAAACGATGTATCAAGCCTTGATGTATATGTTGATGGCGCAGACGAAATCAACCCACACAATGAGATGATCAAAGGCGGTGGTGCAGCACTGACACGCGAGAAAATCGTTTCAGCGGTAGCAAAACAATTTGTTTGTATTGTTGATGAATCTAAAGAAGTTACAACATTAGGTGCATTTCCACTGCCGGTTGAAGTGATCCCTATGGCACGCAGCTATGTAGCTCGTGAACTAGTAAAACTAGGCGGTGACCCTGTTTACCGTGAGGGTGTTGTAACAGATAACGGTAACGTCATTTTAGACGTGCACAATTTAGACATCAGTAACGCCAAAGAATTAGAACTAACAATCAACCAGATTGTTGGTGTAGTAACAAACGGCTTATTTGCCCATCGCGGCGCAGATAAAGTCATTATCGGCACCAAAAATGGACCGCAAATAAAGTAAATAGGAATGAGGATATGAGTAAGGTATCGTTAGCAAAAGACAAAATTAAAATTCTCTTGCTGGAAGGCGTGCACCAAAGTGCTGTAGAAACGCTTAAGCGTAATGGCTACAGTAATATTGATTACGTAAAAACATCCTTACCTGAAGACGAGCTCATTGAGCGCATTAAAGATGTGCACTTTGTAGGCCTTCGTTCTCGCACTCATATTAATGAAGCGGTATTAGAAGCAGCTGAAAAGCTAGTCGCAATCGGCTGCTTCTGTATCGGTACTAACCAAGTCGACCTGCAAGGTGCCCGTGAGCGTGGTATTGCAGTATTTAACGCGCCATTTTCAAACACACGCTCTGTAGCAGAATTAGTACTTGGTGAAATTTTATTATTACTTCGTGGTATTCCAGAGCGTAATGCCCTTGCTCACCGCGGTGGTTGGTTAAAATCTGCCAACGGCTCATTTGAAGCACGTGGTAAAACGTTAGGTATTATTGGTTACGGCCACATTGGTACACAGCTAGGTATCATGGCTGAAAATATCGGTATGAACGTTGAGTTTTATGATATCGAAGACAAGCTAACGCTAGGTAATGCAACACAAATTCATAACCTAACTCAGTTACTACAACGTGCTGATGTTATTAGCTTACACGTTCCAGAAACACCGCAAACGAAAAACCTAATTGGTATGGCAGAACTTGAAGTAATGAAGCAAGGCGCCATCTTGATCAATGCTTCTCGCGGTACTGTTGTTGATATTGATGCTCTAGCAGAATCACTGCGTGATAAAAAGCTGAGCGGCGCAGCAATCGACGTATTTCCTGTAGAGCCAAAATCAAATGATGAAGAGTTCGTATCACCGCTACGCGAGTTCGATAACGTGATTTTGACTCCGCATATTGGTGGTTCAACACAAGAAGCACAAGAAAATATCGGTATTGAAGTAGCGGGCAAACTTGCTAAGTACTCAGATAATGGTTCAACCATTACCGCAGTTAACTTCCCTGAAGTATCACTGCCTGAGCTTGCAAACCGCAGCCGCTTATTACACGTGCACCATAACCGCCCAGGTGTTCTAACGCAAATTAACCAAGCGTTTGCACAGCACGGCATTAATATCGCAGCCCAGTACTTACAAACTGACGAAGCGATTGGTTACGTAGTAATTGATGTAGATACAGACCAATCAGAAGTCGCTCTTAAAGAACTAAGTGCTGTTGAAGGGACTATCAGAGCACGTATCCTTCACTAATCGTTGGTATAACAAATAAATAAAAAGCGCAAACAGTTAAACTGCTTGCGCTTTTTTTGTAGGACAAAACTTTAACAAAGCTGTAAGCCTTAAGCTGTCAGCGATATGATCTGACCCCGATAAAGTAGACTCGGGGTTTAATTAATTTGTTCGTACTGCATGGGACTTTTATACCCTAGGGTG
>NZ_JALNTM010000060.1:0-900 GCF_023161845.1 Pseudoalteromonas sp. 2CM39R
CCCCAAGGGGATTCGAACCCCTGTTACCGCCGTGAAAGGGCGGTGTCCTAGGCCTCTAGACGATGGGGACGCAGAAAACTGCAACCCTAGGACAAACACTATGCAAATCTGGTGGAGCTATGCGGGATCGAACCGCAGACCTCTTCGCTGCCAGCGAAGCGCTCTCCCAGCTGAGCTATAGCCCCGACTTGCATACACACCGCCAATTAATGTTGGTTGTGTATCGCTGAGTGCGGGGCGCATTCTATGCAGCCCCCCAAATAAAGTCAACAGTTTTTTATCTAAGTTTATTTAAATGATTTAAATTTCAACAAGCTGACTAAATATCAATCCGTTACGGAGGTATTTTATACAAAGCGCTATCAAATTAGCTATTTTGGGCTAATTGCATTGTTGGTTTGTTATCAAAGGCTCTCTGCTTTTGAGTTTACTCTCTTAAAAAAGGTATACATTTATATGCAAAATAAAATTCGTTATTTAAAGCTTTAAATAAAACGACTTTCCCCTCCCCTGCTTTTTTTTAATAGTGCTAACTAGAGTGCAATTAACTAATGCAAATTTATCGATATGAAAAAACTGTTTTAAAAATTTACTGTATTCATATCATTTGGAATGATTTACCTAGGTCATAAAGCTATAGATCCAAGTCTAAATATAAGCTTATGAATATAAATTGCATATTTGTTCGCCAAAAAATGCTTAAATGCCATGTCATTGTTTATAAAAGCTGCATCTAACACATTTTTACTCATTCAAGTGTTGACACATTTACAACTCTATCTATAATAGCGCCCCACAACAACGCAGCAATGAGTTGTTTTAGATATGGGTCGTTAGCTCAGTTGGGAGAGCATCGCCCTTACAAGGCGAGGGTCACTGGTTCAAGTCCAGTACGACCCA
>NZ_JALNTM010000061.1:0-869 GCF_023161845.1 Pseudoalteromonas sp. 2CM39R
CTCTAATAAACTGCGCCAAACTTTCTCCGTTAAACATCAAGTCAAAAGTAGTGCGGTAATCCATTGATACTTTTACCTTCGGATAAAGTTTTTGGACGAACTCTTGAGCCTCGGAGCATGGTGTTCTCAAGTAAAAGTTTTCGCCTGCAGATTTTACAAAATCTAATCGTTGACTTATTTCAACTAATGTTTGATTTAGTTCTTTTTTAGCAATAACAATTTTATCTTGTATTCTGTAAGCATTTTTCCCTAATTTATTAGAAAATAACTTAATTTCTTTTATAAAATCATCTAACTCAAGTGGTATTGTGTTTATGATTACAGCCTTGCCCTCATTCATAAGCATGTGAGCTTTATATTCCAAACAATCAATTATCCATTGGACTATTTCTGTATATGTAGAGCCGCTTCTGACTAAAGCTTCCAGTTTATCTATATCAGAGTTTTCTATTCTAAAATGAAATAAAGAATATGGATCAACTTTTTCATCACGACTTATCTTCATGTAACCTGTCTTGACCTTAGCTAGGTATTGATCCACTTTAAGAGAAAAGCTTTTAAAACAACTTTGTAATTCAATATAAAAATTTTTCTGTAAAGAAGTTTTAAAGTTTTCTTCTATAAAATGATTATCTATGTAATCTGATTCACCTTTTTTGCAAATTAAATCATTTTTTTCAAAAACAGATCTTAGTACTGGTACTATATGATTATGCCTGATATCTACATTTAGTGAACAATCCAAGCCAAAAGTTGGATCTCGAGTATATATATCACGCACCTCAAACATAAAAAATGTTAGTAAGTTTCTAACTTTACTGTTAGTTATAATCTTTACAGACTTATCTCTAGATAGCTCTACTTGCTTA
>NZ_JALNTM010000009.1:0-311672 GCF_023161845.1 Pseudoalteromonas sp. 2CM39R
CGGCACTAGCTCAGTTGGTAGAGCGCAACCTTGCCAAGGTTGAGGTCACGAGTTCGAGCCTCGTGTGCCGCTCCAATCTCTAAAAAATCCCAAAAACACTTTCTTAAATAATTTAGTTAATACCAAGATTTGCTTACAGCTTACAGCTTACAGCTTACAGCTTACAGCTTACAGCTAGTTTTAGATCTGGCCTTGAACCGTCGCGACAATACGTCTAGCGCCACCATGATCTCGGTGTTCACCTAAATAGATACCTTGCCAAGTACCTAGCATTAAACGGCCTTGGTTAATTGGAATAGTGAGTTCAGCACCTAATGTACTGCTTTTTATGTGGGCTGGCATGTCGTCATCACCTTCATAATCATGGCGGTAATAACTTTGTCGTTCTGGCACAAAATGATTGAAGTGACTTTCCATATCCATTCTTACTGTAGGATCTGCATTTTCGTTAATAGTTAAGCTTGCAGAAGTATGTTGTATGAATAGGTGTAATAAGCCGACTTTGTATTGTGCTATTTCAGGAAGTTGACGAAGTAGCTCGTCATCAATGATGTGAAAGCCTCGTGAGCGAGGCTTCAATTGAATGGTTTTTTGCTGCCAGCTCATAGTTTATCAAAGCTAACTTCAATATTGGCGTTACCATCAGCAGACGTGAATGGAATTAACACCTTAGCGCCTTCACATTTATGTGCAATTGTATGTCCCTTACCAGACACTACAACTGGCGTTGCCATATCAAACTCATAGCCCTTTTCGCCAAGTAGGTTTTTAGCGCCACCTGTTACCATGTTAGTAATTTCACCTACCATGTCGGTTACTTCTTCGTTCACCGTATCAGGGCGTTCACCTAGCATTCTTTCCATAATGGTCAGAGCTAGATTTTCATCAAAGGTGATTGAAAGTGAACCTTTAGTTTGTGGGCCAACCATACCAATCAAACCAGATACATCGCCACGGGCTAGTTCGTCTTTCTTTAAACTAGGTTTGCCCGGCTTTAATTCTGTTTGAGCCATAGTGCTCAAAACATTTAATAATGATGATAAAAAAGGGTTGATGAACTCCACATTCATTATTTATTTTCCCTTAGGTTTCGAAATGCTGTTAATCATACTTTAAGTGTAGTGGTTGTTTCAAACACCGCACTTATTCTTTGCATTTTTCGCATTTACCGTGCGCTTCAATTGTTTGTCCTGAGACAATAAATCCACTTTCTGCCGCTAAGTTATTAAGTTCATGAGAAATTACTGTTGAATGTAATTCTTTTACATAACCACAGCTGTCACAAATTAATAACTGTACAGGGTGAATGTGATCAAAATGATGGCACAACATAAATGAGTTGGTGCTTTCAATTTTATGAATAAAGCCAAGTTCCGATAAGAAATCGAGCGCTCGATAAATAGTGG
The DNA here is from genome assembly GCF_023161845.1 of Pseudoalteromonas sp. 2CM39R. Taxonomy (NCBI): domain Bacteria; kingdom Pseudomonadati; phylum Pseudomonadota; class Gammaproteobacteria; order Alteromonadales; family Pseudoalteromonadaceae; genus Pseudoalteromonas; species Pseudoalteromonas sp. 2CM39R. The sequence continues at coordinate 1,407 of NZ_JALNTM010000009.1, forward strand.
CCGGTTTTGCGCCTGACTCAGTTAATTTGAGTTGTTCTAATAAGTCATAAGCACCCACACCACCTTGCGCACTAGCTAAAAGGCGGAATACTTTTTCACGGATAGGTGTGAAACGTGCGCCACGATTATCGCATACTTGTTTTGCTTTACTGACGAGTGATTCTATATTCATCTTCTCTTATCCTTACGCTACCGTGATATACTAACATACTGTATTGTAGTTGCAGTGTTTTTATTCGCTAACACGTTTTCAGGGAGTTTTCTTAATGAGTGAATTGCTAGCTGCATTCATTTTCTTTTTTGCCGTCATTGATCCTATCGGGACCGTGCCTGTTTTTATTGCTGTTACACGTTGGGATGACGCCAAATTTAAGCGCAAAGTTGCATTAAAAGCGGTTGGCGTTTCGGCACTGGTGCTATTATTTTTTGTTGTTGCGGGCGAGTTACTTTTAAACGCGATCAATATTCCACTTTCGGCATTTCAGATTGCCGGAGGTATCGTATTATTACTTTTTGCTCTGTCGATGATCTTCGGTGAAAGTAAACCAGAAACAGAAATCAAAAGTGTTCGAGATAGCACCGAAACCGCTATTTTCCCTTTGGCGATTCCTTCTATTGCCAGCCCCGGTGCCATGCTTGGTGCAGTACTGATGACTCGAAATACCGAATACACTTGGTATGAGCAACTTATAACCTCATCAATTATGCTTTCTGTACTAGTAATCGTATTGGTTTTATTACTGCTTGCCACGCATGTACATAAGTTAATTGGTGATAGTGGCGCGAGTATTATCAGCCGGGTGATGGGCTTAATTTTATCGTCAGTGGCGGTGACTAATATCTTAGGCGGTATCGCTCACTACTTCGGTTTGAGTGTTGTCGGCTAGTTTTAATTTAAAGTGCATTTTCAGTGATTTAAACTTTGAATAATTGCCTTCTTTTATCTAACTTTAAAGAAGGCAATATACAATTTAAGGAACAAAGAATGCTAATCAAAAATGTCGTCTTATCTGTTTTTCTGATTTTTAGTTTAGGTGCTTGCATGGAGCCGACCTATGATAGTGGTAAGCTAAAAGTTATCGAAGTAACAGATCATGATTTTAAAATTAATGGTGAAAGCGCAGTTACCGTAATTGTTGGTCATGCCAATGTGGCGGAATACAGCTTCTCACTTCGTAAAAGTGATTTAAAGAAAGGCACGCTTTTACAATCTGTGTCTGACAGTAATCCCAATGTACGTGCTGATGGTACCTTCTTTAGTGAATATTATGTGCAGTCTAAAGATCATGATACGCGTGCATCAATTGAAATTGTAGAAATAGACCCTGTTGAGAAAGTAGCACGAATTGCAGTGGGCGCTAAATTAGTTAACCTGAAAAACGAGGACTACAAAGAGCTTGAAATTACGGTTTTGGAACTTACGGGCCAAAACCTTGAGCACCTTCTTAGTAAAGTAAAAATGTAGTCTTAGCATTTTACCTTATTCATCAAAGAAGTGAGATTGCAGTACACTTCTTCGCCTCTTTTCATCATCTGATCTTTGATTAAGCCATGCCGCGAGCCAGCTTCGGTGGTATAATGGTCGCAATTTTTCATTTCGGTGCATACCTAAAGGGTATGTGTCATCGCTATATTAAGCGTTAATCGTATTAGGTAATTTAAGTTGCAAGTAAATGCATTGATCTTTAAAGGGGCCATGTTATGAGCACAACGACATTAAACCGCCGTTTTTCCGTGGCACCCATGCTGGATTGGACTGACAATCAATAAAATAAAGGCTTTAAATGATGCTAGGGTGACTATAGGGGCACCGCTAATAATTGAGGGTTCCCAGTCACCCTCAAATAAATAGACCTGCTTTAAGCGGGTTTTTTTGTGCCAGTAAAAAATGTGTAGCGTCAAAATAAAATGGCAAGCAATTTGCTATAGCAAGGAGCTAATTTTATAAGGAGGTTATTCATGACTTTAACAGCACTACTTTTAAGCACTGGCGTATCGTTAGGCGCACTACCAACAGAACAAGTAAATACAAATAACCTACAAGGTTCAGGCGGCATTGTAATTTTGCCACCAAAGAAAAAGAACCTTCAAGGATCAGGCGGCATTGTGATTTTGCCACCAAAAAAAGAAAACTAAAAATATGTTGTTCTGAAAGCCAGCTTAATAGCTGGTTTTTTTATGCCCGAAGATATATTCTATTCGCTCTTTCAAGGAGTGTGCATGTTTGAGTATCTTGCTGAACTATATAGCGAATTATTAGTTGTTAGAGCAACACACAAGGTTTTTTCTTGGCAGAGTATTATTGCGTTTTCATATCTATTAGCGTTGATACTTTCAATCTACCGTGCACATTTCAACAGAGAAAGGTTTAGTGACTTTCTATCAATTGCTGTAGTTGTAGTTAAATACTTGCTTACCTCTTTGCTGATGGAGCGAGTGTTAATCTATATTGAAACTACAGGTAATTGGCAGGCAGCACAAAACGTTTACTTGGCATTATTCGCAATCAACATACTGAGTATGTTTGTCGTGTACTTACTACATGCCAGGTTAAGCTATAAATTTGGGGGGCTATTTTTTGCCGTTCTTAGAATTACAGCGGCGTTAGCGTTATCTCATTTTATATTGTGGTTTAAATTTGTAGTGTTGAATATTCAAGAACCTTATCCTTGGGTTCATTATACTTATAGTTTTGTTGTTTTATGTTTAAGCGCTATGTTAGCTGTAGCAATGCTTTTTCCTAATATTCTTCTAAATCGTTTCGGGTGTATAATTGGCCTAAGTTTGCCAAGGGGGCGAGAATGACCGAGTTATTTATTATTGCTATCGTAGTATGTTTTGTATTGTTAGTGATCAGTACGCTCTACACAATGAAAAATCGATACTTTGAAAATCAAGTACGAAATTTATCTGAAGTCTATACTCGACTATCAATAGAAGTTAAAAAAGAAAAGGACCTAGATAAAGCTTTGGCCATTCATGCAAAAGCCGAAGAGGTTAAAGATAAAATAGAGCTTCTTATCGGGAAATATCCAAAAATGGAGCGTGTTAGCGTTGAATTGCCAGCAGATAGAAAAGAAGAACCGCTACAAGAAATGGGTTTAGGTGAACTAATGCGTCACTATAGTGAAAAAAATAACAGCTCAGTAATTTATGCCAAATTCAACAGAGAAGACAAAGACAGCTAAGCGCTGTCTTTTTCGTCTTCACTTAAATAAAGACTTAATTCATTTTCAATATTAGTCATTGGCACTTTGGCAATCTTCTTTAAATCATCAATTGAATGAGACCTATCAATTACCCCAACGGCCTGTAACTCTAAAAAGCCTTTAATTAGGCCATTCTGAATAACATCTAAATCATCTAGGGAAATGTGTTTCACTGGTGTGCCATATAAAATGTGGTCATAACTAGCACCTGTTGCTTTGGCCGCTTGGTCAATTAATTCATATGGAATAGAAGCGCGTTTAATACGAGTTGTACAGAAAGCATCGCTCAAGTTTAAAAGCCTTTCAAGCGAGGCATTGTTTTTAACTTGATAAACAGCACATAGACGCTCAAATATAGTGCGTACATGTATTTGTTCTGTTGATGGTTTCTTTTTAAACATACAATCATCCTAACACAAGATTTTAAATTGTAACCGATTCTTTTTCCCAATTCATTAGATAGAAACCTAACAAATTGTTAGTTTTTGTTGATTAAAAAAATAAACCTGTGTATTTTACATTTGTAACTATTAAGCATTACAAGCTTACATAAATATCAATAACTTAAGATTTTACTGTATGTTTATACAGTATTTAATTGATATTCAGGATTTAATCATTACAATTAAATTTCCACCATTAAATGGTGTTTATTTAAACAAAACAAGGAACTGAGCATGAATAAGTTACACACTTCAATCAAAATGACCAATTTGGAAGGTGGAAACGGCGGCGGTGGCGGCGGTGATGAACCACCTAAAGAAAAGTAAACTTCTTTAAAACGCACATTAACCAGCCACTTGGCTGGTTAATATCATCATCAAGGAATACCAATGATCAGCTTCATTACCGCCACAGACTGGACAATTCGAGCACTAGAATTAGTTGCTGTACTATTTATCGTTATCACTTTTAGCCAACATCGTTTAGCTTTGTTCTTTGGTGGTAAGCAAAACTTAAAATCAAAAAGCGATCATTTGCTTCATTCAAGTTTTATCGCTGCATTTACCGTTATGGTATTTCATGCAGTGAGTTCGTCACTGGCCGATCACATCATCACTCTAGAAATGGAAAAAATGATGTTACGTCAGTTTTTTTATTTCACCATGTTTAGTTGTTCAATAGTATTTGTTGTTACTTTATTCGCATTACATGCACTTAGACGCTGTACGTTCTCACCAGCAGCAAGGGTCTGCCTTTACTTAGCTATCATTCAAGCTTTGGTCCAACTTACACAATTTGTTATGCGTGGTATGTTAGATAACAGCAGTTTATCGCCAGCGTATAAGATCAGCGTTGTTACTCTAAATGTTATATCGCTTGCTGTTATTAGTATCTATCCAATTAAAAAATTAATTACTACAAAGAATGAAGAGGTTGCATAAGTGACGCTATTATTCATCATGATCATTTTACTGACTATTGCTTTAGCGATAGCCTGTGTAAGTATTGTTTTTGGCAGCAATACATTTAGTTTAGAAACAAATCTAAAACATAAATTAAAAGTAAACTTGCCAGACGAGCTATTCAGAAACGAAGATGACAAAGGTATCGCGCATAATATCGTGATGAACTTAGGTGAAACGCTACACAACAAAAGAGATATTGGCGCTTATGAAAAGTTAAAAGTAATTAACTCGCAGGCGATTAGTTATCGTGTAAGGCACTTACAAGCACCAGTAGAGCTACCAACAGAACCAATACAAAAACCAAGTTTAAAGATCGTTAAGTAAACCCGCGAAGGCGGGTTTTTATTTATCTAAAGTTTTTAAGTTTATGCCTACGTTTAGGTAGCTTACCAGTCTCTATAGTTTTCAGTTGCTTATAGACTGATTTTAGGCTTTCCTGTGTTTGATCACTCGTAAAATCACCTCTGCGAATAGTCCAAAGAAACACAAGGTTAGAGAAGTATTTATAGATGTCAGGATTATCTCTATTATCTTGGACTTCTTGGATAAACCATCTAAATTGTATACCTATATCTAACACCATGCTTTTATATGTTTTGTACAGATAGAATTCATCATATATATCATTCACACAAGCAGTTGCCGCTCTTTCCCATATATTAAGAACATAACGAATGTCTTCAAGAGTCTGTTTGTCTTCATCTGTTTTTATGTTTTCGCTATTCGCATAAAAGATAAGTGGTTTGTCTAGGCGGTTGGACATTGCCTTAGAAATCCCTTTCAGTGCTTTTTTATAATGCTCATCACCTTGCAATGCTTGTTGGAATGCTAGCGAGTTAGTCTGCATAAAGGTATGCCGGTTAGATTTTATAGTGACAGTAGCAACAGTTATCGCTGCAATTGCAGAAATCAAAATGCAGGTTGGGCCATAAAAAGATACAGGGTCTTCTAGATCTGATACGCAGTAAATTAAGATTCCGATAAGAATTGTAGGTATTATTAGTATCAGTTTATAAGGTATTTTTGTTATCACTTCTTATTACTCCATAAAAAAAGAGCCCAAAAGGCTCTTTCTTGAAATCCATATTTTTAGGCTAAAATTAAAAGCCCCAATCTTCTTCGCGATAAACATTCATGATATTCACCTTTGGCGTGGTTTGACGTTACATGAGATTTTCTGATTTATGTAAAGCTATTTTGTAAATTTAATTTGTAAAATAACTTTACAACTAAAAATAATACTAACTGACAGGTTGGATAGTTACAAGACATCAGATGTCTTGAATTGCCTTGAATTGCCTTGAATCGCGATGAATCTCAATAAAAGCGGCGTATATAATATTTTGTTATATAGAGAGGACAACTAGGGAAAATAGGTCTTTTTATTTTATAAACGCAGAATTGATAGGGTAATTGTTTTTTTACCAAAAAATGACTTTATTAAGCCATTTTTTGGTTGTTTGCTGAGTTGCTAACTCTAGCATCAATTACCGGGCGTAAATCTTTAAGGAGCAGCTTACTACAATCGTTAAAAACATTTTCATCTTTGTTTGGAGTAAACCAGCCAAGGTGGCAAAACATCATGAGGGAATTGATAGTTGTATCTATAAACTTTTCTTCGAACTGTTCTTCAGACAATTTACCTTCAGGAATGATATCACCAGGTGCTATTTGACCTAATGCAGGGTTTGTCTCTCCAGTAAATAACCATAAAAAGTACATTTTAGTTTGTGGATGGTTGGCAATTTTTTCTAAATTTCCTGCACCAGGCTCTGAAATCCCTGTCTCATATTTCTTATAACCACTTAAGCCAATATCCAATAACTCACAAAATTTAGCTTGGCTTAAATTTAAAGACTCACGAATAACTTTTATTTTTTGCCCGATATTGTTTGACATGGTTCTTATAAGATCCTAATATTTATTTCAGATACAATAGTGACCATTGAAGGTCTTATAGTGTTCTTTTGTTGTGGTTTGGGATAACAAGCTGACCTAATTAAATAGGTTAGCACACAAATGGACAATATAGGAACCAGTCAACACAGTTTGAGGTAAATATGAAACCAGAAAAATACCGGAAAAACTTACAGGGAGAGGTTGTTGGCCCTGATGAAAAATTCCTAAAACGTAAACAAGTATTAGAGTTGTGTGGAATTTCAATTTCTCACTTGTATTACTTAATGAATAAGGGAAAGTTTCCTAAATCCCACCGGATATCTTACCGCAGTGCTGTTTGGCTTGAGTCAGATATTAACTTGTGGCGCTCAATGAATAGAGATGCATTCTTCGCAGAATATGGGGAGCAAATAAAAGCTCAACAGCTTGGTGAAGGCGCAGCAGCATGAATATGACCTTTGCACTTTTAGCCTGTTTTCAAAAACCAGCAGTACCACTTAAAGAGGTATGCCAAGAGTATTTAGGTTTATTACCTAAAACTGCTGAGCAAAAAGCAAAAGCAGGCACATTACCATTTCCTACGTTCAAAGTTCGCGATTCAGAACGTGCACCAACCATGGTGAATATCACTGATCTGGGCGAATACCTACAAAGCCAATACGAAAAAGGCCGCACCGAGTGGCAAAGCGTAAATAGCTAGGAGAAATAATCATGGCAACCCCTGTACAGCAAATTATAGAAAATCGCACTACCGAAACTGAAAGCAAAACTAACACGACACAGCTAAAAGCTGTTGAAGGTAAGAAAATACCTAAAGGGTTAGCAGATATTAGAGCGCTTAGAAACAATACAAAGCGTACACCAGGTTATATTTTTGATGCCGTTTTAACAAAGCAGCAGCGTGCAATTGTCTGCTTTTCAGCTGGCTTAAAACCACATTGTTTAAATATGAGCTTCTACAAGTTTGATGTTCAAGAACGAAAAGCCGTACACAGAGCGCTTGTTCAATTGCAAGGGTTACTAGCTGCGTTTACTGATGCGAACGTTCTTATGCCTGAAAAGTTTGAACGCACTCAGCCTAAGTTTGAAGTAGTTCCGCACTTGGTTGCAGAGCAGCAAACTAATACTCAGACACATTAAGGATTGATCATGACGCCAGATCAGTTAATTAATCAAGATAGCGGCAATGTTGAATATTACACGCCAGATGAAGTGTTAGAGCGTGTTCACTTAATGTTTCCTGTTATTGATTTAGATCCAGCAAGTAATGAAATTGCTAATCAGTCAGTGAAAGCTAAGCGATTTTTTACCAAAGAAGATGACGCTTTAACGTTAGACTGGATTGCTGACACTGTTTGGCTTAATCACCCATTCAATAAAGGTGAACTAGCTTGCAAGCCTAAGTGTGTTAAGAAAATATGCAATGATCCTAATTATCATAAGTACCGAGGTCATTGTATTACCGAAGATATTGCAAGCAATGGTGATTGGGTTGATTACTACTTAAATCAGTTTGCTTTAGGCAACTTTAAAGAGGCGATGAATATCACCTTTGTTAATAGCTCAGAAGCATGGTGCCAAAAGTTATTAAATGCGGGTGTTAGCTGCTTTATTGATGGCCGAACTCACTTTAAAGACCCGCAAGGCAATGTGAAAAAAGGCGCTACAAAAGGCTGTTTCATTACCTACTTAGGCCACCGAACCGAAGAATTTAAATCCATCTTTTCCACTCTTGGAGTAGTTAAGTAATGAAACTACACCCAAAAGCAAAAGCAGCACTTCGGTATTTAATTGATTGTGAAAAATCACACGACGTTTACAAGATATTTTCTGTTGATAACGAGAAAGCAGGTGAGCAGCTAGAGAAATACGCGCCAGAAATATCAGCGCGGTTTGATTGCATTAACTCACAAACAATAGAAGAGGCTGAGCGTACAGATGCTTGGTTTGACTACTCATACCAAGAATACATGATTCAAGAGCGCTTAAATTTTAAGCATGTAAATGTTTTTCACAAAGAAAAAATTTACAACGAACTAACCGACATTCCGTTTTAACCACCCCCTAAAGGACTAATAAAATGACCTCTATCAAAGACCAAGATCTATCTAAAAATCAGCAATTAGTTAAAAACATTGTTGTTCACGTTTTAGACCAAGCCAATTTTACTATTAAAAATTTAGCCAAGCGTCCGACGGTTACCATGCTTATGGAGTGTGAAAACTGCCTTACTGATCTAATGCCAGTAGTGCAATTAATTGCAAATGACCACATTGAATACGCCCCCTTTTACGACCGCCTAAGCGAAACGCTCGACGCAGTTCAGCGCGGTGCCGATTTTGACCTAATTGAACTTGAACTATAAAACGGAGAAAAACCATGAACCACGTAATGCTTGATCTAGAAACTATGGGACAGGGCAATAATGCTGCAATTGTTGCCATTGGCGCGGTATTTTTTGAACCAACCACAGGTGAAATAGGCGCGAGCTTTTATCAAAAAGTTGGCTTAGAAAGCGCTGCAAAATATGGCGAGATTGACCCTAATACAGTGCTTTGGTGGTTAAAACAAAGCGATGAAGCTCGTGCTGAAATTACTAGCAATGACACAATGGATCTTCAATATGCTATTGATGATTTTAGCGCTTGGGTAGGGCAAATTGAGCGCGTTAACAGTCGCGTAGTCTGGGGGAATGGAGCAAGTTTTGATAACGTAATTTTAGGTAATGCATTTGAAGCGGTAGGCTATGAAAAGCCATGGCGATATTGGAATGACCGCGATGTTAGAACCGTTGTTGAGTTAGGCCGTACACTTAAGGGCTTCGATCCTAAACGTTACATGCGATTCAAAGGTACGGCACACAACGCACTAGATGATGCAATTCATCAAGCCAAATATGTTTCAGCTATTTATAAAGCTTTAGCTAACTAAATGACTCTTTGGCCAACTCTAAGTTTTGACGTTATTACAGCGGTTTCAACCATGGTTGAAACCGTTGATAACGTTGAGCATAAAGAAACCTTACTAAGCGGCCTAAGCCGTTTTACCCCTTATATGCAGTACAAAATGGCTAAGCAATACTTGGCTAAAGTACAGCAGCATAATGATGTTTGGTATAAAGACGAGCCCATAAACCCAAGCGATGAAGCAAACGCTTGGTTTTATGATGTGCTTAAAAATGCAGAATATCGCATCGATGTAAGCTTTTTTAAACTAAGCAAACCTGCCAAGTCAGCACTTAAGAAAGTGCATAACAACAATCACCATAATTACATTGTGCGTGACATTATTAGCTCTAACCGCAAAGCGAGTATTCAAGCTAGCTTTGTGCGTAGAACAGCTGAAACACTTAGCTTTACAGAAAAGCAGCGTGAAGTATTAGCACAAAAGAGGTTACAACCAGCTAGTGATGAAACCGCATTTTTACAAAAACTAGTAGGTGGTGAAGTAACAAGTTCTGTGCGCTCGATCATAGATGCAATTGACGATACTGCAGAAAAAGAATTTGTATATAAATGCTTAAGCAAAGTGCCAAAGCCATTACAAATGCGTGTGGCTAAACGTTTCATTGATAAGTACGAACCAAGCATTAAGCGCTACAAGCAAAAGCGCAATGAAACCACAGAGCAATACACCGATAGAATTGCTTTGCAATCAGCTGAGTTATACCAATTTGACGGTACAACTAATAAGCCAACAAATACGAATATATTCGATAGCATTCGTGATCATCGCAATGCTAACCAGTGGCTATTACGCACTATTAAAACGCTTAAGCCGCGCCTTACCATTCTTAAACAGATCACCGACAGCATGCCTTTACCTTGGCATATTTTAGCAAATGTAGATAAAACCAAAAAACATGCTGAAGTACTGGCCCGTGAAGTAACCGAGATACTGAATGACTTACGCATTGAAAACCCAAGCTGGGGTGCGTTAGATAAGTTTGATGTGATCAGCCAGTATGCTGAAAACTTTGGCGTGACTCTTTTTGCTGCTGAAAAAGGTATTTACTTAACAGAGCCAGATGCCGAAGTAAGTTTGTTAAAAGCGCAGTGCCATAAGTGGTGGGCGCGTAAATTAAAGAATATTCGCCGCCGTTACCTAGAGCATTTAGAAATAGCCACAGGTGAAGTAGGTAAAGACTTATTTGCAAAGTACGACAAAAAGAAAGGCACTAAAACAGTTCGAAAAGGCATTAATGCTTATTGCTCATACCAAGCGCTTAATGAATATAAAGCCGATCGTGAACGTGGTAAACGATACCTTGAAAGCCTTGAGTTAGTTAACGAACAAAACGATGTTATTTCGTTAATGAAAGCGGTTGAGGCAGGCATTGCTAACCCTGAAAATATGCGTAACGAGTTAATGCTTCGCATACGTGAAACCGAAGAACTGGCCGACGAAATGGGCTATGTAGGCGGTTTTTACAATATTACGGCGCCTAGTCGTTTTCATGCAAACTCGCCAAAGTGGGACGGTTCAACACCAAAGGATGCAAGCAATTATTTAAACAAGCTGTATTCACAAGCACGGGCTAAATTAGACCGTCTAGAAATACCCTATTTTGGGGTGCGCGTAGCCGAACCTCATGCAGATGGTTGCACCCACTGGCACATGCTTTTATGGATGCCCGCCAGATACTACGACAAAGTTAACCACCTTTTACGCAGATATTTTACCCGCGATGACCGTGAGGTATTTTTTCAGCGCTTTAAAAACCGTAATCATTACCGCAGGAAGTACAAGCACAACCGTAAAATTTGGGGCCTAAATAAATCAAAAGGCATTTACACCAAAGCGCCGGTTAAAAACTATTTCCCAAGCAGCCCACGTTATACCGCCATGAAAATGGAGCCAGCAAAAATTGGCAAAGATGGTATACGCATTGGTGGTGCAGCTGCCTATATTGCTAAGTACGTCAGTAAGAATATTGACGGCTTTGGTCTTGCCAACGAATACGATGCCGAAACAGGCGAGAAGTTTACCCAATCAGCACTTGTTAACCCGGTTAAAGCATGGGCCAGTACATGGGGCATTCGCCAATTTCAATTTCAAAAGTCACCCGCCATTACTATTTGGCGTGAGCTGCGACGAGTGCGTGAAGAAATACAAGGCAATGAAGAACTAGAACAAGTTCGCAAAGCCGCCGACCAAGGCGACTTTAAAACCTTTGTAACTTTAATGGGTGGCTTTGGTATTGGCCGCAATGCACGTTTTAAACCTGTTTATGAATATACCGAGTATGGCAATCAATATACTGAATGCGTTAAGCGAATTAAAGGCATTGAAGACCTACACGAACCATGCACTTTGATTACCCGTGTTCATTCTTGGCAAAAACAAGTTATTGGTACTGCTGCAGCTAACGACAACACCGCTGTAAATGGCGGGCAGGATGCTAACAACGTCGGCGCAGCCGACCTATCTTGGTCTAGTGGGAATAACTGTACGCCTTGCACCGTGGGCGATAGAGACGAGTTATTGCTAGATATGATCGGGTTTACCAAAAAACAGATCGTTAAGGTTAAAAAGGATCTGTTAGCAGGTAAAAGGATCAGGCGGAACGGCCAAATTTACCTAATTCGAGACGGTAATTTACTCATATTAGATGAAGAAAAGCAGTTAATTGAACACCGCAAGCAAGCGGTTGACTCAATCGCGCTTACTGAAATGCAAAAACAGCAGAAATTAGCAGGCGATCAACACTCTGAAATTTCAAAAGCCAGCCTATATGACTTTGCCCCCGAGCAAGTAAAGCAGCTTAAGAACGGCGGCAATGTGGTTATTGGTAACCGTGTTTACTACATGCAAGGGCATGAGCTGCATAGCTTTGAAAAACTAGATCTTAATAAGCAGCGCCCAGCTGGTAATACAACCCCATCAGAAAAGCATTATCAATATGCGCGTGAGCTCTACGACTTAGCGGCCTCATACGCAAAATTAGATGGCAGAACTATGCCATCAGATACCCAGTTTAAAAAAGGTCATGCAGATGTAATTGGTGATCTTGATTTAGCTAGGCTCGTTCTAGCAGGTGAAGCAACAGCAGTCAGTGACAATGACTGGTGGGCATTAGATTTAATGGCGTAGGAGAAAGTGAGTTATGAACCAAAAGTTAAAAAGACACTTAGAAAAATCGATACATATTTCTCAATGCATGCTTGAGGGACGGCCATTCCATATCAGTGATAGTGAAATTGATTTTGTGCCCGTGCCGGTGATGACAAGAACAACTGCAAAAAAGAGGGGGCTAGTTCTTAAACGTGGTGCCAAACCTGTAGGCCATTGGAGTTGGCAATTACCCGTTGGTGGTCGTGCCCATGGCGATCTGTATTTAGTTGAACGATTCAAGAAGGCGGAATGAATATGACTATTCAAATTTCGAAAGTAGAAATGCCTAAAGCATGTATCAGCTGCCAGAAATTTTGTCTAAAGGGGTTTGCCAAGGATGAATACAGTCCTTTCGAAAAACCATTTAACAAACCAATGCCTAAAACCCAATACGGAAAGTGCGAAAAAACTAAAAGTAGCGTATTCGCTACCGAAATTTGCACCGGCTATGAGCAAGAACCTAACACCGATGTATTTGATGTATGCAACAGACCAGAGCCAAAAGGGTAGTAACTCTATTCAATAATTTAGATATTTACGATATTTATATAAATACCGTCACAACTGGTCAGACCACATGGCGTTACATATAGTGTTATATTTAAGCAGTAGTGACGGTATTGTCAGTTTATATCTCCTATAAATTCAATAGGTAAGGGTAATATAATTGTATTAACCCAAAACACATTATCGCTAACTGTTTACCTAACATGCCTAGAAAGCAGGTAATAAAAGACTTAAAGACAATTTTTAAAGGTTCCAGCTTTAAAGTTGTCTTTTTGTTTTTCTTGAATTTAAAGAGTTCAAGTACTCTTTTTAGGTTCTGCATAATTGCATTTCCTTAGTTAAAAAATAATTAATTGATTCATACACTTCTCTCCTATTTTCTCCGGACGGTTAATTATACCACTTTAAATTTCTAAATTCTTAGTATCAAATTCTGTTTTTAATTTCTAAAACTAGTTAAATAGCATTGTTTTTAATTTGTGATTCTTAAAATTTCTCGCAAGTCAGATTCCAAGTAACTCTAATTGTTGTTCACGAGGTAGGTTTTTAAGTAAAGAAGCAGCAAGTTCTGCCGTTGTTTGGCGTGGTGGGTTTAGATAATGCTTAAATGCTAGTGTACTAACAAACGTTGCTCCACAGTTTTTAACATCAGTACACGAAATATAGAGATCAGCTACATGGGTTGATTGGTTTTCTCTTGATGAAATAGTCGCTTTACTTCCACAGTTTGGACATGTTACCCGCATAGCATTACCCATATAAATAATTTAGATACACTGTGATTATATACAGTGTATCTATCTATAACAAATAAGGTGTATTAAGCTGCTGGCTCTAAATCAAACTTAAGTTTTAACTTGCTGCCTATTTCAGGATCTTGCTCAACCGCATCGACCATGTTTTTGATTAACGGTTTAGTCTCATTTTTAAAATACATGGCATCGTATTTTGTTGGGTCGCCAAGGCCAGCCGTGTTAGATGGAATAATGCCAGATAAGCCAGGCGGAAAACGGTGAGCGTTTAGCACATCTTGTGCTGATACGTTTTTCACGTTCATAAACTCATCTTTACTTTCAAAGTTACCGACAGGGATTATCTGTAAGCCTTTTTCTTTACCGTTGGGAATATTCACGAACAACGAGCGGAAATTTCCCACGCCCTTACTATCCTGAATTTTCTCTTTGATATCGTCTTCAACTTCAGGGTCTAAGTTAGGATCAGTTGCATACATGATAAACCCCATATGTGCGCCGTTGATGTAGTATTTACGGCGAAACAGGGTTGCATCTTCATTTAAAAGCGTCGCTTGTAAACCGCCTAAGTAATCAGGGCAACCATATACTTGTTGAACAGGATCATACTGTTTAATCCAAATGATATCGCGGGCTTTATACTTTCTTACTTGATTGTTACGCTCAAGCACTACGGCGCCACCATCACCAGCCGCTCGAGTGCGATAACTTGGCAACGGGAATAATCGCACTGGTTGCTTAAAGCCGTTGCGAATTTTAAGCAAGGCCACATCACCAAATTGCACTAGATTTAAAAATGCAGCCTGTACTTGTTGGGCACTCATACCACCCGATATATAACGGCCAGCTGCCATATTGGCACGGCTCACAACAATGCCACCGTGTTGAGCATTGCGGCGAGTAAGGTTTGCTAATAAATGACGGTCTACGGGCGGCTCCCAATAACCATCCATATCGTTATAAAACAGCGAGTCATAATCGGTTAGCCACATATCTGGCATAACTTGTTCGGGTAAGCTAAACACAACGGGCGCATTTTGTTTACCTTGTTGATCGTCTTGTTGATCGTTTGGCTGGTCAGTTAGTTGTTCTGCATGGTCCATCGTGATTTTCTCTTAAATGCGTGGTTAATCGGTTCGTTGATCACGGCATGACTTATTGCAAAAAATACGTCTGCATGACCTGTGGTGTTATCGCGGCTGGCTTTAAAGGTAATTGCGCCACCTGTCTCTGTGCTGGTTTTACGAATGGCTAGGCAGCTCATAGCAATGTCTTTGTGTGATGCATCCCATTCAATCCGGTTTGCTTCTACTAAGTCGATCATTTTAAGCACTAAGCGAGTTTTGCTGGTTACGCTGTAATGAATAGCTTGGGCTTCGCGCGGGTAGAGGGTTTCTATTGAATCAAATACACCTGCACCAATGCCTGTGGTATCAACACCAATATAAGTGACGCGATACTTTGCGTATATTTTTTGAATCTCACTTACATGGTGAGCGAAATTCATCCCGCGCCAATAGTGTTTTTCGAGCACACGGAATTTTTCACCGTCTTTTTTAGGTGGCGCTACCACAACTAATGTGGCGTTATCGCGAGTGCGTGAAGGGTCGTAACCTAGCCATACCTCACGGTTACCAAATGGCTGTGCTGCACTTGGTTTGTGATCTTGCCAACGGGATGCATCGACCATGCATTTTTCAAGGTCGCTGAATTTAAATATACTGTCTGCATCATCAACAAAGATGCACATAAACAGGTTGTTAAAGTCATCGGCATTGTATTCATCGCGCAGTTCGTCAATGTCAAAGAGGTCACAACCCCCGTTTTGCGCATCAACAATGGTTACTACATAGCGCCATTGTTTGTCTGGGCAGAGCCTGCCGCCATCGCGTAATTCATCAAAACTAGGAAACTCGATTTCTTCACGTTCAGCACGGCCTTGTCGCCAGTGATCACCCGTCCAAAAGGTATAAGCGGGGTGTGCTTTTGTTGACGGCGTTGAAAAGTAAGTTTTACGCCACTTTTTATGGGTTGCCATGGCACTGGCAAGTTTATTGAGCTCGTTAAACTTACCTATCCAAAAATACTCATCTATATAAACATGGCCGTGGTAACTTTGCGCCGTTTTGCTATTGGTACTTAAGAACCGTAGCTCAGCATCACCGTGTTTTGTATGTAAGTTAATTGGGTTACCGGTTAACTCAATCTCAAAGAACTCTTGAGCAATAGCCACAATGTAACTGCGGAAAACCTCAGCTTGCGCACGACTGGCCGATAAGAATATTTGTGGGTCGCCACTTAACACCGCATCTTTAAATGCTTCACCGGCAAAGTAATAGGTCGCACCAATTTGACGGCTTTTAAGAATGTTTCGAATACGTTGATGCAAGTTTGCATGCATCGTTTTTTGGTATTCAAAAAGTGAGTCGTACCAGGTGGCAAAATCTTCTTCGGTTAAATGGCTTACATCATTTTTACGTTTGCGGCCTTTTGGCTTTGAGTTGCTTTTGCCGCTTGGTTGATTTGAGTTGGCCTGAGTGTTTTGAGGTTGTGGATTTTTTGCCGCTTCTTCTTGCGCACGTTGTTTTTTAAGCTTTACATGCTTTTCAATAAGCATGTCGAGTTCTTTTATTTGATTACCTGTCTTATCGCTAATATCAGTTAAACAAACAATGCGCCTTGCAATGGCTTCGTCGACTTCTTCTTCACGCAGTAAGTCGCGCCAGCTATATTTATCAGCCCAGTAATAAACAACACGATCATTAGGCAAGTCTAATTCGCTACGAATTTCACTTGGTGTGTAGTGTCGTAAATAAAGCCGCTTTGCTGCTTCGCGTATTTCCGGTGAATAAGCCATTTAGGTGCTAATTACTCATGTAAAAATTGATAACTAGCGACAGTGTATTCATTTATAATAAGCTTATAACTGACTAAAAAACCTACCTTTTCCTAGAACTTCAATCTAGGAATTTCTAAAAATCAAACCGAATGAAACGCCCATTTTTTAGGGCTATGCTGCGCTTAAATATTGGTTTTAAGCAACACGGCAGCGTAATGAGTAAACAGACAGGTTGGGTAATTGCAGCAACTGAAGGTGCAACGGTTGACGGCCGCGCTATTTCAAAAGAGTGGATCAATGATATGGCCGAGCTTTACTCGGTTGATGAATACACTGCGATGATTTGGCCTGAACATTTTCGCTCATTTTGGGGCCCATCTGAGGGTAAAAATTGGGGAACAGTTGACGAAGTAAAAGCGGCCAAACATAAAGGTAAGCTTCGTCTTTTTGTAAAACTAACAGCAAATCAATACTTATTAGATGCTAACAAAGACGGCCAAAAGCTGTTTATGTCTATTGAGCCAAATCCAGATTACCAGAATCAAGGTCGTTGCTATCTACAAGGCTTAGCTGTTACCGATTCGCCTGCAAGCACTGGCACCACACGCTTAAAGTTCTCAATGGGCGAAACTGAAAAAAGCCATGAATATAGCCAGCTTGAAGAACTTCACATGAGTGACTTTGTGTTCAGCAAAGAAGAGCCAGCTACACCTTTAGCCAAAGACAAGCAATCTAAATTCATGAATTTACTTGCACAAATGGCAAGCCTATTTACTTCTGAACAGCCGAGTGTTGATGAACAACACGATTCCACCGAGGACGAACCTATGAACAAAGAACAGTTTGATGCCGTAATGGGCAAGTTTGAAGGATTAGAAAGCAAGGTAACCGACCTTGAAAACAAATTCAGCAAACAGCCAACAGGCGAAGAAAAGCCACCAAAGGCCGAAGAAACCCCGCCAGCCGCAGAGCCAGAAGCTGATAAAGGCGCAGCAGGTGTCACCTCTGAGCAATTCAGTCAGCTTTTAGAAAAGATGGATGGCGTTAGTCAAAAGGTATCCGGCCTAGAAACCAAATTTAAAGCGCTTAGCCAAGAGCAAGAAGACCAAGAACCTGACCCAGTAGGCGACGAAAGCATAGGCCTGGTTTAACCCAGATCTTCTTTTTATTAATGCATAACAGAGCGAGATAAAGCATGCACTTAAATCAAACAGCCGCTGGGTTCTTACAAAAATACTCAGTGAATCTAGCAAAATCATTTGGTGTAGAGGACGCATCACATAAGTTTGCCATTTCTGACCCAATGGAAACAAAGCTTCGTGCCGCGCTATTAGAGTCGGTCGAGTTCTTACGCATGATCACCACCATGCAGGTGGACCAAATTAAAGGCCAAGTTGTAAAAGTAGGTAATTACGGTATTGCGACAGGTCGTAAAGCGGGTGGCCGTTTTACATCAGAGCAAGGCGTTGATGGTCATACCTATGAATTGGTTGAAACCGATTCATGTTCGGCAACAACATGGGCGCTGTTATCTACTTGGGCCAATGCCGGTAACTTAAATGAGTTTATGAAGCTCATTAACCAAAATGCCACGCTACGTTTTGCACTCGATATGCTGCGCGTTGGCTTTAATGGTGTGTCAGCAGAAGCGACAACAGACCCAGTTGCAAACCCGAATGGTGAAGACGTTAACAAAGGCTGGCATCAAATCGTTAAAGAAAAAGCGCCTGATCAAATCATGACAGACCCTATTTACTTTAATCCTGATGCAAGCGCTGAGCTAAAAGATGGCGAGTACAAAACGCTAGATGCCATTGTTACTGAGCTTAAAAATACGTTTATTCACCCATCATTACGCAATGACCCGCGTTTAGTCGTGCTAGTAGGTGCAGACCTAACAGCCACAGCACAAACAAAATTGATGAACCAGGCAGACAAGCCAAGCGAAAAAGTCGCTGCCCAACAGATGGATAAAAACATTGGTGGTATGCGCGCTTATACGCCGCCGTTCTTCCCGGGTAAACGTATTGCCGTAACGATTTTAAGCAACTTGCATATCTATACGCAAAAAGGCACTGCACACCGCAAAGCCAAAGACGAAGAAGACCGCAAGCAGTTTGAAAATTCTTACTGGCGTAACGAAGGCTACGCAATTGAAGAGTTTGAAGTGTACGCCGCCGTTGACGAAGCAGCCATGAACATTGGTCCTGCCCCAGCAGCTTAATCGTTAATTAAAACCTGTTGCTAGGCCATTAACCGCCTAGCAACGCATACCAATTAAAAGTAGGTAAATGCCATGAGTGCCATTGCTGATTTTAAAAAACGCCGCCTTGCTGCAAAAGCTAAAGGCGAAAACAAAGCTACAACGGGTAATTCGCAAATTACCATTGCTCAAGATAACACTGCACTTAAATTGCTAGCGAAGTTATTGGGTTGTGACGAGTCAAAAGCGATTGAAACCGCTCAAGAATATGTTGATCAGAACATCACATTTTTTGAAAAGGAATTTGACCCTGCCAACGGTGAAGAACAAACCGTGTTTGCAGAAGTAACGCTTGATGATGAAAACAATGTTGAAAGCGTTGAAGTAAAGCACGTTGAAACTACAACTGATACAAGCATAGCCAATGCTGACGATGCTGCAGAGTCATTAGCTGATAGTGCTGAGCAAGCAAGTAGTGCGGCCAGCAACATTGAAAGTGCCGCCGATAAAGCCAGCGATGCAGCAAGCGACCTAGCTTACAGCGCCGATGATATTAACCAAACGAACAGCGAGTTAAAGGAAGCGGTTGACGAGTTAAAAAAGCCGTCGGAGGAGCAAAAATCCTCCAATTCAAAGAGCAAAACGCAGCAAAAAAGCAACTCGCAAAAGTAAGCGTGTCGGGCAGTGGTGAATATGCACCTAGCCTACACCTACAGCTAATTGAATTAGACGAAGACTTAAAACGACTAAAAGGCTTTGTGCGCCGAGCTGACAAAATAGCTCATAAACGCGGTGTATTACTGCCTAAGTGGTTACCGATTGTTGAAGACTACTTAACAAAAGAAGGCAAACAAAATGAAGACAACCCGATTTTCTCGTATTGCACTGTATGGCTGTTTGATATTGGCAACCTCAGTCGCGGCATCGAGCTTGGACTACGCGCCATTGAGCTTAACCAGCCCATGGTTAAAAGCATTCGCCGCCAGTGGACTGGTTTTATTGCCGACACTGTTTTTGATTGGGCGCAGACGCAAGCCGAAAAAGGTCACAGCATTGAGCCTTACTTCGGGCAAGTGTTCAAGCTTGTTGCGGAGCATTGGAAATTACCAGAGCAAGTTACGTCTAAATATTACAAATTTGCGGGCCTTGCGTTATTGCGCACGAAAAATGGCGAAGTTACGCCATCGCACGTTGGCGACTTGCAGCGCTTACAGCAAGCCGATGGCTATTTAGCTAAAGCGCAGGAACTGCATAAGCACGCACAAGTTAAAACCGTAAGAAACAAAATAGCGATGAGAATTAGAGCGCTTGCTGAGCTTAACGCACAGTAAGCAAACCGTCTCCAAACCCTCCAGTGCATTAGCTGAGTGTTTTAAAAGGCGACTTTTAAATAATCACTGTGACGCTAACTGCACTGACCCTATGCAAAGGTAAATGGCATGACATTCGGATTTGAACATACAGCAGATGACAGCATTGAAATTGATGCTGATAGCGGCTGGCCTGTGCTTAGCACAGAAGAGTTCCGTAATCATCGCCGCATACCTGAATATTATGAAGAAACGGTAATTGCTGATTCGCTCAACCGCAGTGTGTTAGAGGTTCAGCAGCAAATTAATAATTATATTGCGAAAGGTAACACGGATGTTTCTTTCACCCTGATTGATGGTGTGCCGCAGTTTAGCCAAAGCCAAGAAAGTGTTTACCGTGGCGCCGTTTATGCCCGTTCACACAGTGATCTTATGGGGTACTTTTCGGCAGTTGATCAAAAAGAGACGGGCAATAACAAAGCTGAAGACGTTGAACAGCAAAATCAAATTCTAGCGCAATCAAACCGCAGTATTCGCTTATTGCTTGGTCTTGGCCGTGCAGGAGTGCATTCGCTATGAGCCAAACTATTAGCCAGTTACAGCAAGTCTGCGAATTTTTAGTTGCCAGCTTAAATGGTGCAATTCGTAAGAACAACATTGATGCTTGGCAAGAACGCGGCAAGTTAATCATTTGCAATTCAGATCAAGGCCAAGACGGTTACTTAGTGGCGAGGTGGAAACACACGGCCATTATTGCGATTGAAAAATTCCCACATAAAAAGGTTAACCCTTACAACCTGTTTGCCATGGTATGTGCGTTTTTAATTGATAGCGAGTGGCAGCGCGACGAATTCGGTTTAGATGATCCCGAAATAGACATTGATTTAATTAGTGATGACAACGCCACGGTACTGATTGAATTAGAACTGATGGATGACATTGAGCTTATCCCTGATGACAACGGGCCAGTGCAGTTTAATGGTGGTCGTTACTATGTGTCGCTTGCACCAATTAACGTGGCTGAAAATGTCGATGTTGATGTTGTGGGGCGCGCATGAGCATTGTGATCACCCCAAACAAACGCCAAGCACTCAGTGCTAAGCACCAACTACAGCTTTTAGCCTTACCAGCGGGTAAACGAGTGCGTGTTTTAAAAACACTCGGTCGTCACGAACGAGCGCTTGCTCGTAAGCGTATTCGCACTCAAACCACGGTAGATGGTGAGAAGTTTACGCCGAGCAAAAGCGGCAAAAAAGGCAAGTTACTTAAACGCATGGGCCGAACACTTGAACCGTATGTGAAAAGTAGCAACCGCTTAGAGCTAAAGCACAAAGCAGGTTTAACTGGGCGAATTGCTGCCATGCACCAAGAAGGTGGCACCGAGCGAATGACTGCAAGCCGAATGGCACGAATTCACGGAAAGCCAGATTACAAAGCGCCGTGTACTCGCGGCCAAGCTAAAGCGCTGTCAGCTGAAGGGTTCAAAGTACCAAAGAGCAAGGGCAAAGGTTACCGCCGCGCCAGTGTTAAAGAGATTCAAGCGAGTTTAAATCACGGTAAAGCAACCTTGATGCTAAGCATATTACGTGACGAAAAACAGCGTAAAAGCTGGGATATCCCTGTTGATGCTCGCCCATTTTTAGGTGACACCACCATAAACGTTCAGCGCGAACTCGCGCAGATATTAAACCAACTCAATAAACGAGGATAAGCCAATGCCACTCGGTAAAGTGCAAGTTAACAATTTGAATTTAGGGCAAGGTGACATTGAAGGTGTCGAACGACACTTCTTGTTTGTTGGCCGTGCCGGTTCAGTAGATGAAGAGAGCCAGCTATTTAGTGTTGGTGCACAAACAGATTTAGATGATGCGTTTGCAGATAGCGCGTTAAGAACGCAAGTTAAAGCTGCACAACTTAACGCAGGCCAAAACTGGACCGCAGCGGTTTACCCGCTTGCAGAGGGTGAAAGCATCATTGATGCGATTGATCGCGCAAACGAGGTACAAAGCTTTGAAATGGTGGTGGTGTGTGACGAGCAGAACACTAGCGCAGGTCTTACAGATATTCACGACCACCTAACATCATTACAAGCCAAATTAGGTCGTTTTGTTTCTTGCTTAGTTGCGTTACCAGGTATTGATGTAGCAACACAAGCATGGGCAGCGTATGAAGCCGCAACCATTGCTATTCAAAATGGCATTGCTGCGCATTTAGTGGTGCCGGTGCCACAGCTGCACGGCAATAACGTGGGTGTATTAGCTGGCCGATTATGTGACCGCAGCGTAAGCATTGCAGATAGCCCAATGCGTGTGGCAACAGGCAGTGTGTTAGGGCTAGGCGATGCACCGGTTGATACAGACGGCGAGCCGTTATCACTTGCCACATTAGAAACACTAGCCAATAACCGCATGAGTGTGCCGCAGTGGTACAGCGACTTTGAAGGTATGTATTGGAGTGATGCACAAACTCTCGATGCAACGGGTGGTGACTATCAATACATTGAACACTTGCGCCCAGTACACAAAGCCAGCCGACAAGTGCGCGTATTAGCGATCCGTCGTGTTGCTAACCGTTCGCTTAACTCAACACCGAACAGCATTGAGTTAAACAAAGCGTATTTTATGAAGCCGCTACGCGAAATGAGCAAAAGCACAACTATCAACGGGACGGCGTTCCCGGGTGAAATCACACCACCTATTGAAGGGGACATTACCATTGAATGGACCAGTAATAAAAGCGTGGTTATTTACCTTATTTTGCGTCCATACAACAGCCCGAAAGAAATTACCGTCAACATCATGCTTGATTTAAGCAGCAACTAGGAGCAGTCATCATGCGTTTATCTGGAATGAATTTTAACGTCAACTTAGGTGACATTATGGTGCATGTGGACACGGCCACGTTATCGATCACCGATAACAGTGCGGTATCACAAACTGGGGGTGTGCCTGATGGTGCGGTTGATGGTGATGTATCGGCAAATGGTGAGCTGTCAGTTAATGCGAGTAACTTTGCACTTATCTCAGATGCAGCAAAGAGCGCCGGTTCTTGGCGTGGTATGGAAACGTTCGACATCATGTTTTACGGCAAGACCTCAAAAGATGAAATGAAGGTTGAAGCATTTGGTTGCCGCATCAAGCTCAGTGACATTTTAGACATTGATAAAAAAGGCGGGCAAGCAAGCTTATTTAAGATCCCGTTTGATGTAACGAGCCCTGACTTTGTTCATATCAATGGTGTGCCGTACTTACGCCCAGACGAAATTGAAAACATTGTGCAGTAAAGGTAAGCGTGAATGGATTTTATTGATCGCCTAGTCATTGCACAGGAACGCGCTGAACAACGCTTTGTTGATCAGCGATTAAAAGGACTTAACAACAGCCACAAACTCAGTGCAACGGAATGCATTGAGTGTGGTGACCCAATACCAAAAGCACGGCAAAAAGCAGTACCAGGTGTGCAGCGCTGTGTTCCGTGCCAAGAGTTGAGCGAGTAGCAATATGAATACATTAAAAATCAGACTGATTAAAGAGCTCATTGACCGTGAAGGGGGTTATGTCAATGACCCAACAGATCGTGGTGGTGAAACTATGTATGGCATTACCAAAGCCGTAGCACGTGACTTTGGCTACACAGGTGAAATGCAAGACATGCCATATCAGACTGCATTTTTAATACAAGATCAGCGCTACTGGTCACCGCTGAAATTGAGCAAGGTAAGCGTGTTAAGTGAATCACTTGCCGAGCAGTTATTTGACTTTGCTGTTCATTCAGGTGTGAGCACATCGGCTAAGGCATTACAAAAAGTGCTAAATGTGCTTAACAAATGCCAATCACTTTACCCAGATTTGGTGGTTGATGGCATACCTGGTAGCAGAACAATCAGTGCCTTAACTGACTATGCTGCAGTGCGAAAAAATAGGGGCCTTGATGTGTTGGCCGAAGCCATTCGGGGACAACGTATTAGCTTTTGCATTGACATAGCGGCCAACGATGAAAGCCAAGAGAAGTACCAGTTTGGTTGGTTAGACAGAATTGTGAACTTGTAAGGGGCAAGGTATGGAATGGCAAAAAATCGCAAACACGGTTGGTGGTATCGCTGGCGCTGTAGCTCCGTTATTGAGTGGCCCAGTTGGTTTAGCTGTCAGTATTGGTAGCCAAATTGCGGGCGCTTTAGGCACGGAAAACACACCAGAAGCCGTTGCAGCAGAGTTAAAGAATAATCCTGATGCTGCTTTGACGTTGCAAGAGTGGGCGCATGCTGAGCGAGAGCAAATTCGCCAAGCGAATATTGAGCTGCAAAAAATTGCATTGGAAGAATACAAAGCCGAATTGCAAGACAGACAAAACGCCCGTACAGAGCATAAAGATCATTGGATGCCAGCAACGCTCACTTTATTACTGTTTGCATTATTTGCAGCCGTGTTAGCAGCGCTGTTCTTTGGTCCTGACATTGAAAAAAACAGAGACCTGATCGTGTACTTGGTTGGTAACTTGTTTGCGCTTGTAGCCAGCGGTACGGCCTTTTGGTTGAGCTCGACAAAGGGGTCGAAAGATAAAGACAAGTTGATGAGCCTAATGCAAAAAACAGCCAGTCAAGGAGCAGTTAAATGACCTTAACGAATTGGATTTTAGTGATCATCGGCATTGTAAGTTTAATTCTAACAGTCGTCATACCGATTATCGTTTACCTATTTAGCAGTAATGCAGCGACGCGCCAAGAGCTGGCGCAACACAAAACCCATGTCGCGGAATACTACGCGACCAAGGATGATGTAAAGGATCTTGGTGACCGCATGGAGCGGCAAATGAAACAGGGATTCGAACAACTTAAAGAATTACTTAATAGCAGGAATACAGCATGAACCAGACCATTACCCTAACCATTGGCAGTAAAGACTTTACGTTCAATGTAAGCACTAATGATTACAACGGTTATATCAACGACATTATGCCGAATAACAAGGTTGCACCAGCACACAATCTAGTGATGCGCACAGTCGATGAAAGCAACAAAAATGAGTTGCGCGAGTTAGTTGATAAATCACCAGGTGCAGTGCTGCAAATTGCAGGCTTATTGCAACAGGAGTTCGCGCCAGCGCTTGAGATCAGCGTAAAAAAATAGACGCGCTGGTTGAAGCCATTAGCAATAACCCGCTTGAGCAAATGTTGACGTTTCGCCGTCATCTTTTACCGCATCAAGATGACAGCGAACATAACTTAGCAAGGGCAGCATGGCTGATAAAACGCCAGCGTGAAGATTTAGAAGCCATTGTCATTAATGCCGTAGGCAAAGCCTTTGGGGGAAGTAAATGAGTTTACCGCAGCCACTTATGTTTACAGTGGGGTTGATTGACCAAATCACTAAACCCATTGCAAAAATAAGCCATAGCTTAAATGGTCTATCAAGTGACTACCAAACGGGCACCATGAAAATGGCGTCTGGTGTGGCAGGCATTGCGGCCAGCGGTTACGCATTACAAAACGCACTTATGCCCGCCATTGAAATGGATCGGGTACTGGGTGAAGTTAAATCTCTCGGTGTGCGTGAATCTGCATTAAAACAATTAACGGATACCTCTTATCAGTACGCCCTTAAATATGGCAAATCTGCCACTGAGTTTGTGAGTTCAAGTTATGACATTCAAAGTGCGATAGCGGGGCTTAATGATGCTGATTTATCAGCGTTTACGATGTCGAGCAACGTTCTTGCTGCGGCGACTAAATCAGATGCAGCTACCATCACAAATTACATGGGCACCATGTACGGCATTTTTAAAAACCAAGCCGAAACCATGGGTAAAAGTGCATGGGTTGAACAAATAACAGGAATGACGGCGCAATCAGTTCAAGCATTTAAAACCACAGGTAGTGAGATGTCGGCGGCGTTTACTTCTCTTGGCGCTGATGCAAATAGTGCAGGCATTGCTGTGAATGAACAAATGGCAATTCTTGGCACATTACAAGCGACAATGTCGGGCAGCGAAGCAGGGACTAAATATTCAGCGTTTTTAGCGGGGGTAGGTAAAGCACAATCTGCTTTAGGACTGACCTTTACTGACAGCCAAGGGCGCATGTTGCCTATGGTTGATATTTTAACGGAAATTCGTAGCAAATATGGTGATGTAATCGATGTTGCCGAAGGCGATCAACTTGCCAAAGCCTTTGGTTCAAAGAACGCTGTATCAACCATCAAGTTATTACTGACAGACATTAACGGCTTGAATGACTCGATTAATTCACTCGGGCAAGTAAACGGCATGCAAAAAGCCGAAGAAATGGCAATGGCCATGACTGACCAAAGCGAACGACTAGCACAAAGCTGGTATGTGATACGTGCTGCATGGGGCGCTGCTATCTTACCCGCCTTTAATGATTTTGTGGGGCTTATAGCTGATATGGGCACCAATGTTGTGTGGTTTACGGAGCAGTTCCCAACCTTAACGCGGTGGATTGGCTATGCAGCGGTTGCAGTATTGGGGCTTGTTGCGGCAGGCGGTTTATTCACGGTGATCATGGGCGCGAGCAAAATGGCTATGGTTGCATGGGGTGTTGCGGCAATGACATGGACAGGGATCACCACCGCATTAAGTGCAGGCCTAAGCACCTTACGCAGTGTGATGTTTGCTTTAAATATTGTGATGTATGCAAACCCGATTGGCTTAATTGTAGCGGCTATTGCTGCGGCGATTGTAGCAGTGGGGGCGTTGATTTATTACTGGGACGACTTAAAAGCTAGCTTTGCGGATATTAGCTGGATCAACGTTTTACTAACTGGTCTTGAATACGCATGGAAGGCGGTTGAAGTGTTATTTGCTCCACTACTGTGGGCGATTGAAGAGTTAGCCGACCTAGCAGGAATTGAGCTTGATACCAGCTTTGAGGGTATGAAAAAAATGATAGGCGTAGAAGCGATTGCTCCCCTTGAAGGTAAAACCGTAAAAGGCGGAATAACCCAACAGATCAGTAACGCCAACCAACAAAAATCAACCTCTGTTGGCACTGTGAATGTGTACCCTGCAAAAGGTGATAGCAGTTACATGAACTTTGTGGAGATGCATTCATGAGTCTTTATCGTGATCTGCACATTGAAAGTGGTGATGTGGTGTTAGATGCAGGCCAAAACCCGCGTTATTTAAGTGCTCGTGATGTGATAGCACAAGATATTGTGCATGCCATTTTAGATACAGGCCTCGCCAATTTACTGGTAAGTGACAGAGGAACGAGTGTGACGAACGACACGAAAACACGCATCAATCTGCTGGTTGAAGATGACGAACGGATCATGCCAGGCACAGTACAAGTGACCGAAAACGAAATTAAAAAAGGGCAATGGTGGGTGCATGCAAAAACCATTGAGTTTGGTGATATTTCATCGTTGATCATAGGGGCGTAGTGATGGCTGGTGAAACAGCGAACATTGATTTTAAGCGCATTGTAGAAAATGCGGGTATTCCAACCACTGAAGAGGGCTGGAAAGCCTTATTTAAAGCAGACGTTGAAGCCGAGGGCAGCATTATTGCAAATGACTCGCCGTTCTCACCGTTTTGGCGTGTGATCACCGCAATTGTAGCAAAGCCGGCTAATTGGATAGTCAACAAGGTACTGATTGAAAAGATACTACCAAACCTGTTTTTAAAAACCGCCACTGACAGCGCGTTTATAGAAGCGAAAGCTTGGGAGCATGACCTAACACGTAAAAGTGAAGAACGTGCACAAGGTAAAGTGCGTTTTTATCGTGCAGCTCAAGCTGGCCCAAGCTTACTTATAAGCGCAGGAACCGTAATACAGACCGATGCAATTAACGGTACGGTGTATCGCGTGCTAACAATTGACGATGTAATTCTGCCTGAAAATCAAGGCAGTATTTTAGTGCCGGTGATCGCTGAGTTTGCAGGTGCGGCGTATAACTTAGGCGCAGGGTATTACCACATATTACCTGAGTCGGTCACCGGAATTAGTAACGCACTTAATGATGATCAATGGCTTGATGTTTTAGGCGCTGATGCTGAAACAAACGAAGAGTTAAAACTAAGAACCCGCAACGCATTTACAGCGGCTGCACCTTGGCATATTGATGCGGTATACCGCGCTATATTGACAGAACGAAGCGGTCTGGACACTGACAATATTTATTTTGAGCATGATGCGCCACGCGGCCCAGGTACGGCGAATGCGTTTATTTTGTTAGATACGGGTGAGCCAAGCCAAGTACTTATTGATGACTTAAATAACTATGTCATGGCAAAAGGTTACCACGGCCATGGTGATGACTTACTGGTGTTGCCGATGCCTGGTGTTGATGTGAATGTTGCAGTCACTATTTACCCGCATACCTATTTACTTGATAGCGAAGTAACAACATTACTCAACGATGTTGAAAACTTTATCCGTAGTGCGTTTAGAGAAAACACTGATTACTCAGTCACACGAACAAAACCACAAAGCAGATTTAGCTTTAGTCGTTTAGGCCAAGAACTGCATAGGGAGTTTGAGGGAATCGACTCATTGAGTTGGGGGCAAGGTGATATTACCAGTGAAAATGACGTTCCGCGCTTGGCATCATTAACAGTAACAGATGGTAATGTGTCATGAGCATAGATTGGAAAACCATCACCAAAATGCCGTATTGGCTAGCACGGCCAGCAAGTGAGCTCGATAAGTTACGTAAAGGTGCTGTGCGATTTTGGCAGCGTGTTAGTGACATACTGGCATGGCCTGCAAAGCAGCAAGACCCGATGACCGCAGAACTGGCCCTTGTTCATTTGCTTGCATGGGAGCGAGATATTACGCAAATCCCAAATGAAACTGAGCAGACCTACCGAATTCGCGTTAAGTACGCGCTGCAATTTGCTAAAGGGGCAGGAACGCAAAGCGGCTGGTATTTCATGTTTGAGAAATTAGGCACACCGTGGATCACCATCGATGAGCGTGTTAGTGAAGTCGATTGGGACGTAGTCAGCTTGCAATTGTTGGATTCAGATTTAGCAGAGCGAAACCACTTAATTGACAATATTTGCAGGCAATACGGTAGAACGACTCGCCGCTATGAATACAGCACTATTGCAAGCATGCCGCTTGTCGCACCCCCTAATGATTTTTCACATGAAAATTTAACGGGGTTTGCAAAGTTAAGTGACGACATGAGCCCCAAATTAGGGCTAGCGGTAATGGACAACGAATCACATTTTATTATTGCAACAAATAAGCAGCTTATTAGCTAAAAGAGGAATTAACATGGCTTCAATTATTACAATCGCAGGTGAAAAACTTTTTGCTGCTAAAGCACAAGCTAATGAGCAGTTAGATATAGATACGTTTATTTTTGCAAATGTACCTGGGCAAGATGCAACAGCACCGATCAGCCGTGAGGAGGGTTTACCAAGCGACTATATAGTTCATCAACAAATCGTTCAGCAAGTTGGCCGTATAAATGACAATGTAGTGGTGTATTCGACGGTTCTTGATAGTGTGACAGGCCCGTTTGAATTTAACTGGGTAGGTTTGTATTCATCAATTAACGACACATTGGTTGCTATCAATCACATTCCGACTACGCCAAAAACCGTGACGGCTGATGGTGTTGCGGGTAATACCTTAAACCGTAACTTTGGTATTGAGTACTCAGGTATTGCGGATCTTACAGGTATTGATGTTGCACCGGAAACTTGGCAGTTAGATTTTACTTCTAGGTTAAGCGGAGTAGATAAGCTAATTCAGAATTTAGCTTCAGATATTAATGGTAAGAATTGGTTCATTGGTGATGGTTTTAAAGTTGTGGAAAGAACAACTTTGAATTCATTCAAAGTACTTGCTGGCACAGGTTATGTGAATGGGCTAAGAGTAGAATTACTGGAAGATCATATTATTGCAGTCGAAGACTACCCTATGGGAGTTTATCTAGAAGCGTGGTTTGATGGTGATGCAAGTAGTGTGTGGCAACCTAGGTTTAATATAAATATTTCAAATAACCTTGATGAATTCACCGATGAGAACGATAAAAAACACTACATAACAAAAATTGCTGAAATTAATCAATATAACAATGTTCAAGATTTGAGAAAAAAACCTACAAGTACAGAAGCAATTAAAAACGAAATAGATAATCATATTAGTGATGGCAAACATAGCGCAAATTCAATCGGCTATAGAATTGGTGATTCATTAGATGATCTTCAACGCGCAGCAATGGTTTATGAAAAAACGATTAATATTAAGATACCAACAGATTTTAGCGACTTGAATGAAGCCCTCAATAGTTTGAGCGGTGTTTCAACATCAGGTAAAACTGAGATTGTTATCAAAATAGAAAGTGGTCATAGGCTGACTAAAGGGATCAGTCAACATGGCAGAGATTTTTCTGATGTCAGAATAGTATCGGATGATGAAATTGTGTATCTAGATAATGATTTTGTTGGTGCAGATACTAGTAATGTACCTTCAGGGATTCTTGGTGAGACGCCTAGGGCACCATTAATCTTTGGATATAGAACGAAATTACCAACATTAGACTGCATCATTGATATGGAAAATAATCACGGTACTGGTATTCAAATGGCTGAAGCCGAGTGTGTTGTTAGTCAAGGTAAAGGGATTATTAATGCGGGCTTTAGAGGAATTCAAGTTCATGGGCGAGCAAACATTTATGGCGCAAACTTTAGTGGTTCATCTGGTATAGGTTTAAGAATGCAACAAGCCTCTAGTTGTAACGCTAGAAGTGCAATATTTGATAATTGTTGTAAAACACTTGAGCAAACTAATTCATCAATTTATGCATCACGTGGGTGTATTCTAGAGTTTAGAGGTGGTTCAGCAAAAAACTCGGGTGGTTTTGGTTTAATAGCTAGAAGATCACTTGTTAATGCAGATGATGCTGATGTAAGTGGCGCTGCAAAAGGTGGCATATTTGCAGAATCACAGGGAGCAAATGTTTCATTCTCAAATGGGAACGCACTGAATTGCGGATCATCTTCAGCTATTTATGCAGCAGCAGGTGGAGTAATTTGCGCTTACGCGGCTAAATTGTCGAGGCCAAGCGCACCACAGGCAACAATAAACCTAAATGGTGGTCAAATTTGGGTGAATGCAGGAACAGCAATAGATGGTGTGACAGGTGAAGAGATAATAATTCAGTCCTCTAATGCTAAATACTTAAACGCATTTTTTGAACGAGGCTGCATCATTTTCAATGATGGAGTAGGAACATTTGAAATTGGTGAAAATGAACTTGGCAAATTTGAGAAAAAATCAAATGGACAATTAAAAATTTGGACAACAAATGTAATCAATTTAGATTTAGGGCCAGAGCAGTGGAGTGGGCAATTACAACTTCCTGATTTGCCACATCCATTTTTAAATATAAATAATGTTGAAATATCAGTTGTTGGTAGAACCCAAGTTGATGCTGGAGGTTATAGAGTTGCGGTTTCAAGCTGGCATCGCCTGGTACCCAATACAAATGAATTTAAGGTGAAAAATGAAGGTGTAGAATTAAGCGGTGACGGGCAAAATATGGCAATTAAGTGTATTGAAATGAGAATGTCTGTCGAAGGTACTTGGAGATAGATAAATGCTAGCTCTTAACTCGCTATCAATCGATCTTAAATCACTTCGCATCACGGCAAGCCAAGAGCTTGCCAGCGAAGATGCAAGCGGGCAAACCTCAAACACGGACAGCGCTGAGACGGGCATGAAAGCGAAAATGCTGACAGTGTCAGGACTAATCCCTTTTAAAAACGCACAAACACTCACTGATTTATACAACATGGCAGAAGCGACAGAAGCTGGCGCCCGTGTAATTTACAGAATAAATAATATTACTGCTGAAGCAATTGGTATTAAGCAAGTACGCTTTAGTAGCAAGATTGAAGCAGTCGAGCAAGAAACAACACGCCAATGGATGGTCACCTTTACCCTTGCTGAGTATCGTTCTGTACCGCAAAAAGTAGAGGAACGAACCGCTGAACCTACCGCCTTAGAGCAGGGCGGTGCTAGCAATATTCGATACGCTAATTTACAACAGCACTTAAAAGAAAACTTAGCTACCTTGAGGACTGTATAATGGCAAGTCCAAATGCCAGGTTTATTTCACGCGCGTATGTAAACGATCAGAAAGTGGAATTAAAAGACCACTGGATTGTGCTAAATCACTCAGCCCCTGGTACGTGCCAGATAAATGTAAGGCAACCAGCAACAAAGCTCGACACTGTAAAAGTCGATCTTGGTTGGGGTGATATGGTGGACCGCGTGTTTAATGGCTATGTTGAGCGTGTTTTACCCAGTGTAAATGGCTGGTTCACGTTATTTTGTCGCGAATGGTCATCCGCGCTCATGTTCAATTTAAGTGTGATGTTACGCCATGCGACAATGCGCCAAGTATTAAATGAGATAAGCAATCAAACGGGTATCGAGTTTGTGATACCCGATAAACCATATTCAGAGTCAGCCGCACCGTGCTTTTATAGCGACGGATCAGGGTTGTCTATGCTCGATAACATTGGTCGAATATATAAAATCAGTGACTTTATTTGGTATCAACAGGGTAATGGCAAAGTATTCGTTGGCAGTTATGCCGATTCGTTTTGGTCAGATAAGCCCGTCACAATTGCCACATCTTTAATGACAGAGCATCAAGCGGGTAAGTCGGCCATGATGCCAGCTGCACCCATGGTTCGCCCGCATGTAATGGCGAATAATGAGCGCCTGAGTAAAGTTGAATTCAAAGAAACAAACATGACGCTAAGTTGGTAACTATGGAAAAAGTAATTCATCGTATCGTGCGCCGGCTATTTCCAGAACTAACTAATCAGTTACATTTACCACGCTGGGGAAAGGTCGTTGCATTGCCGGAACTACCGACTGAAGAAGGGGAAAGAGGGAGTGACCCGTTTTACCCACGTTATGCGGTTGATGTTCAATTATTAGATGAGAACGGAACTGAAACCAAATCAAAAGTTTTACAGGCCGTGCCGCTACCTTTACCAGGCGCAGGAGATAAAGCAGGCCGATTAGAACCACCTGCACCAGATAGCATAGTCGAATTAGGCTTTGCTTATGGCCGTGCTGATAAACCATTTATTAGAACCGTTTTACCTTTTGGTTGGGACTTACCCGCAATCAAAGAAGGTGAAGTGAGAACACAGGTTCGTGAGGGTGTGTATCATCATATTGATGAGCAAGGAAACTTTGAGAATAAAACTGATAAGTCATTAAAAGACATTATTGGTGAACTAGCGAAGCTTGAGTGCAAGGCTCGGCAAGTAATTGCCACAGAAGAGCAAACACATAAAAGCCCCAAAACATGGATAGGCAGTGAAAGTGAGAATGTACTTAAATTATTGTCAGAATTAATGGCAACAGTTCGAGCATTAGCAAATACATGTGCAACACATACACATAAGGGGGTTGCCACTGGCACTGGCAAGACAGAAGCACCAGAACAAGCTGGTGAATTTAGTGGTCAAGCATCCGAAGCCGAAGAACAAAAGGGAAGGCTAGACCCAATAACCAAATAGCACCACAGCCCAATAACCAAGCCCAGTTACCCGCTGGGCTTTTTAGTGCCTGCAATACACTGCAGTAAAGTTATCACCGTCTATGTTGGCCATAAGCATTCTGGTCACGTAATTCAGCACCACGCAAAAACTTTCTCACGAAATCCGGACTCTTCCTTACCCTCCTGCGGGCTTTTTGGTGCAGTTTTTTTTCAGTTTTTGAGTACTACAGTTCATACCGCCAGCCAGCGCAGTATATATAGTTCTTAGCGGATCAAAGATCTGAAAAGATCGAAATTTATTTCAGTGTTTTTCAGTTGAAATGCATGTAATTAATAAGGAATTAAAAATAATAAGATTGTTAATCAACAACTTAACTAGTTTACGTGAGGATTCAAAGACCAAAGTACATTTTGTGAATGATAAAAAACAAATATAAAACAACAATTTAATTAAAAACAAAACTGAAATTAGTTGAATGGGAAAAATAATCAAAAGATAGTAGAATAGTACTAATTTCATACAGAGGGTTCAGCATGAGCGTATTATACGGATACAATGAAAATTTAGATGGCAAGATACTTCCCAGAAAAAAAGGGAATTTTGAATACCATGAAGAAGTTATCGCCGTAGAGTTAAATTCAGGTGCAGATCAACAGGTGATTAGTAAATTAGAAGATGCACTATCGGCTGATTTTTTAGAAATAAATAAAAATAACTTGGCTATATTTAAAGCTAGATAAACTTATCATGCAATTTATGCGGGAATAATTGCGTATAAACTTGCCATAAAATATTTAAATTACGGTGGCCTGTAACTTGGGCCACTTCTTCAATTGAATAGCCTTTTTCAAATAAACGGCTAGCACCTTCACGGCGTAAATCGTGATAGCGTAAATCCTCAATACCCAAAGCATTGCGTACACGTTGAAAACCAGATGAGACAGACTTAGGGTTATAAGGAAAAATCAATTCATCATCTTTTGGTTGTTTAAGAACTATATCAAAAGAGCCTGCAAGCAACGGAACAACCATGTGATTGCCTTCTTTTTTACGTGGGTCTTTTCTGTCTCGAACTAAAATAGTTTTATGTTCTTCGTTCAGATCATCCCAACGCAACTTACACACTTCGCCAATCCGCATACACGTTAAAATACTAAAATCTAAAATATCTAAAAAAGGTATTCTTACTTTGCCGTTAGGCCTAAAGCTCATACGTTCTTGCAAACCATCGCGCAATTTATCTAGTTCGTTTTCAGTAGGCCGTCTAGTTCTCTTTTGGCTTTTACCGACTAAACCCATTTCAATTAATACCGGAACTGCATCTTCGAATATTTTATAGTTAGCGTCGATGTTCCATACTGGCCCCGCTTTTTTCATAACACTGCGTAAATAGGCAATGTCATGATAAATGGTTGCGGGTCCAGCTCCTGCACTTCTGCGGTTTTTACAATGCTCGATTAAATCACTGGTTTTAAGTTCGTTAGATTCTACTTTGGCAATATCGCAATCAATCAGCATCTTTATCACAAACTGTTTTGAGCGGCCTGTAGCATTCCAAAGTTCGTGATTTTCGTAATACATCATTAAAAGGGTGCCCAGGGTGACCGCTTCTTTTGTTTCAGTCACCCTAGATTGCTCAATAGCGTTAACTTGTTTCTTGCCCCAACTATCAGCCAACACTCTTTTACTGAATGTTTTGCTTTCATTGTGTATAATCTTGCCCTTAGATTTCTCGCGAACTACGCATTTATAGCGGTATTCGCCTGAAGCAAGACGGCGTTTTTCGACAGTGTAAGAAGCCATTGAGTAACCCTAAGTTATTGATCAGTCCTACCCCGCTGGGGTGACTATAGGGTGACTGTATATCGAAACTCGCGGCAATTCAAGGCAATTCAAGGCAATTCGAATTATATGAGTAACACACTAAATAAGGGCTCTAGCCCAGCAATAGCAGGTAATACAGGGTTTAGGCGGTTTAGCGTGGCACCTATGCTGGATTGGACTGATCGTCACTGTCGAACCTTTCACCGCAAAATGACTAAGCATGCTGTGCTTTACACTGAGATGGTGACAACCGGCGCTATTTTATTTGGTAAAGGCGATTACTTACACTTTAATGAGCATGAAGGGCCAGTGGCACTGCAACTTGGTGGCTCAGATCCTGAAGCGTTGGCTAAGTGTGCAAAGTTAGCGGCAGAGCGCGGCTATCATGAAGTAAACTTAAATGTCGGCTGTCCGTCTGATCGCGTGCAAAATGGTCGTTTTGGTGCTTGTTTAATGGCTGAGCCTAAACTGGTTGCTGACTGCGTTGCTGCAATGAAGGCCGAAGTGACTATTCCTGTTACAGTTAAAACGCGCATTGGTATTGATGAGCAAGACTCGTATGAGTTTTTATGTGCTTTAATTGAAGCAAGTCATGATGTTGGCTGTGATGACTTTATTATTCATGCGCGTAAAGCGTGGTTAAATGGCTTAAGTCCAAAAGAAAACCGAGAGATCCCACCTCTTGATTACCCGCGCGTTTACCAGTTGAAAAAAGATTATCCGCAACTTCACTTAAGCTTAAATGGTGGCGTGAAAACAATTGCTGATAGCGTAGCTCACCTTGAGTATGTTGATGGCATTATGATTGGTCGTGAAGCGTATAGTAATCCGTTTATTTTGTCTGAGGTCGACGAAAACATTTATGGTGATGAAGCCTTTACGCTAAGTCGTCATCAGGTTGTGCGCTCGATGTATGACTATATTGAAGATGAAATGAGCAAAGGCGCTAACTTTTGGCATATTGCTCGCCATATGTTGGGAATTTTTCAAGGGCAACCTGGTGCGCGTGGTTTTAGACGCCACCTTTCAGAAAAAGGCCATGGTAAAGCGGCCGATTTATCTGTTATGGATAAAGCCTTAAGTTTTGTCCCAGAAGCCTAATCACAAAGCCTATTAAAAAAGCCACATTTTGTGGCTTTTTTTGATCCTAAAATTTGGTGAAAAAGTTAATTTTTTAGTCAAATTAGTTATTTTTCATTCAGTCACTAGTCAGCCTAAATCTAAATTTAATTGACTCAACTTATTGTATCTAAATAACAAATTTAATTTATTTGTTAGTTGGCACAAGAATTGGAATCTCCTAGCTATATTAACCCAATAATCAACAGGAGAGTCACATGGGTGTATTAAATCGCGTAAATGACATTATTCAGGCAAACCTTTCTGCAGCACTAGACAAAGCTGAAGATCCTGAAAAGTTACTTAATCTACTCGTGCAAGAAATGCAGGATGCACTGACTGAATGCCGTGCAACTGCTGCGACATTCTTAACGCAAGAAAAGCAAATGAAGCGTGAAATTGCTGCAAAAGAAGCAAAAGTAGCTGACTGGCAAGCGAAAGCAGAAAAAGCGCTGAGTAAAGATCGCGATGATCTTGCCAAAGCAGCATTAGTTGAAAAGCAGCGCTTAACGACAGAAATCGAAGCGCAACAAGCTGAAATGGATAAAGTGGCAGAGTCACTCGCTAAATTGACAGAAGATTGTCAGCGTTTACAAAACAAGCTTGCAGATGCAAAAGCCAAACAGCTGACTTACATGCAAAAAGAACGCGTTGTTACAGCACGCTTAAAAGTAAAAGAGCAGCTGCATAGCAGTAAAGTTGAAGATGCATTAGCGCGTTTTGACTACTTAGAGCAGCGCGTTGAAAACATTGAGTCGCAAGTTGAAGCGTATGAACTGACACAAAGTGATGCTGCAAATTCAACAGCAGCACAATTCGCTGCCCTTGAGAAAGATGAAGCAATCGATAAAGAGCTTGCTGACTTGAAAGCAACGATGAAGCAGTCGGCTTAGGAGGTTAATAATGAATACTTATCACACATCGACACGTTGGTACCGTGATCTGAGTAATAAAAAGATCTCGGGTGTGTGTAGCGGACTCGCTGCGCGCTTGGGCTTCCCTGTATGGTCAACACGTTTGGTCATGATCATATTACTTATTCAAATGCCGCTGTTAATAGGCGTGGGTTATTTAGTGGCTCATTGCACTTTACCAGTGAAAGGTTACTAGGAGTAGGATATGAAAACGTTAGCTATCATCATTTTGGCAATGTTATTACTATGCACTGATGCGGTTTCATTTGTATCGTTTGACTCATGGCAATTACCTTTATCAATTGCTGATATGAGTTGGGCTGGGCTTGAGGTCATCGGTGCAATAGTGGCAGTCATTGCCGTCGTTGCAGGTGTTGCGCTATTCACTATTGGGCTGCTAGGCGCAGGTGTTGTTGCTTTGATTGGTGTTGTGCTTGCGTTTTTATTTGGCTCAGTAATGATTGCATGGCCACTTTTACTAATCGCAGCATTATGCTGGTTGATTGCCGATAACAAAAAATCGCCAGCTTAAGGTACTAATAAACTGCCTTAATACATAAAATATGCTAAATTTAGCGGGTAAGTTAATGTCTTAACAAGGATTAAAACATAATGAAACTGTGGCCCGCACTCTCTTTTCTTACCGCAAGTTTATTCTTTAGTACTTTTTCATCTGCCCATAGTGGCCATGATCATAGCGATGTTGCCGAAGTAACCGTAAGCAACGCGCAGGTTCGTGAATTTTTACCAGCCAGTAAAGCCAGCGTGGCTTATTTAACTATTACTAACCCAAGCGAGCATGCAACGGTATTAACTAAAGCTGAGCTTGATGGTTTAGGACGCGTTGAAATTCATCAGCATATTCATGTTGATGGCATGATGAAAATGGAACAGGTTTTATCATTAAAGATTGATGGTCACAGCAGTGTTGAGTTTAAACCGGGTGGTTATCACTTAATGGTCTTTGAACCTGAAGATCAACTAAAAGCAGGGCAAGAACGAAAACTCACGCTATATTTTAATGATGGCAATCGAGTTTTTACTCAAGCCAAGGTTGTGTCTTTACAAGAAATGTCTGAGCAGGCATCAAAAAAAAGTAAAGAGCACTCACATCACTAGGAGGTATTATGTCTGAGCATAAAGGAAAAATAGCCAGTGCATTACTTATTATACTAATTATTTTTTACGCGATTGCTGTTTACTGGAGTAGTGAACCGGCTCGTATGGATGTTGTTAGCAAGGCAAAACAGGAAGCGCAAATGCGCGGTGAAAAGTTTGTCACCGGCTACACAACAACAACTACATTGATCAATGTGGCAAGTACATTATTAAATAAGCCTGGCGGTTATTTATCTAACGATATGATGCCACCAAGTGTAATGATGGATAA
Organism: Pseudoalteromonas sp. 2CM39R; assembly: GCF_023161845.1. Classification (NCBI taxonomy): domain Bacteria; kingdom Pseudomonadati; phylum Pseudomonadota; class Gammaproteobacteria; order Alteromonadales; family Pseudoalteromonadaceae; genus Pseudoalteromonas; species Pseudoalteromonas sp. 2CM39R. The sequence goes on from NZ_JALNTM010000009.1 coordinate 40,392, forward strand.
CATGCCGGCGTGGGAATATGGCGCGCTTGAGATGACCCGAGATTTAGTGTTGTCGATGCGTAAAGACTTCAGTCGTTCACAGTCTCAATCAACTGAGCACGAAGCGCTTAAAAAAGCACAGCCGCAATTTAATATAAGCTCGGTAGCATGGGCATGGCCTAGCGCAGAAACTGAATATCAAAAGGGTATTGATTTACTGGTTGTGTACCGCACTCAAATTGCGGATCAGAACGATCGAGATAGCCAGTTTTATGCCCGTGCCGATAACTTACGTGGCTGGTTAAAAGAAGCTGAAAAGCGCTTAGGTAGTTTAAGTCAGCGTCTAAGCGCAAGTGTTGGCCAAGATCGTTTAAATACTGATTTAGCTGGCGATACTGCGGCTCATCAAGCAACATACACCCCTTTGCAAAGCCAAGTAAAAACATCTTGGTGGCAAATTGATGATGTATTTTATGAATCGCGTGGTGCAACGTGGGCATTACTGCACTTTTTACAAGCGGTTGAATATGATTTTGCTGATGTCTTAGAAAAGAAAAATGCTCGTGTTAGTCTGCAACAAATTATTCGTGAATTAGAGGCCACGCAAGAAACTGTGTGGAGCCCAATGATCTTAAATGGCAGTGGTTTTGGTTTTGTTGCTAACCACTCACTGGTCATGGCGAATTATATTTCTCGAGCCAATGCGGCTCTAATTGAACTTAGCGAACTTTTAGCGCAAGGATAAAATGATGAAAAAGTACTGTTTAGCAGCTGCCCTTTCAATGGCCTGTTTAGCTCCAACAGCGCAAGCTGATACATTATTAGGTTTATACCTAGGTGTTGATGGCTGGCAATCAGATAACAGCGGTAGTTTTGCTCAAGACGGAAATCTACAAAGCTTTAAATTTGATGATGAAACGTTTACGAGCTACTACGCAGCACTTGAGCACCCAGTGCCGTTAGTACCAAACATTAAACTAAAATACACTGAACTTGAGTTAAATGGTGATACAACACTTGATGAAACATTTAGTTTTGGTGGTTCTGATTACGTTGTAGGCACACAAGTAGGCACAGTGAGTGATTTATCACATGTTGACTACATCCTATATTACGAAATCTTTGATAATGATTTGGTTTCAATTGATTTAGGTGTAAACGCTAAACAATTTGACGGTGAAATTACGGTAACGGGTACATCGCAAGATGGTGGCCAAAACACGACTGAGCGCGTTGATTTTTCTGGTTTCGTACCTTTAGTGTATGGTCGTGCTGAAGTTGGTTTGCCGTTAACAGGTTTAAGCGTATTCTTTGAAGGTAGCTTACTGGCTATCGACGATAGCAAAATTCAAGACTACCAAGCGGGTGTTGCATACGCTTTACTTGATAACTTAGCAATTGATATGGACATTAAAGCGGGTTACCGCTCAATGACTTTAGAGCTTGATGATATCGATGATATCTACACAGATTTAGATGCATCAGGCCCATTTGCGGGTATTCAAATCCACTTCTAATCGAGTTTTTCGGTTTATATTTAGCTGGCAGTTTTATTTTAAAGCTTGCCAGCTAACTTCAAATTCATCTTCTAATGATGTTGAAAGTATTTGCTTATAAGCCTTATTTATTGGCGATGCGATTAGCTTTCTTAACTCGTCGCCCGTTTGTGTAAATTTATAATAACTGAGTACTAAGTCATTACTTTTTGCTTTTAAAACCAAGCGTTGATTCATAAAGCTCAGTACTAGTTCTTGGCCTGCTTTTAAAACCGCTGACTCGATTTCTTTTCGATACAGCAAGTTAATATCCATCAGGGTAAGAATGTCAGGAAAGCTAACAGGGGTTTTCCCTAAATTAAATGACACTTTGTTACCTTTTCTAAGTAAATCAAACAGCGAAGGTTTTTTGTAAAAGCCGAGTAAAATTAAGTGGCTGTTATCTTTTTCATTGAAGCCACACAGTGATGTACAGCGCTGAAGGGCATCTGCTTCGCGCTGTGTCATGTGTTTAAGTGTTTGTAGGCTTTTAATCGAAAAGGTGCCCGGTGACACGGTCTCACCTGCGAGTATTTTTGCCCATAGCTTTTGCATTGAAGAATTAGCTGTGTCTTCACATAAACTAATAAAGCGCTCTATCCAATCAAAATCTGGCTGATGTTGGCCTGTGACATCGGGGCAAAACGCCATGGCCATCGCCATAATGGTTTCGATATTTTCTTGGCGTTTTATAAATTGAATTTCTTGGCGAGTTTGAGCGCGCTCTAAAAGGCTTGCTTGCGCTTTAATTTGATAAGCTAACTGCTGTTGACCTTGTGCTGAATAGCTGTCATCACCAGCATGGTTGATCCTAGCCGATGATGCCTTATGAATCGGGTAGCCAAGCTGGTTTTCTATGATATTAGCAAGATTAACTCTCGCCTGAGCTGCTTTCACTGTCATCGGTCACACTGTCCTTGCCTGTTGTTGCTAACTGCGCATGAGTTTTGATGTTATTGAGCGCCAGTTTTACCGTGTTATTGAGAATATACTGGCTTAGTAAAGCAAGGTAGCCACCAATAATAGGGGTGTTGACCTCACCTTTTAGTGAACACTCAATGTTAACGTTATCGCCTTCAGGTAAGTAGCGGATTGTGCCCTGGGCAATGTGTTCTTTATTAAATAAGATATTAAATGAAAGTTGGCTGTTGTCGAGTTGGGTGATGGTCATTTCACCTTCGCCAAAGCGACTTTGCCAAAATTGATGTGCACCCACACCTTGGCTAGGTTCTGCAATGGTAAATTCAATACTCGGGTCGACAGCTTGCCATGGTTGCCATTTGTGCCATTGATTAAAGTCGCCAACAAGGCTCGCAACCTCAGCACTGCTCGCATTCACTTTAATTGATTTGTGAACGGTATATTGCGGTGAAAGCATGAGCCCAATCACAAGTGAGATCAGAATGCTGATAAAAATCGCTTTTAGGGTAAAAATGAGTATTTTAATAATCTCACCTCAGGCAATTGTTTTATAACTTTCATAACATTATACGTAACATAGACTATAATCTGTTTGATACTATATAAGCTATCACTAATGTATCATAGTTAAATAAGTGATAGAATTTTGAGCATCGCTGTAAAATGGAGTGGCGCCATAGTTACAGTATTACGGGGATCACTCTAAGGAATTATTAATGGCATCAGAGAGTAACGACTTTTTGTTTAGTGACCAAGATGACGAACAGTTAGTGGATGAAACTGTCTCTGATTTTTGGGACGTATTAATTGTCGATGATGATCCAGAAATACATTCAGTTACTAAGCTTGCTCTTTCAGGCGTTGAGTTCTGGGATAAAGGGCTGCGATTCCATCATGCCTACTCAGGTGCAGAAGCGCTCGAACTACTTAAAAATGATCATTCGATTTCGGTAATACTCCTTGATGTGGTTATGGAGTCAGATGATGCTGGCTTGCAAGTTGTAAAGCAGGTTAGAGAGTGCCTTAATAATCACAATGTGCGCATTATTTTACGTACCGGACAACCAGGCTATGCACCTGAAGAAAAAGTGATCCGCGAATACGATATTAACGACTACAAAACAAAAACAGAACTAACACGTAGTAAACTTATTACCGCTCTTGTAACGGCTATTCGCTCTTATGAGCAAGTATGTCAGCTCGAATTTCAAAGCCGCGCGTTAAATAATATTTTGTATGCATCTAAGGCTATTCTTGGTTTTACTGATATCAAAGCTTTTTCGATGGCAGTGATTAAGCAGCTCTCAATTATTTTAGATTGCGAACCGCAAGGTTTACTTTGTGGTTCTATCGAAGATGATAACCAGGTTTATGTTTTAGGTGGTTGTGCTGAATATAATGAGTTTATTGGCCAGGGTATTGAGCAGCTTGATGATGGCCGTATTATCATGCAAGTTAATAACTGCCTAGCCCAAGGTGAGCATCAGCACACCGGTGTAGACAGTACGTATTTATTAAAAAGCAAAAACCGCCAAGCTGCTATTTACTTAGAAACCGAGCACACACCAAGTCCTTCACAACTACAATTTGCAGAGATATTTTTAACCAATGTCAGTGTTGGTCTTGATAATGTTAGGTTGTTCAACCGTTTACGTGATGCAGCTTATAAAGATGTTTTAACTGGCTTATCGAATCGTAACGATTTCATGAATAAAGTGGAGCGTTACTACCAGCCGGGTAAAAGTGACTATGTCTTTTTATTAATTGATGTTGCGCAATTCTCAGATATTAATAATGGCTTAGGCCAAGAGATTGGTAACTTATTACTAAATGCCATTGTTGATAGACTGCATCAAGAATACCCAAATGCAAAGCTGCTTTCGCGTATTGGTGCAGATGTGTTTGGCTTACTGTTACCCGTTGGTGAATGTGATGTTGAGCTACTACGCGAGCATTTAAGTTTGCCGTTTAATGCCGGTGAACACATTTTACCAATCAACTTTAATATTGGCCTATGTTATCAAGGTGATTTCTTACAAGCAGGGATCGAGACCTTAAAGTTGGGCTACATTGCGCTTAACCAAGCTAAAAAACAATCTTCTGAAATGGTGGTGACGTATACCCCAGACATGGAAGAGAAAATGGCTTGGCGTTTAGGGATCATCAGACAACTTCGTCAAGATTTCGAGCAGCGTAAATTAGAGGTTTGGTTTCAGCCACAACTTGATTTAAATACACTTGAAATCATTGGCTGTGAAGCGCTACTGCGTTGGCCGTCAGGTAATGGTCAGTATATTTCGCCGGCGATTTTCGTTCCTATGGCAGAAGATGCCGGTTTAATTGTTGAAATAGGGCAATGGGTGCTAGAGCAAGCATGTATGCAGCAAAAGCGCCTCGAAGCAATGGGCTTTGCAATTAGCATTGCTGTAAATGTTTCAGTGCCGCAATTTAAAGTTAAAGGCTATGCGCAGCAGGTTAAAGACACTTTAATTAAGTACGATGTAAAACCGCAGTTTATTGAACTCGAAGTGACCGAAAGCGTGGTAATGGATGAGCTAGCTAATGTGATCACCACATTAAAAGAGCTTAAAGAGTTTGGTATCGAGATTGCGATTGACGACTTCGGTACAGGGTTCTCATCGTTAAGTTACTTGCAAAAACTGCCGCTAGACAGACTTAAAATAGATCGCGCCTTTATTAAAGATTTACCAGGTCAAGATTGTCAGGCGATTGCTGCGTTAATTATTTCTCTTGGTGCAAGGTTAGGCTTAAAAACCATTGCAGAGGGGGTCGAAACACAAGCGCAAGCAGATTATTTAGCCCAGCTTGGCTGTGATGAAGTGCAAGGCTTCATGTATGCTAAGCCTATGCCAGAAAAAGAGTTAATTACCTACCTGCAAGCTAAACAATAGAAAGTTTCAACAAAAGCATATTAATTAAACAGCGCCCTCCCATGTGAGGGCGTTTTGTTTTCTATAATAATCTATAAGACTGAGGTATAATTCGCCCCTTTTGTTAGCAGAGTACACTTTATGAGCGCATTAAAAGCCGAGCGAGGCCTGTTTTCTTACCCTAAGTATTGGGCTGAATGCTATGGCACGGCGCCATTTTTACCAACCACTCGTGCAGAAATGGACGCGTTAGGCTGGGATAGTTGTGACGTGATCATTGTCAGTGGTGATGCGTATGTAGATCACCCAAGTTTCGGTATGGCTGTGATAGGGCGTATGCTTGAGTCACAGGGTTTTCGTGTTGGTATTATTGCGCAGCCTGATTGGAACTCAAAAGATGCCTTTATGGCGTTAGGTAAGCCTAACTTATTCTTTGGTGTTACAGCGGGTAATATGGACTCGATGATCAACCGTTATACTGCTGAAAAGCGTATGCGTCATGATGATGCTTATACGCCGGGTAACATAGGCGGTAAACGTCCTGACCGTGCGGTAGTTGTATACAGCCAACGCTGTCGCGAAGCTTATAAAGATGTGCCGCTGATCATTGGTGGTATTGAGGCGAGTTTACGCCGTATTGCTCATTATGATTATTGGCAAGAAAAAGTACGCCGTAGCGTATTGTTTGATGCCAAAGCTGACATTCTAATTTACGGTAATGCTGAGCGCCCACTTGTTGAAGTTGCCCACCGTATTGCCGCGGGTGAGTCGGTTGACACAATTCAAGATATTCGTGGTACTGCGGTTATTCGTAAGGAACCATTACCGGGTTGGCGTGGTAGTGACTCAACTGCAATTGATAAAATCGGTAAGATTGATCCAATTCCAAACCCGTATGGCGCAGATGATGTGGGTTGTAGTAAATCAGAATTTAAAAAAGCAGGTATTGATTTAAGTGCCGAGGCGGCTAAGCCAATCACTATCCAGCCAGCTCGCCCTAAGCCTTGGGAAAAGACCTACGTTAAGCTACCAGCGTATGAGCAAGTAAGCGTGAATAAACCGCTTTATGCCCATGCCTCGCGTATTTTGCACCAAGAAACAAACCCAGGTTGTGCACGTGCGTTATTTCAACGCCATGGCGACCGTTCTATTTGGGTTAATCCGCCTGCATTTCCGCTTGAAACTGAAGAAATGGATGGCGTATTTGGTTTGCCATATCAGCGTATTCCGCACCCAAGCTACGGCGATGAAAAAATCCCAGCTTATGAAATGATTAAAACTTCGGTGAACATCATGCGTGGTTGCTTTGGTGGTTGTTCTTTCTGTTCGATTACAGAGCACGAAGGACGTATTATTCAAAGCCGTTCTGAGCAATCAATTATTGATGAAATTGAGCAAATTCGTGACAGAGTGCCAGGATTTACAGGGGTTATTTCTGACTTAGGCGGACCAACAGCGAATATGTATAAGTTACGCTGTAAGAGTAAAAAAGCAGAGAGTACGTGCCGACGTTTATCATGTGTTTATCCTGATATCTGTAAGCACATGGACACGGATCACACCCCAACTATTGAGCTTTATAAAAAAGCCCGTGATGTAAAAGGTGTTAAGAAAATCCTGATAGCGTCTGGCGTACGTTATGACTTAGCCGTTGAAGACCCTCGCTATGTAAAAGAGTTGGTTACCCATCACGTAGGCGGGTACTTAAAAATTGCCCCTGAGCATACTGAAGATGGCCCATTGTCTAAGATGATGAAGCCGGGCATGGGAGCTTACGATAAGTTTAAAGAGCTATTTGATAAATACTCAAAAGAAGCGGGTAAAAAGCAGTATTTGATCCCGTATTTTATTTCTGCTCACCCAGGAACGAAAGACGAAGATATGGTGAACATGGCGTTGTGGTTAAAGTCTAATGACTTTAAGCTTGATCAAGTGCAAAACTTTTATCCATCACCGATGGCTAATGCAACCACGATTTATCACACTGAAATGAACTCGCTGCGCAATATTAAGAACAATACTGAGCAAGTGCCTGTTCCAAAAGGCGCACGTCAGCGTCGCTTACACAAAGCGATTTTACGTTACCACGATCCGGCTGGTTGGCCGATGATCCGTGAAGCACTAAGAAAAATGGGCAAAGCGAATCTAATCGGTAAAGGACCGAACTGTTTGGTACCTGAAGAAGGTCGTAACGAGAAAGCTGCTAGAGGAAAGGGCGGTAAAGGCCGTGCGGCATTGACTCGTCACACCGGTTTTAGCCAGTTTAAAAAGGCCAATACCAAACCTCGAGTAGGTAAAAATAAGCAGCGCGCAAAGTAAATAGATATAAATACGGCCCTTTAAGGGCCGTTTTTATTTATACCAATTCGCTTAACTAAGTATTATTGCGAATTGGTATCAGATTAATAACCAGGTTGCAGTGCCTAAAAAGGCAAAGATACCAACAATATCGGTCACGGTTGTCAGCACCACGCTCCCTGCAAGGGCTGGGTCTATTTTCATTTTCTTAAGAATTAGTGGAATGCTCGCACCCGCAATACCAGCGGCAACAAGATTCATAAACATTGCAAAGGCCAGTACTGCGCCGAGTTTAAAGTCCCACTGCCATAGGGCAACCACACCAGCAATTAATATCGACCAAATAATGCCATTCAGTGCGCCAATCGCAAGCTCCTTAAGTAATAAGAAGCGTTGGTTGGTTTGGTTGATATGACCTACCGCTATACCACGAATAACCAGGGTTAAGGTTTGGCTACCCGCAACACCTCCCATTGAAGGTACGATACCATTGAGTACCGCTAAAATAGGCAAGATTGCTAAGGTGTTTTCGAAAAAGCTTGCCACAATTGCTGCTAACAATGCGGTTAATAAGTTAACCCCAAGCCAAATAGAGCGACGCTGCGAACTTTTTAGCACTGGCGCAAAGGTATCTTCTTCGTCGTCAAGACCAGCGAGGCTTAGCATGCTGTGCTCTGCATCTTCACGGATTACGTCAACGATATCATCGATGGTAATACGACCAAGCAAGTGAGCGTTATCATCCACAACAGGGGCTGAAATCCAGTTGTGACGCTCGAACAGTTGCGCTACATCACTTTCATCCATAGAGATTAGGATTGACTCACAGTCTTCATCCATTAAATCACGAACAATTTTATCTGAAGGACTGGTCAGCAATGTAGTTAATGAAAGCGCGCCTAAAAAGCAGTTATGCTTATCAACTACATATAAGTCATCGGTACCCTCTGGTAGCTCCCCTCGTAAGCGTAAATAGCGTAGTACAACATCGAGGGTAACGTCAGGACGAATGGTGACCGTATCGCTGTTCATCAAGGCACCGGCTGAGCGCTCTTGATAAGAAAGTGCTTGAGTTGCTCTCTCTCTATCTTGCGAGTCCATGGCACTGACAACGTCTTGATATACGGTATCAGGAAGACTACGTAAAACCTCACCTAAGTCATCGTCGTCCATATCTTCAGTGGCAGCAGCAATGTGCTCAGGCTCCATCTGGGCAATAATGCCAAGACGTACGTCTTCAGAGAGTTCTTCTAGAACATCACCACGGACATCTGGATCAACCAGCTGCCAAAGCATACGACGAATTTTATGGGGAGAAGATTCAAGTAAAAGGGCTGTATCACAAGGTGCCGTTTTGGCTAACATACCGCGCACTTGAACAAATTGACCACTATTGAGTGACTTGGTCACTTGTTTGAGTTGTTGTAGTGGGTAATCTTGTTCAAAGGCTTCTGGCATTGGCGTCCTTACAACTGAAAAAAGTTTAAATAGGTTAAGCAAATACAGCATAGTTGCTTTGTAGTGTATTTGCAGAGATATCGTCGCACTGCGATAAATTTATTAAGAGTTTTGTAATTTAGAAAAGCGAGCGATATAAAAGTAGGATATTTAAAGGGAATTTTAAATATCCGAATTAAGTTTACCGTAAACCTTGAAGTCTTAGCAAATGCTATTCTTGCTCGTGGAAGCGTTGTGCAATTAATTCGCCGATTGCCGTTAATGCAGCATCGGCGTCAGGGCCTTCGCACACAACGCGAACTTCTTTACCCTGACTACTTTCAAGTAGCATTAATGCTAACACGCTGTCGCCTTCAGCTTCTTTATCATCTTGATAAAGCGTAATTTTGGCATCAAATTGCAGTGCTAATTGCGCTAAAACAGTAGCAGCACGAGCATGTAAGCCAAGTTTGTTTTGAATTAAAAAGGTATCTTCAGCGTGCATTGTTGGTGCCTAATTAAATGTCTTGTTCGCGGTGGCGAATTTTTACATTAGCATGGCTTTTGGCAAAGCTCTCACCAATTGTTTGCGCTAAGTAAACAGAGCGATGCTGGCCGCCGGTACAACCAATAGCAATGGTCAGATAACTGCGGTTATTGCGCTCTAAATGTGGCAACCAAGTTTGCACAAAGGTTTGTATTTGCCACGTGAACTTTTGCACTATGCTGTGGCTAGCTAGGTAATCTTTTACTGGTTGATCAAGGCCGGTTAGTGGCTTTAAATCAGGTTCCCAGTGTGGGTTAGGTAAAAAGCGTGCGTCAAAAACGTAGTCAGCTTCTTTAGGAATACCATGCTTAAAGCCAAACGACATAAAAGTAATAATTAGTTTTTTATCTTTTTTACCTAAAATCTTTTCGCGAATTGATTCTGCTAACTGATGAACACTCAGATCAGTAGTATCAATCATAAAGTCAGCGCGAGTGATCAACACATCAAGCAGGATTTTTTCTTGTTTAATGGCCAGATCAAGCGGCAAAGAATCAATAGATAGTGGATGCAAGCGGCGTGTTTCTGAAAAGCGCTTGATCAGAGTTTGGTCATCACTGTCTAAATAGAATAGTGTTGGGTTTGCGAAACCTGGCAGGTACTCAAGAATATCATTAAATTCTTGCTGCTCTTTCGGTAAGTTGCGCACGTCGATGCTGACCGCTATTTTATCGTAGTTATCAGACACACTTCGTACGAGCGAAGGCAGTAAATTAACCGGAATATTATCAACGCAATAATAGCCTAAGTCTTCAAGTACTCGTAAAGCGACCGATTTACCTGAGCCTGAGCGACCGCTGATAATTATTAATTCCATTTATGCCTCTGCTGATATGACCTGAAACAGTTGCTGATCGGTAGTAGCACTACGCAGCTGTTTACAAAATTCTTTATCTTTAAGTCTATCAGCAATTGTTGATAAGGTCTTTAGGTGAAGCTGACAGTCACCATCTGGTACGATGAGTGCCACAAAAATATCAACTGGACGATTATCAATTGCATCAAAATTAATAGGGGATTCACTCACTATCACAAATGCATGAGGCTCATCTGCGCCGCTCATTCGGCCATGTGGAATAGCAATACCTCGGCCAATGCCGGTGCTACCTAGTTTTTCTCGGTTGAGTAAAGCATCTAGGATATCTTGTTGCGATAAATGAGGAAGCTGCTGGTGGGCCAGTTCGCTGATATATTCAAGAATTCTTTTTTTGCTATTAAAAAGGACCGCAGCTTTGCTGCAGTCCTGGTTAGTAAGTGAACTTAGTTTCATAATTTAATGTCGAGCTAATTTCTCTTTGTGTTTAATGACTTGGCGATCAAGTTTATCGATCAGTGAGTCAATGGCTGCGTACATATCTTGATGCTGAGTAGAAGCGAACAATTCGCCTCCGTTTACATGTAAAGTTGCTTCTGCTTTTTGGCTTAATTTTTCTACATCTAGAATGACATGAACATTATTAATATGGTCAAAATGCCTTTCTAGTTTCGCAAACTTGGTGTTTACATAGTCTCTTAATGAATCTGTGATTTCTACATGACGACCAGTTAAATTTAGTTGCATAAGCATTTTTCCTTCTATGTAAAACGTCTAAATCAGACTCTTACGCTGATTAGACGGAGGTATTGCTAGAGACTCACGATATTTTGCAATTGTACGTCTAGCTACTTTAATTCCTTGCTCAGCCAATATATCTGCAATTTTGCTATCACTCAATGGTTTAGCTGAGTTTTCTGCAGCGACTAACTTCTTGATTAAAGCGCGTATTGCTGTAGAAGAACACTCACCACCATTTTCGGTGCTGACATGGCTTGAGAAGAAATATTTCAACTCAAAAATACCCCGAGGGGTATGCATATATTTTTGCGTTGTTACCCGTGAAATCGTCGATTCATGCATTTCGACCATTTCAGCAACATCATTTAGCACCATCGGCTTCATTGCCTCAGGGCCATGCTCAAAGAAAGCTTGTTGTTGTTGAACGATACAGTTGGTCACTTTTAATAGCGTATCGTTACGGCTTTCTAAGCTCTTAATAAACCACTTTGCTTCTTGTAAGTGAGAGCGAATAAATTGGCTGTCGCTACTTGATTTAACAGAGCGAGACATCGCCGCATATTGGCTGTTCACTCTAATCTTTGGCATACAGTCTGGGTTTAACTCGACTACCCAGCGACCTTTTACTTTTTTTACTGATACATCAGGTATGACGTACTCAGACTCTTCGCGTACTATGCTATCCGCAGGCTTAGGATTTAAGCTGTGGATGAGCGTCATCACTTCTTTAAGCTCGTTTTCTTTAAGCTTAGTCTTTTTCATCAAAGTTCGATAGTCGCGACTCGCTAATAATTCGATATGCTCAGATAAAACCATTTTAGTTTCAGCTAAATATGGCGTATTAGCATCGAATTGGCGTAACTGAATGCACAGACATTCTTGTAAACTGCGTGCGCCAATACCAACAGGATCAAATAACTGAATTCTTTTTAAGACCGCTTCGACTTCATCAAGTTCGATTTCTTCTTCATCGCTATTTTGATTAAAGCTTTCGACGATATCTTCACAGCTTACCGTTAAAATACCTGATTCATCGATAGCTTCTACAATTGCCACAGCAATCGCTTCATCGGTAGGGCTAAATGGCGTGAGTTGCAATTGCCACATTAGGTATTCGTGAAGGGTTTCGGTTGATGCACCTTGATAGATAGATTCATCTTCAGGCATTGGCCCTGACGATGTTGAAGGGGCGGCACTCATGTACTCATCCCAGGTGACATCCATGGCTAAGTCATCGCTTACGGTGTCTTTATTGAGAGCGTCACTACTTTCTTGCTCGTACTCGCTAGGTGCTTCTTCGGCAGACGCGCTGACTTGTACATCCTCAGATTCAGCTTTTTGCTCATTCTTGCCGGTGCTTTCTTCGTTGTAATCCGCTTCTTCCACTTCAAGTAGAGGATTACTATCAAGCGCTTCTTGAATTTCTTGCTGGAGATCCAATGTACTGAGCTGCAACAAACGAATAGCTTGTTGCAGTTGTGGAGTCATTGTAAGTTGCTGGCCCATGCGCAGCTGTAATGATTGCCTCATGTATCCCTAACAATCCTTTTAAAGTTATCGATAACTGTGCAAACACAGTTAAGTCATTATCGATTTATTGTCATTGTTATTAGTCTAGCAGATGCTCTAGTCGCTGGCGTAATGGTTACAGCCTGAATTGCTCGCCTAGATATACATCGCGTACAGTTTGGTCTGCTAATACGTGCTCAGGTGTGCCTGATGCAATTAGCTCCCCATGAGAAACAATGTAGGCTTTTTCACAAACATCAAGGGTTTCTCGAACATTATGGTCAGTAATTAGTACACCGATACCACGATTTTTTAGGTGCTCAATTATTTTCTTTATATCTAACACTGAAATTGGATCAACACCAGCAAAAGGCTCATCTAAAAGGATAAATTTAGGATTAGCGGCTAATGCACGGGCAATTTCAACGCGGCGGCGTTCACCACCTGACAGTGCCATACCTTGGCTATCGCGAATGTGTTGGATGCTAAATTCATCGAGCAAGCTATTTAGTGTTTCTTCGCGACCTGCTTTGTTTAGATCTTTACGGGTTTCTAAAATAGCCATCAAGTTTTGGTAAACCGTTAACTTTCGAAAAATTGACGATTCTTGTGGCAGATAGCCGATACCTAAGCGGGCACGATTGTGCATTGGTAAAAGGGTAATATCGTTATCATCAATGCTGATTTTACCTTTGTCGCTTGGTACTAAGCCTACAATCATGTAGAAGGTGGTGGTTTTACCTGCACCATTTGGGCCAAGCAAGCCAACAATGCTGCCTGCTTCAACTTCAAGGCCGACATTTTTAACCACTTGGCGGCCTTTGTAGCTCTTAGCTAAAAGCTCTGCTTTTAATGTACTCATGGTTGGCCTTTATTGTCTTTTTTATTTTCAACAGGCACTAAAATAGTGTGTACACGATCTGTTGAATTTTCGTCTTTTTCAGCACTGATCAGCTGCTGTGCCATATCATAGGTAATGCTTTTAGCTGTCACTTTTTGACCAGCTTGAGTAACTTCAGCTTCACCATTTAAGGTTAAGAAGCGTTTTGCAACATCATAACGAACTTCTTCGGCGCTGGCGCTCATCACGGTGCCATCAGTTTGCTTTTCTTCGAAGTAAGCTGGTGTGCCTGTAGCAATAATTAACTCTACTGTACCTTCGGTGTCGCCGCCATGTGCTTCAAGGCGTTCAGCGGTAATACGACGATTACCATGCACGATCTCTACGTTACCTTCGAATATGCCAACGCCATCTTTTAGTTTACCTACTTGGCGATCTGAGCTAATGCTAATTTGAGCGCCTGTTTGCTCGGCAGCTGCGCCCGAAAAAGCAATCAATAAGCTTGGGATCAGGAGTAATTTCTTCAGTTTATTGGTCATAGTATATAGTTCGTGTATGGTTAGTTAACTCAACAATTTCGGCTTTTAAATCGGCTTTTAAGCCTTTACCGGTAATCTTTAAATTCGGTCCTGTTAGTGTCACAGGTTGCTTAGAAAACATGGTCATTTTATCAATGTCGACATTAATGTTTTCTGCTTTTATATCTTCAATCATGCCGTTGTGGGTTAAGTTTTTAGCAACTACATCCCCTTCAAAAATCAGCTGATCGTTTTCGTACAATGTGGCTTCTTTGGCTTTTACTTGCCAAACCTGCTGGTCGCCATAAATAGTAAAAATAGGTTGCTCAAAAAAGGTAAACCCTAATTGTTGATACAACTCCATTTTAGCAGCAGCCACTTTATGACTAATTTTGCCTTGCTCGTCATACGCTGTTTGCTTTAAGGCCACTGCGGTGTAATCAGGTGTTGCGATGATCTCGTCTTCACTAGTTATTGTGTCTGTTGATTGGTTAAAGTACGGGTACCACAACCACACCATGCAACAAACAAAAACAATACTCAGTAAAATACGGGCTATATTCATGCGCTGGTTCCATCGCTAGTCAACGGCTTACCGTTTTCTAACATCAGTAAATCAGTTAATTCACGCACAGCTCCAAAGCCACCTGGTAATAGTGTGGTGTAATGAGCCAGCTTTTTAATCAGTGGGTGTGCGTCGTTTACAGCAACAGCAAACCCTACTTTTTCCATTACTGGTAAGTCTGGACCATCATCACCAATATAGGCAATTTGTTCATCAGTCAGCCCCAGTTTATCTTTTAACTCTTGATAAGCAATCAGCTTATCTTCTTGTCCCTGATAAATGTGCTGAACAGTTAGGCTAGTCATTCGCTGCTGAACTATTTGTGAATGGCGGCCAGTAATCACTGCCACTTCAAAGCCACTATTAATGAGCGCTTTAATACCAAAGCCATCTTTAGTATTAAATGCTTTAAGCTCTTCGCCATCATTACCTAAATAAATTCGGCCATCAGAAAAAACACCATCTATATCGCAGATTAGCAATTTTACTTTTTGTGCGCGCTGACTCACATCAGGGCTAAGAGGCTGGTATAGCTCGGCGAATGTCATTGCTTAAAGAACTCCTGCTTTTAATAGGTCTTGCATATTAAGGGCACCAATTGGCGTATTACTTTGATCTACCACAATTAAACCATTGATACGTTTACGTTCCATAATATTTAAAGCTTCAGCTGCAAGCATATCAGGGCGAGCAGTTGTACATGAACGGGTCATTACTTGGCTAATTGCCGTGTTATGGATATCGATGCGCTGTTCTAAAATACGGCGTAAGTCACCATCAGTGAATAATCCGGCTAACTTTTCATCTGCACCAATCACCGCGGTCATACCAAGGCCCTTGGCTGACATTTCGATTAGCGCGTCTTTAATGCTTTGGGTTTCGCTAACGATTGGCGTTGCGTCGCCTGCGTGCATCACATCATCTAATGTAAGCAATAAACGTTTACCTAAGCTGCCACCCGGGTGCGAAAGCGCAAAATCATCGGCTGTGAAACCACGGGTTTCAAGTAGTGCAACCGCCATAGCATCACCCATCACAAGTGTTGCTGTGGTACTTGCAGTTGGCGCAAGGCCTAACGGGCATGCCTCTTGGCTTACTTTAATGCACACATGTACATCAGACAGTTTTGCCATGGTTGAGTCTGGGTTGCCTGTGAGTGAAATCATTTTTGCGCCAATGCGCTTGATAACAGGAATAATGCTAAGTACTTCGCTGGTTTCGCCTGAGTTCGAAATACACATCACCACATCATCACGGGTGATCATGCCTAAATCACCATGGCTTGCTTCGCCAGGGTGAACAAAAAATGCCGGTGTGCCAGTACTTGCAAGGGTCGCCGCAATTTTATTACCAACGTGGCCAGACTTGCCCATACCAATCACAATAATACGACCTGTACATTGGAACATTAATTGGCAAGCGTTATCGAAATCTTGATTTATATATTGCTCAATTTCTTGTAAAGCTTGTGCTTCAATTTCGAGTACGCGCTTACCCTGCGCGATAAAGCTAGGTTGTGTCATTAATTATCCTACTTGGCTGAAAATATAGCCCTGATATGCAATAAATGCGACTAACAAGAAGCCACCTTCTACTCTATTGATACGACGAGCACCTTTAAAGTTCAATGACATGGCAATCAATACAACGGTTGCTGCAATCATGATAAGTGCATCGCGGTTTGCCGCAGATGGGTCAATAATTGATGGGTTGATAATACCCGCAAGTGGTAATACGGCGAGTAAATTGAAAATGTTTGAGCCAACGATATTCCCAAGCGCTAAATCGTCTTCGTTCTTTAATACCCCAGCAATACAGGCTGCCAGCTCTGGTAGGCTGGTACCAATAGCAATTATGGTTAAACCTATTACAAGGTCTGATAGACCAAAATATTTTGCGATATCAACGGCTGATTCAACTAAAAAGTGTGAACTGACTGGTAATAAAATCATGCCGATGATTAACCAAAACACGGCAGATTTAGTGCTTACATCGTTCGGAACGTCTTCACATGCTTCGCTGACAAATGGGTCATCTTGGTTTTTAGCACGCAGAGATACAATAACTAAGCCACCAATAAACACTGCAAAGGCAATCATCAAGGCAATGCCTTCAGCGAATGAAAAATAGTTATCTGAGAACACATACCAAGCTGCTACTGAGATTAACAATACCAGCGGCATTTCGCGTTTAAGTGTCATTGAAGATACTGAAAGAGGGCGTAGTAAGGCTGTGACACCAAGTACAAGTAGGATATTAGTAATGTTAGAACCTATAGCATTACCTACTGCAGTATCTGTTTTATCAGCAAGTGCTGCCGATGCAGATACCATCATTTCAGGGGCTGATGAGCCCATAGCAACAACGGTTAAACCAATGATTAGGGTGGGGATCCCCATATTTTTTGCGAGTGCAGCCGCCCCATAAACAAATCGATCGGCACTCCAAACGAGTGCAGCAAAACCAATAATTAAAATGACAAAAGAAGTCACCATTGTGATACGCCAACATTACTTATACAGATGACTGCAAATAGTAACAAAAGCGAACCTGAAAGTATAAGTAAAAGAATGGGCTGGCGAGCATAAAGCGTGCTTGACGAGGAAACTAAATTTCAGGTGTCGTTAAGCTCTTTGCAGCTAGCTTTAGAATTTATTGATAGAAAATATTACAAAATTTTACGATTTGTTTTTTCCATCTTGACTAAAAAACCCTTAAAATGGCAAAACTAGTGAAAAACGTTATGGAGAGCGACTTGTCGCAATCAATAGTAGAAATCAAGGATGTAACCTTTTCACGGGGCGATAGAATCATATATAAAAATATGAGTTTTAACATTCCGAAAGGCAAGATTACCGCTATCATGGGACCAAGCGGCATTGGTAAAACCACCATGTTACGCTTAATCGGCGGTCAGCTTAAACCTGATTCTGGTGACATTTTATTTGAAAGCAATAGCATTCCTGGCATGACTCGCAAGGAGCTTTATGCTGCCCGCACCAAAATGAGTATGCTGTTTCAAAGTGGCGCTTTATTTACCGATATGTCAGTGTTTGACAATATCGCCTTTCCTTTGCGTGAACATACTCAACTCAGCGAAGACTTAATTCGTCTTGTCGTTTTAATGAAATTACAAGCTGTCGGCTTACGTGGGGCACAAGACTTAATGCCGTCTGAGCTTTCTGGTGGTATGGCTCGCCGTGCTGCTTTGGCGCGTTCAATTGCCCTTGATCCAGAGCTTATCATGTACGATGAACCATTTGCTGGCCAAGATCCTATCTCTATGGGTGTGTTAGTTAAGCTAATAAAATCACTGAATGAGGTGCTAGGTTTATCATCACTTATCGTGACCCATGATGTAACAGAGGTTATGAGCATTGCTGATCACGTGATTATTATTGCTGATCAAGGGGTGATAGGCGAAGGTTCTCCAGAGCAAATGCAAAACCATGAATCTGAGCTTGTGCAACAGTTCTTAAATGGTTTATCGGATGGCCCTGTACCATTCCATTTCCCAGCTCCTGCGTATGATGATGAATTACTAGGAGTGCATAATGCTTGATCTATTCCAGAAGTTAGGTCACAAAACATTAGGGCGCTTTGCAGCGCTTGGCCGTTCTACTCAGATGCTGTTTGGTGCACTCGTTAATGTGCCGAACTTCAAAAAAGGCACGCCTTTACTTGTTCGCCAATTATATATGGTGGGCTCGCAATCTCTTTTAATCATTATGGTGTCAGGCTTATTCATCGGTATGGTGCTCGCCCTGCAGGGTTACACCGTATTAGTAGGCTATGGTGCTGAAGATAGCTTAGGGCCTTTAGTGGCATTGAGCTTATTACGGGAGCTAGGCCCTGTAGTAACAGCGTTACTGTTTGCAGGCCGCGCGGGCAGTGCACTTACTGCTGAAATCGGTTTAATGAAAGCAACCGAGCAATTATCAAGCTTAGAAATGATGGCTATTGATCCACTTAAACGCATTATTGCACCGCGTTTTTGGGCTGGCTTTATCAGTATGCCATTACTTGCATTAATATTTTCTGCGGTTGCTATTATCGGCGCTCATTTAGTGGGTGTTGATTGGCTTGGTGTTGACTCAGGAAGCTTCTGGTCAATCATGCAAGCGCAAGTGTCGTTCCAACAAGATATTGTGAACGGCATGATTAAGAGTTTTGTATTCGCCATGATTGTGACTTGGATTGCACTTTACAAAGGCTATGACTGTGTTCCTACATCTGAGGGGATCAGTAAAGCGACAACAGAAACCGTTGTGCACTCGTCATTGGCAGTATTAGGTTTTGACTTTATTTTAACAGCGGTAATGTTTACCAGCTAATTAGGGTATAAAGATGAATTCACGGAAATTAGAAATATTAGTTGGCTTTTTTGTAGCCCTTGGTATCGCTGCATTTGCATTATTAGCATTTAAAGTTGCGAATGCCGGCATTAGTGGTAGTGGTGAGACTTACCAATTGAACGCAAAGTTTGAAAACATTGGTTCTTTAAAAGCACGTGCGCCTATCAAAGTAGGTGGTGTAGTTGTTGGCCGAGTTGAATCAATCTTTATTCACCCAAAAGAGTTTGTGCCTGTGGTTAATATGGCGATTGATGCAAATTACTTATGTAAGTTTTCAGACACAACATCAATCTCTATTTTGACATCAGGTATTTTAGGTGAGCAGTACTTAGGCATTAACCCTGTTATTGCTCCTGAATCTGCTGAGCAACGCTGTATGGGTGAAGATGTAACAGCAAGTGAGCATGATACAGATCTAGATGATTTATTTGGTGTTGAAAGCAAAGCGCTTGCAGACGGTGACTACATTACTGATACAAAATCAGCGCTTGTTTTAGAAGAATTAATTGGTCAGTTCTTATTCAACCAGGGTGGTGAATAATTATGTTTAAGAAGTTTTTATTATGTATTGCTGTGCTGTTTAGCCTAAACGCACAAGCCGCTGAACCTAAGGTTGATTTAAAAGACCCTTACAAAATGGTTCGTACAGTGTCAGATAATACTTTTGCACGTATTACTAAAGACCAACCTCTTATTGCGAAAGACAAAGAGCATCTACGCGTTATCGTAGAAGAAGAGCTAATGCCTTACATTGACTACAAGTATGCTGCACTGCGCGTATTAGGTAATCACGTGTCAAAGGTGCGTGCTATCGAAGATAAAGAGGAAAAAGCAAAGGCAATTAAAGAGTTAAAACGCTTCATTGACGTTTTCCAAAAGTATTTAATTGCAACTTACGCAGGTGTGTTTACTCAATACACTAACCAAAGCGTTGAGTTTGCTCCGCCTCAGCCTTTCAAAGGCCAAGATGTGGTGGTTGTTAAAACTAAGATTGTTGAAGCCGGTAAACCTGATATCAGAATCGACTTTAAAGTACGTGAAGACCGCACTGGTGACTGGGGCGCGTACGATATGATTGCAGAAGGTATTAGTTTGCTTGATGCTAAACAAAGTGAATTACAAGGTATTTTACGCCAACATGGTCTAGATTATGTAAGTGACTTACTAGAGCAGAAGAGCCAACTGCCAGTGCAATTTAGAGGTGATGGTGGCGATGAGTAAAGTCGAGATTACTCAACTTGAAGATAACCAGTTTCGAGTCAGTGGCGAACTGACTCGAAATTCAATCGGCCGTGAACGCCTTCTGAACGCCAAGCCAGATTCTAGCCATAAAACATGGTATTTTGACCTTTCTGGGCTATCTAGGGTTGACACGGCGGGCTTAGCTTGGTTAATTCACTCTTTCGCAGAATTAAAGCAGCAAGGTATTCACCTTGAACTGCAAAATAGCCCTGAACAATTGCAAAATTTAATGCAGTTGGGTCAGGTCACAAACCTATTTGAGTGAGATTTATGGAAACAAGCCAAGTCGAAACGTTATTACGCGACGAATTAAAACTAGATGAAGTGATTGTTAAAGCAAATGGTAGCCACTACGAAGTGATTGCTGTTGGTGAGTGTTTTGATGGTTTATCTCGCGTGAAGAAGCAACAGTTGGTTTATGCTCCGTTAATGTCAACAATCTCAGACGGTACAATCCACGCTGTATCTATCAAAGCGTTTACACCGACTGAATGGAAACGCGAACAAAAATTTATTTTACCTCAATAGTCGCAGGGCCTCCTAATGGATCAATTTGTTATTCAAGGTGGCACCTCGCTGGCAGGTGAAGTCACTATTTCTGGCGCTAAAAATGCCGCTCTTCCAATTCTTTTTGCTGCGCTTTTAGGGCAGGGCAAAAGTACCTTTAGTAATGTTCCTCGTTTACGCGATATCGGCACCACAGAGGCCTTATTAAAAACATTGGGTGCAAATGTCGAGTGGCAGCAAGACAAACTAATCATTGATGGTGCGACGGTTGATAAAACGCTTGCACCGTACGAGCTGGTAAAGCAAATGCGTGCCTCAGTACTTGCATTAGGCCCTTTAGTTGCCCGTTTTGGTGAAGCGCAAGTATCACTGCCTGGTGGTTGTGCAATTGGTGCTCGCCCAGTTGATATCCATATTCAAGGTCTTGAGCGCATGGGCGCTATCATCAAGGTTGAAAATGGTTACATTAATGCCAAGGTTGATGGTCGCTTAAAAGGTGCTGAGATCTTTATGGAGATGGTCAGTGTTGGTGCAACAGAAAATCTATTGATGGCAGCAACGCTGGCTGACGGTAAAACAGTACTTGAAAATGCAGCTCGCGAACCTGAAATTACCGATCTTGCTAATTGCTTAATTGCGATGGGTGCGAAGATCAGTGGCGCAGGCACTAGCCGTATCGAAATTGAAGGGG
Organism: Pseudoalteromonas sp. 2CM39R; assembly: GCF_023161845.1. Lineage (NCBI taxonomy): Bacteria > Pseudomonadati > Pseudomonadota > Gammaproteobacteria > Alteromonadales > Pseudoalteromonadaceae > Pseudoalteromonas > Pseudoalteromonas sp. 2CM39R. The sequence goes on from NZ_JALNTM010000009.1 coordinate 61,783, forward strand.
TTGAGTCACTATCAGGTTGTGAGTACAGCATTCTTCCCGATCGCATTGAAACAGGCACTTTCTTGGTTGCGGCGGCAATGGCTGGCGGTGAAGTGCTTTGTAAAAATACAGACCACCATAGTCTTGATCCTGTGATTGAAAAGTTGCGTGCTACTAATGCCTTGGTTGAAGTCACTGATAACAGTATTTATCTTGATATGCGTGGCCGCGAACTAAAAGCGGTTAACATTAAGACCATGCCACACCCGGGTTTCCCTACCGATATGCAAGCGCAATTTACAGCTTTAAATGTGGTAGCGAAGGGCAGTGCAACCATCACAGAAACGATTTTCGAAAACCGTTTTATGCACGTGCCTGAGTTACAGCGTATGGGCGCAAACATTCGCTTAGAAGGTAATACGGCAATTTGTGGGGATACAGAAAGCTTATCGGGCGCACAGGTAATGGCAACTGATTTACGTGCCTCTGCAAGTCTAATTCTTACTGGCATCGTTGCTCAAGGTGAGACTATTGTTGATCGCATCTATCATGTAGATCGTGGTTATCAACGCATTGAAGATAAGTTGAGTGCGCTGGGTGCTAATATCAAGCGCCGTTCAAGCTAATCGCTAAGTACTTATAAAAAAGGCCTAACAAGTGTTAGGCCTTTTTTGTATCTGTGTTGTTTCAGTAACTACTGCTCGTCTTCGAGTTCAGCAACAGTCACCATCACTTTTAAGACCTTACCATCTCGGTAAATCTCAAATTCAAGTTCTTTACCTGGCTCTGTATTCGCCAGTTTCTCAAGCACTTGTTGTGGGTTGGCTACAGGAATACCGCCAATCTTGATCACAATGTCAGTTTCTCTGATGCCTGCTTTCCAAGCAGGGCCAAATGGATCAAGTTGAGAAATACGCATGCCTGCAATAGGTGTAAAGCTATCGCTTACATCTTTGCCAGTGCTATCAATACCTGTGCCACTGAAGCCTAAATAGCCACGTACGACACGACCATGTTTGATTAGCTTATCCATCACATCTTTGGCTATCGAGTAAGGTACCGCGAAGAAGATACCCTGAATATCGAGATTTTCATGAGTTTTAAATTGTGCCGAGGTAATACCGACTAAGTCACCTCGTGAATTGACTAACGCGCCACCTGAGTTACCCACGTTAATCGCTGCATCCATCTGTAACAGGCTGCTGTAAGGGCTATCGATTAAGTTTTGTTTACCTGTCGCACTGATAATACCTTGGGTAATGGTTTGCCCTAAGTTAAGCGGGTTACCAATCGCTAAAACAACATCACCAACACGTGGTTTAAATTTATCGTTCACTGGAATTTTAGGTAAATGCTCAGCGCTGATCTTTAATAGCGCTAAATCTGTTTGCGTATCAAAACCAATCACTTGTACATCATAAAAACGACGGCCATCAGCGAGTGTAACAATAATGAGATCGGCATTTTTGATTACGTGGTAGTTAGTCAGAATATAGCCGTCTTGGGTCATGATCACGCCAGAGCCAAGAGCTTGAACAGTGTTTTGGCGTTTATAGCGCGGTTGATTGGAAATGCTTTCTGAAAAAATAGTAACAACAGACGGCGCCGCTTTTTGAACTGCATCAGCAAAGCTCATGTGCTCAGAGGATATCGCTGCAGGTAAACTCATATCTGGTAACAGTGTGCTACGAAGGCTTGGGCTAAATAACACCACTAAAAAGGCAATGCCTAAACCGGTGAAAAGCGGAGGAAGGATAAATTTAAAAAGTTTTAGCACAGTATTCTTATTATCAGTGAGCAATCCCTTAATGATGGCACAAAAAAAATAACAGCGGCAAGCACCGCTGTTATTTTTTCATGATTTATCAACTAGGTTTACTGGATCAGTACGAAAATAAGCTCTCTACCTCGTTTAACACCTAGTACGATGTTACCTTTGGTATTTTCGATGATCTTATTCATGTCGCGAATTGTTTCAACGCGTTGACGATTGACTTGCATGATCACGTCACCTTCTTCAAGGCCAACGCGAGCAGCAGGAGAACGTGCTTGCACGCCGGTTACTTCAACACCTTTACCATCACTCTTCTGAGTGTTTTCTAATGTTGCACCTTGGAAAGCTGGGTGTGTCTCTTCGCCTGCGGCAGTTGTGGCTGATGCACCATCGAGCGTGACATTAACAGTTTTAACTTTGCCATCTCGGTAAATGCCCAGTTTTACTTTTTTGCCTTCACCAAGTGTGGCAATTTTACTGCGTAGTTCATGGAAGCCACTAATTTCAGTGCCATCAACGCTAATAATTACATCACCGGCTTTGATGCCCGCTTTACTTGCTGCGGTATCATCCATTACTTGCATAACGTAAGCGCCTTGCTTCACGTCGAGTTGTTGTGCTTTAGCAAGGCCTGCATCAAGTGGGCGACCGGAAATACCTAATGAGCCACGGCGCACTTCACCGTGTTCGATAATTTGGTCAACAAGGTTTTTCATCATGGTAGATGGAATTGCAAAGCCAATGCCCACGTTACCGCCAGATGCGCCTAAGATAGCGGTGTTGATACCAATCAGTTCACCGTTAAGGTTAACTAACGCACCGCCTGAGTTACCTTGGTTGATAGCTGCATCGGTTTGAATAAAGTCTTCATAGCCTTCTATATTTAAACCGCTACGGCCAAGGGCACTGACGATACCTGATGTTACTGTGTGACTTAAACCAAATGGATTACCAATGGCAACTGCAAAATCACCTACACGTAGCTGATCCGAATCGGCAATTTTAAGCGCGGTTAAGTCCTCTGCATCAATTTGCAATAAGGCAATATCTGATTCTTTGTCGCTACCGATTTTAGTTGCTTCATATTCGCGACCATCTTCTAAGGTTACCACCATTTTTTCGGCGTCTTCGATAACATGGTTATTGGTTACCACGTAACCTTCGTCTGCATCAATGATCACACCTGAGCCTAGGCCACTAAATTCACGCTTTTGACTGCCACCACGAGGAACACCAAAAAAGTCATCAAAAGGAGTCGCACGGCGGCGAACTTCTTTAGAGCCTGAGACTTGAATACTCACCACACCCGGTGTGATCTGTTCAAGCATAGGTGCTAGGGTTGGCAATTGTTGACCATTTACAGCAACAGGAAGTTTTGCCATTGAAATTGCAGGACTTAATAATAAGCTAGAAGATAAAATAGCAGCACTGATAACAGATAATTTCATTTTCATAGTCTGGGTTTACTCCACTTCAGAGATAAAGCAAAAACTAAAAAGGGCTGCATAAGCAGCCCTTTTCTTGGTTTAGATATAAAGCTGTTATATCTAAAGACTATGGGGTCAAAAAAAAGTTCATCAAGAGGCTTTAGAATGTTCTGAAACTTTCTCTGAGCCAGTGAACAAGCCCGTTTCACCTACAACATAGTCAGCAGGTTGTGCTTCGGCACTTGAACGATCGCCTCTGCGGTCTTGTAATGAGTTTTGTAATTGCTCAGTCGTTTCTTTAGAAAAGAACGGCTCATTTGGATGTTGTTTTTTATCAGCAAGTAGTAGTTTATTTGTTTCTTCTACATGGTTCAGTAGCTGATCGTAGTTATCTTTCATTTTAGATACTAGCTTACCTGTGCTCGCTAGATGATCAGCCACATCTTGACGATATTGTTCAAGCGCATTGTTAGCTTGCTCAACTTGCTGTTCTAGTTCGTCTTGCTTGAATTGTTTTTTGGTTGCAAAAGCACCAATGAAGAATGCTGAAATTGCAACGATGATTAGAATACCTATCCAGGTAATTGTACCCATAAATCTACCCCTTTGGGAAAAAATAACAAAAACAAATGCTTTAAAAGCATTTATAGTCCAATCATTATTAAAATATGCTTAATTTGATTGTGAAATCATACTGCGGGCTAATATACCCTGAGATACGATGCGTGTTAATATACTGTGCAAATTTAACTGTGTTTTATTGTAACGACCTATGACTCCTTGGCAGAAATACCAACAAGATTTACAACGTGAAGACTTTGTACATGATGCAGCGCAAGAAAATGCAGTGCGCCATTTGCAAAGACTCTATGATGACCTAACGGCAGACAAACCGGCCGCGAAGGGGTGGTTTGCCAAACTATTCTCTAAAGATAGCACGCCGAGTATAAAAGGGCTGTATTTTTGGGGCGGAGTAGGTAGAGGTAAGACCTATTTAGTTGATACTTTCTACGAAGCTTTACCTACTGATCGTAAGATGCGTGTGCACTTTCACCGTTTTATGCATCGCGTGCATGATGAGTTGAAAAAGTTAAAAAATACCAGTAATCCATTAAATGTGGTTGCAGATATCTTTAAATCAGAAACAGACATTATCTGTTTTGATGAATTTTTTGTGCAAGATATCACTGATGCAATGCTACTAGGTGGTTTGATGGAAGCATTATTTGAACGCGGTATTGTGCTGGTTGCTACGTCAAATATCGTGCCTGATGAGCTGTATCGAAATGGTTTACAACGTGCACGTTTCTTACCAGCAATTGAGCTGGTAAAAGCCAACACCGAAATCGTAAATGTAGACTCGGGGGTTGATTATCGTTTACGTACCCTTGAGCAAGCCGAAATTTTCCATAGTCCGCTTGATAAGCAAGCTGATGATAATTTATTTGAATACTTCGATAAGTTGTCACCTGAGCCGGGTGTGCTCGATAAAGAAATTGAAATTGAAGGACGGATGATCAAAACCCGTAAAGTTTCTGACTGTATTGCTATGTTTGAGTTTAGTGAACTATGCGAAACAGCCCGCAGCCAAGTTGATTACATGGAAATAAGCCGACTTTATAACACGGTGATTTTGTCTAACGTAAAATCATTAGGCCAAGCCAATGATGATGCCGCACGTCGTTTTATCGCGTTAGTGGATGAATTCTATGAGCGTCATGTAACACTGATTATCTCTGCTGAAAAGCCAATAACCGAGCTATATAGCGAAGGTAACTTAAATTTTGAATTTAAGCGTTGTATTAGCCGACTACAAGAAATGCAATCGCTAGAGTATTTAGCAAAAGAACATCTAGCTTAGTCAAGTTGTCAGATTTTAGTCGTTAGTTTTTAGCTGACCGAGAAGATGGCTTAATTATTTGTGTTTTGAACAATAATAGCTTTGCATCCATTTCCTAATGGTTTTTATTTAGTCTGACTTCTGACTTCTGACTTCTGACTTCTGACTTCTGACTTCTGTTTTTTTAGAATAAAAAACAACCATCATATAGCAATGTGGTTCAAGTGCTGGTATACTCCCGCGTCTGCCACGTTGCGTTCTATTGCCAGATATTAGTTTAGCCTCTAATTGATGGCTCAAAGTCTTAAACTCGAAGGGGTTAAAGCATTCAACTTAGAGCGGTAATTAATAATAATTACCTGTGGTTTTAATTAAAAAACATTGGATTTTAATAAATGAAAACGTTTGTTGCTAAGCCAGAAACAGTAAAACGTGACTGGTACGTAGTTGACGCTGAAGGTAAAACTTTAGGTCGCATCGCTACTGAAATCGCTCGTCGCCTACGCGGTAAGCATAAAGCTGAATACACTCCTCACGTAGATACTGGTGATTACATCATCGTTATCAACGCTGAGAAAGTTACTGTTACTGGTAATAAAGCAAAAGACAAAATGTACTACGCTCATACTGGTTTCCCAGGTGGTCTTAAGTCTACTACTTTCGACAAGCTTCAAGCTGCAAAGCCTGAAATGATCATCGAAAAAGCTGTTAAAGGCATGTTGCCACGTGGTCCTTTAGGCCGCGCAATGTACCGTAAACTTAAAGTTTACTCAGGTACTGAGCACAACCATGCTGCACAACAGCCTCAGGTTCTAGACATTTAAGGAGCACTATCATGGCAAATCAATACTACGGTACAGGTCGTCGTAAAAGTTCAAGTGCTCGCGTATTCTTACGCCCAGGCACTGGTAACATCGTAATCAACAAGCGCTCTCTAGAAGAGTACTTCGGTCGTGAGACTGCTCGCATGGTTGTTCGTCAAGCATTAGAGCACGTAGAAATGACTGAAAAGTTTGACCTACACATCACTGTTTCAGGTGGTGGTACTACTGGTCAAGCTGGTGCTATCCGTCACGGTATCACTCGTGCACTTATGGAGTTTGACGAGTCTCTACGTCCTACACTTCGTAAAGCAGGTTTCGTTACACGTGATGCACGTAAAGTTGAGCGTAAGAAAGTGGGTCTTAAGAAAGCACGTAAGCGTCCACAATTCTCAAAACGTTAATATTTACGTTTATCAGAATACCAAAAACCCAGCTTCGGCTGGGTTTTTTGTTTCTTGGAGCTGTCAGCTTTCAGACGTCGGTTTTTAGCAGAACGAGAGGCGAGCTCACTGCTTGAATGAACAAGTTCTTGCCAAGGCTTAATATTCCCATATACTTCTCGCATCTCGCATCTCGCATCTCGCATCTCGCATCTCGCATCTCGCTGAAGCGCAAAACCCTACCTTTTTTCGTTCGATATTTGACCACTGATAATAATTAGTACGTATTACAGTAAAAAAACTTCAAGATTTAGCAAAATTAGCTTAAATCCATCAGTTAATTGATGAAATTTTTTGCTACAATTGGGGGGCAAGTAATGTGAGTGAGTTCAACAACAGCTAATGCAGAATTCTGTTTCCTCTTAGTGAGGTTGATCTTGGTCAGTATATTGTTTTTTTATATGCGTTATCATAACCAGCGGCTTCATACTCGAGCTAACCTAAATTAATAATTCATTAAATAGGGTTTATTCGAGCATGAGACTGTGAATAACCTTGTTTTAATCAAGGGTTTTAATTATGATCGCGTCTATTTTGAAATTTCTAAAAATTAACCTGCTGTAACTGATGTTCTCAATATGGCAAGTGTTGGGAATCATAGTGGAGATAAGTGGATGAGCAATGCGCCTGTAGACAATGGCCGACGTCGCTTTTTAACCATAGCTACCTCTGTTGTTGGTGGTGTTGGTGCGGCTGGGGCTGCTGTTCCTTTTATTGCGTCTTGGAATCCAAGTGAGCGAGCTAAATCTGCGGGTGCGCCTGTAGAAGTAGATATCAGCAAGCTTGAGCCAGGACAATTAATACGTGTTGAGTGGCGAGGAAAACCTGTTTGGGTTATTAATCGTACACCAAGAATGCTTGAACAGATGAAAGAACATGAAGGTCAACTTCGTGATCCTGCGTCTGAAGAGCCTCAACAACCTGAATCATCAACCAATGAATATCGTTCGCAACGTCCTGAAATTTTCGTTGCTGTTGGTATTTGTACGCACTTAGGTTGTTCTCCTAGCTTCCTACAAGGTGGCTTTGGTGAGAAAGTAGAGGGCACAGACGACGGTTTCTTCTGTCCGTGTCACGGTTCTAAATTTGATATGGCTGGTCGTGTATTCCAATCTGTACCTGCACCATTAAATCTAGAAATTCCTCCGTATACCTTCCTTGATGACACGACTATTCTAGTCGGTGAAGAAAAAGGAGTGGCGTAATGTTTGGTAAAATTATTGGTTGGATCGACGATCGTATTCCAATGACACGTGTTTGGAACATGCATATTGCACAGTATCCAGCACCAAAAAACTTTAACTTCTGGTACTTCTTTGGCTCTTTAGCCATGTTAGTACTTGTTAACCAAATCGTAACTGGTATTTGGTTAACAATGAACTTCGTACCATCTGCTGAAGGTGCTTTCGCATCGGTAGAATACATCATGCGTGATGTTGAATACGGTTGGTTACTTCGTTACCTTCACTCAACAGGTGCATCAGCGTTCTTTATCGTTGTATACCTGCACATGTTCCGTGGCATGATCTACGGTTCTTACCAAAAACCACGTGAATTACTGTGGTTATTCGGTATGTTCATCTTCTTAGCACTTATGGCTGAAGCTTTCATGGGTTACTTACTACCTTGGGGACAAATGTCTTTCTGGGGTGCACAGGTAATCATTTCACTATTCGGTGCGATTCCGGTTATTGGTGATGATTTAACGCTTTGGATCCGTGGTGACTACGTAATTTCTGGTGCTACGCTTAACCGCTTCTTTGCACTACACGTAATTGCATTACCTTTAGTAATCGTTATCTTAGTATTCTTACACATTGTTGCACTACACGAAGTGGGTTCAAACAACCCAGATGGTGTTGAAATCAAGCGTAAGAAAGGCTCAGTAGCTGAAGAAGATAAGCCTAAATTCAAATTCCACGAGTATTACACCAACAAGAAAGACATTGTTGATGCAATCCCGTTCCACCCTTACTACACAGTAAAAGATATTGTGGGTGTGGTTGGTTTCTTAATCTTATTCTGTTGGGTTGTATTCTTTATGCCTGCGATGAATGGTTTCTTCCTAGAAGCGCCAAACTTCGAAGCAGCTAACCCGCTGAAAACACCAGAGCATATTTTCCCAGTTTGGTACTTTACGCCATTCTACGCAATCCTACGTGCAATCCCTAACAAGTTAATGGGTGTTGTGGCGATGGGTGCATCTATCGTAGTGCTTGCGTTACTACCTTGGATTGACCGTGGTTCGGTTCGCTCTATTCGTTATCGTTGTGGTCTACACAAGTTAAACATCGCACAATTCGTGGTAACTTTCATTATCTTGGGTTGGGTTGGTGCTACACCACAAACTGATTTCAAAACGCTGTTATCACAAATCACGACTGTGACATACTTCATGTTCTTCGTATTGTTATTTGTTTACAGCAAGAATGAGAAAACTAAGCCATTACCAACGAGGTTGACGAAATGATGAAAAAGCTAATTATCGGTTTATTCGCATTGTTGCCATCGTTGACAATGGCAGCAGGTCCTTCGGTTCCTTTAATGGATGCGAACATTGACCTTAAAGATAACGCATCTTTACAGCGCGGTGCTAAATTGTTCATGAACTACTGTCTTGGTTGTCACCAAATGCAGTATCAACGTTATGAGCGTACGTTCCGCGATATCGGTATTCCTACTGAGATTGGTCAAGAGCAATTAATTTTTGATGGCTCAAAAGTAGGTAGCCACATCAAAAATGCGATTGATAAAGATGACGCAGCTAAATGGTTTGGCGCAGCGCCACCGGATCTTACGCTTGTTGCGCGAGTTCGTGGTACTGACTGGATCTACACTTATCTGAAGTCATTCTATAAAGACGAGTCTCGTCCGTTTGGCGTAAACAACGTTGTTTTCCCATCGGTAGGTATGCCACACGTTCTTCAAGAACTACAAGGTTTACCAACACCAATCACTGAAGAAGTGGAAGAACATGGTCACACTGTGACTAAAGTTGTTGGCGTTGAAACAGATGGTTCTGGTGAAATGAGTGTTGACGAGTACGATCGTGCTGCTCGTGACTTAACTAACTTCTTAGCTTACGTTGGCGAGCCGTCACGTTTAGAGTCAGAAGCGTTAGGTCTGAAGGTAATTGGTTTCCTAGTGATTCTATTTATCTTGGCATTCATGCTGAAGAAAGAATACTGGAGAGATGTTCACTAATCCTGGGCATTTTGAAAGGTAGTTTTGTGATAGGGGCTTAAGCCCCTATTGCTGTTTTTGTAATATAATGGAGGTAGGCATGGCCGTAGCTGCCAATAAGCGCCCTGTAATGACCCTGTTTTCTGGTGCTAACTGTATGTATAGCCATCAAGTACGTATCGTACTTGCTGAAAAAGGTGTAAGTGTTGACATTCACCTGGCTGAAAAGGATAACCTGCCAGAAGCACTTCATGAGATTAACCCTTACGGTACAGTACCAACACTGATCGATCGTGAGCTTGGTTTATATCAGGCAAACATCATCATGGAATACCTTGATGAACGTTTCCCTCATCCTCCACTAATGCCAGTTTATCCGGTTATGCGTGGCCGTAGTCGTCTGATGATGCATCGTATCGACACGGATTGGTATAGCCTAGCTAACAAAATCACTAGCGGTAGCAGCGAAGCTGCGCAAGCACGTAAAGAGCTTACAGAAGCGTTACTTGCAATTGCACCAATCTTCTCTGAAGCACCTTACTTCATGAGTGAAGAGTTCAGCTTAGTTGATTGTTACTTAGCACCACTACTTTGGCGTTTACCTGAGCTTGGCATTGAGCTTAATGGTGCAGGCGCGAAAGAGCTTAAAGAATACATGTTGCGTTTATTTGAGCGTGAATCATTCCAAGCTTCATTAACTGAAGCAGAGCGTGAGATCCGTTTATAATGACGCCTAATCGTCCTTATTTACTACGCGCTTTCTTTGATTGGATTGTTGATAATCAGTGCACACCACACTTAGTGGTTAACGCTGATTTTCCTGCTGTACAAGTACCAACACAGTTTGTGCAAGACGGTCAGATCGTTTTGAACATTAGCCCATCAGCGGTAACGCAATTTGCAATGGACAACCAACAGCTGAGCTTCAATGCGCGCTTTGGTGGTCAACCAATGCAAGTGTACGTACCTATGGGTGCTGTGCTCGCAATTTATGCACGTGAGAATGGTGAAGGGACTGTATTTACTGCAGAAGAATTCATCGAGGACGAAGACGATTTTGCTCCGGTATTAGAAAGTGTTGAAACACCTGACGATATTACGCCAGATGATGAACCACCTGCTAAACCAGAGAAGAAAAAAGGTGCTCACTTACGAGTGATTAAGTAACTTTAGTCAGACAAAAGAAAACCCGCTATTTAGCGGGTTTTTTATTATCAATTTACGGTTGGATATTATAAATATTCAAACACTTTAATAACACGTTCAACGCCTGATACGTTACGTGCTACATCAACCGCTAAATTCGCTTCAGAATCGCTCACTAAGCCCATTAAAAAGACTTCGCCATTCTCTGTTACTACTTTGATGTTATTGCTGCTGATGCTTTCTGTGGTGAGCAATTGCGTTTTCACTTTAGAAGTTAACCAAGAGTCGTGCGTTTGCGTACTCATGCCAATATTTGAACCAATGCGAATTTGGTTGTGGATTTTACGAATACCATCAACGCCCTCAATAGCGCGTTGTGCTTCGTCTTTCATTTCTGCGTTAGCAACTTGACCAATCATAAGCACAATACCATTAACGCTAATGACGTTAACGTTAGCATATTTGTGAAGACGCTCATTTTCGCTGATAGCAATAGAACTTTTAATTTCGATGTTGTTATCGTCGATTTGTGAACCAATCGTGCGGCGATCATTCGCAGCAGTTACAGCGCCTGCAGTACCGGCGACAACGGCAGCTGCACAGCCTTGCAGCAATAAAACGGTACCAAATACTAGTAAAGACTGTTTAAACATTAATTTTCTTCCTGTGGGAATAAGGTTAAATCGATAAGCTCACTGAGGCAGTGTAAATTCACTAAGTGTGACTCAACAATACGGCTTGGGCGTTTGGATGGCACGCGAATTTCAACATCATTTGGACCAAGTAAGCCAACTAATTCACCGCCGTCATCACCAACAAGCACAATAACTTTCATATCACGGGTCAGTGCCGCTTCAACGGCTGAGATAATCTGCTTTTCATTACCATTAACAGCAATTGCCAGTAAAAGGTCGCCTTGCTGTGCAAATGCACGAATTTGTCGTGCAAAGGTTTCGTGCTCATCATTATTTGCGGCTGAGCCTAAGTTAACTTGATCTTGTGCAAGCGCAACTGCGGGTAGGCATGGGCGCTCGGTTTCATAAAAGTTAATTAACAGCCCTGCCATATGCTGTGCCAACATGTGGCAGCTAGGAGTGCCACAACACAGCAATTTATTGCCGTTAATAAGACTTTGTGCAATGGTGAACGCTGCCGATTCAAGTGCGCTTGGCAGTACTTCACCTGCCGCTATTTGAACTTGAATATTTTCGGTAAAGATTTTTTTTATCGTTTCTTGCATAACCTACCAAATTAAGCCGACGCCAAACGGCGTTAGTAAACATTTTTAAACCAGTTTAGGGTGCTGTTAAGCTCTCCTGTTATAGCGACATAGTCTATTCGCATTGCCTGGTTTGAGATCTTTTTCTCGGCAAGATAATGGCTAATCGTGCGCCTTAATCGTTGCTGCTTTTGTTTGCTGAGCGCATAGTTTGCACCACCACGCAGGGTGTTTTTTCTAAATTTTACTTCTACAAATACCAGTGTTTGCCCGTCACGCATTATTAAATCGAGCTCGCCGTACTTGCATAAGTAATTGCGCTCAATGGCTTTTAAGCCATGTTGTATTAAATACTGTTCTGCCTGATGTTCGTAATACAGGCCTTTCTCGCGGCTATTTTGCCACAATTGCTTAAACCACGACATAGCTTCATCCTTGAGCTAATAATACGTTTTAAAAAGGGTTATTCAGCGGCATTGATCCCAATAGCAGATTGCATAAATAGCGGGATTGGTTGCTCAGTCGCTAAATCAACCGCAATGATTTTCTTATTCTTGTACTGTGCCCAATCTAGGGTGCGTGTAACATAGCCATTACTAGCAATGCTTAATTGACCACTGATACCACTAAAGCGTTTGCCTTGTACCATACTCAGTTGTTTTACATCACCGAGCATACTGGCTGCATCGAACGCCATGGCAAATAAGCGCTGGCTTATATCTGCGTTTTCAGGCCATAAGCTTTCGTACTGCTGGCGTAAATTGTGTTGCTGAATTTGACCGTCAAGCATCCAAGGTAGTTCCGTAAAATAAAGGCCATCTAAGTCGCCTTTATCGGTTCTATCAATTTGTTTACTGTGGCTTTTTGAGCTGGCATAAAGCGGGATTCGATCTGCAAAGGTACTCACATTAACGTCTAAATAAGGCTTGATTAAGCGTGTTTCGGTGGCATCACCTAAAATATAAATCACGTCAATGTCGCTGCGTGAGCGGGTTTCACTTTCTACTTCTTGCTTGAATAATGATTTGACGACTTTAATACGCTCTTTACTTTGGTCTACTTCAAGTAAGCCAGTGATCGTTTTCGGCATATCATCTTTACCTGAGTAAAACCCTATTTGTGGTTTAACTTCGCTGTATCGTTGCCACTGCGTATTAAAGTGCTCAACTAAACGCTGACCGTTACTATTATTAGGGGCTAGCAACATCGGCTTTTGATAGCCTGCTGTTAAAAATCGCTCTAAGGCTTGCTGAACTTCATGCTCAGGGCTCAGTGCAAAGAAAAAGTGCTGCTGTGAAATGCGCTCACCATCAAAGGTGTTTAAATGCATTACCGGGTAATCAACCAGCGTTTGTGCGCTAGTAAGCTTTTCGATATTGCTTTTTAGTAGTGGGCCAATAACAAAATCAGCATTAAATTCGCTTAGCTTGAGTGAGATCTCTGCAGCTGATAGTGATTCATCAATAAATAGGGTTTGCTCTAATGACTGTCCATCTAGGGCCGCAAGCACACCGGCTTTTAAGGCATCACCTAATCGCTCATTAGCACCTGATTGTGGAATAAGTACAGCTAAACGGTTCACATTTAGAGGTTCAATTTGTACTAGCTCAGTCACTTTTTTTGGTAGTACCTCAGCAGCTGGGTGACCCGGGTAGCGACGCAGCCAGTTATTCATTGCTTGGTGAAGTTCTACAGGCGCACCTAAATACACTTGATGATAAAGAGCTAAATTAACCCAGCCTTGTTGCACCACAGAGCCTCGGTTAAAGCGCTCAAGTGCGTACGATGAAAGCTGGGTTAGGCTTTGCCATAAATCTTTGTTTAAATTGGCAACGGTAAAGTTATTTTCACTGCTAAGTGTTGATGCCTTAAAAAAGAAAGGCATTGCTTGTTTTGGCATACCTTGCGAAGCGTAAACGCGCGCAGTCAGGTATTGATGCCATGCTTGATGCTCTGGCTGGCTTAACTGAGGCTCAAGTTGTTGTAACTGAGCTAAAGCTAAGTCGCTTTTGCCTTGATGTTCTTGCGCAAGGGCAATGTAAAGTTTGTTTTGAATTTGGTCGACACTTGGGGTTGCTTCTAGTTCGAGGCAGATTTTTTCTAGCAGTGCCCAGCGCTCTTCGCTGATAGCCGCATCACGTGCAGTATATAAAAGCTGGATTTTATCGGCACCTTGACGGTTTAGCGCCGCTTGGTACATAGATTGTGCGTCGGTTAGCTGTGATAGCGCAATACTCGATTGGCTCGATTGATTTTCTGCACTATTTCGAGGTTTTTCGGTTGTGCTACAAGCCGATAACCCTGACAATACAATTAATAGACTAACAAGTTTAAGTCGCACAATGATTTCCCGATACGTTAACGCGATTTGCTTATATTACTGACTGACGCAGGAGACCTCAATGTTAAATGAGGACAATTCAGATAAAATCGGCACTCTTTACATTGTTGCCACGCCTATTGGTAACTTTGATGACATCAGCCAGCGTGCCATCCAAACCCTATCTGAGGTTGACTTAATAGCCGCTGAAGATACTCGTCACACAGGAAAGTTGTTAAGCCATTTTAATATCAAAGCAAAAACCTTTGCTTTACATGACCACAACGAGAAACAAAAAGCGCAACAAATTGTAGATTGGTTAGAGCAAGGAATGAACATTGCGTTGGTATCTGACGCCGGCACGCCACTTATTAGCGACCCAGGTTATGCGGTGGTCAATTTATGCCGTGAACAAGGCGCGCATGTTACGCCAGTGCCGGGAGCATGTGCTGCAATTACCGCTGTATGTTGTTCTGGTTTACCAACAGATCGTTTTCAGTTTATTGGTTTTACACCAGCAAAGAGTAAAGCAAGGCAGACCTTTTTCATTGAAGCGGTAAACTCAGGTATTACTAGCATCATGTATGAAAGTACCCACCGTATTATGGCGAGCCTTGATGATTTAGAAGCAGCACTCGGTGCAGAGCAGCCAGTAGTGTTTGCCAAAGAACTTACCAAAACTTTCGAAACCTTTTTCAATGGCACGGTTGCCGAATTAAAACAGTTCTTAACGGATGACCCAACTAAGCAACGTGGTGAAATCGTATTGATGCTACCGGGTAAAGCAAAGCAAAGTGACGATATTCCAGAAGATGCGCGACGCATGCTCGGTTTACTCGAAGCCGAAATGCCACTGAAAAAAGCCTGTGGTGTTGTGGCTGAGTATTTTGGTTTGAAGAAAAACGCACTTTATAAAGCAATTATTGACGAAAAAGACTAATTCTTTACTGCATAGACGAGCGCGCTCAGGTATACTGCGCGCCGAGTCAGCCGAGATAATCGCTGCCTGCAACGAAAATGCGCAGGGGGAGGAAAGTCCGGGCTCCACAGGGCAGGGTGCCAGCTAACGGCTGGGGGGCGCGAGCCTACGACAAGTGCAGCAGAGAGGAGACCGCCAACTTCGGTTGGTAAGGGTGAAAGGGTGCGGTAAGAGCGCACCGGGCCACTGGTAACAGTTGGTTGCAAGGTAAACTCCACCCGGAGCAAGACCAAATAGGGTTCCTTATGGCGTGGCCCACGTTGGAACCGGGTAGGTTGCTTGAGCCATAGAGCAATTTATGGCCTAGACGAATGATTATCCACGACAGAACCCGGCTTACTGGCTGACTCACCAAATTAAAGAAAGCCCACAGTGAAAACTGTGGGCTTTTTGTTTATTGCATGGACATAAAATTAAGAAAAACCACTCCGCGCATACAAAACAGCGGCTTATTGGCTGACTCACCAAATCATATAAAAAGCCTCGCAGCAATGCGGGGCTTTTTTGTTTTCTAAAAAAGCCATGTTTTCGAAACCCTCAAACCAAATCGAAATTGTTTGCTTTTTATTATCAAGAGGGCACTCTTCAGTTGTTTAACCATTCTCTGCAAACTAGGAATTTTTCTTAGGCTCACTAAGAAAGTCACTCATTATCATAACGGCTTGTTCTTTATATCCTTTAAATCTAATTTACTTATGCTTAATGGATTGAAAATGAGTGTTATTGAGGGAAGTACTAAGGAGTTTGGCAATACGACTATTCTTCTTCACAGCTTAGGCTCTTCTTGTTACAGAATTGAATGGTATAGCAGGATGACGGGGGCGTCGACGAGTTTAGCTAGGCTCAAGCAAGGCAAGTACGTTGTTATTCGTAAGTGGGCACAAGTGAAAAATATGTCTGATGTTTCGAGCGAATTTAGTAGTCGAAATAGCGCTTTGATACACTTTCTAAATAACGTTGATATTGTTAAATCCCATGATGACTGGATCAGTGCCGCTAAGCAGCATTGTCTAAATTTGTTTGTTGAAAACGAGGGGCTTAAACCTGTTACTAAAGCGAGTTTTCCTAAACCGAGGTTGCAAGGTGCAATTGGTAAAGAAGTTGTTGTTAAATCGAAGTTGGGCGAAAGGGAAATAGCGCATGGCTTGTTGTTACAGCTTATAGGCAATCAAGCAGAAATACAGCTTGCGAATATTAAGAAAAAATATCTTACCAAGCAGGTTTATTTAAGGTAACTAGTTGTATTTAAATATCAAAGTATACTTCAATTTTAAATCCATCTATTTCAGTAACCGTACATGTACCGCCAAGAGCAATAACCCGCTCTTCAATAAATGATAACCCGTAGCCACCAGACTCTTGCAGTGTGGTCTTGGTTTTTCCATTATCCATAATAGTAAGGCGTATATACTGTTCGTGAGCCAACAACCTGAGCCTTAGCTCTGTGGCTGTACTGTGCTTGATGCAGTTAGTGACTGCTTCTTGGCAAATTCTGTAAATAGCTGTTTGATGTTCATCTGATATTGCAGAACTTAAGTTTATTTCAGCTACGTATTTGATTGATGCTTTACTTAGCAGAGAGTTAAAGCGTCCTTCTTTAAGAGCTTGCTCTAGCCCAAGCTCATCAAGCTCTCTAGGTCTTAAGTGATGCATAATTTGATAAACAGAGTCATACATCGCCTTTGCATTTTCTTTTAGGCCTTCAACGAGGGTATTTTCATTATTTCGTTGCGCTATCGAAAGTACCGTCAGTTCAGTTTTAAGTGCTGTTAGATTTTGGCCTAATTCGTCATGGAGTTCTTGAGACAAGTACTTTCGCTCATTTTCTTGCACAGTTACCATGCGTTTAGCGAGCTGTTTATTTTTCTCAAGCAGCGCCGAGAGTTTTTCGTTACTGGCTTGTAGTTGATTATTTTTGATCTTTAACTCGTTAGTGGCGGTCCCTACCAGTAACCCTGTTACTGAATTGGCTAGGATAAATAATTGGCTAATGTAAGTATTGGTCGCATCTTGGGTGAAGCCTGCTTGTGCAACGATCAGCGTATTACTTACCAAGGCGCTTGCTATTGCTCCTTTAATACCAAATTTATAAGAGAACCAAATTACCGGTAGAAGTGAGCAAAGGCGTAGCAAGGGATAAAGATCTGAGTGGCCTAGGTAACTAACAATGTAAATAGATGCCAGTGCTAATAAGCTTAGTAAAATAACAGCATGATGACGAGAGGGGACAAGGTTGTAGCTTTGGCTGATTAACAATAATGCTGGGGCCACTAATAATGTTCCCGTCAAGTCGCCTAATGTCATATTAAGTTGATATTGTAATACTTGCTTACCTTCTAACCAGGTTGTGAATTCAAAGGCGCTCGAAAACAAAAACCATTTAAAAGAAGCTGAAAAAACGGCAAGTAGAATTAACGACAAAGCCCCGGAATTAGAGGTGATTTTTGGTGGCCAGCGGCTTTTCTTAAAGCTGTAGACGATAGCCATATAGGTTAATTCTTGAAAGAAACCATGAAATAAATCAAAGCTCCATTCACCATTGTAATAGACACCTAAATACGACGCATAAAGTCGAGAGGCAATCCAAAGCATTGGCCAAAATCGCACTGGAAAAATAACAAAGAATGCAAGCTTCACTCCTGCTGGCAGGTAAATCGCACTACTTTGGGCAACGGTTTCTAAATGATTACTCACCCAAGAGGATAAATATAAGGCTAAAAAGTAAAGCGCAAACACTAATAACTGGTTAAATACTTCAGTTATAAAGCTGCGTGAAGAATACTTTGTTGAAATGAGCTTATGCCAGTTCATCAAGTGTGATCATCCCGGAATCTATAGCAATTTTTAATAATTCAAATGAATTAGTGACTTCAAGTTTGTTGTATATATTCGTTTTATGTACGTGGGCTGTTTTGGGCATCATATCGAGTTGTTGCGCAACTTGTTTAGCATTTAGCCCTTTGGCAAATAAGGGAAGTGCCTCTTTCTCTCTTGGTGTTAAAAAAGAAAGTTTGCTTACGGGGGAAGTAGTATTAAATTTCACATCTTCACTGATATAGCGCCCTCCTTTAATAACTGAATTGACTGCATCAATTAAAGCTTCTGATGCTGAGCGTTTAGAAACATAAGCTTGAGCACCGAGCTTTAAGGCGTTGCTAACGTAAGGCTCGTAGTCATACATAGAAGCAACAATGGTTTTTATGTCGGGAAAGTGAGTGTTTAGATAGGTAAGAAATGCGAGTCCGTTTTCACCGTCATGCATTGATATATCAACAATAAATACATTCGGTTGCTCTAAGTTAACAGCAAGTTTTGCCTCAGTGACTGAGCAGGCTTCTATGATAACTTGCCACCCGTTTTGTAGCTCTAATAATTTTTTAAAGCTATCTCTAACAAGTTGATGATCTTCAATGATTCCAATTCGCATAATCCCTCCATAGATTTTTATTATATCCCTAATTCAATAAGTTATGTCTAGGAATTATTCTTATATTAAATACACATTGATACGCAGTGATTTTAATGGGACTAAAGCTTAGGAACATTTCTAGTTTAAACGCTATATTTTCTGAATCGTTGTGATTATTGATCTCGGACAAGGTTACTGCGTTGACTCTGTATGTTGCAGTGGTACAGTGAAATTGAACTTAAATTCTAGCTAAAGGAGTTGCCCATGCTAGGCGAAAAACACTCGTTATTGAATGAATTCCCAGAGTTTAATGAATTAATCCATAGCCTCGCGAAACACGATGCTCACTTCAAGAAAACCATGCAACGTTACGATGATATGGATAAAGAAATTCGCTCTCTTGAGTTGCAAGACTCTCCAATAGAAGATGCGGACATGCATGAAAAGAAGCATCAACGCGCCGTGCTAAAAGATGAACTTTATGACTTTTTAAAAGCCAGTGCTTAATAAATGAATCGAATAATGCTCCTGCTAACTGCATTCTTACGGTAGGAGCTTTTTCTCTCCTCTATTTTTACTCTCCAATCGTATTTAATCGCAATATCCCTTTACTTAATCAAGGTTATGGTAGTCTTAGCGCGATTTTTTAAGGCAACAATGGAATAGTGCTTTGCACTGACTGGGATTAACATGATTAAAAAAAATATTATTACTACTTCATTAGCACTCATGGGTGTTGTCGCTGTAGGTAGCGCATACGCTGATGAAGGGCAGTGGCAACCGCATCAATTAAAACAATTACAAAGCGAGTTTGACCGCGTTGGTATTGAGTTACCGGCTTCACAAGTGGCAGATCTTAACCAATATCCACTCAATGCAGTGGTTGGTTTAGGCTATTGTTCAGCGTCATTTGTGTCACCAAAAGGCTTAGCGGTAACTAATCATCACTGTGCTTATGGCGCGATTCAAAATAACAGCACACCAGAAAACAACTTAATTGAAAAAGGCTTTTTAGCAGCTGATTTGTCAAAAGAGCTACCAGCAGGCCCGCAAGAGCGTTTGTATGTCACTGAACAAGTGGATGATGTAACAGATCGCGTACTGGGTAACTTACCAGCAGATCTACACGGCAAAGCGCGTTTTGAGGCGATTCAGGCAAACCGCAAAGCCTTGATCAGCGAGTGTGAGTCAGATCCTAACTACCGTTGTACAGTGCGTGATTTCCATCATGGCTTAGAGTACTTCATGATCAAACAACTGATGATCAAAGATGTGCGCTTAGTGTATGCTCCGGCAGAAGCGCTAGGTAACTTTGGTGGTGACATTGATAACTTTGAATACCCACGTCACACGGCCGATTTTACTTTTGTACGTGGTTATGTTGGTAAAGATGGTAAGCCTGCAGATTACAGCGAAGATAACGTACCTTATGAGCCAAAGTCGTTCTTAAAAGTGAATGCGAGCGGCGTAAGCTTAGGTGATGGCGTGCTGGTGGCAGGTTACCCTGGTCGCACTAGCCGCTATAAACTAGCAGATGAAGTAAATTATTCAGCGAGTTGGTATTACCCGACATTGCTTAATACTTACAACATGACTCTTGATGTGATTGCCAAGCAGAGCGAAGGCGATGAGCAAGCACAAGTTAAATATGCCTCTCGTGTAAAAAGCACTAACAACCGTTTAAAGAAACTGGAAGGCTTACAGGATGGCTTTAAAGTAACGGATATTCCGGGTATTAAAGCTGCGCAAGAGCAAGAATACTTAGCTTGGTTTGCACAAAGTGCTGAGCGTAAAGCTTACGCAGACTCATATCACGCATTACAGTCATTATTAGTAGAAGCGCACGCACAGCAACAAAGCCATTTTTACTTTGATTACGCAAAACGCGCAGACTTATTAAGTGCGGCAATTCGTTTATACCGCTTAGCTAAAGAAAGCGAAAAGCCTAATGCAGAGCGCGAAATGGGTTATCAAGAGCGCGATCTTCCTATGCTTAAAGCGCGTTTAGAGCGTTTACAAAAACAGTTTACGCCTGAAGTCGATAAAGCCTTATGGTTAAGCTACTTAGGTAACTATTTAGCGCAAGATAAAGCAGCGCAAGTTGCGGCATTAAACGACGGCTTAGGTATTACAGATACCACTACACAAGCTAAGCTTGATGCGATTATTGCTTCTTTTTATGCTAATACAGAGCTTACAGATGTAGAAGCACGTGTTAACTGGATTGGTAAATCTGTCGCAGAGTTTGAAGCATCAAACGATCCATTCATAAAGTTAGCTGTTGCTCTATACGATACCAACATGGCACAAGAAGCTGATAAAAAAGAAATGGCGGGTCGTTTAGCAGAAGTTCGCCCGCAGTATATGCAAGCCGTGATCGCTTTCAATAACGCTAAAGGTAAGCCAGTTTACCCAGATGCAAATGGCACATTACGCGTAAGCTATGCACAAGTTGATGGTTACCCAGCGGCAGATGCTGTTTATAAAACGCCATTTACATCTCTACGTGGTTTAGTGGCTAAACACACAGGTGAAAAACCATTTGTTGTTACCGATAAAGTACTTGAAGCTTACAAAAAGCAAGCGTTTGGCGCGTACTATCGCGGTGACTTAGGCTTACCTGGTGTAAGCTGTAGTTTATTCAGCTTTGGTTGTGAGCCACAAGCGGCTAAACCTCTTGAAGTTAACTCAGTACCAGTCAACTTTTTAAGTAGCGCTGATACCACAGGTGGTAACTCAGGTTCGCCAGTCATGAATGGTAAAGGTGAATTGGTGGGTCTTAATTTTGACTCGACTTATGAATCAATCACCAAAGATTGGTACTTTAACGCCAAAATTACCCGCGCTATTCACGTTGATATTCGATACATGCTTTGGTTAATGGAAGAAGTTGATAACGCAGGTTACCTACTTGATGAAATGACCCTAGTTAAATAGCTCCGCTATGTTAATAATAACCGCAGCAATCGCTGCGGTTTTTTTATGTCTTTAATTTTTGCCAATCTAACGTTTTTAATTTGTTTATTTTCAATACTTTTGTAATGTACAAAGCAGATACTTTTACTTGGGAAAAATAATGAGTGCCAAACAAATAATAAAAGCCATTTCAGTGAGTGTTGTGGCTATAACGGCAAGCTTTAATGCCAGTGCAGCGAATACCGAAGCAATGTGGCCGGGCACGGCTTATAATCAGCAAATACCAACATTTAAACAAGTACTCGGATACGATGTAGGTGAGCGCATCACCAATTACAACGATATGCGTCGTTATTTAAGCGCTTTAGAGCAAGCAGCGCCTGATCGTATTAAAGTGTTTAAGTACGCAAACAGCTGGGAAGGTCGTGAACTGGTTTATGCGGTGGTTGGCACTGCGGAGCATATTCGCTCATTAGAAACTCTCGCCAATAACACCCAAGCCTTGGCTGATCCGCGTATCACCTCTGAAAAAGAAGCTAAGTCGCTAATTAAAAATTTACCGACGTCTGTGTGGCTTCAGTATGCAGTGCACGGTAATGAAATTAGCTCAACCGATGCTGCATTATTTACTGCATATCACTTATTAGCATCCCCGAATGATGCCGTTAACAGCAAAATTTTAGATAACACCGTGGTGTTTATCGACCCATTACAAAACCCTGATGGCCGTGAGCGTTTTGTTACTCGTTATTATGCGACCGTGGGTCTTGAGCACAGTGCAGATAGGTTAAGTGCAGAGCATAATGAGCCGTGGCCAAGAGGCCGAACAAATCATTATTTGTTTGATATGAACCGTGATTGGTTAGCGCTTACTCAACCTGAAAGTAAAGGCAGAGTGGCTGCAATCAATAAATATAAACCACAAGTGGTGGTTGATATTCATGAAATGGGCGGCGACCAATCTTACTACTTTGCACCGGCTGCTCAGCCATTTAATCCGCATATGACGAAAACCCAAATCGCCAACATGGATGCGATTGGGCAAAATCATGCGAAGTATTTTGATGAGTTTGGCTTTGATTACTTTACCCGTGAAATCTTTGATGCCTTTTATCCAGGTTACGGTGATAGCTGGCCAGTTTTTTATGGTGCATCAGCATCAACTTACGAAGTAGGCTCTGCACGTGGCCACGTGTTTGAGAAAAATACCGGTGAACTACTCACCTATTTTAATACTGTAAAGCGTCAGTTTGTGGCCTCAATTTCGACTGCCGAAGGGGCTGCCAACCAACGTGAAAAACTACTAGGTGACTTTTATCAATATCAAGTTGATGCAATTGATTCGGGTAAAGATAGCAAAGAGCGAGTTTATATCTTACCTAAGCAAAGTAATCGTGAAGGCGCTCATAGACTCGCAACCTTAATGGCTGAGCATGGTGTTGAAGTTAAACAAGCAACTGAAGACTTCAAAGCCTGTGGTGTTAAGTACAAAGCAGGTAGCTATTTTATTGATACCGCACAGCCACGCGGGGTATTTGTGCGTACCACATTTACAGACCAAGTAGATATGGCTGAAGCATTTGTAAAAGAGCAAGAAAGACGCCGTGCTCGTAACCTAGGTGATGAAATTTACGATGTCACAGGTTGGTCGCTGCCGATGATGTTTAATGTTGATAGCGATAGTTGTGGTCGCGCTGTTAGCGCAGATAGCAAAGCGGTTCAGGCCGACGATACATTGCTTGGCAAAGTGAATAACCCAGAAGCCTCAGTGGCTTATATTGTTGCGTGGGGTGATACAGCCGCAGCACGCTTTTTAACAGCAGCACTGCAAGCTGGCATTAAACTGAAAAGTGCTGACCAAGCATTTGTATTAGGTGATAAAACTAACTACCCAGCGGGTAGCTTAGTAATCGAAAAACGCCTAAACGATAAAGACTTACTGACTAAAATTAGCCAAATTGCCGAGCAAACTGGTGCAATAGTTGATGGTGTGGATTCAAGCTGGGTGATTGAAGGCCCAAGCTTTGGTAGTAACAAAACAGTGCCTATGGTTGCACCTAAAGTGGCGATTGCATGGGATGCAGCCACTCGTGAGCTAAGCGCCGGTAACACTCGTTTTGTTATCGAAAGGCAGCTTGGCTACCCGGTAACCGCTATTCGCACTCCCATGCTTGCTTGGGCTGATTTAAGTGATTACCAAGTGCTTATTTTACCAGAAGGTAATTACGAGCAAGCACTTGGTAAATCGGGTGCAGCTAATTTAAAAAGCTGGGTTGAAGCGGGTGGCGTGTTGATTGCCTTAGGTAATGCTAACCGCTTTACCACTAATGCCGATTACGGTTTGTTAGATGTTAAACGCGAGCAAGCTTACCGAGAAGATAAAGCAAGCAGCAGTGATGATAAAAGCAGTAAAGTGGCAGGGCAGTTATTCGCTTCTCGCGATGATTTAAAAGCAGCGAGCATTGAGCCTCATACATCGCCAGACTATGTCGCTGGTGTACTTGCAAATGTTGAAGTAGACCAAGAGCATTGGTTAACCGCTGGGGTTGATAAAGACCTTGTTGCGGTAGCTTACGGTAATGATATTTACACGCCAATAAAACTGAACTCAGGTAAAAACTTAGCCTGGTTTACAGGTAAAGATGATGTGCTAGCAAGTGGTTATCTATGGCAGCAAAATAAAGCACAGCTTGCGTATAAGCCATTGCTTGTTCATCAACCGCAAGGCAAAGGTATGGTGATAGGCTTTACACAATCACCAACTTATCGCGCCTACCTTGAAGGCATGAATGTACTGTTAACTAACACGATTTTCCGTGCTGCAGCACATGCTCAGTAAGGTTTTAGTCTAATCAAAAAGCCCGCCGATGTTGCGGGCTTTTTTGTGGGCAAAGTTGATTCAGCATTAATCAAACGGTAATTATCGAAAAGTTTCTCAACAGTAGCTAGAGCCACTCTGCAGTAAAGTTCATTGATTGCATACCTAATTCATAATTACTTATCTATACAAACAAAAAGGGCTAAATATTTAAGGTGTAAGATTGTAGCGACTTAAAAATGCGCTTAGGATGAAGGGGAAGTGTTAAGTCATATAATAATAAATAGGAAATCCGATGAAAAAATTAGCATTAAGTATGTTAGCTGTTGGTGTTTTAATTTCTCAGTCAGCACAGGCAAGTAATGAGCAACAGCGTGTTAGTGGTTATTTTGATGATCTTAAAAAGCCCGCGATTAATATTGCCGATAATTTATGGAACTGGGCAGAGGTTGGATTTCAAGAGCATAAAAGTAGCGCGTTAATGCAGCAAACTCTTAAAGACGCTGGTTTTGAAATTCAATCTGGCGTTGCAGGTATGCCAACTGCTTTCGTAGCAAGTTATGGTGATTCAGGCCCAGTGATTGGTATTTTGGCTGAAATGGATGCCTTGCCTGGGCTATCGCAAGACGCGCAACCTGCTCACTCCCCAATTACAGGTAAACAAGCAGGCCATGCCTGTGGTCATCACTTATTTGCTGGTGGATCTGTGACAGCTGCAATGGCAATCAAGCGCTGGCTTGAAGAAACAGGTACGCAAGGGCAAGTAAGGGTTTATGGTACCCCTGCTGAGGAAGGTGGAGCAGGTAAAGTGTATATGGTTCGTGATGGTTTGTTTGATGATGTTGATATTGCTCTACATTGGCATGCCGGATCACAAAACAATGCAGATGCGACATCGTCATTAGCAAACAAAGGGGCAAAATTCCGTTTTAAAGGGATTGCTGCGCATGCCGCCGTGATGCCAGAAAGAGGCCGCTCAGCACTCGATGGTGTCGAGGCAATGAACTACATGGCTAATATGATGCGTGAGCATGTGCCTTCTGATACGCGTATTCATTATGTGATTACTAATGGTGGTGGTGCACCTAATGTTGTGCCTGAGTTTGCAGAGGTTTATTACTATCTTCGAACGCCGAGAGCCGCAGATCTCGCAGAGCTTTGGCAGCGATTAGAAAACACCGCAAAAGCAGCTGCGCTCGGTACTGGCACCAAAGCAGAGTGGGAAGTCGTCTCGGGAGTATGGGATATTTTACCTAATATGACGTTAGCCCATGTTATGCACGAAAGCATGAGTGAGTTTGGTGGTATTGAATACTCTAAAAAAGAACAGGCGTTTGCAGAGCAGATCCGTCCTACTTTAGGTAAAAAAGCTGAATCAATTATAGGTCGTGAAAAGCAAATAATGCCTCTCAGCGATAAGGTGCACGCAGGCACTTACTCATCAGATGTTGGCGATGTGAGTTGGAATGTACCAACGGCGGGCCTGATTGCTTCAACCTGGGTACCAGGAACTGCATTTCATAGTTGGCAGGCGGTTGCTTCTGGTGGTACTTCGATTGGCCACAAAGGGATGATTCTTGCCGCTGAAACTCTTGCTTTGAGCGCGGTAAAGTTGTACCAAAATCCGAGTTTAATTGAAAAAGCGAAAGCGGAGTTTAAACAGCGTAAAGGGGACGTAAAATATTACCCTCAGATAGGTGATAGAGCGCCAGCGCTAGATTTACGCGCAAACAATAAGGATTAATACCAATCCGCAATAATACTTAATCATTTTGAGGGATTAAACCTGTCGCTACCTGCGTTAAAAATTTCTCATTTAGAGCAACTAAATCACGAAATTTTTGCCTTGTTATCAACAAGGTTTTCTTGCCTCAAAATAGACTACTCAATTAAGCGAATTGGTATAAACAATAAAAAAGCCCGCAGGGCAAAGGGCGGGCTTTTTAGTGTTTCAAGGAGAGTAAGTGCTAAGACACAATCCCTAGTGGCTTACCTGTTTGCCAAGCGCCACGGGTAAAGTCTGGAATCGTTTTGCTGTTACTTCTATCTGCAACTGATGCCATACTTTGCGGGAAGATTGATGACCATGCTGCGGCATCGTATACATCTTGATCGAGTGGTTCATTATTTCGTAAGCAGTAGATCATGCGCCAAAGCATAATGAAGTCCATACCGCCGTGGCCACCGTTCTTGACCGCTTCTTCACCCATGCGTTTCCATAGTGGGTGATCAAACTCAGCACGCCACTTTTCCATATCTTGATCCCAGCTATGGAAGTTTTGCATATGTGGCTTACGACCCTGTGAACCTGCTTTTTCCCACGCAGCGAGCTCAGCTTCATATTGCTGTTGGTAAATTTTCGCGATGGCAGGTGGCACATCTTCAAGAGCAATACGATTAGGGAAACCAGCAAATGTGCCATTAGTACCTTGAATTAAGTTATGGCGGCTGTATGGGCGTGGGCTTGTGGTGTCGTGCTGAACCATAATGCTACGACCTTTCACTGTCTTAATAATGCTGGTGTTCATGTCGCCAGCAGTAAATTTCAGTGAGCGACGTTCGTGGCCTGCAGGAAATTCACTCTCTGCGTAAGCTGCGCGGCCAAGTGCAGGTGAGCTGACTGATGTAACAAAATCAAAGCGGTCACCACGGTTGATGTTCATATACTGAGAAACAGGGCCTAAACCATGGGTTGGGTATAAGTTACCGTCTACTTTTGTATGCCAGTAAGTGCGCCAAGAACCAGTGCTGCGGTCAATTTCTTTCATTTGCCAACGCAGGTCATGAATATAAGCGGCTTCACCATGTAGTAACTCGCCAAATATCCCCTTACGAACCATGTTTAATACCATTAACTCGTCACGGCCGTAGTTAACGTTTTCCATCATCATGCAGTTCTTTTGCGTGCGCTCAGCGGTGTTTACTAGTTGCCAACACTCTTCCATCGTGGTTGCTGCAGGTACTTCAACAAAGGCATGTTTACCACTTTCCATGGCTTCAACACTCATCGGTGTGTGCCATTTCCAAGGGGTTGAAATGATCACAATGTCGATGTCATCACGAGCTAGCATGTCTAAATAGGCTTTATCAGAACCCGTATAAGCAGTTGGTTTAGGTAAGCCTTTTTCAACAACATAATTAACAGACTTATCTAGCATTAGCTGATCTGTATCGCAAATAGCTTTAATTTCAACACCTTCAATATGGCAAAGATGTTTTACATGGCCGCTACCACGTTGACCAACCCCAATAAAACCAACACGTACCACATCCATTGCTGGCACAGCTAAGCCCATTACGCTTTTACCTTGTGCTGCAAGAGGTGTGCTTTGATTATCACCTTGTTGGCTTTTCGCACAGCCAGTCACGACTGTCGCGGCGGTAATGGCTGCGGCAGATTTTAAAAAACTACGTCTATCTATTGTCATAACGATACCTAAATCACTGAGATTATTTTAATAGTGGGTTTCAGTTGTTTCTGTTATATCGCAACTCAAAGTCAATTACAATTAAATGCTTTCAAATTCTTTCGTAACTTTGGGTTTTATCATTTTTATCCTTATGTAATAGTGTGGTTAGCGTGTTTTAAACTTATTTTATGGCTTTCGTTATCTTTCGTTTTGTTGCGCGGCGTTTCGCGCTGTGCTACTGTAATTTCAAATCACGTATCTAACCATAGGCGTAAGCTGCT
Source organism: Pseudoalteromonas sp. 2CM39R (assembly GCF_023161845.1). Lineage (NCBI taxonomy): Bacteria > Pseudomonadati > Pseudomonadota > Gammaproteobacteria > Alteromonadales > Pseudoalteromonadaceae > Pseudoalteromonas > Pseudoalteromonas sp. 2CM39R. The sequence goes on from NZ_JALNTM010000009.1 coordinate 89,748, forward strand.
TGGAGAAAACCATGAATGCATTAAAAACGATTATAAATAACAATCGAGTAGGGCAAGCGCAGGGTATTTATTCTGTGTGTTGTGCACACCCGCTCGTTATCGAAGCAGCAATGTTGCAAGCTCTTAATGATGACACCGAAATTTTAATTGAAGCTACGGCGAATCAAGTTAATCAGTTTGGTGGTTACACAGGGATGAAGCCCCATGACTTCGTTGAGTTTGTTCATGCAATAGCCGAAAAAGTAGGGTTAGATACCCAGCGCGTTATTTTGGGGGGTGATCATTTAGGGCCAGTGTGCTGGGTAAATGAGCCTGCAGAGGTTGCAATGGTAAAAGCTGTTGACCTAGTAAAAGCTTATGCAAGCGCTGGTTTTAAGAAAATTCATTTAGATGCCAGTATGCCATGTGCTGACGATGGAGAACGTTTAGCAGATGCCGAAATTGCCAAGCGTGCAGCGTTGATGTGCCAAGCCGCTGAGTCGGTAGCAAAAGATAACGATATTCTTTATGTGGTGGGTACTGAGGTCCCTCCTCCGGGTGGCGCTACAGAAGAACATGAAATTATTGAGGTATCCCATGTTGAGGGAGTGCAGCAAACAATCGAATTACATCAGGCTGCATTTGCAAACCTAAACATAAGCGATGTCTGGTCGCGTGTTATTGCTGTTGTTGTGCAGCCAGGAGTTGAATTTGATAACCATCAAGTTTTTGATTACCAACGTAATGAAGCGCAAAAACTAAAAGAGTTTATCACCACTGTCGATAATCTTGTTTATGAGGCTCACTCTACCGACTATCAGCCAGATCATTGCTACCACGAGCTGGTGCAAGATCACTTTGCCATATTAAAAGTGGGTCCACAGCTTACTTATGCACTACGCGAAGGGTTGTTTGCATTATCTTATATTGAAGATCAATTAGTTGAAGTTGCTAAGCGTTCTAATTTACGTGATGTATGTGATCGCATCATGCTAGAAAAGCCACATTACTGGAGTAAGTTTTATCCAACACAAGGTGCTGAAGCTAAGCTGTTTAGAGCTTATAGTTATAGCGACCGTATTCGTTATTACTGGCCTGAAGATGAAATAAAACAAACTGTAGAAACACTGTTTGAAAACTTAGAAGGGCAAATTATTCCACAGACCTTGCTTAGTCAGTTTATGCCAGCGCAATACAAGGCATTGATCAATGGCCAAATTAACTCATCACCTCGTGAGTTAGTACTCAATAAAATAATGGAAGTCACGAATACCTATTCGCGTGCTTGTAATCAATAAGTGGTGTTGAGAGAGAATTAATTATGACGCAGTTTTTATCATTAAACGAAGCAGAGCTTAAGCAACAAAACGCTTATTGGACAGCAAGAGAAATCTCTCAGCAGCCAGAATCATGGTGCAATACCGCCGCTATTATTGAAACGCATCGAGCAGAAATAAGCGCATTTTTAGCGCCAATTTTGGCATTAAAAGGACTGCAAATCGTATTAACGGGGGCTGGCACATCAGCTTATGTTGGCGAAGCATTAGCACCACACTTAACAGCCAAAACAGATTTAAATGTGCTTGCAGTTAGCACCACCGACATTGTGTCTAACCCACATGGTTTTTTACAGAAGGGCACACCAACCTTACTTGTTTCTTATGCGCGCTCAGGCAATAGCCCTGAAAGTGTCGCAGCGGTCGATATCGCAGAGCAAGTTGTTGAAAAGTGCTTTCATTTAGTTATTACCTGTAATGAAAATGGTGAGTTAGCGAAAAGAGCAGCAGCTAAAAGAAACAGCTTTAGTGTACTTATGCCAAAAGAAACCCTGGATGAAAGCTTTGCTATGACCAGTAGTTTCACCTCGATGCTGCTTTCAACATTATGTATTTTTACCCCTGATGTTAATCAGCTTGCACAAGTTGCTACGCAGACAGAGCAGCTGCTCGACACGCAACTTGAAGAGATCAAGGGGTTTGCGCAAACTGACATTGAACGTTTGGTATTTTTAGGGGCAGGTTCATTGCTCGGCTATGCTAAAGAAGCGGCCTTAAAGTGCTTAGAGCTGACCAATGGCGATTTAATAAGTTACTTTGAAACCCCACTTGGCTTTCGTCATGGCCCTAAAACCATTATTAATGATAAAACCGCAGTGATGCTAATGGCCTCAAGTGATTTTTATAGTAGTTTGTATGATGCTGATTTATATAACGAACTATTAAATGACCAACAGTGTTTAGCGGTTAAAAAGCTGGCGTTAAATACTGAACTGGTCGAGCTAGATGATGTTTGGCAAGGTCTGTATTATATTGTCTATTGTCAGATTTTTGCATTTTATAAATCAATGTCACTCGGTTTAACACCAGATAACCCTTGTCCTACGGGCGAAGTTAACCGTGTTGTAAAAGGGGTAACTATTTACCCATTAACTTCTCGCTAAGTAGTGTGGGTAAAGTATGGCTGTTTACGGACTCGATATTGGTGGTACAAAAATAGAGACCGCCATTTTTAATGATAATTTAGAACAACAGCAAAGTTGGCGTATTACTACGCCAACTGATGATTATCAGCAATTTTTGCAAGCAATTTACCAGCAGGTACTCAAAGCCGATGAGCTATCGGGTTGCCAAGGTGCGGTGGGCATTGGTATGCCAGGTATTGTTAATGATGCAGGTAAAGTGCTGTCGGCTAATGTGCCGTGTGCCACAGGCAAAGTGATTGCCAACGATCTTCAAGCATTATTAAAACGCCCTGTTGCGATATTAAATGACACCCGGTGTTTTGCCTTATCAGAAGCAAATGGCGGAGCCGGTGAAGGTTATAGCCGAGTATTCGGTGCCATTGTTGGCACTGGTGCGGCGGGCGGTATGTGTATTGATGGAACCTTGTTTAACCAAGGGTTGGGCATGTCAGGGGAGTACGGCCATTTACCGCTGTCAGCGTATTTACAACAAAAATACCAGCTGCCTGTTTTAAAATGTGGCTGTGGTTTAAATGGCTGTGTCGAAAGTTATATTGCAGGGCCCGGTGTACAAACCTTGTACCAGCATATTACGCAATCTCCTAAATCTGCGATTGAATGGGCAAACGATATCAAACGTGGTGATGAGCAAGCCTTAAAGGTGCTAGCTTGTTACTTAGATATTCTTGGCGAAACCTTTGCTGCTATTAGCAAAAGTTTGCACCCAGAAGTAATCGTGCTTGGGGGCGGATTGTCGCTCATTGATGCAATAGTAGAAAAACTCCCTGACGCGATTCAAACTCATTTATTTTCAGGTTTTGCCGTGCCAGAAGTGAAGCGCGCAAAATTTGGTGATTCTAGCGGCGTAAGAGGCGCTGCAATAATAGGAAGTGTTCATGCTAATTCCAACGCATCTTAATCGTTATTACTTAAAAGCCGCAAAAGTTGTGACTGCTGATGCGGTTTTACTGGATCATGTGGTCTTGGTCGAGCAAGGTAAAATTACTGCCATTACCACGCAAATAGCGCCCGAGATCGAGGTAATAGATTTAGGTGAGCACAGTTTATTTCCGGGCTTTATCGATTTGCATATTCATGGCCGGGAAGGCTGCGATATTATGGACGGCACCCCAGAATCACTAGAGATTATTTCTCGTTCTTTAGCAAAGCACGGCGTAACGGGTTTTGTTGGCACAACGGTGACTGCAGATTGGGACGTCTCAATTCAAGCTTATAAAAATATGGCGAGTGCCTATCAAAAGGGTTTGGCTGGAGCGCAGTTGCTAGGGGCTTATAACGAAGGTTTATTCTTTGCCGAAGCACATAAAGGCGCGCATAACGAGTCATTTTTTTTAGAGCTTACTAAACAGCGATTTGATGAAATTTATGCCGCATGTGAAGGTTGCTTAAGCTCATTTGCGTTGGCGCCAGAACTACTTAAATCGCCCGACATGATCCGCTATATCACCGATAAAGGTGTGCGTGTGATGCTCGGCCATACAGATGCTAATTTTGAGCAAACAACACAAGCTCTTGCTCATGGTGCCTGCGGTGGTGTGCATATTTTTAATGGTATGCGCGGTATTCATCATCGTGATCCCGGCTGTACTGGCGCATTACTGATGGACAACGATGCCATGGTTGAGCTTATTCCTGATGGTATTCATTTGCATCCGAGCATCATGAACATGGTTTACCGTTTAAAAGGGGCAGATAAAATTGCTCTGATCACAGACTGCGTGAGCGCCGGAGGCTTACAAGATGGCCGCTACCGTTTAGGTGAGCTTCCTATTGTGGTTGAGCAAGGTGTTGCGCGAACTGAGAGCGGTTCTTTAGCGGGCAGTACATTAACCATGGAAGTTGGCGTTGAACGTTTTTATAACCTAACCGACGCTAGCCTAGTTGAAGCAACTAACATGGCCAGTTTAGTACCCGCTGAGTTTTTAAATAAAGCGGAGCAAATAGGCAGTATTGCGGTAGGTAAACAGGCTAATTTTGCCCTGCTCGATAAAGACTTTTCTGTTCAAGCAACGATCTGTGCGGGTAAGCAAATCTTTTAAAAGTTAAGTGAGAATGCAGGCAAAAGTATTCGATGCCATTGTTATTGGCAGTGGCATTACTGGCGGCTGGGCTGCTAAAGAACTAACCGAAAAAGGACTCAATGTACTGCTACTAGAACGTGGCAGGCAGGTTGTGCACGGTACTGACTATATCACTGCCTTTAAAGATGATTGGCAACTGCCATTTCGCGACAGGCCCAGCCTACTAGAAAAACAGAACCAAGCTAAACAAGCACGCACTGGCTATGCCACCAAGCAATCAATAAAACATTGGTTTGTGAATGATTTGCAGCACCCTTACCAAGAATCGCAACGTTTTGATTGGATCCGAGGATATCACCTGGGTGGGCGCTCATTAACTTGGGGGCGGCAATGCTTACGCTTCAGTGATATTGATTTTGCAGCCAACAAACAAGATGGTCACGGCGTTGATTGGCCAGTGCGCTACAAAGATATAGTGCCTTGGTACGATAAAGTCGAAGCCTACATCGGGGTTATTGGCGAAGCGCTGAACTTACCTCAGCTACCAGATGGACCTTACTTACCTCCTTTTGCGCTTAATGCCGTAGAGCAGCAGCTTAAACAAAGTTTATTAACTCACTACACTAATCGGCACCTCACCATCGGGCGAGTTGCGCATTTAACTAAGGCAAAGCCTGAGCAAGGTCGTGCTCCATGCAGCAAGCGCAACCGCTGTATGCGAGGTTGTCCAACCGGTAGTTATTTTAGTAGTTTAGCCTCGACCTTACCTGCAGCGATGCGTACAGGGCGACTCTCTATTCAGAGTCACTCCATTGCTAAAGAGATTATTTACAATCCAGAAAGCGGGCAAGCCACAGGTGTGAAAGTAATTGATGCTGAATCTAAAAAAGAGCGTATCGCGCAAGCGAAGATTATTTTTTGCTGCGCATCAACGGTGGCTACAACAGCCTTGTTATTAAATTCAACCTCTGCACGCTTCCCTAATGGCTTAGGGAACGATAGTGGAGAGCTTGGGCATAACCTCATGGATCACCATTTTAGGGTTGGCGCAACGGGTGAACCAAAAGGTTTTGCTGATGACTTTAATGATGGCGACAGACCCGTTGGCTTTCATATCCCGCGTTTTCGAAACCTTGATGATAGCGAGCAGCATAGCTTTATTCGCGGCTATGGCTATCAAGGATACGCAACACGCAAAGATTGGCGACGGGGCTTTAAAGAACTTAGCTTTGGTAAGGCTTTTCGAGAAGAGCTTGCCAAACCTGGGCCTTGGCAAGTTGCATTGATAGGTTTTGGTGAATGCCTGCCTTATCATCGTAATAAAATGAGCTTAGATCCGGTATTAAAAGATCAATGGGGATTACCTTTAGTTAATTTTGATTGCCAATTTGCTGAAAACGAGCAGCGCATGCGCGAGGATATGAAAGCGCAAGCCGTCGAGATGCTCAGCAAAGCTGGTTATCAAAATGTGCAAGCGTACGATAAAGGCTCAGCGCCGGGGCAGGCCATCCACGAAATGGGAACTGCGCGCATGGGGCATGATGCTGCAACCTCAGTGCTTAATTGTTACAACCAAATTCACAGTGTGCGTAATGTCTATGTCACTGACGGCTCGTTTATGTGCTCGTCGGGTTATCAAAACCCTTCGTTAACCTATATGGCATTTACTGCAAGAGCCGCCGATCATGCTGTACGGCATTATCAAAACGGGGTGTTCAATGGCTGATCTACGAAGGCGAAATGCCATTAAATGTTTAGCTGCATTATTCGGTGCGGCTATTACGCCAGTGGCTGCGACTCAGCTATTTGATAAAGTGGATGACAATCATTTTGAGGTGCTTAAAGCAGCGGCGCATCGGGATGTAGTCACGCACATGCAGGCGGTTATTTTAGAGCTAGCGCCAAGTGAGCAACTGTATTTTAATTTAGTCGCTTTCACAGATTTAATGCTAGCAAATACACTAACTACGACTGAGCGTACGGCATGCTTAAAAGGCGCAGAGCTGATTGCAGAAGGAGCTCTTTCATCGTCGCAATTAGCAGATAAACTCACAGGTTTATTTACTATCTCTTTGCAGCAGCAACAGCGCATAATAGCGCAGCAAGCCTTACCTCTTTTAGAAGTGAGCCCTGATAAGCGTGACGAGTACTTAATTTATAAGTGTATTTTTACCGTGCGTGAGTTTTTGCTACTGGGCTATTTCACATCAGAAAAGTTGCAGGCTAGTTAAATAGTAAAACAACTAAGCCTGCCCATGTCATTACTTACGCCAACTTGTTAGTTTGTGACCAATCAGTGCGTAATAAAGAATAAACGCATAGCAAGGGATCAACAGATAGTAAGCTTGTTGTGCATTGTCTGTATATTCTGCAAATACACCGTATACCAAAGGCAATAGCGCGCCACCTGAAATCCCCATGATCAGTAATGCCGCGCCGGTTTGGGTTTTATCGCCAAGATTTGCAAGGGCCATTGGCCAAATGGTCGGCCATACCAGCGCATTCGATAAGCCAAGTAATGCAACAAATAACACGGTATCTGGAAAACTGTTATCAGCAAGCCAAAAGAGCACTACGTTTGCAATTGATGTTTGTTGCGGTTCAATCAAAATGATACCAAGTGAAAACACACAACCACTTAACGCGGAAAATATCAGCGCCTGTTGCTGACTAAAAAAGCGAGGAATTAACACGATACCTAAAACATAACCCAGCACCATAAAGCCCATGGTGTAAGAGGTGAGTTCTGCGAACTGCAATACCCCCTGTTCTTTGCCGTAAAGGCCAATGGTGTCGCCGGCAATGACTTCTGCACCTATGTAAAAGAATAGAGCTATCACGCCTAAAACTAAGTGTGGAAATTGCAGTACTGATTTACTCTCGCTGTTGTTGCTAGTTTTTGGTTGCTCAATATCTGGTAGCGGAGCCAGCATGATTAACGCCGCTAATATCGCTAATGCGATTGCCATTACAAAGTAAGGAGTAATTAAACGATTAGCCAGTTCTTGTAACTGTAATTGCTTTTGAATGCTGTTCAATTGGGCCAAAGCCTCTGGGCTAAAGCTGGCAATGTCGCTAAACACAATTGCTGAGAAGAGTAATGGAGCCACCACACCAGCACTCTTATTGAGAATACCCATAATGCTAATGCGCACGGCTGCCGTGTCTTTAGAGCCAATAAGCACGATGTAAGGGTTCGCAGCGGTTTGTAATAAGGTGAGGCCACTACCTAAAGTAAATAAGGCAACCAAAAATAACCAGTAAGCCTGAATTTGTGCCGCAGGAATAAACAACAGCGCACCAAATGCCATGGTACCTAAACCAAACGACATTCCATGTTTATAACTGAATATTTGCAAAATCTTAGCACTTGGCAGTGCCATCACGGTATAGGCGATATAAAACACCAGTGTCACCATATAAGCTTCAATATGGTTGAGATCGCAGACCATTTGTAAAAATGGGATCAAGGAGCCGTTAAGCCAGGTTATAAAACCAAATAAGAAAAACAAGCCACCTATTATCATCATAGGCAGTAATTGCGTGCGATTGGTGTGTTCTGTTTGCTCTAACAGTGAGCTTTGTGTTGTCATTTTTGTCACCAAAGAAGTTTGTTGTGAAATAATCATAAAACAAAATTCGTAAGTTTTGAAAGTTTTATTTTATTTCGAAACTAAATTTGGCTTTAAAACTGTAAATTGTGTAATATTGAACTACAAATTTGAAAGCAGCTATTAAAACAACAGGCCAGCTATGCTAACCACAATAGAAAGAAGACAAAAAATCGTCCTGATGACTGAAGAAAATGGCAAAGTAAATGTTAAAGATCTTGCAAAGACCTTTGATATTTCGGAGGTTAGCATTCGCCATGATCTTAACGAGCTCGGTAAGCGTGGCTTAGTTGTCCGTTCTCGTGGTGGGGCAATTGCCTGCGATAAATTGGCAAAAGAGCTTTCGGTAAAAGACAAGCATAACGAAAACTACGCAGTGAAAGTGTTATTAGCGAAAGCTGTGGCAAGTTTGGTTGATGATGGCGACTCTTTAATTATTGATTCTGGCACCACCACAGAAGAAGTTGCCAAAGCATTAACCAATAAGCAGGGCCTTACGGTGATGACAAACGGCCTTAATATTGCCCATGTACTGGCAGATATTGAAGATGCAAATGTGTTTATGCTGGGTGGGCAATTACGAAAGAAATCAATGTCTTTTTACTCAAATGAAGTCGAGCAAGCACTTAGTAAATATAACTTCAAAAAGGTTATTTTAGGGGTTGATGGTATCGACTCAGAAGCGGGGATCACCACTCATTATGAGCCCGAGGCAATGCTGAATCGCACCATGTGCACCCGCGCAGATAAAGTCATTGCAGTCACTGATTCAAGTAAATTTGGTAAGCGTGCTTTGTATAATGTATTGCCGCTTAAATCAATCGATGTGCTGGTCACCGACAAAGATATGCCGGCAGAGTTCGTTGAATCATTAACGAGCTTAGGTATCGAAGTGATTACTGTTTAACTCTCTAGTTAAATAGAACTATTGAAAGGTGGCTTTTGCCGCCTTTTTTATTGTTCATAAAAACCGAACCTCCCCACCGAAAAGAAAATATTCAGAAAAAATCATTATCGTAACTTTCGAAATTAACTCCCCATCTTTAAAGGCATGCGAAGCCATTTATGCTGTTTTTGAAACTTATTTCGTAACTATCGAAAGTTTCACTAGGTAATTAATTGTTGCTAGTTTGTTTCATTTTGTTATAGATTAAATATAAGGCCTTACTCATTACCATTTTTATGGTGAAAAAATCTGAACATTTAAAAACAGGAAATCATCATGGCAACAACAACTAGAAAAACATATTTGAGCGTGCTGATAAGCTCGATTTTGGCCTCATCAGTCAGTTTCGCTGCGACGGCCCAGCAACAAGAAAACGATAGTAAGGCCGAAGAGGATGTTGAGGTTATTGAAGTTACAGGGATCCGTAGCAGTATTAAAGAATCAAACTTTCGAAAGAAAGAAGCAACGACGGTTGTTGATGTCGTTGTCGCTGATGACATCGGTAAGTTCCCCGATGAAAACTTAGCGGAAGCATTGCAGCGTATTCCGGGTATCACCATTACTCGTAATGGCGGTGAGGGGCAAAATATTTTAGTCCGAGGTTTAGGTGGTGGCTACAATATTACCACGTTGAATGGTCGTAAATTGGCTTCTGAAAACTCAGGCCGCGACTTTAACTTTGACACCATTGCTTCAGAGTTAGTGGGGGCACTACAAGTGTATAAGTCACCAGAAGCACGCTTAATTGAAGGGGGCATTGGTGCGGTTGTTGATATCGAAACGCGTAAACCACTAGACCAAGATGGCTTTACCTTGAGCGCTTCAGCAAAAGGGATTTATGAATCGCGAACAGGCGATGTACACCCGCATGCTTCATTCATCATAGGTGACAACTTTAATGATGATACTTTTGGTGTGCTTTTCTCGGGTGCGTATTCTAAGAAAACCTTACGTGCAGACACATACTCGGCAAGCGGCTTTTTTGACGAAGAAGAAGGTTGGGGGGCAGACAGCGCAGGTGTGCCAGTCGACATGAACGGCAACGGAGAAATTGATGGGCAAAGTGAAATATTTGCCTCAAAAATTCCGAGCTACATGTATTTTGCCAACGCGCAGGATGTGCGTGAACGCGTCGGTGCGACGTTAGCAATGCAATGGCGTCCAACAGATACCCTAGATATTAACTTTGATGCTCTTTATTCACGTTACAACACCGATGGTCATCGCTATCAAATTGGTTTTGTTAACTATGATGAAAGCTGGACGCCAGGCACGCCAGTGTTTACTGATGCAGAATTTGATGACTCAGGTCGTGTAGTATCAATGACGCAAACCGGTAACACCATGGTGGAGCTACTCAACTTAACCAACCCACGTAAAACCGATACTTATCAGTTTGCTCTTAATGCTAAATGGTATCCAATGGATGGCCTAACACTGGCTGTGGATGTTGCCCATTCAAAAGCGAAAAACGAAAACGGCGGTGATAACCGCTTTATTGTTGCGCGTGGTTTTATTGACTCGATTGGGATTGATTACACCACAGGTAATATGTTGCCAGATGTGACCTTATCGCCGGGCTTAACTGCGGATCAATCTTACGGTGCACACTATAGCCGTAATACAGGTACTGGGGTTGAAGACACGGTTAATGACTTTAAGTTTACCGGTACATTTGTGCCAGAAAGCGATTTAGTTACTCGTGTTGATTTTGGTTTAACTTACCTTGAACAAACTAAAAGCCAGCTTGAATATGCATCTAAAAATGCCAGTCAATTTAGTAATGGTGGTCAATATTTAGAGCGCGATGGTTATGAATTTGATGACAGCACCGTAGTGAATGTTGGTGATTTTAACCTTTTTGAAATCCCAAGTGATGTGTTTGTTGAGGCAAATTTCGATAACTTCTTAGAGGGCGAAAGTAGCATTACACCTGAGCCATGGCCAAGTTTCGATTACGATAAGTTACTTGCCTATTATCGCTCAATTAATGCTGAAGCAACCGATAAGAGCATTGTTGCATCGCTTAATTCCTCGGGCACTTATGAGGTAACCGAAGAAGTTCTAACTGCGTATGCGCAAGTGACGCTCGAGAGCACTCTTGCAAATATGCCGTATATGTTAAACGTTGGTATTCGCGGCTCGCAAACTGAAGTGAGCTCTAAAGGGTCGGTTTATGATCTATCGTTAATTGACTTACAAGAAGATGGTAAACCACTTGAAAATGGTTGGCGCGAAACTGTTGAGCAATCATTTAAAGGGGATTACAGCAACATTTTACCAAGCATGAACTTTAAGCTTAGTATTACCGATGATTTAATTTACCGCTTCTCTGCGGCACAAGTGATTAGCCGCCCATCTTTAAGCTACTTACGTCCGTGGCTTGCGCCAAACTTTGATACATATCGTGAAGGCTTACCGCAACTTTCTATGGGTGATTCGTCGTTAACACCTGAAGAAGCTAATCAAGCAGATATGACTTTAGAGTGGTACTTTGAAGACAGTAGCTCGTTAAGTGGCGGGGTGTTTGTAAAAGACCTGAAATCATTTATCGATTACGTCGAAAGCCCAGTTGAAATCGAAGGTGTGCGTTACTTTGCATCTTACCCAGGTAAGAGTGAATATGGTGCAACTATTAAAGGGGCTGAGTTTGCTTATCAGCAGTCGCTAGAAAACTTACTACCCGAACCGTTCAATGGCTTAGGCTTTCAGCTTAACTACACCTATGTTGACAGTAGTTACGATGAGCCAGAGCTAAAAGAATCAGGTTTGCCATTTAGAGGCATGTCGAAGAACTCATATAACGCCGTGGTTTACTATGAGCAATATGGTTTCCAAGCACGTTTAGCGTATAACTGGCGTAGCAAGTTCTTGTCGGATCCTGACGCATGGGGTGGTCCATATTGGATCTCTGATTATGGTCAGTTAGATGCCAGCATGAGCTATAACATCAGTGACCAATTCACAGTGTTTGCCGAAGCAACGAACTTAACTAATGAACGTTATTGGGGTTACACCAAGCGTACTGACCAAGTGAGTTATCTTGAGCGTTTTGGAACTCAAGTAGCCTTGGGTGTTCGCGCTAGTTTTTAGTTTTAGTATTCCTAGTGTTAGTGTTGAACAAGCGCCTGTAAGGGCGCTTTTATTTTAAAATGAGGTTGTTATGGCAGGAATTAGTGTTTGGCAATTAGCCATTATTGCTGCAATTGTGGTGCTGTTATTTGGCACAAAAAAGTTATCCCGAATAGGTGGAGATTTAGGGACGTCAGTCAAAGGGTTTAAACGCGCTATGCAAGATAAACCTAATGATGAAGCCTAGCCCATAAGTATTTTAAATTATATTGCTACCTTGTTCTGGATCGCGAGATTGATCGGCTTGTTCGCGAATATCATCGGCATCACTGCTAACGTCATCAAGGCTATGGTCGTCGAGTGATTTCGCTGTTTTTGGCTCTGCACTTACATTATTTTTTGGCTGTTCGGTATCGTTTTCGCTATTTAAAATAATTCGCTCGCGAGCATCATCAGGCATGCTTATTTGCTCTGCTAAATAGGTATTGACCAGCTCTCGCATTAATTGTGAGGCCACTTTAATAGTACTGTGTTCGTTACTATTTACCCAAAAATAAATGGTTAGATTAAGAGTCGCGGAGCCTAATGAATCAATTAATACTTGGCTTGGTGGATCACTAATAACAGCAGGGTTTTGATTAACCACTTTCATTGCTAATTGTTGGGCATAGCGAATGTCATTATCGTAGCCAATGCCAACATTAAAGTGACCCCGCATTTTTGGGTTCGCAGTGAGGTTTTTAATGACGTTTTTATAGACGGTCGCATTGGGAATTTGAATGTGATTACCATCAAAATCAACCAAGGTGGTGGCGCGAGCCGTAACTTTTTTAACTACCCCTAAACGACCATCAACTTCTATCACATCGTCAATACGAAAAGGGCGCTGCACACTGAGCAGCATGCTTGAGATAAAGTTTTCGGCAATATCTCGAAAAGCAAAACCTAAAATAAGCCCGACTAAGCCAGTACCACTCATAATCGCCACGGCAAAACTGGTGAGCCCAGCAAGACGCAAAAATAAGTACACGCCAAACAAGATGATAATGATGCTAAAAAAGCGCCTAGTCACCACATGCAAAAGTTTACTTTCACTGACAAAACCAAGCGGTTTGATTAATAAATACGATAAAGGGCGGGCTAAAAAGTAGCAAACAATGATGGCTACAATACCGAGTGTCAGTGCAGGTAACATTTGCCATGTAGTATGTAAAAACTGCGTAATTTGAGAGTTTAAGTCTTGCCAAGATAAGCTCTCAGGGATTGCTTGCGATGTTACTGAAACTGTCGGTGTAAACAAACTAGCCAATTGATTTTTAATAAGTAAATAATAACTCATCGCACCGCTCCATGGACCCTTATACTGTTTTTATAAGCTTAGCTTAATGCAATTCAGACGCCATTATTACTGGCAAGTTGTTTGCAGTTTGAGAGTGTTAAAGGCAATTTTTTAGGTCGTTTATGAGTAAGGACAATCGAGGTTACCAAGCTCGCTCACCGATGGAGATCCCAATGCGAGGCTGGTGGGATATCTGCAAGCGGGTTTATCACAACCTATCACAAGACAATTTATCTTTTGTGGCGGCGGGTGTGGCATTTTATGCCTTGTTGGCTATTTTCCCTGCGCTGGCGGCTATTGTCTCTGTGTATGCATATTTTGCCTCGCCAACAGATATTTATGATCAGCTTGATAAAGTGATTACCATTTTACCTGAAAGTAGCCGTGACATCATTTTGCTACAGGTTAGTGGTATCACTCAGCAATCGCAAAAGGTATTGAGTGCAAGTGCCATAGGTACTTTATTATTGACTGTTTGGAGTAGCAGCAAAGGCTGCCAAGCTCTCATCACTGCCTGTAATATTACCTACCATCAGCGTAACAAGCGCCAGTTTTTTATGGCATTAGTGGTGCGCTTTTTATTTTCGCTAGGTGCTATTGTAGTTGCGCTGGTGGCGTTATTGATCATTGGTATTTTACCAATAGTGCTTAACTTAGTTGGCTTAACTGAGCTTATCGATTTAATGATTCAGCTTATTACTTGGCCGCTATTAGCCATTATTTTTAATTGCGCATTAGCATTTTTATATCGCTATGCACCGCACAGAACGCCCGCCAAATGGCGTTGGATCACCCCTGGCTCAATACTTGCCACGTTGCTGTGGATCATCGCATCAATCGGTTTTTCATATTATGTATCGCAATTTGCGAGTTATAACGAAACTTATGGATCATTAGGTGGTGTGGTGATCATGTTGATGTGGCTTTATATCAGCGCATACATCATCATTTTTGGTGCGGCAATTAATGCTAGTGCTGAACAACAAACCTTAGTCGATAGCACCATAGGGCCAGAGAAAGAAGTTGGAGAGCGGGGTGCTACAGTGGCTGATAGGTTAACCAGACAACAAAATGAGCATTCTTAAAAATAGAATGATTGGCGCTAATTTTACTCATGGTTGTTAGTTAAATTAGCGCCTACAATCATTTCATACAATTTACGGGAGTAAAGTTATGAAAGTGATTCAACAATTAAATAGCCATGCCACACAAGATGGTGATGGCGTAAACATCAGTCGTATTCCTGGCTTTGATGGCAAGTATTTAGACCCTTTTTTAATGATCGATGAGCTTAAGTCAGATGATCACAGTGATTTTATGGGCGGCTTTCCTGCGCATCCTCACCGTGGTATCGAAACCTTTACTTATATTATTAAAGGTGGCTTTGAGCACCAAGATCAAATGGGTAACAAAAAAGCGATTCGTGCTGGTGATGTGCAATGGATGAGTACCGGTTTTGGTGTGATCCACAGTGAAATGCCATTAGCAGATGCTAAAGAAGGCATGCACGGTTTTCAGATTTGGCTCAATATGCCAAGTGCCGAGAAACTAAGAGCACCACGCTATCAAGATACCACTGAAGCGCCAGCACCAACGACTCAAAATGAGCAAGGTGTTGAGCTTAAAGCGTTGGCAGGAAGCTGGCAGTTTGCCGGTGAAGAGCAGGTATCAAGCCTGCAAGACCTCGCAGCTGATGGCATGCTTGCCGATGTAACTTTACCGGCTGGTACGCAGTTTTACCATGCACCATTAGCGCAAACTAAGGTGATGATTTATATCCATACTGGAGAAATTCATACTGAACAGGGCGGCCCAGTTAAAGCAGGCAGCTTATTGATTTTAGAGCCAGGCAGTAACATTGAGTTTAACTCGCAAACTGGTGCCGGGGCGTTGATCCTAGCCGGTGAGCCGCTTAAGCAACCAATCGCTCATATGGGCCCGTTTGTAATGACAACCCAAGCTGAGTTACAGCAAGCAGTGCGTGACTATCAGCTAGGTAAATTTGGCACACTATAGGAGGTTATTGTGGGATTACTAGTAAATGGCCAATGGCAAGATAAATGGTACGACACCGATAACAATCAAGGTGAGTTCAAACGTGAGGCAGCCCAGTTGCGTAACTGGGTTACCGAAGATGGCAGTGCAGGGCAAAGTGGTGATGCGGGCTTTAAAGCTGAGAAAGATCGTTACCATCTTTATGTCTCTTTAGCTTGCCCTTGGGCTCATCGCACTTTGATTTTTCGCCATTTAAAAGGCCTTGAAGATTATATAAGTGTGTCGGTTGTAAGTCCTGACATGCTAGAGCATGGCTGGACCTTTGATAAAGACAATCACAGCACCGGTGATGCACTTTTCGATAGCGAATTTATGCATCAAATTTATACGCGTAACAAAGCCGATTATTCAGGTCGTGTTACGGTTCCCGTGCTTTGGGATAAAAAAACGCAGCGTATTGTTAGCAACGAATCTGCTGAAATTATCAGAATGTTTAATAGCGCGTTTAATGCCCTAACAGGTAATGAACGCGACTTTTATCCGCAATCGTTACGTTCTGAAATTGATGAAGTTAATGAGTTTGTTTATCACAACATTAATAATGGGGTGTATCGTGCAGGCTTTGCGACAACGCAAGAAGCTTACTCAGAAGCCTTTGATGATCTTTTTGCCGCTCTAGATAAGATTGAGCAACGTTTAACAGCTAATCGTTATTTAGTGGGTGAGACATTGACTGAGGCCGACTGGCGTTTATTTACCACTTTAATTCGCTTCGACAGTGTTTATGTGGGCCACTTTAAATGTAATTTACGTACTATTGAGAGTTATCCGGCGATCAGCAACTATTTACGTGAGTTATATCAAATTGAAGGTGTAAGTAAGACCGTTGATTTTTATCATATAAAACGTCATTACTATTTTAGCCACACCATGATCAACCCAACTCAAGTTGTGCCAAAAGGGCCTGATATAGACTACGCTCGACCACATAATCGTGGTTAATAGACTCTGATAACTAACAGTTTAATGACTGATTAAGCTGTTAGTTATAACTATCCATGACCTTGCGGATAGTGTCGATGCCAAACATCACCTTTTGAATAAATGACTCTGAACTTTTCACTAAATTAAAATTAGGGTGCTGTGACCAAACAGCTTGTAGTTTGTCATCAAGCAAAATAGCTTGCTGATCAGATTCGTTTCTTACAGGGTTATTAGAATGAATACTTTGCCCAGACTTAGCAGCTGTTTCAAAAAAGATCACCGCATCATATTGGTTAAGTTCGATTTCTAGGCTGGTGTTTAAACACTGAAAAAACTCATCTTGCTCACCGGGCCAATAGGCAAGCCCATCTAAACTACCACGATCGCAAAGCATTAAACGATCTGGGTGCATGGTTCGCTGAATATGTTCAAGGTGTTTTTGTAAGCTGAAGATAGCTTGTTGGTGAGCTTTAATGAGGTGAGTTGCATCACCACGTTCTATACCACCGCTGAACAGCATGGTCGCAGACTCTGGTACAACAACAATTTGATTAGAAAATTCACGTCTTAATAGATCGATGGCTGTTGTTTTACCACCGCCAGGGCCGCCTGTTAATACAATCCTTTTTTTCACCTTACATTCTCACAAATTGCTCGTTTGTGTTTAAGGTAATGAAAATAGGTGGCAAAGAGAAGTAAAAAGCAAACATTACATGATAAAGATCACAACAAACGCAGTAACCAGCTGAAGCGGCTGACTTGTTTCAATTTACCGTCTTTGTGGTCTGAGTTATTAAGTGCTTCGTAGCCCATTCCCGCAGTGAAGGCACTGGCAATACCTACTTTACTTACTGCAAAGCGTTTTAAACGGTATTTGAATGCTTGATGGTGTTGACGTTTAAGCTCATCTTGTAGATCCATTTGTTGGCTTAGTTCAGTCACTCTGTGCTGTGGTTTATTAATAAAATAATCAATTAACATCATTCATCCTTCATCCTTATTAATATTAAATAATTGACGAACGCTTTTTAGCGTGTGATCAAAGCCTATCTTACTACTTACATAACCAATGTTTTTCCAAAGCCATGCAAGGCATAGCAGTTGTAATGCAATCAGTGAAATAGCGGCTAACCACAATGATTGGCTAAAGCTAAATATTGCGATACCGACAGTAGCAAGTAGACCAGCCCAAAGTAGCACCAAGCCGCCTGCAAAACAGACGAGTAGGATGATCGTTAAGGCGAGTGAGCGTGTTGATAAGCGCCACTCAGCAGCTGCAAGCTTTTTACAAGTTCCAGTTTGTTCACGGTAGTCAATGTATAGCTGTTTGCCGTAATCAGATAATTTAGCAAGATGATCTTGCCACTGATCAGCGTTTAACGGCTGTTCAGTGGCATCTTGCGTTTTCTCATCTGTAGATTGAGAAGACTGCATAACAATTACTTACGACGAATAAGAGCAGTTACTAACATGCCTGCAGCAAAGGCAATACCTGCTGTTGCAAGTGGGTTTTCTGATGCAAGCTTACGAGTTTTACCACTGTACTCATTAATTTTAGCGCGTGCTACAGCTTGCTTTTCAGAAAGCGTTTGAGCAGAGCTCGATGCACCTTGGCGAACATTATGTTCAGCACTTGCTGCACGAGTTGAAAGTGCATCAACAGCGTGATGTGCTGCTTCAGTTGCTTTTTCTGTGAATGGCGCCTCTACTTGAGCCGCGTTCGAGTTTGCACTGCTATTAGTTTCAGTGCTTGAGTTCGATTTAGAAGTTGCGGTAGTCATAATCATTCCTTAAAAATTGCCATTTAATTGGTAGCTAACCTATCGCAACCTTCATACCAAATAATAAAAACTAATTTTTTCAATGCGTTATAATTTTTAATCAGCCATTGGAGGGAGAACATTCGTAACTCTTGCAGGGTGATTAAGTAAAAATTACAACATTCGATAATTTTGTAATTATTCATTGGTTATTCATTAACCATTTTTCCCTAATACATCGCCAAGAAAATTGAAAAAATATTTTTTTTCGATGTTTTCCACTTTTTCCCACGTAATTCATAGGCTTTGCTTGAGGCCTTATTTTTTCTGGCTTCACAAGGCGCTTATGATGATCTGCTTACTTGACAAAATGGCTTGTCAAGCCCTAAACTGGAGCACTGTGGTAAAAAGTGGTTTTTAGTGGATCAAACTGGATCGGAAATAATCATTAACGATTAACAACCTATTTTTAAGGCAAGTTATGTTTCGGGGTGCGAGCTCTCTGAGTTTGGATGATAAAGGACGCTTTGCGGTACCAACTAAGTACCGAGATGCGATCTTGTCTGAAGATCAGGGAACGGTTATCTGCACCGTGGCCTTAAATGAACCTTGTTTGTGGTTATACCCGCTAGCAGAATGGCTCGAAATTGAAGAACGATTATTAAAGATTTCGAACATGAATCCACGCGCTCGCCGTATGCAACGTATGCTGCTCGGTAACGCTACAGAGTATCAACTAGATAAAAATGGCCGAATTTTGCTGGCGCCGTCGTTACGCGCACATGCAGAACTTGGAAAAAAAATCATGTTGGTTGGCTTGATGAACAAGTTTGAAATTTGGGATGAAGATCGTTGGCATGAACAAATGCGCCAAGATACTGAAATTGAACGCCTAGGCGATTTTGAGGCGAATCCTGAGTTCGATAATTTCTCACTCTAACCACAATAATAAAAAGGCAAAAAATAGCTAATGACAGCGCAATTTGAACATGTCTCTGTACTGATGGACGAAACCATAGATGCTTTGGATATTAAACCCGAAGGCATTTACATGGATGGCACATTTGGTCGCGGTGGGCACTCTGGACAAATTCTTGCGCGTTTAAGTGAGCAAGGTCGTTTACAAGCAATTGACCAAGATCCACAAGCTATTAAAGCCGCAGAAAAGTTTGCTGATGATGCACGTTTTTCGATTGCCCACACTCGTTTTTCAAACCTTAAAACAGTTGCCGAAGATAACGATTTAATCGGTAAAGTAGACGGTATTTTGTTAGATATCGGTGTTTCTTCGCCACAGCTTGATGATGCTGAACGCGGTTTTAGCTTTATGAAAGATGGTCCGCTTGATATGCGCATGGACCCAACCAGTGGTCGCAGTGCTGCACAATGGCTCGCTGAAGCTGAACTTGAAGATATCACTCATGTGATTAAAACCTACGGCGAAGAAAAGTTTGGTCGCCGTATAGCTCATAAAATAATTGAAACACGTGAGCACACTGAAATCACAAGCACAAAGCAGCTTGCTGAGTTAGTCGATGAAGCGGTGCCAGTGAAAGATAAACACAAACACCCAGCTACACGTACATTCCAAGCGATCCGTATTTATATCAACAGTGAACTTGAAGAAATTCAAACTGCACTGCAAGCCGCTGTTGACGTTTTAAAACCAGGTGGGCGTCTAGTCGTTATTTCGTTCCACTCGTTAGAAGATCGCATTGTTAAGCAGTTTATAAAAAAACAGAGTAAGGGAGAGGCGATACCCAGAGGTCTGCCTTTGACGGACGCACAAATAAACAAAAACCTGACGTTAAAGGCAGTGGGTAAAGCCATTAAGCCGAGTAAGGCGGAAATAGAAGCTAACCCGCGTTCACGTAGCTCTGTGTTAAGGGTTGCTCAGAGGTTGTAATGAAAGCTAAAGCGACACATCGCCAACCCAATTTATTTGTAGAGATTTTTAAAGGCCTAGGAGCTAATAAGCTGACCTTGGCCTTGTTGGTTGTGATCCTTGCTTCGAGCTTAAGTGTGGTTCAAGTGACGCACCTAGCGCGTCAACAATTGATTGAACAAGATAAATTACTGCAAGAGCGCGATGAACTTGATCTTGAGTGGCGTTACTTGCTTGTAGAAGAAGAATTTTATTCGCAGCATGCGCGTATTGAAGAAGTCGCAACCATGCAATTAGAAATGAAACGGCCAACTAGCCAAGACGAACAGGTGGTGGTACTGCAATGAGAAGCAGAGGGAAAAAGCCAACGAATACCTTGATAACATGGCGCTTTTTGCTCGTGTGCTCAGTGGTGTTGCTAGTCTTTATGACGCTGGTTGCGCGTGCCGCTTTTTTACAGGTCATTGAGCCAGATAAAGCGCGTTCAGAAAGTGATAAACGTACTGTTCGAGTTGAAAAACAACATGTGCAGCGAGGCATGATCTTCGATCGCAATGGTAAAGAGTTGGCAGTCAGCGTGCCTGTGGTGAGTGTGTATGCCGATCCTAAAGCACTACATAAATCACTGATCAGTAAGGTACTGCGTCAAGCACGTAAAAATGGTGAAGATCAACAAGCGCTTGCTGAAAATACTGTTGAGTTAGATAAACGTATTGCCGCTTATTACAATAATGATATTCGCTGGCGTGAACTTGCGGATGTATTACGTATTGACCCAAGTAAAGTTAACTCTCGCCTTCGTGATAATCCAAAGCGTCGTTTTGTCTACTTAAAACGTCAGGTTACCCCTGCTGTAGCTAACTATATTGGTGATCTTCGTTTACCAGGTATCCACTTACTTGATGAGTCAAAACGTTATTACCCTGCCGGTGAAGTGACAGCTCATGTTATTGGTTTTACTAACATTGATGGTCATGGTATTGAGGGGATCGAAAAGCTTTATGAAAAGGCGTTAACCGGTGTTGAAGGTCAGCGTACTATTCGTAAAGATGCGCAAGG
The DNA here is from genome assembly GCF_023161845.1 of Pseudoalteromonas sp. 2CM39R. Classification (NCBI taxonomy): domain Bacteria; kingdom Pseudomonadati; phylum Pseudomonadota; class Gammaproteobacteria; order Alteromonadales; family Pseudoalteromonadaceae; genus Pseudoalteromonas; species Pseudoalteromonas sp. 2CM39R. The sequence continues at coordinate 110,881 of NZ_JALNTM010000009.1, forward strand.
CCGTGAAGTAGAAGTTCTTGATGAGCGCGAGCGTGTAGAGCCAGAGAGTATTCATTTAAGTATCGACCAACGTATTCAAGCAATTGCTTATAAGGCAGTGAAATCAGCAGTTTTATCGTACAAAGCGACCTCAGGTTCAGCCATGGTTGTGGATGTCAAAACCGGTGAAGTGTTGGCTATGGTAAATAGCCCATCGTTTAACCCAAATAACTTATCAGATGCTGCGCCGCATAAGCGTCGTAACCGTGCTATCACCGATTTATTTGAGCCAGGCTCAACTGTTAAGCCGCTAGCCATTTTAGCTGGTTTAGACTACGGCGTAATTCAACCGGATTCAATTGTTGATACTTACCCTGGCTGGATGCGAGTAGGTGGAAGCCTTGTGCAAGATACTCGTAATCATGGTGAGATGACTTTAAGAGAGATCTTAAAATATTCAAGCAATATGGGTGTGACTAAGGTCAGCCAAGAGTTACCAAAAGATTACTTTGTTGGTCTTTATCAAAAAGTTGGTTTTGGCAGCGACAGTGGCACGGGCATGGTTGGTGAAAGCAGTGGTTTATTTTATCCAAATCGCCGCTGGTCTGATCATGAAATTGCGGCACTATCATTTGGTTACAACTTAGCAGTAAGTACCGCACAAATGGCACGTTTTTATGCCATGTTAGGTTCAGGCGGCGTTATGCGCCCATTGACTGTACTTAAACAAGAGTCGGTACCAGAAGGTGAACGCGTTTTTCAACAAAAAGATGTTGAAGCTGTTGTTCACATGATGGAAAGCGTGTTTGAGAAAGGTGGAACTGCACAAAAAGTTCACGTTGATGGTTATCGTGCTGCAGGTAAAACAGGTACCTCTAAAAAAGCCGCTGTTGGTGGTTACGGTGACGAATACGTTGGTTATTTTGCTGGTATCGCACCTGCAAGCAACCCGCGTTTAGCGGTAGTAGTATTGATTAATGAGCCGGGTGGAGATGTTTATTACGGCGGTGCGACGGCAGGTCCTGCATTTGCAGAGATTGTCTCCAATGCCTTAAGAATTCTAAACGTTGCACCGGACAAAGATGCGGTTGCGTACGTAGAAGGCAAAGATAACGATGCGTGATTTAAAACCGATTCTTAATCATATTGATGTTGAGGCCAATAGTTTAGTGGTCAATCAACTACGTCTTGATAGCCGAGATGTAAAAGCTGGCGATGTGTTTGTCGCCATAAAAGGTCATCAGCTTGATGGCGGACAGTTTATTGAAAAAGCCATTGAAAATGGTGCGGTGGCAGTTATTGCTGACCGTTTATGTGAGTTCGAAAGTGAGTTTGAACCACTTTATTTAGTTACCGATTTAGCGAAAAAGCTGCCTGCACTTGCAGCTGCTTTTTACCAGCAACCATCAAAGCTGTTGGATTTAGTGGGTGTGACAGGCACCAATGGCAAGTCAACGACCACAGCGATGATCGCGCATTTAGCACAGCACTGTCATAAACGTGCGGCTGTGATTGGTACGCTCGGTTATGGGCACCCTGATAACCTGACTGAGCTTGCAAACACTACACCATCGAGCGTTGATTTACAGCGTATTTTATCTGAACTTGTAACAGAACAGCATGATGTTGTGGCTATGGAAGTCTCATCTCATGGCTTAGTTCAGCAACGTGTTGATCAATGTAAATTTAAAGCCGCTGTGTTTACTAACCTTTCGCGTGACCACTTAGATTATCATGGCACGATGGATGCCTACGGTGATGCGAAGTTGATGTTAATGCGTGACCATATGCCTGAGCTTGTGGTGCTTAATCAAGATGATGCGCAAGTTGAAGCATGGTTAGAAAAATACGACTTCAATAACCTAATTTGTTACGGCCATAAAAACCTAACGCCTAAAAATGCACGTTTTGTTTATTTCAGCGATGTAACATATGATAATGCCGGTATATCGGCGAAGTTCGATACCAGTTGGGGACAGGCTGAAGTTAATTGCACACTGTTCGGCGAGTTCAACTTATATAATTTAGCCGCTGCAATGGCCACTTTATTAGGTATGGGTTACCCACTTGATTTACTCGTTGAAGGGTGTAAATCATTGCAGCCTGTTGCTGGGCGCATGCAGGCATTTAGTGCGCCAGGTCAACCGACTTGTATTGTTGACTATGCCCATACACCTGATGCGTTAGCACTAGCATTACAAGCATTGCAAAAGCATGTCCCAGGTGGCGTCAGCTGTGTGTTTGGCTGTGGTGGTGACCGTGATAAAGGCAAACGCCCGATGATGGCAAAAGCTGCTGAAGCTAATGCAGACCGTATTATTGTCACCAGCGACAACCCAAGAAGTGAAGACCCTGACACAATTATTGCTGATGTGGTTGCGGGGCTTGAGCAGCCTGAACGCGCACATTGTGAAGCAGACCGCGCGCTGGCTATTAGTTATGCCATTGCGCAAGCAGGTGCTGATGATGTCATTCTTATTGCGGGTAAAGGCCACGAAGATTATCAAATTATTGGCGACCAACGAATCGACTTCTGCGATCGTCAATATGTACAACAACAATTAAATGAAAAATCGCAAGGGGCGCAGTTATGATCCCTATGGATTTTGATTGGCTAGCTAAAGTTCTAGCAACCGATTACCAAGGTGGTAATCAAACGGTAAAAAATATTAACACAGACACCCGTACTTTGTGCGATGGTGAAGTGTTTTTAGCGCTACAAGGGCCTAATTTTGATGGTCACAAATTTGTTGCGCAAGCTAAAGAAAAAGGCGCGATAGCTGCCATCGTAGCGCGTCCTGTTAATGTCGATATTGTGCAGTTTGTGGTCAGTGACACACGTATTGCGCTTGGCCACATTGGCGCAGCTGTGATGGCACAGGTTGCACCAAAAACAATTGCTATCACAGGTAGCGTGGGTAAAACGACCGTTAAAGAAATGTGCGCGGCGATTTTATCTGGTCATGGTGAAGTACTGGCCACAAAAGGCAACTTTAATAATGACATTGGTGTACCACTCACGTTATTACGTCTTGAGCCACAGCACCAGTATGCGGTGATTGAATTAGGTGCCAACCACATTGGCGAAATTGCATACACAGTAGCAATGACGAAACCTGATGTTGCTGTGGTATGTAATGTTGCAGCTTCTCACTTAGAAGGCTTTGGCTCACTACAAGGTGTAGCAACGGCCAAAGGCGAAATCTATGAGGGCTTAAAGCCTGATGGTGTTGCCGTAGTTAATTGCGACAGTGATTATGCCGATTTTTGGCTTGATAAATTAACTGATCGCAACGTAAAACGTTTTTCTACTAGCCAACAATTAGATTATTGGGCAGAAGATGTGGTGCTTGATGAGCAAGCCCGTGCTTCTTTTGTGCTTTGTAATAAAGATAAAAAAGTACCTGTCACACTGGCATTACCGGGCAAACATAATATTGCAAATGCATTGATAGCCACCGCGTTAACCACTGAGCTGGGTGTAAGCCTCGAAAGTGTTGCATCAGCGCTGGCAACCATGGGCGAAGTTAAAGGTCGTGTAAACGTCCTTAAAGTGTCAGACACATTGACGGTTATTGATGATACCTACAACGCGAATGTGCAATCCGTTAAAGCGGCAATTGATTTATTAAGTGATATGCCGGGGCGTCGTATTTTTGCGTTAGGTGATATGGGCGAGCTTGGTGAAGAAGCGCGTTTTTATCATCAACAAGTCGGTGAATATGCACAGCAAAAAGGCATTGATGAACTTTATAGCCTAGGTGTACTAAGTAAATCAGCCAGTGATGTATTTGAAAAGCCAAACCGCCACTTCTCAAGCCGTGAACAATTATTACAACAATTACAAAGTGAACTTGCTCAATCGACGCAAAAAACCACAGTTGTTGTAAAAGGTTCGCGCAGTTCTCGTATGGAGCTTGTGGTCACAGATTTAGTAAATAGCCAGCAAAATGGCAACAATGGAGTATCGTCATGTTAGTTTGGCTGGCCGAGTATTTAACACAGTATTACAGCGGTTTTAATGTTTTTTCTTACCTAACACTGCGCGCGATTTTAGGTATTTTAACAGCACTACTTATTTCACTTTATTTTGGCCCTAAGCTAATTCGTGCATTACAAAAAATGCAGATTGGTCAGGTGGTTCGTCACGATGGTCCAGAGTCACACCTATCTAAAAAAGGCACGCCAACTATGGGCGGTATTTTGATTTTAGGAGCGATTTTTACTAGCACATTACTGTGGGCAGACCTTTCAAATAAATATGTTTGGGCAACCTTATTTGTCGTGGGCTCGTTAGGTGTGGTTGGCTTTGTTGATGACTACCGTAAAGTGATCCGCAAAGACCCTAAAGGCTTAATTGCGAAGTGGAAGTACTTTTGGCAATCAGTGATTGCGTTAGTGGTTGCCAGTGCGCTTTATTTTACCTCGCAGCAAGGCAGCGAAACCTCATTAGTTGTGCCGTTTTTCAAAGACGTGTTACCACAGCTAGGGTTGTTTTATATCGTGATGACTTACTTTGTAATTGTAGGTACGTCGAACGCGGTAAACCTAACAGATGGCCTTGATGGTTTAGCGATTGTGCCAACCATTTTAGTGGCGGCAGCGCTTGCCATTATTGCTTATTTAACAGGTAACGTTAATTTCTCAAGCTACCTACATATTCCGCATTTGCCACTCGCCAGTGAGCTTGTGGTTGTGTGTACAGCAATTGTGGGAGCTGGACTTGGTTTCTTATGGTTTAACACCTACCCAGCACAGGTATTTATGGGTGATGTAGGCTCATTAGCACTCGGTGGTGCTTTGGGTATTATTGCGGTGCTGGTTCGCCAAGAACTGGTACTTATCATCATGGGTGGTGTGTTCGTAATGGAAGCATTGTCGGTGATTTTACAAGTGGGCTCTTACAAATTACGTGGTCAACGTATTTTTAGAATGGCGCCTATTCACCACCATTATGAATTAAAGGGTTGGCCTGAGCCGCGCGTAATTGTGCGCTTTTGGATTATTTCAATCGTGCTAGTACTTGCTGGCCTTGCGACATTAAAGATCAGGTAAATGACAGTTATTAACGAGATTAAAAACAAACAAATTTCAGTGCTCGGACTCGGTGTAACCGGTCTGGGCATTGTGCGTTTTTTATTATCTCAGAATATCAAGCCAATTGTTGTTGATAGCCGCACAGCGCCGCCGGGTGCTGATTGGCTAAATGAGCATGCCAGTGAGTTAACGACTCACTTTGGTGATTTAGAGCAGGCAGACTTAGCCAGCAATGACATTATTATCATCAGCCCTGGTCTAAGCCTCGCGACACCTGCAGTAGCAAAAGCGATTGATGCTGGTGTTGAAGTGATTGGTGATGTCGAGCTTTTTGCTCGTTTAACCGATAAACCAATTGTTGCGGTGACAGGTTCAAATGGTAAGTCGACTGTAGTTACATTGGCGTTTGAAGTGCTTAAAGCGGCCGGTTATAAAGTTGGCCTTGGTGGTAACATTGGTACTGCGGTACTTGATTTACTATCGCAAGACTATGATGTGTATGTACTTGAGCTGTCGAGTTTTCAACTTGATACCACGCACAGCTTAAAAGCGAAAAGTGCCTGTGTATTGAATGTGAGTGAAGACCACCTCGATCGTTATTCAAGTTATCTAGCATACATTGACTCTAAGCAAAGTATTTATAACGGCTCTGAGCTTGCGGTAGTTAATGCCATTGATGTGGCAACGCATACTGCAAAGCAGCCTCAAGTGAGCTTTGCGCTCGCTAATGCAGATTTTGCCTTGGTTGAACATCAAGGTGAGCAGTACTTTGCAGCACACGGTAAGCCAGTATTACCAGCAAGCTGCTTAAATGTTGTTGGCTCACACAATCAACAAAACGCCTTAGCGGTGATGGCATTACTGAGCCCGTTTGATATTGCTAAAGAGCATTACCAGCAAGCGTTTAGTGCTTTTACAGGGCTTGCACACCGTTGTCAGTTCGTTGCTGAAATTAATGAAGTAAAATACTTTAACGATTCAAAAGCGACCAACGTAGGTGCAACCATCGCTGCGATTGAAAGCTTAGCAGGTCAAGCAAAGCAATTAGTTGTGATTGCCGGTGGTGATGCAAAAGGAGCTGATTTAGATGCCCTAAAGCCATACTTAAACAACAAAGTAAAAGCGCTTGTTTGTTTTGGTAAAGATGCTAAAGCGTTAGTGGCTCTAACTGAAAAAGGCCACCTAACCACTAACATGCATGAAGCGGTGAAACTAGCAAAACAGTTAAGCAGCAGTGGCGATATCGTTTTATTAGCACCTGCATGTGCCAGCATTGATATGTATAACAATTATATGCAACGTGGTGATGATTTTGCGCAGTGCGTATTGGCGGAGGCAGTATGATTGCATTTGCTGACATCCGTGAAGCATTAACACCAAAACAATCGCCGCAACTTTATGATGTGCCGTTATTGTATTGCATGTTGATGTTGATTGGCGTTGGCTTTGTGATGGTAACCAGTGCCTCTATGCCAACAGCAGAGCGATTATTTGATAATCCGTATCACATTATCATTCGCCATGGCATGTTCTTAATTATGGGCTTTTTCTTGTTTTGGATTGCCACTAACGTGCCTATGGATTGGTGGAAGCGCAGTAACGCCTATTTATTGTTGCTGGGTTTAGGTTTGCTGGTTTTGGTGCTGATTGTTGGCCGTGAAGTGAACGGTGCAAAGCGTTGGATACCTATTGGCCCAGTGGGCTTTCAGGTCGCTGAAGCCGCCAAGCTGTATTTCTTTAGCTACATTGCTGGTTACTTAGTGCGTAAACGTGAAGAAGTACAAGAGAACTTAAAAGGTTTCTTTAAGCCATTAGCTGTATTTGGTGTGTATGCGTTTTTGATTTTGATGCAGCCAGACCTAGGAACTGTAGTTGTACTATTTGTGACAACAGTTGGTTTGTTGTTTTTAGCGGGTGCTAAGTTATGGCAGTTTTTTGGCCTTATCTTAACGGGTATTGCTGCAGTGGTGGTGCTAATTATCGCTGAACCATATCGTATGGCTCGTGTAACAGGCTTTTTAGAACCGTGGGAAGATCCATTCGGTAAAGGTTATCAGTTAGTACAATCGCTAATGGCGTACAGCCAAGGTGGTTGGTTTGGTCAAGGCTTAGGCAATAGCGTACAAAAACTGCAATACCTGCCCGAAGCACATAATGACTTTATATTTGCAGTGATTGGTGAAGAACTCGGCTTTTTTGGCGTATTTAGTATTTTGATTGTGCTTGCTGTATTTGTATTCAGAGCCCTGTTAATTGGTCAAAAAGCGCTGCAATGTGGCAAAGAGTACGAAGGCTATTTTGCCTTTGCTATTGGTATCTGGTTTGCGTTTCAAACCATGGTAAATGTTGGTGCAAGTGCAGGTATTTTGCCAACCAAAGGCTTAACACTACCGTTTATTTCGTACGGTGGCTCTAGCTTATTAATTATGACCATAGCAACAGGTGTACTTTTGCGAATAGACTTTGAAACAAAGATGGCGACTAAGCAGGCAACCTCACGTGGAGGTAAACGATGAGTAAAAAGTTACTTGTTGTTGCAGGTGGTACCGGTGGCCATATTTTTCCAGGTATTGCCGTGGCTGACTTTTTAAAACAGCAAGGCTGGCAAGTTAGCTGGATTGGCACGCCTGACAGAATGGAAGCAAGGGTAGTACCTAAGCACAACATTAAGATTGATTTTATCAATGTAAAAGGTGTACGCGGAAATGGAATTAAACGCCTGATTAAAGCACCTTTTATGGTGATGAATGCGATTTTTCAAGCACGTAAAATTTTAAAAACTCAAAAGCCTGATGTTGTTCTTGCTATGGGTGGCTATGTGACCGGACCTACTGGCATTGCAGCAAAGAGCTTAGGAATTCCTTTGGTTATTCATGAGCAGAATGCAGTTGCAGGCATGAGTAACCGCTGGCTAGCGAAGTTTGCCAACAAAGTGCTGGCAGCTTTTCCATCAGCTTTTGCAAAAGAACAATGTGAAGTAGTGGGTAACCCAGTCAGAGCAAGTGTCGCTAATGTCACTGCTAAGCAAACAACGACACCAATTAATGTGCTGGTGGTAGGCGGTTCACTTGGTGCACAGGTACTAAATGAGACTTTACCTGCAGTATTCAGTGAACTTTCAGCGCTAACAACGCTTAATATATGGCACCAAACGGGTAAAAATAATGAACCGAATGTGACTGCCAGCTATCAACAGTTAGGATTAACTGAAAATAGTAAAGTTGCTGAATTTATTGATGATATGGATAGTGCATATCAATGGGCCGATTTGGTAATTTGCCGTGCTGGTGCATTAACGGTGAGTGAGATTGCGGCAGCAGGAAGAATGGCCTTATTTGTGCCTTTTCCGCATGCTGTAGATGACCATCAAACTGCCAATGCAAAGTATTTAGTGACTGAGCAAGCTGCGTTGATTATGCAGCAAAGTGAGTTTAACCAAGCGGCGGTTGTTGAGTTATTAACGCCTTACGTAAATGCACCAGAAAAAATTTCAACAATGGCAAGTAAAGCAAAACAGCTTGCTATTTTAGATGCCACAGCCAATGTTGCAAAACGCTGTGAGCAACTAGCAGATAGAAGAGATTAGTAGTGAAAGAAAGCACGATGAAAGAAAACAACACTCGTCCTGCGATGCGTCGTATCGACACTATCCACTTTGTGGGTATTGGTGGCGCAGGCATGGGTGGTATTGCCGAAGTACTTGCTTTTGAAGGCTACCGCATCACAGGTTCAGACATTGCGCACAGTGCGATGACTGAGCGCTTAATTAAAGTGGGTGCAGAAGTATTTATTGGTCATGATGAGAACAATATAAAAGATGCCAGCGTGGTGGTGGTATCAAGTGCGATTAACGAGCAAAACCCTGAGATTAAAGCAGCAAAAGCGGCGCGTATTCCAATTGTTCGCCGCGCAGAAATGTTGGCTGAATTAATGCGTTTTCGCCACGGTATTGCAGTGGCAGGCACTCATGGTAAAACAACAACCACGAGTTTAATCGCGAGCATTTATGCACAAGCAGGCCTGGATCCAACCTTTATTATTGGTGGCTTGCTAAACAGTGCTGGGAGTAATGCCAAAGTTGGTAAAAGTGACTTTTTAATTGCAGAAGCTGATGAGAGCGATGCGTCATTCTTACATTTACAGCCTATGGTATCTGTGATCACAAATATTGAAGAAGATCACATGGATACGTACGGCGGTAGCTTAGAAAAAATGAAAGACACGTATGTTGATTTCATTCATAACTTACCGTTTTATGGTTTAGCTGTGGTGTGTATTGATTCTGAGGTTGCTGCAGAGCTGATCCCTCGCTTTGGGCGTCCTGTTATTACCTATGGTGAGTCGGCAGAAGCTGATTACCGCATGGTTGATTTTAGCCAAACAGCGAATACTTGCTCATTTAGTGTTGTAAATAAGCAAGGTGAAAGCCTAGCAGTTACGCTTAATATGCCGGGTAAGCACAATGCGCTTAACGCGACTGCTGCGATTGCGGTCGCTAAAGATCAAAACATCGCTAACCATGCAATTTTAGAAGCGCTAACAAAATTTGAAGGGGTGGGTCGTCGTTTTCAGCATTACGGAAGCTTTGAAAATGAACGCGGTAATGTCATGTTAGTTGATGATTATGGTCATCACCCATCAGAAGTTGCGGCGACGATTGCGGCGGTTCGTGAAGGGTGGCCAGATAAACGTTTAGTGATGATTTATCAGCCGCACCGTTATAGTCGAACCCGTGATTTATACGAAGACTTTGTCAAAGTACTGGCTGATGTTGATCAGTTATTACTGCTAGATGTGTATTCAGCAGGTGAAGAGCCAATCGTGGGAGCCGACAGCAAGAGTTTATGTCGTAGTTTACGCCAACGTGGTAAAGAGCCATTACATGTTGCTAGTAACTCTGAGCTTGCCGGTGTCCTAGCAAATACACTGCAAGATAATGATTTAGTTTTAACACAAGGCGCTGGTAACATAGGCCAGTTAGTGAAAAAGTTAGCAGCAACCGAGTTGTCTATTGAACAACTAAAGCAGGTAAACGTATGAGCCAGTTAAGTGACAAATTTGGCAAAGTAGCGGTACTTTTCGGCGGCACATCTGCCGAAAGAGAAGTATCTCTTAAATCAGGCCAAGCTGTATTGAATGCTTTGCAAAGTGCTGGCGTTGATGCCATTGCTTTTGATCCGAAAGATCAGCCGTTATGGCAATTAAAAGAATTAAACATTGAACGTGTATTCATTGCCCTTCATGGTCGTGGTGGTGAAGATGGCACTATTCAAGGTGCACTTGAGTTTATGGGTATTCCATATACAGGCAGTGATGTTTTAGGTTCTGCGCTTGCGATGGATAAAGTACGTTGTAAGCATTTATTTAAAGCAATGGGGCTGAGCACAGCACCTTATGCTGTTGTTGATAGCCGCCATGAGTTTGATAGCCAAGCGATTATTAATGAATTTGGTAAAGTGATGGTGAAACCGTCACATGAAGGTTCAAGCATTGGAATGGCAGAAGCAAACAGTGCGGAGCAACTCGATGCTGCGCTTAACGCTGCATTTAAGTTTGATAGCCAAGTGCTTGTTGAGCAATGGATCACTGGCCGTGAATTTACTGTTGCTGTACTAGGGCAAGATGTTCAGCCTGTCATTGAGATGACGACGCCAAATGGTTTTTATGACTATCAAGCTAAGTATCAATCGAATACAACTCAGTATCATTGCCCTGCAGATATATCTGTGCAAGAAACTGAATTGTTGCAAGATATGGCATTAAAAGCATTTGATTTAGTCGGTGCAAGTGGTTGGGGTCGTGTTGATGCAATGCGTGATCAGCAAGGTAACTTTTACTTATTAGAAGTAAATACGGTACCAGGCATGACGGAAAAGTCTTTAGTACCAATGGCAGCAAAAACTAATGGTGCAAGCTTTGAACAATTAGTTGTTCGCATTTTGGAGCAAACCCTTTAATATGCATCCTTTTTTAGAAAAAGCGCAACAATTAAAACAGCAGCTAAATTGGTCGTTGATTTTTGGTGTGAGCTTTTTTCTAGTAGTGATTTTTGCATTAGTAAAAATCACCACAGGTGTCTCAGATTGGTTGGTAGAGAACAAAGACGCACAAATAAAGCACTTATCAGTACTTGGGCAACCCCAATATACTGATGAGAAAGCAATTATTGGTGCAATAAAAAAAGCCGACTTATCGAGTTTTTTTGAATTAGACGTAAAACATGTGCAACGCTTAGTACAAGGCTTACCGTGGGTGGCAACGGCATCGGTCAGAAAGCAATGGCCAGATACCTTGCAAGTATATGTTGTTGAGCATCAAGCTGTAGCGCATTGGAACAGTGATTTACTGTTAAACCAAGCTGGCGAAGTGTTCCAAGCAAGTAGTGATAAATTACCTACAAGCTTGCCACAGCTATATGGCCCAGAAGGCAGTGAAATCGAGGCGTGGACTGCTTTTACTCAATTTCAAGAAATGCTCAAAGTGAATAACTTAGAGCTGACCAGTTTAGCGCTTTCTGAGCGCTTTTCGTGGCAGTTATGGCTTGATAACGGCATTCGCCTGAACTTAGGCCGCAAAGAAAAAGCAAAGCGTGTACAGCGTTTTATTGACGTGTATCCGCGCATGGAACAACGTGCAGATGCACAAATCGATGTTGTTGATTTACGGTATGATACCGGTCTTGCAGTGAGCTGGAAGCCAGTGCAAGAAGAACAATTAGAAAATAAGAGTAAGGCATGACCAAGTCAGCAGAAAGAAACCTAGTGATTGGATTAGACGTTGGCACATCGAAAGTTGTGGCCACCGTTGGTGAAATCACCGCAGATAACAAACTAAGCATTGTGGGTGTTGGCAGCCAAGTATCGCATGGTATGGATAAAGGCGGCGTTAACGACCTTAACCTTGTTTCTGAATCGATTCGTCGAGCTATAGATGAAGCTGAGTTGATGGCTGATTGTCGTATTAGCTCTGTTTATTTAGGTATTTCTGGAAAACATATCCAGTGCCAAAATGAAAGCGGTGTAGTGGCAATTAACAACACGGAAGTGACTGACGAAGATATTGAAAATGTCATTCACATTGCTCGTTCAGTGCCTATTTCGGCAGAACGAAAAATGCTACATGCATTGCCACAAGAATACAGCATCGATATGCAAGAAGGGATTAAAAACCCACTTGGCATGAGCGGTGTGCGTATGGAAGCTCGCGCGCACATCATTACTTGCTCAAACGATATGGCAAAGAATATCGAGAAATGTGTAGAGCGTTGTGGGCTTGAAGTGGATCAGTTGATCTTCACTGCACTGGCATCATGTTATTCAGTACTCACAGATGACGAAAAAGAGCTCGGTGTAGCCGTGTTAGATATCGGTGGTGGCACCATGGATATCACCATTTATATTAATGGTGCGCTTCGTCATTCAGCGGTTATTCCAGTGGCAGGTAACCAAGTGACTGGTGATATTGCAAAAATATTTAGAACACCTATATCACATGCTGAGTCACTCAAAGTACAATATGCGTGTGCGAGTAGCCAAATGGCAAGCAACGAAGACACTATTGAAGTACCGAGTGTTGGTGGCCGACCTGCGCGTATTATGTCGCGCCATACCTTAGCTGAGGTTGTTGAGCCACGTTTTAGAGAATTATTCGAGTTGGCGATGGAAGAAATACGCCGCTCAGGTTTTGAAGACCAAATTGCTGCAGGTCTCGTCATTACTGGCGGAACAGCAAAAATGACGGGTGCAATGGAAGTGGCAGAAGACATTTTCCAAATGCCAGTCAGAATTGGCAAACCAATCGGGATTGTTGGTTTGACAGATTATGTAGATGATCCTTCGTACGCGACCGCGGTTGGTTTGTTACAATACGGCCGTACAATGCAATCGATGAATGCACAAAAGTCGAAAGCTGAAGGTGATAATAATTGGTGGAACCGTATTACTAAGTGGTTCCAAGGTGAGTTTTAAGACTCAAGTCGGAGAGTAAACATGTTTGATATGATGGAACAGCACAGCGAAGAAGCTGTCATTAAAGTAATTGGCGTGGGCGGTGGCGGCGGTAACGCTGTTGAGCACATGGTAAAACAACAAATTGAAGGCGTACGTTTCATTGCTGCGAATACGGATGCACAAGCATTACGTAATTCATCAGCAGATGTAACTGTACAGCTAGGTACACAAATCACCTCTGGTCTAGGTGCGGGTGCTAACCCTGAAGTGGGTCGTAACTCTGCTGAAGAAGACGCTGAGACTATCCGTGCCAGCCTTGAAGGCGCTGACATGGTATTCATCGCAGCTGGTATGGGCGGTGGTACTGGTACAGGTGCTGCGCCAGTGGTTGCTAAAATTGCTAAAGAGTTAGGCATTTTAACGGTTGCAGTTGTAACGCGCCCGTTTGACTTTGAAGGTAAAAAGCGTGCTGCAGCTGCTGAACAAGGCATTAATGAATTGTCAGAAACTGTAGACTCACTTATTACAATTCCGAACAATAAATTGCTTAAAGTTTTAGGCAAAGGCACTACACTATTAGATGCCTTCGCAAAAGCGAATGACGTTTTATTTGGTGCGGTACAAGGTATTGCAGAGCTAATCACACGTTCTGGTCTAATCAACGTGGATTTCGCCGACGTACGTACAGTTATGTCAGCGATGGGTACTGCGATGATGGGCACAGCATCTGCGTCTGGTCCTGACCGTGCGCAAGAAGCAGCAGAAGCGGCTATCTCAAGCCCACTACTTGAAGATGTCGATTTAACAGGTGCTAAAGGTATCCTAGTTAATATCACTGCAGGTATGGATATTGCGATTGAAGAATTTGAAATTGTTGGTAACCACGTTAAAGCACTTGCGTCAGAAAACGCAACAGTGGTTGTTGGTGCGGTAATTGACCCTGAAATGAGCGACGAGTTACGTGTAACGGTTGTTGCAACAGGTTTAGGCGGCGATCGTCGTCCACAGTTTGGTATTGTAGATAATGGCTTTAAGAAAGCATCAGGCTCTGATGTACAAAGTTCAATGAACCAAACAACTAGCAGCATGTATGTACCAAGCTTTGCAAGTCAAGGTAGCAGCGATGATGTAAGCATGTCATCAGCGTCTGAAAAGCAAGAGCCAGTACAACAAAGTACATCGAGCAGCTCAGTATCTAGTAGCACTGAGAGCAGCAAAAAATCTGATAAGTCAGAAGGGGGAGATTATTTCGATATCCCTGCTTTTCTTAGAAAGCAAGCTGACTAAATAGACTTTTACTGGTTATTTTGTTCGATAAATAAACAAATTGGCAGCTGGATGTATTTATGATACAATTCGCCGTCTAACTGTAACTATAAGTGAGCGAACCTATGATTAAACAGCGTACGATTGCAGAAGTAGTCAAAGCCATAGGAATTGGACTTCATAAAGGTGAGAAGGTCACTATTACTCTCCGACCTGCGAGCGCAAATACTGGGATAGTATTTCGTCGCGTAGACCTTGATCCGGTTGTTGATTTTGAAACAACACCAGAAGCCGTTGGTGATACGCAACTGTGTACCTGTTTAACAAACAAAGATGGCGTTCGTTTATCAACGACTGAGCACCTTATTGCGGCGGTAGCGGCAATGGGTATTGATAATCTAATTGTTGAATTAGACAGCTCAGAAGTACCAATTATGGATGGTAGTGCATTACCATTCATCTATTTGTTACAAAAAGGCGGCATTAAAGAAGTAAATGCAGCTAAGCGCTTTATTCGTATTAAAGAAAAAGTACGTATTGAAGAAGGCGATAAATGGGCTGAGATCGAACCATACGATGGTTTCCACATCGATTTTGAAATTGCGTTTGATCATCCAGCAATCAATGAAAGCCGCCAACGTATCGGTTTAGATATCACGGCACAAAGCTTCACTGAAGAAATCAGCCGCGCACGTACTTTCGGCTTTATGAAAGACATCGAGTATATGCACGCTAACAACCTAGCATTAGGTGGTAGCATGGATAACGCAGTTGTATTGGACGAGTTTAAAGTACTTAATCCAAACGGCTTACGTTATAGCGATGAGTTTGTTAAACACAAGATCTTAGATTGTGTGGGCGATATGTTTATGACTGGCCACAACATTCTAGGTAAAATCACGGCTTATAAATCAGGCCATGATTTAAACAATAAACTACTTCGTAAAATTATGGCGACTGAGTCAGCATGGGAATGGGCAACATTCGATACCCCAGTGACTATGCCAGCACCAGGCCTAGAAGTAGCGACAGCTTAATCGCAAGCATATTACAGTTATAAAAAATGACGCTTTAAGCGTCATTTTTTTTTTGCCAAACTATTATCAAGATTTATAACCCTAGAATAGCTTCAAGCTCAACCAACTGATTGATCTGATAAGTTGGTTTAATGTCCTCTGGTAACTCAACTCCTGGGTGTTGTAACCAACACGTGTCGATACCCACATTGTGACCACCTAAAATATCACTGGCAGCGGTATCACCTACCATTAAAATCTGCTCTTTTGGCGGATTCCCCATCAATTGAAATGTATGTTGAAAAATCTCTGGGGCAGGCTTTGCTTTACCGACTAATTCTGAAATAACCAGCCAATCGAACATATCCTGTAAACCGGTGTGCTCTAGGCGTTTTTGTTGTAACTTAGCAAACCCATTGGTAATAATGCCTAGCTTGGCGTGAGGTTTTAACTTTGTAAGCAAGTCAACTGCACCAGGTAATGGCACACAAATAGATGCCATAGCATCCAAGAAGCCATCGTTAAGTGCTTTTGCTGGCACATCGAGTTTATTAGCCCATTCTGTAAAGCGAGTTATCTGTAGCTCACTGGCGGTAATTTCATGCTTTTGATAAGCAACCCAAAGCGGCTTATTGGTTGCTTGGTAATGATGATAATCTGATTCAGTAAATTCTACGCCGTAATGTGCAAACATCACTTTTAAACCTTCAAATGCATTAAAACTAAATAGCGTTTCATCTGCATCGAATAATACGTGGCTATACTTCATGGTTATCCTAATTACTGGTTGAATAGGGTAGGGTGTGAAAATGGCGCCATGGCCAATGTCAGCGCTTGTACATAAGTACTTTCGCGCGTGGCAAGATGATTGGTTAATAAGCCAATAGCACCACCTTGTTGTTTGATATTAACGGTATTGAATGCCTCATCCATGACATCACCTAGTTCTTTACCAGCTAGCAAGGCATCGTAAAAAGGTTGCGGTAACGGCAGGTTGCTACTGCGACCAACACTAAATTGCTGCTTGTTTGCAATCACTACAAAGGCAAAGGTTGCAGCGCCATAACTAAACTGTTCTGCGCCGCCTTCCATTGCTGCATAAAAGTCGGCGTCAAAGTGATCTTGGCAATACTTAACACGATTTTCAGCGCCGATACGGGTTTCATCTTCGCCTAGCGGCTGATCAGGCACACCAGAAGGTGCATCTTCACCTTTGCATTCAATGGTATGATTTGGGAAATAAAGACTAAAGACATGTTTAGCCGCGTTAATCTTAACGGGGTTCTTTGAACCAACAATAACACGTAAAGTTTGTTTCAAGCCGACGACTCCATTGTTTTCACCAGAGTCAGCAGTGTACCCGAGTGAGTTAAATCGGCAAGTCAACCGGGGCTAAATTTTCAAGGGCGCGTTTTTTCAAAATAATATCTTTGATCAACGGCGTTAGCACAAGCTCCATTGCTAAGCCCATTTTGCCTCCAGGTACCACAAGGGTATTGATACGAGACATAAAGCTGCCTTCAATCATGCTCAAATAGTACGGAAAATCGACGTCATCTATGCCACGAAAGCGAATAACAACAAAGCTTTCGTCTAAAGAAGGAATATCTTTTGCGCTGAATGGGTTTGAGGTATCAACCGTTGGCACTCGCTGGAAGTTAATATGAGTACGCGAAAACTGCGGAGTAATATGATTTATGTAATCGTCCATCGAGCGCACAATAGAGCCCATTACCGCTTCACGAGAGTGGCCTCGTTCAGAAGTGTCGCGAATGAGCTTTTGGATCCACTCAAGGTTAATAATAGGCACCATACCAATCAATAAATCGACATGCTTAGCAACATCATGATTCTCATCGACAGCACCACCATGTAGACCTTCATAGAATAAGATATCTGTATTTGATTCTAAGTCTTGCCAAGGTGTAAAGGTGCCCGGTAATTGGTTATAAGGGACCGCTTCGTCGAAAGTATGTAAGTAGCGTCTGATTTTACCTTGCCCGGTTTCGCCATATTGGTAAAAAAGCTCCTCAAGGGCGCCAAAATCATTAGCTTCTCGGCCAAAGTAGCTAATGTGCTTACCTTCTTGCTGTGCTTCACGGACTTTTTTATCCATCTCTGGACGTGTATAACGATGAAAGCTATCGCCTTCAATGAAGGCTGCATCAATGCTTAAGCTTCTAAAAATGTGCTTAATTGCATTGGTGGTTGTGGTAGTCCCCGCCCCAGATGAACCGGTAATAGCGATGATTGGGTGTTTAGCTGACATAATTATTCTCGTTATTGTTGATACCAGTCGGCTTGAATTGTTAACCATTCTAGCGTGTTAAATGGTCAGTTACTTAGCTCGATTGGTATTATCGTGCATAAAATCAATCAGTAGAAACTGATAAAAAACGAACACGTCCTAGTTATAAAGGTCGAGCATGGTAAGGTCAAGTGACTGGCGGATTAATTAACGCTATCATGGGCTGATAAAAATTAAAACGAGAGAACAACATGAAATTGATTTCGTCTTTACTTTTCGTCGCAGCAGGGACATTTTTTACCAGTCACGTACATGCAGCGATGCCTAAAAGCGAAATATTACTTGCCGAGTTAGACACCCCATATGGTATGCAGGTGTCGCGAGTAACAGATGATAAAGCTTATAATAATCAACCATTTTTAGTTGATACAGGGCTTTACTATACCCATGAGGTTGTTGACGAAAATGGCCAGTCACAAACCGATATTGCGTTTTATGACTTTGCTACAAAAACTAGCGTGAATATCACCAACACGCCTGTCAGTGAATACTCGCCTACGCTGATGCCAAATCAGCAAGTCTTGTCGGCAATCGTGGTTGAAGCAGATGGCAAGCAAAAGTTATGGCAGTATCCATTAGCAGAAGAATCTGTTGCTAGCCGAGTTTTTGAATGGATTGAGCCGGTTGGCTACCACGCTTGGGGCGCTGATGAAGACCTGATCATGTTTATCTTAGGTGAGCCGCATACATTGCAATACACTCGTGTTGCAGCTGCTAAACCGCGTGTCATTGCCGGTGATATTGGTCGTACTTTAATTTTTGATAAGCACACAAACAGTTATTTATTTAGTTATAACAAAAACAACCAACATTGGGTCGCACGCTTTGCGCCGCAAACTGAGGAAGTTAGTGATTTATTTAGATTACCTGAGTCGGTGCAAGACTTTGCTTTAATTGACAAAGACACTGTAGCCTATGCGGTTAATAACCGAGTTCATAAGCGCAGTTTGACTGAGCCTGAAGTGGTATCACAGTGGCTTGATTTAAGACGCTTTTGTGAAGGTTCAATTTCGCGTTTAAATTACAAACAGAGCAAACTGGCATTTGTATGTAATAAATGAGTAACGGTTTTTGCCTGATTGCTGTACTGTGGCTAAACTATCCACGTTATATGTAAGGAACGCCTTTGTCTTTTTCTGCCGAGCAAGTGAGTGTACAGCTGGTTAAAGCGGGCTGCCGCAGTAATTTCAAGATTAAAAATATTAACGAATTTATGCCAGCTAGCTCTAAAGAGGCATTTTATGTTCATGAGCAAAGTGGCCAAGCAAAAATTGTTATTAGACCTATATTTGAAGTATTCAGTGCTGATTTCGAGTCAATAGAGGGCATTACGCGTATCAAAGACTATTTTCACAGTAGTGAAATGACCCGTTTTCCAACTCGCATTCATAAAAGTGCACAGCCCATTCATTATGGTATTGCATTTAAAGTCACCTCACCTGAAGCTGCAGAGCAATTTATAACTAAGTTAACTGCTATTTTAGCGCAATAAAAAAGGGCCACATTGTGGCCCTTTTCGCATTTGCTTTAATTAGCGCTTAAGGAAGCTATTCACTGAGTTTAACTCACGGTTTTTCAGTGCAATACAATCATTAATGCTTTCTTCAAGCTTACTAAGAGAACGTGCATACCCTGGTACTTCAGTGATTTTATCGTTGAAGAAGGTTTTGGTTTTCTCTAAGCTTTTCGCATCACAGCTTGCAGTGGTGAAAAACGGTAAGTTTGGTACAAAGAACGGCGGTAAGTTCTTAGTGATGGCATCGTAATTGTTGTAAATCCACGCAATAAACAGTGCTTCACGTTCTTTACCATAGCCTAACCCACCTAATAACGTACGCATATCTGAAGCTGTTACGTTATCTGTTAAGCTGTACTCTAGAACCGCTTTTTGTAACTCAGGTTTACCAAAGTAACCCATCGCTGCCAGCATCTTAGTACGAACTTGTGGATCCTTTGTGGTTTTAAAGGTTTGCTTGTACTTTTCAAGTAACTTCGCATCGCCATGGTAAGCCGCAAGGTTTAAGTAAGTTGAGGCTAAATATGGGTCAACATTTTCAGGGTTGTTTAAGTACAGTGCTGCTTGTGCTTTTGCGGTATCAATGACTTTTTGATCTTGGCCATCAAAACCTAAACGGGCAATAACTTGCGCACGTAATTGCGATACCGCGGCATCTTCACCTGCTTTTGCTGTTAAACCATATTGTTTAGCAGCTGGTGCAATGCTGTTACGGATAAATTTAGGCCATAAGTCACGGTTGCTGTCGTCTTCGAATACGCGTTTTTGAGCAGCAAGGTAACCCAATGCTGTGTTTGCTACTAATGGGTGAGCATCACTTACAAAGGCTTCTAAAGTTTGCATTAAGTGAGCCGCAGAGATAACACCTGCATCAAGTAATGAATCAACCGCAGAAAGTAGCGCTAAGCGCTCACGTACCGTTAGCTTGTCAGCAGCGTTCTCTAGTAGGGCATTAAACTGAGCATCATCTAATACCCAGCGGTAATAACCCATGGCACCTTGATCTGGGTAGATCCACTCAGGTTCAAAGTCGAGAGTTAGTTGCTGTGTTTCTTTATTCAGCAGTACACTCGCGGTTTTAACTTTGTCGCCCGCACCATACTTAATTGCAACCGGAACATTCCAAAGTTGTGCTGGTGCATCAACGCCAGCATTTACAAAGCGGCTTTGGCTGATATTAATTTTCTTACCATCTTGCGTTACTTTAATAAGTGGGAAAGATGACTGTTCGATAAACGATTTAAGAACACTTGCCACATCTTTATTAGACGCTTCGCCTAGTGCTTGCCATAGATCAGCAGCTTCTGCATTTTTATAAGAGAATTTTTTCAAGTAAGCACGAATACCTTGCTGGAATGCCTCTTCGCCAATCCAGTTTTCAACCATAGATAAAACCGCACTCCCTTTACTGTAGGCAAGGCCAAGGCCATCCATGATGTCAGCTTCAGTTTTGATTGGCTTACGAATAGGTTTAGTACTTAAACGCGCATCCAGTGCCATTACATGGTTTTGTGGTAAGTCTAAGTGAGACTCAAATTCTGGGTTGATTTGTGCAGTGATTTTCGCTGCCATCCAGCTTGCGAATGCTTCGTTTAACCATAAATCATTCCACCACTTCATAGTAACTAGGTTACCGTACCACTGGTGAGCTAACTCATGGGCAATGATTGATACATTACGCTCTTTTTTGCTGCGCGTTGCTGTTGCTAGGTCTACTAGTAAAATGTCTTCACGATAAGTCACTAGGCCTGCGTTTTCCATTGCGCCAAATGGAAACTCTGGCACTGCCACTGAGTCTAGCTTTTTGTAAACGTAAGGAATGCCAAAATAATCTTCTAGTGCTTTTAACACGCGCGGCATATTTTCTTTTGCGTAATCAGCAAGGTGAATTTTACCTTGCGGAGTCAATACGCGGCCAGGGATTGGCATGCCTTTAATTTCAAGCTCTTCAAACGGGCCCACAGCCATAGCGACTAAGTAAGAAGGAATCGGTGGTGTTTTGTCGAAAAAGTGCGTTGTCATATCGCCATCAACTTTGGTTTTTAAAACCGGTGTATTGGCATACACTTTTTGTGATGTTGGCGCTGTGATAGTTAGCTGAAATGGAATTTTATAACTTGGCTCGTCAAAAACCGGGAATGCACGACGCGCATCGCTCATTTCAAATTGCGTGAAAAGATAAGGTGTGCCTTGATCTAAAGTTTTATATAAACCAACACTTTGGCGGTTATAAGGTGCGGTAAAATCAACTTTTAAAGTGTATTTACCTGGCTGAATTTTTTCTTCACAAGCGAATTTAACTTTGCCTGTTTTTAGCATTTCAGCACTTAGGTCACAGTTTTCTGCACCTAAAATTTTCGCCATGCTAACTGCATAATCAATACCGTTTAATTCGATATAATTCGTTGCTTTTAGAACCTCTAAAGCAATTTCGGTATGACCAGAAAAATTGTCTTTGGCAGGATCAAGCGTAAGTTCTACTTGTTGTGAGCTAGGCTTGGCAAGCTTTTCGATAACATATTCATTGGCATGGGCAGAGCTAACAGCAAGTGCAACACTCACCGTTAATAGGCTTTTTAAGAACATAAGTATCCCTGATTTTTTGTTGTTAGAAAGGCACCTGCTATGAGGGGCGAATCACCATGCTATCAGGTTTTAATTTGAACAGTAATAAATAGTTAGTAACAAAGTTTGTCAGTTAATTATGGCGGTCAATGAAACGCTGCCAATGCAGTTGCGGGTTTATTTGTCGTATGTTTTGCAGCACGGTATTTAATAACTGCATATCAGCAAAGCGTTGCTCGTTGAAATCTTTAAAACCAAGCAAGTAGTTAAAGGCGTCTTTGCAGTTGGCTTGCAGTGCATGAATTCGCACTTGTTGTTCAAAGTTGAGCCGTAAGCTGCTTATCGCGGTTTTCATACCTTGCTGATCAACAGTAGGAATAGCGCACTTTTGTAAATAACCAGCGCGTTCACCTTCACCCGAAAACCAAATACGTACTTTTTCGCTGTAGCGACCAGATTTAGCGGGTAAATCAAACATCAGTCGTTGCTGATTTTGCTCATTTAAATAGCCTAAGTATTGGTCAAGTCCTGCATCGAGTAATGCATTGTGGATAGGCACATAGCGGGGTTTTATCTTGCCATGTGTATGAAAATCAAAGCAGCGAATTCCATCAAGGGTGACAATATTATCAAGGGTTAAATGGCCAATTTCATCGCTGTAGGCACCGGTGTAATAGGCAAACAAAGGCAGCCAAAAGTGCCAATGCTTAGCTTGTTCACGTGCTAAACGCTGATCACCGTAAATGTAACCATTATACAGGGTATGTAATTCCATGGCCGAAAAGGGCCTACGACCAAGATGGGACTTCAACCTAATACCTTGATAATAAAGATGTGTCGAAGAGTATAACTGATATACCCAAACCACCTCAAGATGCGAGCTTCAGTTGGAATTAAAAGCGATTTAGGCAAGGCATTGATTGCAAGTAATAGTGGTTCTATTGTTAAAATCAATATAAGTATCAAGTTTCCAGCTTAACGACACTGCCATAAATACGGCTGTGTCGTTATAAGCTTAAGGATTGCTATTAATCGCAAAGAGCTTTAGCTAAACCAACCGGTTCGATTTCAACGCATACTTGATCATCGTTCCAGTTTAAACCAACAAGCGCATCATCTTCGTTAAGGTCTTCAACCCACTCATCAAGAAATTCGTCTAGGCCAATTTCAACGGGCGTATAGTCTTGCCACTCGTCTTTGCATTGTGCTTTTGCAGCGTCTTCAGTGCCCCAAAGTAATAGCACATCTGTGTCGCTAAATTGGTTTGATTCACAGACAACAAAACCACCATCTTCGGCACCCAGTGCCCACATAGATTCGTTCAAACGAACTTTTTCTACAAAGCTAACTAATTCTGATTCAATTTCGATATCGCTCATTTGCGTAACCCTTATCTTTATATTCGTGGATCTGTTTGTTGTACCGCCGCTTTATCGGCGAATTTATGATAAAAACCAACTAAGTTTTCTAGTTGGCTAAAATCAGTTAATTCGCGGAAGCGGATCCAATCTAGCAAGCAGTATAAACTGATGTTGAGGTATTCACAGCTTTTAAATACTGGCTCCGATAAATGAGTATTTAAATAGGCTAATGTTTCAACAATTCGTTCATTCTGTAAATTAAAAAATAGTTTGTCGCTGTTGGTATTAAACCCTGAACGCTGACAAAGTAAAATTTCTACCAGTGAATCATTGCAGGCATTGATAATGGTTAAGTAGTTCTCTTGCTGCCAGCTAAGTAACGGCTGATCAGCTTTCTCGAGCAAGTAGCGGATAATTGAGTTGGAATCACATAAGGTAAAATCATGGTCGATTAATACAGGAATTTTTCTGGCAGGGTTATGAGCAATCATGGTTTGTCTGTCTTGCTCAGAGAAAATATCCAAATTAACAAAATCAATAGGTAGGTTATTAAGTGCCGCCCAAATCCGAATACGGCGCACAAAAGGTGAGGTAGTAGAGCCTAGTAATTGCATGATGGTGTCCTTTGCAAAAAAAAGCCGCTGTGAAGCGGCTTTTTGAAGTCAATTTGTCAATTAGTCAGTACGGCTTGTTACTTCTAGAAGATGATAACCAAACTGAGTTTGTACCGGGCCTTGTACTTGGTTAATTGGTGCAGAGAATACGACTTTGTCGAACTCTGGAACCATCATGCCAGGGCCAAACTCACCTAATGCACCACCGTCTTGACCTGATGGGCAATTAGAATGAGCACGAGCAAGCTCTGCAAAGTCAGCTCCTTGCTCAATTTGCTGTTTTAAATCTAAACAGTGAGCTTCACTGTCTACGAGAATGTGTCTTGCACTGGCTACTGCCATAACATCTCCTAATGTGTGTTTTAGTATTAAATTACTAGTTTAGTTCAATATTTACCGAACGAAAAATTAAATTTATTTTGCAGTCAGCTCAGCTTCAATTGCATCGCGTAAAGTTTGCGATTGTGGCTTAGTTTTACTATTAAAGCGCTGTACTGTCTTACGGTCAGCAGACACTAAATATTTGTAAAAGTTCCAGTTAGGTGAGCTGGTTGCTTCGTTTAGGTGCTTGAATATCGGGTTTGCATCGCTACCGCGAACGGCACTGGTAGCAAGCATATTAAAGGTTACGCCATAATTGATGAAACATACTTTTGCAGTGTCTTTTTCATCGTCTTCTTCTTGGAAAAAGTCATCTGATGGGAACCCTAATACGACCAAGCCTTGGTCTTTATATTCTTTATGAATAGCCTCTAAGCCTTCAAACTGGCCGGTAAAACCACAATTACTAGCGGTATTGACTATTAGGAGTGGTTTGTCTTTGAATTCGCAGAAGTTAATTGACTCTTTTGAGCGTAACTTTCTCATTGTAACATTGGTAAAGTCATCACATTGGCTGCTTGCTTTAGCCGTTGGCGTAGCCTCAGTAGTTTGTGCTGCAAGGTTGGTTGTTATTAGACCTGCTGCAAGTAACAAAGCATATTTATACATAGTTATTTCCCGCTAGTTATTTGTGATGAATATACGCTAATATGCAGCAAAGTGATCATTTAATTTCAGCTATTTATGACGATTCGCAAAGCAATACAAAACGATTTAACTGACATAGTCGCTATTTATAACGAGACTATCCCAGGGCGTATGGTAACCGCAGATACTGAAGAGGTGTCGGTTGCAGACAAACAAGCTTGGTTTGATAGCCATACAGAGAAAAGACCTATCTTTGTTTTTGAGCAACAAGGTAAAGTGCTTGCTTGGCTGAGTTATAAATCGTTTTATGGTCGACCAGCCTACGATGGTACCGTTGAAATTAGTATTTACATCACTCAGCAAGCTCAAGGGAAAGGGTTAGGTAAACAATTGCTTACATTTTCAGAACAGCATGCAAAAATACTTGATATCAAGGTGTTATTAGCTTTTATCTTTAGCCATAACCTACCAAGTATAAAACTGTTTAATCGCTTTGATTACAAGGTCTGGGGAGAGCTTCCTGAGATTGCGATCATGGATGATAAAGCCTATAGCCTTACTATTTTAGGTAAGCGGTTAGACAGTTAATTAGCTAAAAAGCTAATAAAAAATGCGGTACAAATTGTGACCCATTACGATTTTAGGCTACGCTAAAATAGGTATTTATTATTAAGCGAGTCTAGTCTACTGTGCGAAGAATTTTAATTGTTGACAGCAATAGTGTTTTAGCAATGCGGGTTAAGGTGTTGTTAGAGCTAATTGGCTGTCGAGTTGAGCTATTACATTTTGCATTGGTTGATGATGCGGTTTTAGATCAAGATTTTGATCTTGTTGCAGCTTCTCATGGTGTGCCAACCACTGTTATTAAAACGCTAATGGGAGTGTTCTCACAAGAGCACTTCATGCTTTTAGCGCCCAAAGCGCAGCGTAGTGATTTGCTAGAACATTTTAGTGAAGTAAACCGTCTATTGCCTAATGCTGTGGTTATTTACCCCTTCTTTGCAAATAAAGAGATCAGCTCACTATTAGAAGGGGTACTTGAGCTCGACAGCGATAATATTCTTCAACTTCCTACTGTGTTACTTGTAGATCACTGCGAAGAGCGCTTAGCTCAAATTGCCCTAAACCTCAAAGGGGCGCATATTAAAACCTTCAGTGCAGGTAACACTTCATTAGCCCTTAATATTATTAAAGACCACGACATTGATTTACTCATTAGTGACTTTACTTTTACTGATGGCACAGGGCTTGAGCTTTTTAATAAGCTCAAAACACGCCAGCCTAATAGTCGCTGTTTGCTTTATACCTCTAAACCAGACCAAGTCTCGATGGTGGCAGCTATTCGCCAAGGGGTGGAAGATGTTCTTATCAAGCCGGTTGATGATAATACTTTATTGCAGTCCGTACACAAGCTTTGGCAAACAGAGCTATTAAGGCGTCATAACACTGAATTAGTAGAACGTTTGCAAAATACAGTTGATGCGCTCATAGAAAAAGACAGCTTACTGCGGGTTATTTTTAAGCATACACCCGATGCCATTATTCTATTTGAGCGTGGTGGTAAGGTTATAGAAACTAACGACGCCTGTGAGCAGCTTTTTGAAAAACCGCTGAAAGAGTTTGAGAATTGCTCGGTATTTGAGTTTTTTGATGTGGCTTCAACTGAGCGCATCAAAGATAAGATTGCGACTTTAAGTAAAAACCGACAATTTAGTTGTGACTTACGACTACTCAAGAAAAATGGCAGTGAGGTGCCTTTAGTTGGCTCGTTTAACGAAATCGACCACCACGGAGAAATTGCGCTAGCGGTGATCTTTAAGAACGTTACGCATCTTAAAGAGAAAGAAGATTTACTCGTTGAAGCTAAAGATTTGCTTGAAGAAGAGGTCAAAGCCCGTACTGCTCAGTTAGAGCATGCTAAAAATGTGGCAGAAGCGGCAAATCATAGTAAATCTGAGTTTTTAGCGAACATGTCTCATGAACTTAGAACACCTATGCATTCTATTTTAAGCTTTGCTCGCTTTGGGCTTGATAAGGTTGCTAATGACGATTTAAGTAAAGACAAGTTAAACAAGTATCTATCTAGAATTGAACAAAGTGGTGAGCGATTATTATCGCTGCTGAATAACTTACTCGATCTATCAAAACTCGATGTCGGGAAATTCCCGTTCAATCCGCAAAAGCATAACTTAAGCAATGTTATAAAAACCAGCATTGATGATGTGTCGGGCACAGCCCTTGAAAAAAGTATTGCTATTCGGCCTATAGGTTTTGAACAAGGCATTGTGCTTGAGTGCGACGAAGAACAAATTAATCAAATTATGCGTAACTTGATCGGTAATGCACTGAAGTTTAGTGAGCCGAATAGCGAAATTGATATTAGTTTAGCGGTGAATGAGCAGATGGCCGAGATCGCTGTTATTGACCGTGGAATAGGGATCCCTGAACAAGAGCTTGAAAAGATTTTTGCTAAGTTTGAGCAAAGCAGTAAAACCAACAGTGGTGCGGGAGGCACTGGGCTTGGATTAGCTATTTGCCGGGAATTTGTAGCCTTACATCAAGGCACTATTTCGGCAAGTAACAATGAGTACGGGGGCGCCACTATTTTGGTACGGCTGCCCTTAGAAATAGACTTGCCGCAACACTTGGCAAATGAACAACAGTCTATATCGATGAATTAATAAAACGGAAGAGATAATCATGGCCTTGAAACGTATTTTAGCGGTTGATGATGAACCATTTAATTTAGAAATTATTGAAGAGATCCTTGAGGATCTCGATTTTGAGCTGAAAATGGTTAATAGCGGCCCAGAATGCTTAGAAGTCGTTGAAGAGTTCGACCCTCAAGTGATTTTACTCGATGTGAGCATGCCACAAATGAGTGGTTACGATGTCTGTCGTAAGCTGAAAGAAAACCCCAACACGCAAAAAATTATTGTGATGTTTGTCTCAGCCAGAGGCACCGTTGAGGAGCGCATGGAAGGTTATTCTGTTGGTGCAGAAGACTACATTGTTAAACCATTTAGCCATAATGAGCTCAAGCTTAAGTTACAACATTTAAATCAAGTGCTAATTGAAAAGGAATCGCTAGAACAACAAGTTGAAGATGCTACGTCAACGGCATTTAATGCCATGGCAAACAGCAGTGAAATGGGACAAATTGTTAATTATATTGAGCATATAGGATCAATAGATAACGAACATGAACTCGGCAAAGCCTTTTTAAACTGTTTAGGTGCATTTGATTTACAAAGTAATGTGGAGTTTAGGTTAGATAACGAAGTATTACATTTCTCTGTGTCGGGTGTGTGCTCGCCGATAGTGATCGAGCTGTTTGAAATGCTGAAAAGCAAAGGTCGTTTACATGAGTTCTCAAATCGGATTTTAGTAAACTATGAAATGATTAGTTTGCTTATCTTAAATATGCCTGGGCAAGACCCCGATAAGCATGGTCGAATTCGAGACCATATCTGTTTTTTAGTCAGTGTTACAGAGCAACAGCTAAAAGCGATTCTCACGAAGAAAGAGCTTCTTCAACAGCAACAACAGTTAAATGATGCTGTAGGTAAGGTGCACAGCAAATTTACAGGTTTGATTGAGCTTTTAAATGAAAACCGTATCAATAACGAAGCTGTATTTAAGCGGCTTCAAGAAGACTTAGAAAGTCGCATACCGACCATGGGCTTAGATGAAGACCAAGAGGTGTTTATCTATCAAAAGGTCGACGAAACCATTCAGAACTCAGTGGCTCGAGAGGAGTCTGTAAAAGGGGTTAAAGCGGCCTTTAAAGAAATTGAGAATGACTTATCGCTATTATTAACGCGATAGGGCAAAGCTTGAACTAGTCATCAAGCATCTCTGGGTAGGCCTTTTTCAACAATGCGAATTAAGCGCGCAGTTTTACGAAGCTTTAACTGGCGTTTATTTTTTTGCTGATCAAGCGCCCACTCGATATGCTCAGCGACCAAAGCTGTA
The DNA here is from genome assembly GCF_023161845.1 of Pseudoalteromonas sp. 2CM39R. Classification (NCBI taxonomy): domain Bacteria; kingdom Pseudomonadati; phylum Pseudomonadota; class Gammaproteobacteria; order Alteromonadales; family Pseudoalteromonadaceae; genus Pseudoalteromonas; species Pseudoalteromonas sp. 2CM39R. The sequence continues at coordinate 139,436 of NZ_JALNTM010000009.1, forward strand.
GCTGTTGTTAACCTTTGCTCTAAAGCTTCGATTATTTGCTCGTTGTAATCAGCGTTACCTAATCCGACAGCGAGGTTTCTTAACCAGCGCTCGTGACCAATGCGGCGTATAGGGCTGCCTTCGGTATTTTTAAGAAAGGTTGCTTCATCCCAAGCAAATAAAGTCAGTAGGTCTTGATCTTTAAGTTGCTTTCTTGGGTGGAAGTCGGCTTCATCGGTGAGCTGACCATAGCGATTCCATGGACACACTAACTGACAGTCATCACAGCCATAAATGCGATTTCCTAACAGTGGGCGATACTCTTCTGGAATCGCGCCTTGCAGTTCAATCGTAAGGTAAGAGATACATTTACGGGCATCGACTACATAAGGCTCAACAATCGCACCGGTTGGGCACAGCGTCATACAGGCAACGCATTTACCACAGCCTTCAAAGTTATTTTCTTCATCAATAGGTAGCGGTATATCCACAAACAGCTCACCTAAGAAAAACCAAGAGCCCGCTTCTTTATTGATTAATAAACTATGTTTTCCACGCCAGCCCAAGCCTGCTTTTTCGGCTAGTTGTCTTTCAAGCACGGGGGCTGAGTCAACAAAAGGGCGAAAACCGAGCTGGCCAACTTGCTGCTCTATTTTTTGGCCTAACTTTTTCAGACGGTTGCGAATTAACTTATGGTAGTCACGACCTAATGCATAGCGACTAATGTACGCTTTATCAGTCTGTTTGAGGTTTTTAGCAAAACTTGCATCAGGCGGCAGGTAGTTCATTTTTACTGAGATGACTCGCTGCGTGCCAGGTACCAGCTCTGCTGGGCGCGCTCGCTTCATACCATGGGCTGCCATGTATTCCATCTCACCGTGATAGCCTAAATCTAACCAGCGCTGTAGCTGAGCTTCATGCTTCGTTAGGTCAATATCAGTGATCCCGACTTCTGCAAAGCCAAGGTCTTTACCCCATTGCTTTATTTGCAGTGCGAGTTGTTCATAATCAATAGCGGGTGTTGTCACGGTCAATAAAAAAGTAGCCAAGAAGCGGCTACTTTAACATAGTTTGACTCAGAGCAGCAGTTAAAAGCCGATCACACAAAGCGTTTTAACTGCTCTTGGGTTTGTTGGCTCAGTTTGTGTGACTGCTGGCAATCAGCAAGTGATTCATCAATTTGCTGTTTAGCTTGCTCACCCAAAGCCACTATTTGCTCAACCGTTTGATGGGTCTGGGTTTGGGTTTGCTCTAGTAAATGCACCGCGCTGACAATTTGTTGTAGTTGTTGTTGGTTTTGCTCAAATTCGCCAAGCATATTGCTAAAGCCTGTTGAGGTGTTGCTAATGGCTGTTTCCGCTTCACTCGAGTGGCTAATTAGTTGCTCAGACTCTTTATTGGTTTCGCTAACAAGGCTATTCATTTGATTAATAAAGTCACTGATCTGGCGAGTTGCATCGTTTACTTTAACCGATAGCGATCTAACTTCATCGGCAACCACCGCAAAGCCTCGGCCTGCTTCACCGGCACGTGCCGCTTCAATTGCAGCATTTAGAGCAAGCAAATTAGTTTGATCAGAAAACTCTTCAACCATTTTTAAAATGGCACGAATGTTCTCGCTGTTTTCTTTAAGGCCAGACACTGTTGCTGAGAAGTTACCCAAAATTTGGCTAATCATCGCTACCTTTTTAACTAATGCCGATAACTCAGTGGCTGAGTGCTTAACAAAGTTTAAGTGTTCACTATTAACATGGTGCACGCTGTCAGTGTTTACTGAGATATTCTCAAGGCTTGAAGTAATTTGGTTGCTTGAATCAGTAATGGTTTGGCTGAATTTTATTTGCTGGTGGCTCATTTCTGCGGTTTGCTGCATTGAATGAGTCATCTTTGAACTACTATCTGCACTGGCTTGAGCGCTTTGGTAAGTGGTGGCTAATAGGTTTGCTAAATGAACTGTAAAGGTATTGTACTGCTCACTTAAATCACGAAACTCATCATAGGTAAAATGCGGTAGCTTGGCAGATAAATCGGCATCATGGCGGTTGATTTGCTCAAGTGTATCGCGCATTGCTTGCACTGGGCGCACAATTAAAAAGCGCATATAGAAAATAGTAAAAATAAAGCTCGCGATGATAACAAAGGTCATTAACCAAAATAGTCCCATGCCAGCTTGCTGTTCTGAAAGGCTGCTATAAAGCCAAATCAAAGTAATGGCTTGAAACGCAAACACAAAACCTAAATTACCGACAATTTTACGTGTAAGAGTGTAAAAGAAAGTTTGTTCGATAAAATTGTAAATGCGCATATAGCTACTCATTAAGGTGTTGTGTTGATTCATTTTGGCGTAATTTTTTATTATTCAATGTCACATAATTCAACAGTATAGCTTAGTTTTGTTGAGTTACAGTGACTGCAGTGTCATTTGTGTATGACACGGAAAATTAGTAAAAATACCATCTACGCCATACTCTAGCATTAATTCGATATCTTCCACTTTATCGACCGTGTAAGCATAAACTTGAAGGCCGCGTTGTTTTGCGTCAGCAACAAACTCATGGTTTATAAAGTTTTTATCTACATGAATACTATAGGCATGGAGTTTTTGCGCAAACTCGCTGTAATTAATTGGGATAGAAGCGGTGAGTGCACCTATCTTTACCCACGGCAATTTTTGCTTTAGCCACATCAGTTGGTGGTGATCAAATGAAGAGACTAATAGGTTATCCCGAGATATTTTCCCTGCACTGACATTTGACTCAATAAGCTCTACAAACTTGTCTAACGAAAAAGTATGTTTAAGCTCTAAATTAAGTAAGGTTTTATCACCAACCCAATCGATTGCCTGTTGTAAAGTGGGCACGCACTCACCATTGCCTGCATCGTATTGTTGAATTTGCTCTTTTGAGCAGGCATTTACCTTACCGCGACCAGAGGTTGTACGATCAAGCCAAGTGTCGTGAATAATCATGTAATCATCAAGGCAGCTTTGCACATCAATTTCGATGCCATCTACTGCTAAATCAACAGCTGCGATAATGGCGCTTTGAGTATTTTCTGGGTAGGTACCACTGGCACCTCTGTGAGCGAATACTTTCATCATTGCTTATACCTACGAGTCACTGACCATGTTTCATAAAAAGCGGCACTAATCACCAGTGCGCCACCAATAAGAGTGCTAATTGAAGGTTGCTCATGCAAAATTAAAAAAGCGAAAAACGTACCGTATAAAGGCTGCAAACACGATATCAAACCAGCGGTTGAAGCTGATAAGTTTTTTAGGCTTGCTGCAAACAGTGAATGCGGTGCTGCTGTAAAAATAACCCCTACGGTAATTAATAGCAGCCAATTTATTGTATCAACTTGTAATGGCGGTACTTCGACAAAGGCGCACAGCATAATGCAGGCGATCCAAGTTTGATAAAGCATGGTTTGTGGGCCGCCATATTGGCTAAAGTAACGCTTGTGAACGATATTTCGAAACGCAAAAAAGAACGCTGACAAAATGCCAATAGCAATGCCTAGGGTGACATCATTGCCTAAGCTGGCATCAGGAATAAGTAAATAAATACCAAGCATCACCACCAAGGCGCTAAAAATATCTTTGAGCTGTGGTTTACTGCCATGAAATAAAGGCTCTAAAAATACCGTGATAACAGGGTAAGTAAAAAAGGCAATCATACCGACTGCAATACCTGCTAGTTGCATACCTGCGAAGTAGGTGAGCCAATGTATTCCAACAGTGACGCCAAGTAAGAAGGCTATAAGGTAGTCGCGACGCGAGTGAAGCTTAATCGCTTTGTGTTGAATTGTAAGTAAGATCAGTAAGGCACAGCCTGCAATTGCTGTTCTGTAAACGGTAATATCTAATGCACTTAAGCTGACTAGCTTTGCGAATAATGCAGTACCACCAAATAGGAGTACTGCAATATGTAAGTATATAAGGCTCTGTTTGTGCGCCTGCATTACAAACCTTGTTATTGTTGTTATTAACTCTCTTTGTAACGGTAATCCTTTACTTTGTAAACTCCCCAAATGGGCTAATCCATTCGTTTAGTTCCAATATTTCCACCCCTGCAAGTAATAGTGCAGCACATTAGGCTCATCAAGCGTCGATACTTTTTCATTGTTAGCGCTAATATCCGGGGTAAAAATGAACAATTGTGCGTCATTTTCAGGGCGGTAAAAGCGGGTTTTAACTGGCAATACTTGTTGGTTACTGCACTTCAAGTTGCAAGCCATAACAAAGCCCCATTCGCCAAAAGAGGGCACATTTAAATGATAAGGCAGGGTGTGTGCAAAGCCCGCTGCACTGAGTGTGTTATTAATAGACCAAAATGCTTGCTTCGCAAAAAATGGGCTGGTGGCCTGGGTCACTACAATACCGTTATTTGGTAGTCGTGTTTTTACTAGTTGATAAAACTGCTGACTGTAAAGCCGTGCAAGATTGATTGCTTTTGGATCCGGTAAATCAATAAAAATAATATCGAACAGCTGTTCGTTTTGCTCAATAAACACATAAGCATCTTGATGAATAACCGTCACTTTAGGGTCACTGAGTGAGTGCTTGTTAAGTGTTGTCAGGTTGTGATTAGTTTGCGCAAGCCTAGCGACTGCTGGGTCTAAATCGACTAGGGTAATAGATTCTATTTGCGGGTATTTCAAAAGCTCTCTGGCTGCTAAGCCATCGCCACCGCCTAAAATTAGAATACGTTTGGCATTACCATGGCGCACCATAGCGGGATGAATAAGCGCTTCGTGATAGCGATACTCATCAATCGATGAAAACTGTAAGCCACCGTTTAAATAAAGCCGAATATCATCTTTATGACGAGTCAGTACGATTTGCTGATAGGGCGTTTGCTCCGAGTGTACTACACGATCATCGTAGATTTGGCTTTGCCAAAGATGGGTGAGCTGTTTACTAGCAAATAAGCAAAGCACTAATACTGAGCTGACTAAAACTAAAGTGAGTCTAAGCACTTTTCGACGATTTGGGCTGATATGGTCGATAAAGTACCACAGCAATAACAGCGCAATACTTAGATTCATTAAGCCAAAGCTTAAGGCTGTTTTAAAAACCCCAAGCCAAGGTAAAAATAGAAAAGGAAACAATAAAGTCGCAAGCAGGGCGCCAAAGTAGTCAATAGATAACACATTGGCGAGGTTTGCTTTTAGCGCATAATGTTTTTCCATTAGGCGACTTAACAGCGGAATTTCTAAGCCAATCAAAATCCCTATTAGCGTAGTGAGTAAAATACTAATTGCTTGCAGTGGTAAACCAAACGCATAACAGAAATACAGCAATGGCACACTTAAGCCACCAAGTAGTGCAAGCGCAAGCTCAAAACCAATAAAATACACCAGCAATGGCTTATCAGGCACAAAACGCGAAAAATAAGAGCCAACTCCCATTGCCGCCATATAGACGCCAATTGTTAGGGAAAATTGGGTGATGCTATCACCCAAAAAGTAGGCTCCAGTGGTTGCGATCAGTAGTTCATAGATAATTGAGCAAAGGCCAGCAACAAAAATACTAAACAGTAAAATGTGGCTTTCGCGTATTGACTTATTTACCACCTGGGCCGCCTCGTGAACGGAAACCTGCACTGCCAATACTTTGTTCACGCAATTGTTTATCAACGCTTATCGTGAGGTGGTGATAGGAGTAAACTTGCCAATCTTGCTCTTTGTCACCTTTGCTATATGCCAAGAATGAAAAGAAGAGCACGGGTGCAAAAAACAGTAACACAATAGGCCAAACCGAGATGCGCGACTCCATTGCTTTTATAGCTTCAGGGTTCAATTTATTGATTGGTTTATAAGTAATATCTGAGCCTTCACGCTCAGCCTCTAAACGATGCAGTATTACAAACAGCGCAACACCACCAATGAAACCAGAAATCCATAACAGCGGTAGCATAAAATTACTGTTACCTTTGATTGGGATAATACGAAACGTATAACTAAAATGTTCGGCACGCTTATTTGGGCCAAACGTACTACTGACGTAGGCGCTATATTGCCCTTTCTTTGGGAAGTGGACATCGTGATGAGTATAATCACGGTACTCAGTCCATTTACCATCTGAATCGTGTCCGGTTTCAGCCCAAAGTTCATCAGAGTAACTAAATAAATAGTGACCATCAGGGTCAAAAACTTCGATATCAATGGCTTTCCATGAGTTTAAAGGTAGTCTGCCTTTAATTTCTAAGCGCATCATTTGGCCATCTTCTGGCACAGTAAATAGGTAAGGTTTGTCTTGTCCGTCGTAGTTTTTAAAGTTGCCATATTGGCCACTAATAAGTGGCGCTTGTAGATCTGCACGTATCACTAAGCAAACAACAAATGTGATAGCGGCAATAATAAAAAGCTTATAGATGTTCATCCATTACTCCATAAATAAGCTTAAATAGCGATAGTGATGATAACAGCAACACAGATTGCAATGCTGCTTTCAATAACCGCAACGGCGGTGTTTTTGTCGTGCATTGCTTGGTCGAGTGAAATTTTGCTAAAGATAATTTTATCAACGAGGTAACGCACAATTGGTAAAATTAAAAAGCCAAATAATGCGTCAATAAAGAATAAGCTTAAGCTTTGTTGCCAAGTATGAAAGCCACCAATGAGCGCATGACACAAGATAATAGCTAACGCCAACATAGTGCCTGAAAAGCTAAGTGCAACGGCTTTGTTGCCTTTTTCGAGCTGTTCATGAAGATTAAAAGCAGTGAGGTGATCATAGCCTTTGGCAAAAATGATCAGCATTAGTTGCCCTAAAAAATAAAACACTATGGCAGATAACCAGCTGCCTTCACCGGTTAATGCACCACCAATGATCAGTGCTGCGGCCATATAGTTTGCTGCTTGTACTAAGCCCACAGCCTCATTTTGTTGGTTAATTAATTGCTCTTGGTTGCAGAACAAACGCAGCAGTAATTTGTCATTTAAAATACGTGAGCAAGTGAGCAGCACCATACCAAATACACTGTACAGTGATACATTCATCAAGTCGCTTAGCAAACCTTGGCTAGGCCCAGCTAAAACAAAGCCATAAATAATGGTAATTGCCCCTAAGTAGCCGCCAATAGATAAACCCAAGGCACTGTTGGCATTGTCGGTTAACTGGTTGGTGGTGTTATAAGGGGTTGCTAAGTTATACGACAGTTTTGCAACGGCTATGATCGCAATGAACAGACCAATATAGGCGCTGTTGTAGGCCATCGTTGCGAGGTAGTGGGTTAAGTTAATATCCATATAATTATGTTAGCTTGTTGTTATTTTCCGAAAATATTAACACAGAGTGTTTGTTGCAAAGAATATCAAAGCTTCATTTTTGGCAGAATTAATCAATTTCTTAAAGTTTCATAGCTTTTTTATGACAATTGTCATGATGTATTGCTTACAAATGTCGTTAAACACTCATTTTTTTTTAAGTAACACTATACCTGTACCGATACATGTCGGTTTGTCATTCATTAATATAAAGGGTATAGCTATGAATCTAATTACTAAAAATATTTACGCGTTATTCGCTGCGGCAATTACATTTAACACAAATTACGTATTTGCTGAACAAAGTACTATAGATAGTATTGAACTTGCATCTCAACAGCATAACTTGTCAGAACTTACCGAAATAGCAAAAAATGCAGCAGGGTATGATGCAGCGCTTGTGAATTATCGCCTTGCTATTGCACATAATATCATGGGTGAAACTGAAAAAGCGCTTGCCCTACTTGATATTGCACAAACTGCGCTTTTAGACGATAAACTTGACGTAGATAAAAGTGAGGCAAACGCATTGCTTGCTCAAGTGTATGGTTATCGTATTTCGATTAAACCTATTACAGGTTTTTACTACGGCATAAAATCGAACAATGCGTTAAATAATGCGGTGCAAATTGACAAAAGTAATCCTCGTGCTCATCTAGTTAAAGGTATAATTGCTTTAAACACACCTAGCATGTTTGGTGGAAGTAAACAGCAAGCGCTAAGCTCATTGAATGCGTCTCTTATTCACTATCAAAATGATAATAATGATGGTTATAAATGGGGGCAGGCGGAAGCATATGTCTGGCGTGGGTTAACATATTTAGCACTAAATGATGTACAAAAAGCAGTGCAAGATTGGCAAACATCACTTGACCTTGCACCAAACTATACATGGCCTAAAATTTTGATAAATAAAAATAAGCAGTAACTAATCGTGGGCAGCCATATGCTGCCCAAGTTTAGATAAGATTTAAAAAAGCCAAAAAATGGGATTGAGCATAAATGAAAAGTGATAGTTTTAGACAAAGCTTAGCAATTGAAAAAAAGCCTTACTGGGTCTGGGGGCCACTTGTTTTTTCAAGTTTTTATTTTTTACCGTTGATTCTAAATTTTGAGCAATTCGCAGCTTTAGATACTTTTATTATAGTTATGATATATATAACTTTTATTTTTTACTATGTTAAAGCTGCTAACGCAAAAGGTGAAGATGCGCTCATTCCAGTGTCTATAATTGTTATCATCGCAACTTTTGGTACATATTTAACTCTTGGAACACAAACTTTATTTGGCTTTGCTTGCTATTTTTTTGGGTTCAACTTTAGACAAAAAAAAGGCGTTTTAGGGCTAGTTGCTGTTGCTTTAAGTATTTTTCTCGCGGTGTATTTATTTGATTTGAATAATCCATATTTTATTGCGCCAGCACTCATCATCAGCATTGCACTTTATTTTATGGGACGTGCTGAGAGGCGTGAACGAATACATCAGTTAAGTGAACAAAAAAGTCAACATCAAATAGAACAGTTGGCAATGATTGCTGAACGTGAACGCATTGCACGAGACCTTCATGATTTAGCTGGTCACAGTCTATCGTCGATTGCTCTAAAAGCAGAACTAGCCGAAAAGTTAATTGTTAATGATAACGTTGAGCAAGCACAGAGTGAAATAAAGCAAGTGGCGGCCATTAGCCGAGATTTACTCAGTGATATTCGTAAAGCAGTAACAAATATGAAACAGTTTAACCTCACTAAACAGTTAGAGTTTTTGCAAGAAGAGCTAACACAAAATGGCTTTAATGTAATAGTAAACAATGAATTAACAAACTTATCGACAGCAACCCAAAAAACCGTATCGCTTATTGTTACGGAGGCTTGCACTAATATTCTAAGACATAGTAAAGGGAATGAAGTTTTAATTGATATTAGTAAGAAACTAATATCAATTAAGGATAACGGTATAGTAAACACATTTAAAAGTGGCAATGGCATTAATGGCATTAAGCAGCGTACTGAAGCACCTGGCGGAGAGCTTATTTTGGAAAATAAAAAAGGGTTTAGCCTGACTATGAATTTTCAAGCGAATTTATCATGATTAATTTACTCATTGTTGAAGATCAGCAAATGGTTAGGGAAGCAATTAGTGCGCTTGTTGGACTTGATCCATTTATTAATGTCGTTGGGCAAGCAGAGGATGGCAAAGCTGCACTTAAATTTATTGAACAAAATAAGATTGATATTGTGTTATCAGATATTGAAATGCCCAATATGTCAGGCATCGAATTGGTAGAAATACTGAGTAAGCGCCATCCTGATATTAAAACCATGATAATAACTACATTTTCAAAAGCAGGTTACATAAAACGTGCTATGAAAGCAGATGTTAGCGCCTTTATTTTGAAGGAAGCGCCTTCAGAGCATTTAATTAATGCAATAAAATCAGTCAATCAAGGCCGAAGAGTCATTGATCCCGAACTTGCTTTACTTGCATTATCTGACACTGACCCATTGACTAATAAAGAACGCAAAGCATTAAAATTAGCCGCTGATGGCTTAAAAACTCAAGATATTGCAAAAACATTGTTTTTATCAGAAGGTACGGTTAGAAATTATCTTTCAGAAGCAATGAGTAAACTAAACGCGGTAAACCGAGTAGATGCTGCTCGCATAGCAAGACAAAAAGGGTGGTTATAAGGTCCTTATTTTTGCTATTAAATTATAGAACAATTTGAGTGCGAAAACAGGTTTAATTAATTTCTTAAAAGTTTCATAGCTTTTGCCTGTCTCATTGTTAGGTTATGGGTTAAAATAACAACATAACCAACTAACAAGATAGTGAATGTCAAAACAGGATCCAAATCTCAGTCGAGAACAAGAAAAGTACGAAAACCCCGTCCCTAGCCGTGAGTTTATACTTACTCACTTAGAATCTCGCGCCAAACCAGCAAACTTCACACAACTTTGTGACGAATTACATGTGAATGATACAGAGCGTCAAATTGCGTTCAAACGTCGTTTACGTGCTATGGAACGCGATGGTCAACTGTATTTCAATAAGTTTAAATGCTACGCATTGATTGATGAATCTGGCCTAGTTAAAGGCAAGGTCATTGGTCATCGTGACGGATTCGGCTTTTTAGAAGTTGAAGGTGAGAGTAAAGATTGGTTTATCGCGAAGCACCAAATGAATATGGTGTTGCACGGTGACATTGTGCTTGCTAAAGGCAATCGCAAAGGCTCAAGTGGCAAATGCGATGCACGCATTATTAAGGTATTAACCAATGAGCGTGCGCCGATTGTTGGCCGCTATTTTGTTGAACATGGTATTGCTGTTGTTGTGGCTGAAGACCCACGCATAACGCAAGATATTATGATTCTACCGGGTAGTGAAAATGGTGCACGCCACAACCAAATGGTGCAGGTGCAAATTACTCAAAACCCAAGCCGACATATGAATGCGGTAGGTAAAGTCACTGAGGTACTGGGTGAGCATTTAGCACCGGGTATGGAAATTGAAGTTGCACTTCGCAATCACGATATTCCCCACGTTTGGCCTGAAGCGGTTGAAAAGCAAGTTGCTCATTTAGGTGAGTTTGTTGATGAACAAGCAAAGCAAGGTCGCGTTGATTTACGTGACTTACCGCTAGTTACAATCGACGGTGAAGATGCCCGAGACTTTGACGATGCCGTTTATTGTGAGCGCAAACCATCAGGTGGTTGGCGTTTATGGGTGGCCATTGCCGATGTGTCGCACTACGTAGGAATGAACACGCCTCTGAATAAAGAAGCGATTGAACGTGGTAACTCAGTTTACTTCCCTGAGCAAGTTATTCCAATGCTGCCAAAAGTGCTATCTAATGGCTTGTGCTCATTGAACCCAGAAGTTGACCGTTTATGTATGGTTGCTGAGATGACGGTGTCAGAAGCGGGTAAGTTGTCTGGGTATAAATTTTACGAAGCGGTGATGAATTCACACGCTCGTTTTACCTACACTAAAGTGAATGCGATTTTACAAGGCGATGAAAAGCTGCGTGAAGAGTACGCCAAGATGGTGCCACATTTAACTGACTTACAGCAAATGTACATGGCACTTAAAGCTGCTCGCCAAGAGCGTGGTGCGATTGAGTTTGAAACCTTAGAAACGCGCTTTGTGTTTAATGCACATCGTAAGATCGAATCAATCGTGCCAGTGGTTCGCAATGATGCACACAAACTTATCGAAGAGTGCATGATTTTAGCGAACGTATCGGCAGCCCGACTATTAGAAAAGCACGAGGCGAGTGCGCTTTATCGTGTGCATGATGAGCCTGATGCTGAAAAGCTTGGTTTCTTCAGAAACTTTTTATCAGAGCTTGGCATCGAAACCGCGATTTCCGATGAGCCAACACCAAAAGAAATAACCCAAGTGTTAGCTAAATTAGGCGACCGCCCAGAAGCTGAGCTTATTCAAACCATGTTGCTTCGTTCAATGAAGCAAGCGGTTTATCAGCCAGATAACATTGGTCACTTTGGTTTAGCTTTACCGGCGTATGCCCACTTTACATCGCCAATTCGTCGTTATCCTGATTTAGTGGTTCACCGTGCAATCAAAGCGGTGCTTAAAGCGCAAGGTCAGCAAACATCGGGTGAGTATGCCTACACTGATGACGAAGTTGATATTTTAGGTGAGCAGTGTTCAACCACTGAACGCCGTGCTGATGATGCGACTCGCGAAGTAGCTGATTGGCTTAAATGTGAATTTATGCAAGACCATGTTGGTGACGAATTTGGTGGGGTGATCTCATCGGTAACTAACTTTGGTTTATTTGTACGCTTAGATGATTTACAAATCGACGGCATGATCCATGTAACTAACCTGGGCAATGAGTACTTCCATTACGATGGTGCTAAGCATTGCTTGATTGGTGAACAAACTCACACCGTTTATCGTTTAGGCGATAAATTAACGGTTCAGGTGTCATCTGTCAGTCTTGATGAGCGACGCATAAATTTAGTGTTAGCAGGTGAGGCGCAACAAGACCGTTATGCGCGTCGTCGTGGCCGCAGTGCCCCTGCAAAACCAAGTGTTCGTGCCCAGCTTAAAGCAGGTAAAATTCCTGGTAAAAAAGCGCAGTCAGGCAGCTTTGAGGTAAAATCAGGCGACAAAGAGAATGAAAAACGTGGCAAGTCTTCACCTTCTAAAGGGCGTAAAAAGCCTAATAGTAAACAAGCTGATGCTGTAAAAGCCGGCAAAAAGAAGAGCAAGAAAAAAGCCACCAAAAAGGCAAAAAGACCGGGTAAGAATGCCCGTAAACATAATGGCCGAGGAGCAAATAATACGTGAGTAATGAATTAATTTTTGGTTTTCACTCAGTTGAAGCAATATTAGCAAAAGAGCCTGAGCGCTTTTTAGAAATATATGCTTTAAAAGGGCGTGAAGATAAACGTTTAAACCCGGTTATTGACCAAGCACGTAAATTCGGTATTTCTGTACAATTTATGCAGCGTAAAGCGCTTGATAATAAAGCAAATGGTGAGCAGCACCAAGGCATTATCGCTAATGTGAAAGCGGCGCGCATGTATAACGAAAAAGATCTTGATGAGATCATAGCCCGTGAAGAAACGCCTTTCTTATTGGTGCTTGATGGCATTACTGATCCGCACAACTTAGGTGCCTGTTTACGTAGTGCAGATGCTGCGGGCGTACACGCGATTATCGTTCCTAAAGATAAGTCTGCAAAACTTAATGGCACAGCGCGTAAAGTAGCATGCGGTGCAGCAGAAACAGTACCATTGGTGCAAGTAACCAATCTTGCGCGTACGCTACGTGAAATTAAAGATGCAGGCGTTTGGGTTGTTGGCACTGCCGGTGAAACAGATACAGAGTTATTTGATGCAAACCTAACAGGGCCAATGGCTGTTGTTATGGGTGCTGAAGGGGATGGTATGCGCCGCCTTACTCGTGAGCATTGTGATTTATTAGTCAAAATCCCAATGGCTGGTTCGGTATCTAGTTTAAATGTGTCAGTTGCGACCGGTATCTGTTTATTTGAAGTGTTACGTCAGCGTAATGCAACGCAAATCTAACTACCGCGAAAATTTCAGACACAAAAAAAGCCGATGTAACATCGGCTTTTTTGTATCTAACAGTTCTGATTAGATTTTTGCAAAAGCGTCTTGTAGTGGTGGTACTACTTGCTTCTTACGGCTTAATACGCCATCTAACCATACGCGACCGTCTTCTGATTTAACATCATAGGCAGCTTCGATTACTGATACGTCATCAGACGCAATTAGCATTTCAGAGCCTTCTTTCATGATATCAGTTAACAGGAGTAATACTGAGTGGCGACCGCCTTCTTCTTTAAGCTTTGCGATGTCAGCTTCAAGGTCTGCTTTGATCTCATCAAATACAGCAAGGTCGATAACTTCTAGTTGGCCAATACCTACTAGCTTACCGTTCATGTTGAAGTCTTTGAAATCACGCATTACTAAATCGCGTGCAGGCGTGCCGTCAACTGCTGATTTAACCTTGAACATTTCCATGCCAAGTTCTTTGAAATCTTCGATGCCAGCGATTTCAGCAAGTGCTTCAACACACTTGATATCAGCTGTTGTACACGTTGGTGATTTAAAGATTACAGTGTCGCTTAAGATAGCGCATAACATGATGCCTGCGATATCTTTTGGAATCTCTACGTTGTAGAAGTCATACATCATTTTGATGATAGTGTTTGAACAACCCACTGGGCGGATCCAACATTCTAGTGGTGTTGATGATGTTAAGTCGCCTAATTTGTGGTGATCAACAACACCTACAACACGTGCTTCATCGATGTCATCAGGTGCTTGTGTTTTTTCTGTGTGGTCAACGATATAAACGTCTTCGCCTGCGTAGCTAAGTTTTAGCTCAGGTGCTTCGAAACCGAATTTATCTAGGATAAATTGTGTTTCAGGTGATACTTCACCTAAACGCGTCGGGATCGCAGGTTCATTGATCTGGTTTTTTAAGTAAGCAAGCGCAATTGCACCGCAAATTGAATCTGAATCAGGGATCTTATGACCCACTACATACATTGACATTGACGGAACTCCTTTAAATTTGGCGGATATTTTAGCAAAGTATCGACAGATTGATACATAACAGACATGAAATTTTGTTGATCAATTACAACTGCCAATTAATGTCCTTTTTGGTTACACTTTAAGATATTGAAAACTGAGGAAGATACTGATGCGCTTGAGCCGAAAAGCATGGAATAATGTGGTGATTATTTCGATGCTATTGATGATTTTTTTCTTCAATGGTTTACATAAAAAGCTCAATACACAGCCTGTTGAAGAAGGAGTACAAGCATTACTCCCAGAACAAAGCTTTATTTTGGCGATGGCATTTCCAGAATTAAAAATCGAGCGTATCGGCACCTCTTGGCGTAGCCAATCACTGCAAGAAACCACATGGCAAGGTGATGAGCAGCAGCTCGAACAACTTGTTGAACTTTGGCAACATCAAAAACTGACTATTGCCAGTCTCCCTGTTAGTAAAATTTCACAGACATCGGCTGATTATGTTGCCTCCGTGTGGCTAGCCGGGGAGCAGTTGCCAGCGGTGTATCAGTTGTACAACATAGATCAGCAATACTATTTATTAGATAAGCGGTTACAACGAGTATTTGAGCTTGAACAAGCTGATGCTGCTAAGTTATTTCCGTTATACCCGTTTTAAGAGAGTCACAGATGCCTGAATTACCAGAAGTTGAAGTTAGCCGTTTGGGAATAACGCCGCATGTGCTTAACCAAACAGTGACCAAAGTAAATATTCATAACGCCAGTATGCGTTGGCCTGTGCCTGATGATGTATATCAATTACAAGGACTTAAAGTTACTTCAGTGGAGCGTAGAGCAAAATATTTATTACTCGGTTGTGAGCTGGGTAGTGTTATTTTGCACTTAGGAATGTCGGGCAACTTACGAGTTGTGAGCGCAGATGAGCCATTAAAAAAGCACGACCATATCGAATTTATTTTAGCCTCAGGTAAAGCGCTAAGACTCAACGACGCGCGTCGCTTTGGTGCCTGCTTATGGCAAGCACCAGGCGAATGTCATACCTTGCTAACCAAGCTTGGGCCGGAGCCACTTACCGATGAGTTCGCTGCAAAGCGTGTCTACGAACAGTCTAGAAATAAAAAAGTACCGATAAAACAGTTTATTATGGATAACGCTGTGGTAGTTGGTGTAGGTAATATCTATGCCAATGAGTCGTTATTTAAGGCCGGAATTCACCCGAAACGAGAAGCCGGCAAGGTGTCTTTAAAGCGTTATCAGCAATTAGTGCCTATTATTAAAGAAACACTTGCTGAGGCTATCACGCAAGGCGGCACAACATTAAAAGATTTTGCTCAAAGTGATGGTAAGCCAGGTTATTTTGCCCAGCAATTACTAGTTTATGGTCGCAAAGGTGAGCCATGTGTAATGTGTAAAGAGCCATTAAAAGAAATTAGATTAGGGCAAAGAAGCACTGTGTACTGCTCTAATTGTCAAAAATAACAAAGAATCCCTCATCTATGTAGTATTGCAACAGATAGCAAGATAGAGACAGGCTTAAGGAATGAGAAGGTTGTATGCTATTAAACAAATACGTCATAGGGTGCGTGTGCTTAGCGGCACTGCTGGGTTGTTCTAAAGAGCAACCTCAAGTTATCGTTGAAGAAGTTGTTACCGCTGAGGTTAAGCAGTTTGATGTGCCGCTGTATGGGAATTACGTGGCGCGTACAGACGCATCACTTGATGTTGAAGTACGCGCAAGGATCACTGGCTTTGTACAAAGCGTAGAATTTGTTGAAGGTAGCTGGGTAAACGAAGGTGATTTACTCTACACCATTGATGATAGACCTTACCGAGCTAAGCTTAATCGCGTTAAAGCGGCGCTGCAAAAAGACCAAGCAGCGCTGGCTAAAGCAAAGCGCGATGTTACTCGTTTAAAACCCCTCTATGAGCAAGACGCAGCAAGTCAGCTCGACTACGACAATGCAATTTCTATTCAAGAGCAAGCGCAAGCGTCATTATCAGCAACCCAAGCAGAACTTGAAGAAACCAAGCTCGATTTAGAATATACCCGCATTACGGCGCCAATTAGTGGCATGGTTGGTAGCTCTGAAGCCGATCTCGGTGCTTTGGTCGGCAGTAATGGTATTTCACTCCTTACTACCATTCAGCAAATAGACCCTATTTTCGTTAATTTTAATATGTCGGCACTTGATTATTTGAATGCCAAGCGGCGTATGACCAGCATGATGGAGCAGTTACAAGCCGAACAACAAGGCAAGGCGCTAGAAGGCTTTGTACGTATTTCTTTGCCTGATGGCAGCGAGTATCGATATTGGGGCGATGTGAGTTTTACCGACCCTAAAATTAGCCCGAAAACGGGCACCTTTAAAGTAAGAGCAAAGCTACCTAACCCTAATAGTGAGCTATTACCTGGGCAATATACAAAAGCACGGATTAAATTATCTGAGTTGAAAGATGCCATTGTCGTCCCTGAGGAAGCTACACAAGTTGAACAGGGTGGTATTTATGTGATGGTGGTACTTGATTCAGGTGAGATAGAGCGGCGCTTTATTGTTGTTGAGCATTACGGTGAACAAGGAATTGTTGCTAGCGGTGGCTTGAGTGCGGGTGAGCAAGTGGTGGTGAAAGGTTTGCATCGCATTCGTCATGGTCAGCAAGTCAAGGCGATTTCGTTAGCCGAGTTTGAAAAACGCCAATCAACGCCAAACACGGGCTCCATTCCACTGGCGCCAGATAAACCAAGCAAACAAGATGATGAAAAAAATCAGCAGGGAGCTTAACTATGTTTTCGCATTTTTTTATCAAGCGTCCAGTGTTTGCTATCGTTATTTCGTTAGTTATTTTACTCACAGGCTTGGTCTCGCTCTTTACTCTACCGATTGATCAATACCCTGATATTGCTCCGCCGTCGGTTAAAGTGTCTGCTTCATTCCCTGGCGCAACGGCTGAGACTGCATCGGAGTCGGTAGCCATTCCTCTTGAGCAAGAATTAAATGGCACACCGAATATGTTGTATATGGAGTCAAAGGCAACTAACTCCGGCAGTGTTGGGATCACACTCACCTTTGATGTTGGCACCGACCCAGATCTCGCCCTTGTTGATGTGCAAAACACCGCAAGCCAAGCAGGCAGTAATTTACCTGTTGATGTGCAAACTGAAGGGGTGAATGTATCTAATGAAAGTTCCGTTGAGCTGTTGAAACTGGCACTGACCTCTGATGACCCTCGCTATGACGAAATCTATTTGAGCAACTACGCCAGCATCAATGTTGAGGCGGCTTTAAAGCGTGTTCCTGGGGTGGGTAAAGTGCGTAACACAGGCTCACGTTCTTATGCTATGCGGGTCTGGTTAAAGCCTGATATTTTAGCGGGCTACGAATTAACCGTGAATGATGTGACCACAGCAATCAAGGCACAAAATAAAGAGGCCGCTGCTGGGGAGATCGGGGCTCAGCCAATGAGCGATGCAATTAAGCTTAACTTTCCGGTGCGAGCACAAGGTCGGCTTAATAAGGTTGATGAATTTAATAACATTATGCTGCGAGTGAATAGTGATGGCTCGATGATCCGTTTGCGAGATGTTGCAAGGGTTGAGTTGGCATCGTCAGCGTACACTTTAAATTCAAAACTAAATGAACAGCCCGCCACTATTTTGCAGGTTTATATGTTACCAGGCTCTAATGCGTTAGCGGTTACCGAGCGTGTTAAGGCTGAGATGGAACGCCTGAGCGCGGCTTTTCCAAAGGGAGTGAAATGGCAGTTATTTTATGATGCATCAGAGTTTATCAAGCTGTCGATTAATGAGGTGATCAATACCCTTATTCAAGCGCTTATCTTAGTGATTTTAGTGGTGTATTTATTTTTGCAAAACTGGCGAACAACTTTAATACCCGCTTTAGCTGTGCCGGTGTCAATAGTGGGTACCTTTATCGCCTTGGCTGCATTTGGATTTACCATAAACAATGTCAGTTTATTGGCTATGGTATTGGCAATCGGCATCGTCGTTGATGATGCGATTGTTGTAGTCGAAAGTGTTGAGCGACTGATCAATGAGCAAAATATGGAGGTAGTTGCTGCTACTAAGCAAGCGATGACAGAGCTTTCTGGCGCCATAGTGGCAACCTCTTTAGTTCTTGCTGCGGTGTTTGTGCCGGTGTCATTTTTAGCCGGTATTACGGGCATTATGTACCGAGAGTTTGCGATTTCAATTACCGTGGCGGTACTCATTTCGACCCTAGTTGCGTTAACCTTGAGCCCTGCTTTATGTGCGATTTTCTTAAAACCTAGCCCCCCATCAAACAATAAGATTTTTGTTAAATTTAATAATTGGCTTGAAGGTGTTGGCGAAAAATACACCTGGCTTGTAAAGGCATGCTCTGAAAAAGCAAAACGTAGTTATATTGGCTTTTTTATAATGGTAGGTGGCTGTTACTTTGTGTTTAACCAATTACCAAGCAGCTTTATGCCGCAAGAAGATCAAGGACGCTTTTTTGTTGATATTACCTTGCCAGATGCGGCAACGGTCTCACGTACCAATGAGGTGATAAGTAAAGCCAACCAATTTGTTATGAACCATGCTGGGGTAGCTTATTCATTCACGCTAGCGGGTGAAAACCGCCGTGCTGGTAGTGCGCAATCACATGGTCAAATGGAGGTGATTTTAAAGCCTTGGCAAGTGCGTGCAGAGCAAGGTTTTACGGTCACAAGTGTGATGAATGATATTCGTGAGCAGTTGTATGCCATTCCAGATGCTGAATTTAATGTGTTTCAGCCATCGGCTGTGGCAGGGCTTGGTTCGGGCTCTGGTGTTGAGTTTGCGCTGCAAGAAAAAACAGGAGGCAACTTAACGAGTCTGGTTGAATCGCTCGAGGTACTGTTGGCAAATTTAAATAACCGCCCTGAAGTTGCTAAAGCAAGTAGCTCACTGCGTGGTTCTGTACCTCAGCTATTTTTGGAGTTAGATAGAGAAAAAGCCATGGCACTAGAGGTGCCGATTGCCGATGTTTACAGCACAATGAAAGTGCTTACTGGCTCATCAACAATTAATGACTTTAATTTATTTGGTCGCGTTTATCGGGTTAAAGTTCAGGCTGAAGATGAATTTAGGGCACGCCCTGAAAACCTCAACGAATTTTATGTGCGTTCAAAAAATGGCGCTATGGTGCCATCAAATGTGCTTGCTAAGTTAAATTTAACAACCGGTCCGTCTGCAATAAATCGCTTTAATATGTTTACCAGTGCCATGGTGAATGTATCGCCAGCTGAAGGCTATGCATCGGGTGATGTAATTAACGTAATTAAAGAAGAAATGGCAAAACTACCGCCTAACCTTGGCTATGAATGGACAGGATTAACCTATCAAGAAATTCGCTCATCGGGTCAGCTAAGTATCGCTATCAGCCTTGCTATCGTGTTTGTATTTTTATTTTTAGCGGCGCTCTATGAAAGTTGGAGCTTGCCGTTTGCTGTACTACTAATAAGCCCGATTGCCATGTTGGGAGCCTCTGTATTGACCTTATTGACGGGACATGAAAACAATTTATTCTTCCAAGTCGCTTTTATTGCTTTGATCGGCCTTGCGGCAAAGAACTCAATTTTGATTGTTGAGGTGGCAAATCAGCTTTATCAAGAAGGTATGGACGCCGCTGATGCAGCAATAGAAGCCGCCCGTTCTCGCTTTCGGCCTATATTAATGACTGCAGCCTCTTTTGTACTTGGTGTATTGCCGTTAGTACTTGCTTCTGGCCCCGGAGCGGTTGGTCGACAGTCAGTATCTATGCCTATTTTAGGGGGTATGTTACTGGCAAGCTCTATCGGCATAATATTAGTGCCGCTTTTCTTTATTACCGCTGCACGCTTTGTGAAAAAACAGCAAACACCGGCCTCTAAAGTAGTAAAGGAGCAAGTCGATGCATAAATTGTTACCATTGCTTTGTTTCGCCTGTATTCATGGCTGTGCTGTAGGGCCTGATTTTGAAGCACCAGAGCATAGTGAAGTTGCTAATTTTATGGGGGCAGCAGCTACACCTCAATCGGAGGCTTTAGCGGGCTGGAAGCAAATTTATAGCGACCCACATTTGCAAAAGCTGATTAGCCAAGCGCTTCTTAACAACCAAGATATGTTAATTGCGCAATCGAAAATTATTGAAGCGCGAGCTCGGTATCGAATTACTGATGCCGCTTTATGGCCTGATGTGAATGTAGGGCTTACTTCAGAGCGAGAAGAAGAGCTTAATAGCAGCCCAGAAAATACCTTTGATTTAAAAGGTTACTTAAGTTGGGAGCTAGATTTATTTGGCGGCAACCGACGCGCAAGCGAAGCCGCACTGGCAAATTATTATAGCCAAGAGCAAGCAAGAAACGCGTTGCAGCTCGCCTTGATTGCTGATGTTGCGCAGCAGTTTTTTGCCCTCAAAGAAGTTGAAGAGCAATTAAAAATTAGCCTGAGTACGATTAAGCTTCGCGAGAAGGAGCTTGAAATTGCGCGTATCCGTAAAAAAGGCGGTATTATTTCAGGGCTAGAACAGCGCCAAGCTGAGGTTGAATTAGAGTCAGCGAAAGTGAAGATCCCGCCTTTACAGCACAGTGAAAGGCGGATTATTAATCAGTTAAAGTTTTTGATTGGTGATGCCAATGCTGATGTGCAAGGGGGGAATGAGTTATCTGTGCAAACCCTTCCTAAGCAATTACCCACAGGACTACCTAGTGAACTGTTAAAGCGTAGACCAGATGTGCAGCAAGCAATGTATCAATGGCAAGCGGCCATGGCTGAAATTGGGGTCGCAAAAGCGGCTTTATTTCCAAAACTTAATTTATATGCCGAGCTTGGCAGTGAAAGTACTGATTTTAGTGATTTGCTTGCCAGTAATTCGCAGGTTTGGTTGCTGGGCTCAGAGCTGTTAATGCCAATATTTAATATGGGCCGCAATCAGGCAAATTTAACGGTTGCGGAACAGCGGGCTTATCAGGCAAGTATCAAATACCAAAAAACAGTGCTGGTGGCACTGCAAGAAGTGAGCAATCAGCTTTCGAATTATCAGTCTGCAGAGCAAAGCTATGATGCGCAAAGAAGCTTGGTGCTCAGTAGCCAAGATTATTATCGCTTAGCACGCCTTAGGTATAGCAATGGTGTTGCCAGCTCCCTTGATTTAATGGATGCACAGCGCCAGTTATTTTCGGCAGAAATAGCGTTATCGCAGGCAAAGAATGATCGTCTGCAAAGCCTAGCAACGCTTTATAAAGCTCTTGGTGGCGGATGGTATGAATTAAGCGAACAGGAACTGGAAAAAGAAAAAGTGGTAGATTAATTAAAAGAGCATGCAAAAACATGCCCTTTTAAAAACTTATAACTCAAATGGTGCTACACCAACGGCTTTCATTTTATAGCCGACTTGAGCAATTTCACCAGACCAGGTTTCGGTGCTGATAACGCCAGTCACGACAATCGCATCGTATAGGCTTTCGATTGGTACGCCGTCTTTAATCGTGACATGCACAATTTGGTTTGGCGGCGGTGGTGGTACGTGAATACAAGCACCAAAATAAGGGACCAATAAAAACTCGGTGATCACTTCGCTGTCGCCTTCAAGCGGAACAACAAAACCAGGCAAACTCACTGACTTCCCATTAAGTTCCTTTACTACAGGCGCATCAAGGTCTGGTTGCACCCAGTTTTGTTCAGAGCCTTCATGATTTGCTTGCGCTTGGGTGTCGATTTGCACATGACCTTTTGGAATTAAATCTTCCCAGAAGATTTCTTTAGGTGCGCCAGCATTAGCTCCAGCACACACAACTAATGCGACTAAAGCGACGAATTTTCGAAAAAACGGCATAACATTCCTTAAATTTTAATACTCATACCATCAGCAAGAGAGTAGAAATACGCGCGAGTTGCGGGAATTAACCCAACAATAAAGCCTGCAACCATTATCGCAGCTAAAAGCATGAGTTCATAGGATGACAATAAGGCTATATTTAGGCTTATTCCGGCATGGCTTTGCAAGTAATCTGCGCCGAGTAGCATTAAAGCATAGAATAATGCGATACCAACAATGCAGCCAAGCCCTGTAATGAGTAATGATTCGACACTGATCAAGGTGAAAATATGCCAAGGTCTTGCGCCAACAGAGCGTAAAATTGCAAGTTCTCTGCGGCGTTGATTTAAGCTTGAAAGCAGGCTAGTTAACATGCCAAGCAAACTGATCAGTACCACAACAATAGAAAATAACAGCAAGATTTTTTCAACGATAGAGAGCATTTCCCATAGTTCACGCAAAGTAACCCCCGGCATGATGGCAAGCAGAGCCTCATCTTTGTATTGGTTGATATTACGACGTACTTGTAAGGTATAAAGTGGTGAATCGAAACCAAGTAAAAAAGCAGTTATTTGTTTTGGTGTGCCAACTAAATCAACATCATCATGCTGGTCGTGGTCGTGGTCGTGGTCGTGGTCATTTGCATCAGCCTGAGCGGCTTCATGCTGATGAGCATGACCACCATGAATCGCCTCAATTGCTGCAAGTGGAATATGCAGGGTTTTATCAACAGGCGTGCCCGTTGGATTTAAAATACCGACCACTTTAAATGGGTTATCGTCATGATTATGAAAGCTGGTATTGCCCATGCCGTGCGCAATCACCACTTCATCGCCTAGCTGATAGCCTAAGCTGCTGGCAACCTCTGCACCTAAAACAACCTCAAATAAGTGATTAAATTCATGACCTTGTGAAAAACTTAACGACTGCTTTTTAGCAAAACGATAGTGCTCAAAATAGTCTTTATTAGTACCAAGTACAGCTAAACCTTTATGGCTGTCGCCAAGTGACATAGGAATAGCCCATTTCACACCTCGTTGCCCAGAGATGTATTGGTAACTTTTCCAACTCACACCATTGTTAGCATGACCAATTCGAAATACCGAAGACAGCAGCAACTGGATATCACCGGTACGCGCACCGACAATTAAATCAGTGCCAGAAATTGTATTGCTAAAGCTACTCTTAGCATCAACTCGAACCCGCTCAATCGACATCAATAACATTACGCTGATAGCAATGGTAAATAGGGTGAGTAGGGCGCTGGCCTTTCGGTTTAATAAACTTTTTGTGGCGAGTTTAATGAGTAGCATCTGTGCCTCCTTGTAACTCAACAAGGCTGATACTGCGGGTAAATAGCGTTTGTAATGTTTCATCATGGCTAACAAAAATTAGCGTGCTATTTGCTGCGCTTGCCTGCTCAAATAACAATTTTACGAATGCTTGGCGATTTTGTGTGTCGAGTGCTGAGGTAGGTTCATCTGCAATAATAATTTCAGGGCTGCCAATAAAGGCTCGCGCAGCGGCAACTCTTTGTTGCTGGCCAATACTCAGCTGTGCAACGGCTTGATGTTGCAAATTATCATTTAGCCCTAAAGCGCTCAGTAAGCGGCTTGCTTCAGCGGCTATTGTTGCACTATTTTTTAATGCGTTTTTTTGCCTTTGCTTTGAAAATTGGCAACCCAAAGTCACGTTTTCAATGGGCGATAAATAGGGTAGTAAATTAAAGTTTTGAAAAATATAGCCAATATGGTCGGCACGAAAACGGTCACGTTTAGTATTACTAAGTTGGTTAATCGCTTTACCAAGCAGCTCGATATTGCCCTGTGTTGGCACTGTGACGCCAGCAAGCAATGATAATAACGTTGATTTACCACAACCACTCGGACCGTGAAGAAAAACATGTTCGCCTTGATCAATATCTAGCTTAGTAATATTGATCGTCGGCTCGGATTGTTTTGCGTGCCATTTAAAAAGCACATTTTCAAGCGTGATCATAACGACCTATGAATTGTTACCATCGCCAGTAATTTAATTTTCTACGCATTTTAAAATTACGAATAAAATTACGTGGTTTCGGCTTAAGTGCAGGATTGCTCAATAGTAATTCATTGCTAGCAGCAAGTACACGTTGACTCGATAAGCCGTCTTGATATGGATGCAGTTGCTGGCAGAAGTGCTCAATTTTCGCCATTAATTCAGCAGGCTGTGTGAAGGCATAATCAATCGCTTCAGTTAGTTTATCGACATCTGTGACATCAATAAGGTGCTCGCCGGGAGCTTGATTGCAGAAAGTTACGACAGGCTTTCTTTGTAAGATAAACATAAGCAAAATAGATGAGGTATCACACAGCATGACATCAGCAGCTTGTAAGAGTGGTAATACATTATCTGTCTCGACAAAAGTTAGATTGTCGTTTTGTAGAGCCTTGTATCGTTCAACAAGCTCACTTGGCATTTTCGGGTGAAATTGCACCAAAATTCGCCATTTACCTTGCTCACTGTACGCTTTTACTTGTTCGTATAATTTAGGTGCAAGAGACAGGCGTTTTGAAAAAGTCGAACAAATTAAGAGTGTTTTTCTGTTGTCGTCTGGGTTTTTATACGGATTGTTTTCAATCTCACTAAAAAAAGGGTCGAGTGTTGGCCAGCCGGTTTCTTTTACTTGAAAAAAGCCATGCTTTTTAGCTAAAGCTTGGAAAGGTGCAGTAGTATTTGGACCTTGCGTACAGTACAAATCAAAACAACCTCTGATTTTAAAGTGGTCATTTTGGCCTTTACTGTTTAACTTTCCTGCATCAAAGCCATGGAATACACCAACTTTAACGCCAGGTATAAAAGTGGGAATACTATTAGAAGGTGCAAAAAGTACATCGGGTTGCCAATCGTGTATAGCCTCGACGCTATCTAAGGTTTGCTCGGTTTCATCAAGAAAATCACGATTTACAGTTTTTCCATGTAAAAACCATTTAACTTCACCACCACGAGCTAAAATCTCCCGTTGCAATGGGCGTAAGATCGCATACGAATAGTTCTGCGAAATAAACATTAAATATTTTTTTTCTGCGGTAGCTGCTAAGTAATCCAAGAAAACCTCCTATTTCGAGGGCACTAGTATAGCGAAATAATGTTTATGACAGCAAAATTACTGAAAGTTTAAATTTTTATGGTTTTTATTACATCCGCAGGCTGATGATGATAGTGCAATGATTGAGCTTTCAAAGCGTCTAGATTATTATAGGCGGCCATAACCCCAATCCCATACATGTGCTCACAAGAGCATGCCAAATACTATCGGAGATAGCATGACTAGCTATAAAGTTTTAGACGTAAACGATGATTTACCGATCCGTACTAAAGGTGCGGTACACAGTGGTAAAGTGCGTTCAGTTTATTGGTTAACTGATGAAGACAGCGCTCGTTTAATTAATGACAAAGGTTATCAAGTTCCAAAAGGAACTGAGCTAGCTATTATGGTTATTTCTGACCGTATTTCTGCGTTTGATTGTATTTGGCAAGGTGAAAACGGTTTAAATGGTGTTCCTGGTAAAGGCATTGCGCTAAACTCTGTGGCATCTCATTGGTTTAAGTTATTTGATAAAGCAGGCCTTGCTGGTAACCATATTGTTGATATTCCACACCCTTATGTATGGATTGTGCGTAAAGCAAGTACTGTAAAAGTTGAAGCCATTGCTCGCCAATATATTACTGGCAGTATGTGGCGTGATTATGCGAAAGGCACGCGTAATTTCTGTGGTATTGACTTACCAGAGGGACTAGCTGCGAACCAAAAGCTAGATGAAGTGTTAATTACGCCATCAACGAAAGGCATTATCACCGGTGTTGCTGATATTCCTGAAGTAGATGATGTGAACATTACCCGTGAAAACATCACCAATAACTTATCTGTTTTTAACTTCAAGTCTGAAGACGATGTCGCTAAATATGAGCAACTACTTGTTGAAGGCTTTAAGCTGATCAGTGATGAACTTGCACAGCTTGACCAAATCTTTGTCGATACTAAATTTGAATTTGGTTATGTTGAAGACATTGATGGTTCAGATAAGCTTATCTACATTGATGAAGTAGGTACACCAGACTCATCACGTATCTGGGATGGCCCAGCTTACCGTGACGGTAAAATCATTGAAAACTCAAAAGAGGGTTTCCGCCAATTATTAATTAATAACGTGCCAGACAGCGATGTGTTATTAAATAAAGACCGCATGGACGAGCGTGAGCAGCTTGCTAAAGACTACACCTTGCCAGAATCAGTGATGCTTGAAGTGTCTGATACTTACGTTGGCATTGCGAGTAAAATCATTGGTCAAGAAATTACTATTCCAAGCGACCCACGTAGTGAAGTAATCGCTATTTTAGATAAAGAATACGGCTTAATTAAGCACAATTAATTGCTATTTTTTAACTTAGATATGCTCTAAGTCAATATTATTAAAGCCAAGTTGGTTTTCTACTAAAACTGCTTGGCTTTTTTCTTGCTTTTCATACCCTCTCTCATTAACTTAAGCTAAGATTAATCTATACTTATTAGCAAACTAGGCTAAGCAAGGTTCAATTATGACGTTTTTTGCGCACTGTGCTCGCACGGTATGTTCTTTTGTAGTTCTGTGCAGCGCAGCAACTGCATTCGCTGCTGATATTTCATTTACCGTTCGTGATCAATTTGGTAAGCCTTTGGCTGATGCTGTAATCGAATTAGAAAATAATGCGAACTTACCGAGCACGCAATTACCCGTTGCTGTGATGGATCAGGTAAATAAGCAGTTTTCACCTAATGTATTGGTGATACAGCAAGGGCAGTCTGTTGATTTTCCTAATAGCGATAATATCCGCCATCATGTTTATTCTTTTTCAAGTGCTAAACCTTTTAATATTAAGCTTTACGCTGACCGTCCAGAAAAACCAGAGTTGTTTGATAACACCGGGGTTGTAGTCTTAGGCTGTAATATTCACGACTCTATGGTGGGTTATATCTATGTCGCAAATAGCGCTAATACACTAAAAACAGCAGAGGATGGCAAAGTACAATTAAAAGGTATTACTGTTCCAACTAGTATAACGATTTGGCACCCAAACCAAGCAAGTGAAATCAATAAAAAATTATCAGTCACTGTAACTGAGCAAGTCGCTGATATTACAATTAATACGAATGAACCTGCACCGCGTAATACGTTTGGTGAGATGTTTAAGGCAGATAATGATTCATAGTTTAAGAGGGCGGATCATAGCCTTATGCGTAAGCCTGGTTTTATTAACTAGTTTAGTCAGTTTAGCGAGCTCTTGGTGGTCTACAAACCGCTTTAATGATCAAAAGTTGCGTGAGGATATTAATGTCGCTGAAAATGTTTTTAAGCAATATTTAAGCGCTAAAGAAAGCCTGTTATTAACGGCTGCAAAGGTGCTGACCGCAGATTTTGGCTTTAAACAAGCGGTCGCAACTCAAGACGCCGATACCATTAGTAGTGTATTGAATAACCACAGTCGTCGAATAAATGCTGATTTGATGTTGCTTGTGGATTTATCAGGGCAATTGGTTTCAGCAAATACTGAATTTAATCATATGCCAGATGAGTTTTCTGCATTGATGAATGAGTTACTCATTGATGCTGAACAATCAAATTTCATTGTACTTGATCAAACCCTTTACCAAGTTATTTTATTGCCTGTGCGCGCACCGCGAACTGTTGCCTACAGTTTAGTGGGGTTCGAGATTAACGACCTTGTTGCTGCAGAGCTTAAAAACCTCACCACAATGGATGTGAGTTTTATTGGTGAAGATGATGGTGTGGTAGAAACATCGCTGTCCAAGCAACCACAAAGCACTTCTGTATTAGCGCATTTTAATAACGAGACAACGCAGCGCATATTTGGTGAAAAGCCAGTTTATAGAAACCGCCTGGTTGAACTACCATCTTTGCCCGGACACCTAGTTTCTGTGCTATTAAGTGCTGATTTAACCCAGAGTTATCGTGAGTTTGAACAGCTGTTTTTTACCATTATTGTGCTTGCTGCTATTACGGTTGTGATAGGCGTATTGACCAGTGGAATTTTAGCTAAAAACCTCACGACACCGCTTTCAAAGCTTACTTTACTTGCTCAGCAATTTGCCCGTGGCAACTATAAAGCTGAATTTGTAGGTAAAAAGCAAAGTAGCGAAATCACCACTTTAATTGATGCCTTTAACAACATGGGTAACGACATCAAAGAGCGTGAACAGCAAATAAGTTTTCAAGCTAGCCATGATTCATTAACCGGCTTTTATACCCGTTCTGCTATGTTAGAAAATATGGAAAACTTGTTTGCCGAAGGGGCCGAGTACACACTGGTTGCTATAGATATCCGAGGTCTTCGTCATATCAATGATAAATTAGGCCCGCGTATTGGTGATGATTGTTTAAAAGCGGTTGCTGAGCGTATTGGTGAATACTCTGCCCATTACCAAGGGGTGAATGCTCGAATAGGTGGTGATGAGTTTTTAGCCTTATTGCCAGCAGACGAAGCGAAACAGTTTAAAGATTCAGTAATGAAGCTTGTGGCTCAGCTACAAGCAGGTTATTTGATTCAAGGTTTGAATATTACCTTACGTTTTAGTGTTGGGGTAGTGCATTGCCTTTCACAAAATGTCAGCCCTGAGGACTTAATGCGTCGCTCGTTAATTGCTGTTGATACCGCATCTTGCGAGCATAAAACTATTCATTATTATCAAGAAGGTGAAGACGAAGAGCATCTTGAGCGCCTTGCAATAATTGATGAACTTAAGCAAGCCCTTGTTGATGATGACGGTCAGCTGTTCATGACCTATCAACCTAAATTAAATATTAAAACTAATAGCATTGATAAAGTTGAGTCGTTAATCCGCTGGCAGCGCAAAGATGGTCAGTGGGTTTCACCAGAGCTGTTTATTGATTTAGCAGAGCAATCGGGGGTGATTGTTGAGTTAACTTCTTGGGTTGTTAAAACCGTAGTGTCTCAAGTTGCTGCATGGCAACAGCAAGGTATTACTATGCAGGCTGCAATTAATGTTTCTGCGCAAGATATTGCATACCCAAGCTTTTACTCACACCTTGCTAAACAGTTAGAAAAACATGCTGTTAATGGGCGCTTGATCACAATTGAGCTTACAGAACGCGATATGATTGAGAACGAAGAGCAAGGTATTAAGGCGCTAGAAAACCTCAAAACCTTGGGGGTTAAAATCTCGTTGGATGACTATGGTGTAGGGCAAACATCGCTTGGGCGTTTAAAGTCATTACCGATTGATGAGCTAAAACTTGATAAGTGTTTTATTTTGCAATTAGATCAGTCACGTCAAGATCAATACATAGTGCAATCTACGGTGACTCTAGGTCATCAGTTGGGCTTTTCGGTTGTTGCTGAAGGGGTTGAGAACAAAAATTCACTGGATATTTTAGTGCAAAATAAATGCGATTATGCACAAGGGTATTATTTAAGTAGGCCACTAAAATCAGAGCAGTTTTTGCAGTGGTTAGAGGTGTACAATGAAGCGTCTTAATTGGTTATTTGGGTTAACTTGCCTTGCGTTTGCAAGTTCAGGATTAGCTGCATCGGGTAAATTACTAGCAACGCCTGGTGTCTCACAAGTTGAAGGTAGTGCGGGTGGTGGTATTGTCCCTTGGGCGCAGCTTGCAGGCTATGCTAGTGATGATGAAATAGCAATAAATGGTTTTTGCAGCCGCGCTGATGTGAGTGATTACCGCTTAGATGTTTGTGGCGCGCAGCTAAATATTTATGATCGCGTTGAATTTAGTTACGCAGAGCAACGCTTTGAAGTTCCCGCATTAAATACCGATATTGAGCAATCAATTACAGGGGCAAAAGTACGCTTATACGGCGATATCGTTTACAGTAAATGGCCGCAATTGAGCTTGGGTGTACAACATAAATCACTGGATGACGGCAGTATCGCAAACTTACTCGGCGCCAAAGATACCAGCGGTACAGATGTATACCTTGCTGCTAGTAAATTACATTTGGGCGCGCTTGCTGGGTATAACTGGTTTTGGAACACCACCTTTCGTTATAGCGATGCTAATCAGCTTGGCTTGTTAGGCTTTGGCGGCCCTGATAGCGATAAAGAATTGTTATTTGAAGCATCGACAGCTGTGTTTTTAACCCACCAAATAGCCGTTGGTGTTGAGTATCGTGAAAAGTCCAATAACCTAGGCTTAGGGGAGCAAGATTGGCAGGATGTGTTTGTTGCTTGGTTTCCTAATAAATATGTTAGCGTGACTGCTGCTTGGTTAGACTTAGGAAGTATTGCTGGGGCTAAGGATCAAACAGGTTGGTATCTTTCTGTAACAGGGTATTGGTAATGATGAAAACACTTTTTACATTTGTATTTGCCGTTATGTTAGTTGGTTGTGCAAGTAGCAACAATAGCACCTTGTATCAGCAAATTAATGGTGAACAAGGAGTTGAAAAACTGGTTGATAGTTTTATCAATCAAATAGGCCGTGACGAACAAATTTTAGCTTATTTTAAACAAACGAATGTCGCCCATTTTCGACAAGGCTTTATTACTCATTTGTGTAGCGTCACCGACGGTCCTTGTGAATACAAAGGCGATAATATGGTTGATATCCACACCGGAATGAACATCCCTGAAAAAGACTTTAACCGTGTGGTAGAGCTTTTGATTAATGCTATGGACGAACAACAGATCCCGCAAACGGTACAAAATAAAATCCTTAGTCGCTTAGCACCACTTCGCCCTGAGGTAATTGATATTTAGCTAGAACAAACTTGGAATGTAAGCTGAAAGAATAAAGTAATTTATGTACAATAGCTTTTTTAAAAGTTTTTTGTTCTATTACTGTCATCTCACAAAAAAATAATAAAGATTGTTTAGCTTTTATGAATATAATTTTCGATACCCAAAGTCTCTACTACTTACCGCAATATATTCCGGTATATAAAAAACTACTTAGTAAAGGTATAACTAGTAGGTTTGTTTTTTATCGCAATAGCCATGAACAAACAATCCAGCAAATCATAGATGACAATGAACTTGAGCATATTTGGGTTGATAATCAAAAGCAAGCTATAGAATATTACGAAAATGAGCGAGCAGATTGGGTGTTTTTTGCAAACTCATTCGAGTTTTTAGACCGTTTACACAAAGTGTCTAAAAGCGCTCAGTTAGGGCATGGCATTGGGCCTAAATCTAGTTATTACACCAAATCATCACAAGCCATGACAGTCAGGTTTGTTGAGGGGCAATATCGCCTTAAGCGTTTACAAAATATGTATCCAGATGATTGTTTTGTTGATGTGGGGTTTTGTAAACTTGACGATATTTTTAATCAAGTGCCTCTTGATGGTGCTTTAGATTTAACGAAATTTGATAAAAGTAAAAAGACTATTCTCTATGCTCCTACATTCTACCCAAGTAGTATCGAGCGCTTTCCAAAAAACTGGCCAGAGCAATTTTCTGAATTTAACATTCTGATCAAACCTCACTATTTCTCAATATGTAAAAGCCGCTATCAAAAGCAACGTGATTTATTAGAGCATTGGTCAAACTACGATAATGTTTATCTTGCTCGGGTTGAGGACTATTCACTATTACCATTTTTAGATCAGGCTGACTTACTTATAAGTGATGCATCTTCCGCTCTTTTTGAATTTGCTTTACTTAATAAACCTGTAATTTGGTGCGATTTCTTGAAGTTGCGTTGGAGCTACAGAGGTGTTTTCTCTTTTCGTTTTAAACGTCGTATGGATCAAGACTACGGTGAATATGCCAATATTGCAGTACATGCAAAAAATTACAAAGACTTACACAAACTTGTTATCGAGCAACTCGAAAACCCTGAGTCTTTGGCTGAGACAAGGCTTGAATTAGCGGAAAAGCTAGCAGGTAAACTTGATGGCAAAGCAAGTGAACGAATCGTCAATTACTTAGTCGAAAACAATTAAGTTATTAAGAGTACACACTGGAAAAATTAATGAAGAAGATAGGTTACACGACAGGTGTTTTTGATTTATTTCATATAGGTCATTTAAACATTTTAAAACGAGCAAAATTAGAATGTGATTACTTAATTGTTGGTGTAACTACCGATGAACTTTGTCGTAATGTAAAAAATAAAGAGCCCGTCATTCCTTTTCAAGAGCGAATGGAAATTGTTGAAGCCGTTAAATTTGTGGATGAAGTTGTGCCGCAGGTTAATTACGACAAAGAAGAAGCCTGGAATAATTTGAAATTTGATAAAATGTTTGTAGGTGATGATTGGAAAGGAACTGAAAAGTGGAACAAAATTGAAGCAGATTTTGCAAAACTTAATGTTGAGATTTGCTACTTTTCTTACACATCTCACACATCAAGCACAAAACTGCGTGAAGTGCTTGATAAGATCAGTAAAAGCTAATGAAGAACATCGTCTCGCCAGAGTGGCTTAACGAGCACTTAAACCAGGATAACTTGGTTATCTTCGATGCAGGAATGGTGCGCCCTGGTTTACCGGGTGAGTATGCACCTAAGGCTATGCTTCCTAATGCACAGCGTTTTGATTTCAAAAAGACGCTAGCAGATAACAGTAATCCTGTACCAAGTATGATGTGCAGTACCGAGCAGTTTACAGAGCATATGCAGCTTGCTGGGGTTAACCAAGACTCTCTGGTTGTGATTTATGAAGACCAAGGCTTATTCAGTTCAGCGCGAGCGTGGTGGATGTTTAAAGCCATGGGTTTTGATAATGTAAAAGTTTTAAGCGGTGGTTTGACTAAGTGGCTAGCACTTGGCTTTGCAACACAAGCAAGCTATTCAGCTGCTACTGGTCAAGGCAACTTTGTTGCCAGCCCGCGTGTTGATTACTTTATTAGTGCTGAGCAAGTACTTAACTCACTTGATGAACACAGCACACTAACACTCGATGCTCGTCCTTATGAGCGCTTTACCGGTGAACATGCTGAGCCGCGCGAAGGTATGCGCAGTGGTCATATTCCAAATAGTCGTAGTTTATCACTTGCAACAGTGCTTAATAACGGTGAGCTTAAACCCCTTAGCGAGTTACAGGCATTATTTGAACAACACATAGCGCCGCATCATACCCAGCTGCAGTTTAGCTGTGGTTCAGGTGTAACCGCTTGCGCAATTGCATTGTGTGCCGATGAATGCGGTTACGCTAACTTACGTGTTTACGATGGCTCATGGAGTGAGTGGGGCGCTCGTCACGACCTACCTATTGAAACAGGTCCGCATCAATAAAATCAGCGTAATTTTGCCAGCTGCCGATACTGTTTTTATTCAGTGGCTGGCGAATTTGCTTTTTACTCGCCGTGGCTGATGCTGCATTGTTTTTATAAAAAGTGAGGCAGTTTTCCTGCCAGCTTAAATCGCAAAAAGCATAGAGCTTCTGAGTTTGTTGGGTAGGCTCTGCCACCAATTGCTCATAGCTTTGCAAAAAAACGTTTTCAGGATACTTGTTAGCAAAATGGCTGACTAATGCCGAGTAATCTTGATGGAACGAGGCAATATCTTCAAGTGTAAAACTGTAGTGATGAAACACACTTTGCGGGCTATACATCTGCCTAAAATTGGCAATGCTGCAATCTTGCCAGCCCCGCTGCATACAAACGATTTTAGCATTAGGAAAAGCCGCTAAAATAAAATCAATATAGTAAAAGTTAAATGGCTGTTTATCACAACTTCTTAGGCCGTCACTTAGCAGATCGGCTCTTTGTTGATAGCTAGCCAGTGCTGTTTTTATTGCTTCATATTCATTTGCCTTATCGAGCATTGCGCTGTCTATTACACGAGCTGATTGTGTGGCGTGTTGTATGAGTTGCGCAATATCATTTAATTCCCCAACCCCTTGCAGTTGTGTACATTGATTAAGGATTTTTTCAACTAAGGTTGTGCCAGAGCGGGGCATGCCAACAACAAAAACTGGCGAGAACTCAGAGTCACTACTTGCAGGTGCTTGTTGTTTGCTTTGGGCAATGAGTTTTTGACAAAAGTGGTGGTGTTGGCTTGCTTGATAGTTAAGTTTACCGGCTATCGCTTGCTTACTTAGTGCAAAGTATTTAAATGCATTTTTGTAGTCATTAAGGTGCTCATAATTAAGAGCAAGACTATGAAAATACACTTGCTGTTCAACAATGCTTTTTTCTTTATCCGCCAAGGCTTGTAGTTTTTGGATATGTTGCTCTGCATCTATAACAGTATTGAGTTCAGCCTGCGAATAGTGGGCTTGATAAAAGCTAGGTTGCTTTGTGGTTAGTTGCTGTAGCAAGCTTTTAGCTTCATCGAACAGTC
The DNA here is from genome assembly GCF_023161845.1 of Pseudoalteromonas sp. 2CM39R. Taxonomy (NCBI): domain Bacteria; kingdom Pseudomonadati; phylum Pseudomonadota; class Gammaproteobacteria; order Alteromonadales; family Pseudoalteromonadaceae; genus Pseudoalteromonas; species Pseudoalteromonas sp. 2CM39R. The sequence continues at coordinate 173,842 of NZ_JALNTM010000009.1, forward strand.
CGTGAATTTTATAACACACCGCCAAATTATAGCTAATTTGTGGGTTATCTTTATTGCGCTGGTAGGCTGCTTGTTGAAAGCTAAGGGCGTCGTCATAATGCCCTAAACGGGTCGCAATGTTGGCTAATGTATCAAAGTCTGCGCCACTAAAGTCAGCTGTTTGTAATGCGCTTTGATAATGCACAGCTGCATTACTTACTTTGCCTAACAGTACGTATAACTTGGCAAGTGCTAAATGATAAACTGCAAAAGGGGCTAGGCTTAGCGCTTTTTCAAGGAGCTTAATCGCTTTGGTGATATCGCCAGCTGCGGTGTTGACTTCGCTAAGTAAAAAGTAACAAACGTGCTCTTCAGGATTTTGTTTTAGCCGTTGCACAAGTAAGTGATGTGCATCGGTTAGTTGTTTGTTGCTTAACAACTGTTGGATATGAGCGCGAAGCGCTTGTTGGGTATCATTTAGCATAAGCGCATATTATATCAATTAATTATTTTTAGGTATTAAAAAGCCCTGCCTAAAGGTGGCAAGGCTTTTATAGGTATGTTTAATTACAGCTCAAAGTTGTAGCTAAACTTCATACCGATAGTACGAGGCGCAGTGGTGTAGTGACCATAAACACGCTGTAGCTCAGGTAGTTCTTTGTTTAGCTCAGCATATTGTGACATACCTGCCCAAGACTTATCACGACGTACAGACGTGAATGCGTACTTATCGAATAAGTTGTCTACGTAAAGCGTTGCAGACCACATATCGCCAGTAATTTTGGCAGATAAGTTACTTAGTGCATAACCTGGTAATACTTCGCCGTCTGCTTTTAAGCCTACTTTGGTGATCACATCGCTTTGCGCTGTAATACCGTAGTTTACACTTAATAGTTTATCGCCAAGGATATCTTGCTCGTAACGAAGACCAAACGAGAATTGATGCTCAGGAGCGCCCGGTAAACGGTCGCCTTTGGCACCATCATAGTAGCTTTGGTACTGCGCTAAGTCATCGCCTAACACGCCAAATAAGTAAGGCGCATCTTCGGTCAATTCAGCCTTTGCATACGCGTATGTTGCATATGCAGCCCAGTTGTCACCAATCATTGCGCGAGTAGAAAGCTCAACACCTTTCGAATTAGCAGAGCCTGCATTCGAAGTAATTAATTCTTGGCCATTTACAGTGCTGCTACCAACTTGCGCATCTTTCCAATCAACATTAAATAGCGCTGCATTGAAGTGTAGGCGGTTACGTAACCATGATGACTTAAAGCCTAGCTCATAGTTGACTGTAGTATCTGGTTTGTAATCTTCTTCGTTTGGCAGGGCACAAACAATTTGTTGCTCAGGCAATACATCAGGGCAAGGAGCAATACCGTTACCACCACCAATACGGAAACCTTCACTCACGGTAAAGTAAGCAAGTACACCATTATCGAATGTATAGTTAGCATTAAACTTAAATAAGTTACCGTTATCGCTAGCGCTCACATTTTCCATAGCTAGATTATCGAGTGAATCAAAATCACCAGAATAAAGCGGTGTTGCAGAGCCTGATGTTGTTGATACATCGTATTCGTAAAAACGAGCACCTAAAGTTACATCAAACTGATCTGTGATGCTGTAGCCGATTTCACCAAAAAGTGCTTTTTCAGTGGTTTCGCTATCTGAAATTAGAATGTACTCAAGGTCTTGTTCAACATTGGGAATACCACCACCCCAGTACTCAGTCAGACCCGGCGTATACTCACGGTCATCTGAGTAACTTTCTACTTTGTTGTAGAAGCCGCCTACAATCCAGCTAAAAGCACTATTACTATTTGAGACTAAACGAAGCTCTTGCGTAAATGTATCGCGATCTGAGGTATCGTGCGTGTAGCCAACAAAAGAAGGGAAGTCGGCATAACCTGACCAAATATCATAAAGTAGATCAGTTTGATCGCGCTGACCAGACTGATCATAGCTAGACCAACCAGATGCAGATACCAGCTCAGCAAAACCAAGATCTGCTTTTACTTCTAAGCTTAATAAATCGTTTTCTTCTTCACCTGGCTCAAGTACACGAGCTACGTTTTCGTACTTTCCTGGGACACCTTGTAGTGCACTACTATCAGCAAGTGAGCCGTATTGCGATGTCGAGTTACCGCCATTTTCTTGCTTTTGATAGAAGTAGTTAAGTGTTGCATCAACATCTTCGGTTGCAAGCCAGCGAAGTGATAAACGTGCTGTGGTGATTTGCTCATCATTAACATCGCTTACGCTTTTTAAGTTGGCATTTACATCGCTGCTGTCTGAAAAGTCAGGGTTTGGGTTTGATACACCCGGTTCTTGAACCACGTGGGTGTAGTCAATGTAACCAGGGTTATCGTAATAATTTAAGCTAGCACGAAGCGCTAGTTTTTCTTCAATTAGCGGCGTATTGAATACCACACCAAACTCACCGCCAGTGCCGTCACTTTCGTTAATGCTAAATACATCGCCTGTAACTTTACCTTCGGTAATATCAAGCTCTGGTTGTTTTAGTAAGTAACGAATTGCACCACCTAAAGTACCTGCACCATAAAGTGTACCTTGTGGGCCAATTAGCACTTCAACACGGTCAACGTCAGTTAAACGTAAGTCGATGCTCAGTGGAATTTCACCAACATAGGTTGACACTGTGCCACTATCAGAAATACGGTCAGAAGTATTTGTATTCAAACCACGAACGATAATCGGAGAACCTTCACGACCACCTTGATCAGAAATTGTTAAGCCAGGTACCCAGCGTGCAACATCTTCTAAATCGCCAATGTTTTGGTCGCTAATTACATCGCCATTGAGCGCTGTGATATTAAGCGGTGCATCTTGCACAGAGCCTGCACGTCGTGTTGCAGTAATTTGAATAGTTTCAATTGATTTATCAACTTCGATAGCATCTTCTGCAGCAAACGCCATATTGCTATTGATTAAAACTGCAGAAATTGCACTCGCAAGTAGAGCAGGCTTAAAAGTGTTCATGATTGATTCCGACTTAGTTACAGTAAATTTATGCTTAAAAAATAGACGTTACTAGTAATTTAAGCTTAAAAATTGATGATTTAGTGAATTTATATCCAATTATAATGTATTTTTATTCTTATCGTCCATGCGTTATTTGCAATTAAATGCAAAATAATTGAATAAATAATCTGTAAGGGATTAGCTATCGGAATAAGGGCAATGAGTACAGCCATTACTACAGCAATGGCCGCGTTTTAAAAAGAACCAGCGGCTAAATACCATGTAGTTGTTTTGCATGGTGTAATCGAGATTTTCTATTAAATTACCTTGAGTAAAATAAGGCTTAGCAAAGGCAAGCTGCTGTTCAAGAGGCTGTTGGTAAAGTTTAGATAAAAATGAATTTATCTTTTTTATAGTACAGTCTCGACATAAACATTCTTTTGCTGCCTCATCGAGTGGTAAAATGTTGGGCAGTTCATTACACCAACAGGCATTAATATTGTCGGCTTGGCAGTTAAGCGTTGCTTTGCATTGTGAGCAAGTAAGGGTTGTCATTAAGTAAAAAGATGCTTTGAAATTGAAAAGGTAAGCATAGCAAATGGATAAATTAGACGCATTAGATGAGTTTGCCCGTTTTGGTGATAACCGATTTGAGGCTATCTCAGTAATTACCAGTACTCCAGACACGCAAGGTGGTGTTTTTACTCTGACGCAAGATGTTTTCTGTCAGGTTTTACAGCGTGTTATAGACGGCGAAATAGATATCGATGAATTAGAACTTTGGGCAAACGTAGTAGAGTCTAGGCAAGACATCGACGAAAGCGCCGTTGAAGGGGCTATTTATGCGCTGAGTAATAGCGAGCAAATGGGTGAGTTAAGTACAAGTACGCTAATGAAGTTATTAGCAGTGACTTTAGGCTGAAAGAATTTTATACCTTTCAGCCTAAGGCATTTATTCTTGCTACTTATGGTAGCTTAAGCAGGTGGTAGCTTAAGCAGGTTTCCACTTCGTTTTTCGAACCTAAGATCACCGCCACACGCTGGTGAATAGCATCAGGTTGAATGTCCATGATGCGCTCTGTGCCTGTTGAAGCAATACCGCCAGCTTGTTCGATTAACATTGCCATTGGGTTTGCTTCGTATAGTAAACGTAATTTGTTAGGTTTATTTGGATCTTTAGTGTCGGTTGGGTAAGTAAAAATACCACCTCGGCATAATACACGGTGCACATCACCCACCATTGCCGCAATCCAGCGCATGTTGAAGTTACGGCCACGTGGGCCTGTATCACCAGCAATTAAGTCATTGATGTAATTTTGCATCGGCGGTTGCCAATGGCGTTGGTTTGAAGCATTGATAGCAAATTCGCTGGTCTCTTCTGGTACGGTTGCAAAATCTTGCGTTAATAAGAAGGTACCGTGTGTTTTATCTAAGGTGAAAAAGCGTGTGCCTTTGCCAGTTGTTAACGCCAGCACGGTTGATGGACCATATAATACATAACCCGCTGCAACTTGGTTTTTACCCGGTTGCATAAAAATACTAGGATCAGCCGGATCTGAACCTTCAGGCGCCGCCATAATTGAGAAAATCGTACCAACGAGTGAGTTGATATCAGTATTTGATGAGCCATCAAGTGGGTCGAATGCAACAATGTAGTTGGCATCTGGATTCCCCGTAACGGTGAAGTCTTCTTCTTCAGAGGCAATGGCTTTTACGTAGCCCGATTCTAATAAAATATCTTTTAAAAGTTGGTTAGTTAGAACGTCGAGTTTTTTCTGTGTTTCACCCTGAATGTTTTCGTCTAGGGTTGAGCCTAACACGCCAGATAGGGCGCCTTGACCAACACGAAATGAAATTTCTTTACATGCCGCAAGTACCGTTCTGATCAATGAGATCAGTTCACGAGGGCAACCATCTTCTAACAATACCGGTGGGAGTCTACGCATTCTATTTTCCTGATAACGTTGTAGCCAGACATTTTTAGTGTGAGAGAGAATGTCTTAGCAAGCGCTGAATTTCGTCTTAAATAGCTGATTTTTCTTGGCGGTACTTTATACTGCTTAATACCTATACAGTATTTAAAACGCGAATAACAAAGATAAGATTATGCAAAAAATACCATTACTACGATATCTGCTCTTAGCTGTGCTACTTACTATGATAACTCAAGCACACGCAGCAATTAAGTCTATAAATGATTTTACTGAAAAAATGACTCATTTTTCAGGCTATTTTTCATTTTACTATGACACAGAAAACGGCAAATTGTATCTTGAGGTGGATAAACTCGAGCAACAATTTTTATTACAACAAAGCTTACCTTACGGTGTTGGTTCAAATGATATTGGCTTAGATCGCGGTCAGTTAGGCGATACTCACTTAGTTCAATTTGAGCGTTTTGGCGATAAGGTGATGCTAAGAGCTATTAATACTTATTACCGTGCTAATACTAATAACCTTGCGGAACAACAAAGTATTAAAGAGGCGTTCGCATCAAGTATTTTAGCGGGCTTTAGTGTTGTAGCTCAGTCAGACACTGCTGTACTTGTGGATTACACCCCTTATTTATTAAGCGATGTTCATGGTGTAAGCCGTCGTTTATCGGCAACCGGGCAGGGAAGTTTTAACTTAGATAGCAACCGCAGTGCGGTATATTTAGCACGCTCAAAAGCGTTTGAGAAAAATACTGAATTAGAAGCTGTGCTTACTTTTCATGGTAATAACCCAGGTAAGTATGTACGCCAAGTGAGCGCAGACCCTTATGCGCTTACAGTACATATACATCACTCATTAATTGAGTTACCGGACGATAATTACACCCCTCGCAAATTCCACCCTCAAGCAGGTTTTTGGAGCATTGAGCACAAAGATTATGCGGCAGCACTGGGTGAGTCTATGTATGTGCGTTACATCCCGCGTCATCGTTTAGCGAAAAAAGATCCGAGCCTGCCAATCAGCGAGCCCGTTGAGCCGATTGTTTATTACTTAGATCCGGGCGTACCAGAGCCAGTTAAAACAGCGTTACTTGATGGTGCTAAATGGTGGAATGATGCCTTTAATGCAGCAGGTTATAAGAACGCATTTATTGTTAAAGTGCTCCCTGATGATGCCGACCCTATGGATATTCGCTACAACGTAATTCAATGGGTGCACCGTGCAACCCGTGGTTGGTCGTATGGCAGCTCAGTGATTGACCCTCGAACTGGCGAAATCATCAAAGGTCATGTGACACTGGGTTCACTGCGTGTTCGTCAAGACATCCTAATAGCAGAAGCATTAGCAGCCCCATATTTTGAGGGCAATGAAGTGGCTAAGCGCTTGCAAGCCATGGCACTTGATCGTATTCGTCAATTAAGCGCCCATGAAGTCGGGCATACTTTAGGTATTTCACATAACTTTGCAGCGTCAGTGGCAGACAGAGCCTCTGTGATGGATTATCCACACCCACTACTGAGCTTTAATGAGCAAGGTAAATTAGATGTAAGTCGAGGCTATGCTGCTGGCATGGGCGTGTGGGATACCCAAGTGGTCAAATACGGTTATAGCGACTTCACCAATCAAGATGAAGTACAGCAATTGGCCGCAATTTTAGCTGAGAATAAAAGCAAAGGGCTGGAATTTATTTCAGACAGTGATGCCCGCGCTCAAGGTGGTGCTCACCCAACAGGGCATTTATGGGATAACGGCAGTTCACCAAGTGATGAGTTAATGCGTGTACTTGATGTTCGTAAACAAGCGCTGGCGAGCTTTGGCATTGAAAACATCAAAACAGGCACTGCTTTATCGCAATTAGAAGAAATGCTGGTGCCACTTTATTTATTCCATCGCTATCAAGTAGAAGCTGCGGTTAAACTAATTGCTGGTGTGAATTATGAGTACGAAGTACGTGATGGCTCACAACCAAAAGGGGCACAGGTTGTGGCAAAGCAAACCCAACAAGCAGCAGTAGATGCACTCCTTGCAACGCTAAAAGCCGAAAACCTTGTTTTACCTGAGTCAGTATTAGCGCTTATTCCACCTAAAGCGTATGGTGAATCTAAATCACGCGAAAGTATTGTTGGTCGCACAGGACTAACGCTTGATGCGATGGCGCTGCCTGAGGTTGCTGCAGCACATAGCTTGAGCCTACTTTTTAATAGCCAACGCATTAACCGTTTAGCACAGCAGCAAGCACGAAGCGATGCATTTTATGGTTTAGATGCGCTATTAGCACAAACTTATCAGCAGGTTTTTGAGCAAAAAATTGCTTCAGGGATGGCAGGTAAAATTAGCCAACGTGTACAGCTTTTAACTGCAAAACAATTTGCCGATTTAGTGGCAAGCAATGAGGTGGCACCCGAAGTACAAGCACAGCTTCGTTACTACTTAGCTAAACTTGCAAAGAGTTACCAGCAAGAATCTATGCTAGGCAGTGCATCCGTTGGTAACAGTGCATTTAAGCAATACTTAAGCGAGCAAATCAGTCACTTTTTAGAAAACGGTGAATGGCCTACAAACTTTAAAGTGTTGCCAATGCCACCAGGCTCACCAATTTAATCCATTTTTACTTCAAAGCGCCTAGCATAGCTAGGCGTTTTACTTGCATAAAATTGGATATTTGCTAATCTAGCGGCCTTCCTTTTTTGTCTTTTTGAGGTGTATATGGCGTTCTTTTCTCGCTCGTTGTTAGCAGCGGCCATTACATTCTCTAGCTTTTCCAGTTACGCAACCTTAGAAAAAAAACAATGCGATGTAGAGTTAAGCCATGGCTTAATCATCACCGATGATGTCATTCGTATTGTTGATAAAGGTCAAACTCGCGTACAGATCAACAACGATAACCAATTGTTTATACGAGGTTACTGGGTTGATTTAAGCCCAGATGAAAGCAAAGTTGTGGAACAGTTTAGTCGAGGCATTAGGCAAACAGTCCCTGAACTTGTTGACTTGGCGACCGATGGTGTAAACCTTGGTTTAAGCGCTATTGAACAAGTTGTTGAGGGCATGTCAGACAAAGAGCCAGAAGTGCTAAAAACTCAGCTGCAATATGTTGAGCGTGCACTGATGGATAAATTTAAGCGTGGTGATGACTTTTTCTTTATTGCTCCGCAGTCGCTGTCGAAAATCGATGACTTTTTTACCAAAGAAATCAGCCAAAAAATTCACTCTGCAGTGCACGGCTCACTTGGCGCTATTTTAGTTTCGCTAGGCGATGCTTTTAAATCGCGCGAAGGTAACATTGAAGACCGTATCAATGATATGGGGCAGCGTATGGATATCATCTCAACTGAAATTGACAAATCACTGCAAAAGAAAGCAGAGCAGTTAGAGATGAAAGCGTCTGAGTATTGTGAGTGTTTGAACTCATTAGATGTCACAGAATCACGATTACAACAAATGGTGCCTGGTATGGCCGATTTTGATTTGGTACAAATAAAGTCTTAATGCGAATTTAAAACGAGAAAGCCCAGCAGTTGCTGGGCTTTCTCGTTTTTACTTGATTTAAATTAACTGAATTTAGCGGTTTCAGTTTCTAAATTGCTAGTAAGACCTTTGATCAAGTCGGTTGCTGTATGGGCCTGATTTGATACATCAGCCGTTTGTGAAGCGGTGTCTGAGATAGTCACGATACGTTTGGCGGTGTCTTCACCGGCATCAAGCTGCTCTTTTGCAGCAATGGCTATCTGATGGCTCATTTGCGCGATTGCACTGAGTGAACTGGCAACGCGTTTTAGTTCTTCATTGGCTTTAGTCGACTTTTCAACGGTTTGTTCACTGGTACTAATACTAAGCGAAACAGATGACTTGGCATCTTGGGTTGCAGCTTGTAGTTTGCCAATCATATTGCGGATTTCTTCAGTGCTGGTTTGTGTGCGCTGGGCAAGCCCACGAACTTCATCAGCAACCACAGCAAAACCTCGTCCTTGCTCGCCTGCACGGGCAGCTTCTATCGCTGCGTTAAGCGCAAGTAAGTTCGTTTGTTCGGCAATACCTTGAATAACACTGAGCACATTTGCGATGTTATTTACCTCATCATCAAGCACTTGAATGTTATTACCAGCGCTGTCAATTTGCTGCTCTAAAAGCGCGATGGTATCAGCAGCCTCGCTGGTTAAGTGGCTGGCACTTTGACCTTGTTGCTCAGCTTCTTGCACTGAGTAAGCTGCTTGTTCAGCATGTTCTACAACGGTTTGCGCTGAGGCTGTTAACTCGGTAATAGCTGAAGCAACCATTTGAGTTTCTTCGTTTAGGCTACGAGTGAGTTTATCGAGCTCAACAGAGCGAGATTCGTTATCAACACTTTGATTTTTTAAGCTATCAGTAACGCCTTTTATACCACCGACAACGCCACGTAACCCTTGCTGCATATAATGCATGGCAGCAATAATGCTCTCAGGTGGGGCATCTTGGCGAATATGTGAGTTTAAGTTGCCACGAGAGACGTTTTTTACAATACCGATTACTTCATCAATTTCGCCGCCTAAGGCATTAGTGAGCGATGAACCAAAGCGGGCAATGGCAAAGGTCAGCGCAATGGCAATAAGCATAGATAAGCCAAGCAACCATTTTGCAGTATTCCAATAACGTTCATCAACTTCTTTGGCGCTAATGCCTGTACCAACATACCAGCCAAACAGCGGTGTTTTTTGTACTACAGAGGTTAAATCAACAGTTTCACCATCTCGCACTGAATCCCAGTGATAGGTAATGATTTTATTGGTAGTGTTACCCACGAGATTTTCGACCATACGGCCGATACTGTTGCCGCTGGCATCTTTAAAATCGTTAAAGCTGGTGCCGTGTAGTTCTGGGTCGTGCGGAGTGGCGACAAAATCTAAGTTGTTGTCGACGACATACACATATTCTGAGTCGTGGTATTTATTTTCTCGAAGTACCTGAATAGCAAGCTTCTTTGCTTGTGCTTCTTCGAGTTGATTGCTTTTAACCATCAACTCAAATTGCTCAACAATATTGGTGGTGCTCTTCATGAGCTGGTTGATACGCGCAATGTTGTCGCTTTCGCTGGCATGGCGTAAAGATTGTAAGCCAAGTAAAGCTATCGCAGATAACGCAATAAACATAGCGATAGCAAATAAGGTGATTTTTGTTTTTAAAGCTAGTCCTGATAACACAGTCAGCCTCCTTTATTATTTCCCCTGTTAACTTTTACCACGTTTGTCTGGTTTTATTAAGGAAAAATGACAGCGTTATCATGACTTTTGCTCAAGTACCTATTTAGAGCTTCAGTTCGGCTTCTGTAAGGGCACGATATTCACCGCTTGCAAGGCTTTCGTCGAGGGTGATGTCAGCTATTTTTTCACGATGTAATTCAACAACTTTATTACCTACAGCAGCAAGCATTCGCTTAACTTGATGGTATTTACCTTCGCAAATTGAAAGGCGTAAGCTGTAGCTTGCAAGTTTTTCAACAATCGCAGGGCGAGTTAGCTCTTTTTCGTTGTGTAATTGCACCCCTTGCTCTAACGCTGTAATTGCTTCTTCATCGATAGGTTCTTGAGTTTCAACTAAATACGTTTTGAATTTGTTATGCTTTGGTGCAGTAATTTTGTGTGACCAGTCGCCGTCATTAGTGATGATCACTAATCCTGTGGTATCGATATCTAAACGGCCTGCAACATGAAAGTCGCTCATATTTGGTTCATCAAGCAAGTCAAATACAGTCGGGTGAAGGTCATCTTTATTGGCGCATACATAGCCAGCTGGCTTATGGAGCATGAAGTAGCGCTTGCCTAAGAACACCAGCGGCTCGCCTTGCCAGCGCACGTCGTCATCTTGGCTGATTGAATAATCAAATGAGGTGATCACCTCGCCATTAACAGTGGCGTATTTACGTTTGATACCTGCTTTGGTTTTGCTGCGAGGTAACTCGGCAATATGGCTGATAAATTTATCTAAACGGCATGGAAATTTCATTGGGATCACATTTTTAGTCGGCTACAATGGCGGCGAGTATAGCGGATACTAGTTACCTATGACAGTACAGCAAGGACAAATATTACAGCATTACCAAGCGCAAATAGCCAAAGGTGATTTGCAAGAAGACCGTGCCCAGCGCACAGCGATTAATGCTCTTGATAATCTAGCCACAGAATTAGCTGCACCAAGCCATTGGTGGCAAAGCGCTAAGCCAATAAAAGGGGTTTACTTATATGGCCCAGTAGGGCGTGGTAAATCCATGTTAATGGACGTGTTTTTTCGGCTTGTTAACATTGAAGCTAAGAAGCGTTTGCACTTTCATCATTTTATGAAGCAAGTGCATGAGCGCTTAACTCAGCTGCAAGGGCAGAAAAATCCGCTGACTGTGATTGCTAAAGAGTGGGCAGAGCACATTCGCTTGATTTGTTTTGATGAGTTTTTTGTGTCTGATATTGGCGATGCCATGATCTTAGGTGGCTTATTCAAAGCCCTGTTTGAGCAGCAAGTAGTGTTAGTAGCAACGTCGAACTGCCAACCGGAGCAGTTATATCGCAACGGTTTACAGCGAGCACGGTTTTTACCCACTATCGATTTATTAAATGAGCATTGCCATGTTTTAAGTGTTGAAGGCGACACAGATCATCGCTTTCGCTTTGGCAAACAAACCGCACATTATTTTATTGCTAACAAAAAGGCGCTAACAGAGCGCTTTTTAAAGCAAGAGCAAGTAATACAAAGGCAAACAACGATAGAGGTTTGCCACCGCGAGCTTAGCTGTGTAATGCAAGCTCAAGACGCCATTATGTTTGATTTTATGACGCTTTGCTCAGGACCTAGAAGCACCGCGGATTATATTTATTTGGCAGAGCGTTTTCAGCGCGTTTATTTACTCAATGTGCCAGTAATGGGGTGCGGAGCAACAGGCAAACAAATTGTGCATGGCATTGAAGATAGTTATCAGCGAGAAAAGCAGGACTTACAAGAACACTTTTTAGATGATGAAGCACGGCGCTTTATTGCTTTGGTTGATGAGTTTTATGATCGCAGCCGATTACTGGTGATTTCGGCCGAGGTGGGTATTAGCGATTTATATCAAGGGCAAAAACTGGCGTTTGAATATGCACGTACTGAGTCTCGATTAGTTGAGATGCAGAGCTGGAAAAGATAAAAGGCGCAATAAAAATGCGCCTTTGATGTCAGCCTAGCTGGGGATCTTCATATGAAACGGTTAAAAGCTATATTGAGCACCTACGTACACGTAGCGACCAGCACCACCGCCATATGCGCTGTAGTAGTTACCACGGCCATATGGATAAAAGTCACCTTTATTATCAAACACGTTATTCACACCACCGAATACGCGCAATTGGCTCTGTTCACCAAGTGACATGGTGTAAGACGCTGAAAGGCTGTGTTTTAAGAACGAACCATAATCTTGGTAGGCAAGTTTTTCTGGATTACTGATACAAGTATCTTCACCAGCCTCACAGCGGGCATCATTTTCGGCAATATACTCTTGATAATCTTCTTCAAGACTCTGGCTTGCTTTAAACGAGCCTAAGTAATTTGTACGCCAGCGAATACGCAAGTTATCATTACGCCATGTAACTGACATTGAGGCTTTATCTTTGCTGCTGCCGTAACCTGCATAGTGACTGGTTACCAAGCTGCCATCAAGTCCTTCATAGGTTTGCGAGTTTTCGATTACATGGTTGTAATCTAGTTTAAACGATAACTGACCTAGGTTATCTAAGTCGAGTTTGTACTGTGCAACCACATCATAACCACGAGCAGTTAGCTCATCGAGGTTATATTGACGCTGTAGAATTTTGATAATGTTACCTTCGCTATTACGGGTAATATCATTACAAAATACGTTGTCTTCACCCCATGCTGCTTCTGAGTCGTAACATTCACGCATGATGTTTTCATTGCTGATCTGCGAAATCGCATCAACAATGGCAATATCGTAGTAATCAACCGCAAGATTAAAGTTTTCTAAAAAGGCTGGAGCCACTGTAACACCAAAGGTATAAGTATCAGCAGTTTCTTCTTTTAGATTTTCGTTACCAGCTCCTGGTGAGTAGCTGTTGTTCTCATCGGTAAACTCAAAGTTTGGATCAGCGGCAAGTTGTGCAGCCAGGGTAGCCTCTTTACGACAGTTATCGTGACCTGATTTAGTTGATGTTGCCGTTAACCCGTCACAAATATCATCATACCTGTCGTAATCGCCACGCGGCGGTGACATAAGCTCTGTGATCGTTGGGGCACGTTGAGCGCGAGCGTAGTTTGCTCTAAATGCATAGCCTTCAACTGGCTCCCAGAACACACCTAGTTTGTAGCTGGCAACGGTGTTGACGTTTTCCATGCTGTAGTTAGCTAAACGTAATGAGGTTTCTGCACTTAAATTTTTTGCTAAAGGAGCATCTTTTAAAAGTGGGATCGCAAGCTCCGCAAATGCTTCATAGACCTCAACTTCACCATAAAAATTTGGTACATAGTTGAAGGTAATACCGCCGGCCTTCATGTCGTCGCTGGTTGATAGGTCTTGGCTATCTTTACGATATTCGCCACCAAATACTGCAGATACTGAGCCTGCTGGTAATTCAAATAAATCACCCGCTACATAGCCAACTACACCGTATTGTTTTATTTCGGTATCAATAATTGGGTTGGTACGGATCCAAGCAGCCATCTCTTCGGTGATAGAGCCCTCACCAAATAAGTTAATTGGCACACAGCCTTCAGCGCGAGCTGCTTCATCAATACATTGAATGGTGCCATCCGCTAATTCTTCTGCTTGCAAAGCTTGATTAAGTTTTACAGTATTTAATTCATTGCTACGAATTTGGTGTTGGGTAAAACGACCATAACTTGCAGATAGATCCCAGTCCCACTCGTCATTAAATAATGTGCCTTGAAGACCTGCCCAACTACGAATAGTTTTACGGGTATTATCGGTGCTGATATTCCCCACTTCACTGAAGCGACGATCCCAATAAATACGATCTTTGTATGGGTTGGCATCGAGGATTTCTTGCGGAACATATGGGTTGTCGATTGGAATGTAACCCGGTGCTACATCAGCAAGGGGCTCGCCAGTGGTAGGGTCATAACGCGGTACATAGGCACCTTCGTATTCATCTTCGGGCGACTTATTGTTAAACGAGCCACTTTCACTGTATTGAACTTGCGCGTAGAACATCACATCGTCAGTTAAGTCATAATCAACTTTAACTGCAGCAGATACGTTATCGCTTGGCACATCAAGCATTACGTATTGTCTAGAATTCACACCGTAAATTTCTTCATTGCCTTTCCAGTCATCACGTAGGGTTTGGCCGTCATACCAAAACTGTGTGTCGTTACGGCTATTTTCTAAGAACACGCCGCCCGGAATACCGTCGCTTTTGCTTGCCCAATCAGCTTGTGTGATGTCACGCATACATTGATAACCATCTTTTGTGCGCATCTGATTACACATTTGGTCATCGTCGTAGCGGTAAGAATCTTCAATTTGTGCGCGTTTACGATCGTAAAAAGTCATACCGAAATCACGGTCCCAGTTGGCACTGAAATAGGCGTAACCGCGATCTTCAGCAAACGAGGTACCGTAGTTTAAATCAAGGGTAAATTCTTTACCGCCGCCATCGGTGGTTTCACCTGTGTTGGCTTTAAAATCAAAGCCTTCTTTCTTTGATTGGGTGATAATATTCACCACACCTGCTACAGCATCGGCACCATAGGTTGCAGATGCACCGCCACTGATTATTTCAACGCGCTCAACCATACCGCTAGGAATGGTATTTAAACTGACATAGTTGCCACTGTAGCTGTTTGAAACAACGCGGCGACCATCAATCAGTGTTAGGGTACGGTTAGCACCTAAATCTCGTAGTTGTACTGTCGATAAGCCAGTCGCTGAAACACTCGATTGGCTGGTGGTGTTACCTATGCTCTCGCTAAGAGCTGGCATGTTATCAACCAAAATATCTGATAAGTTGGTTAAACCTGTATCGGCAATGGCTTCGCGGTCCATTGTGACCAGCGGTGTTGGAATTGAAAAACTATCGCGTTTAATACGTGAACCCGTTACAACGATTTTTTCCGGCTCTTCAGTTTGTTCATTAGCTGCTGGAGTGGTGTTGGCAGGGCGGGCAATCTCAGCCTCATTGGCATATGCATGTTGGCTAAAACCACTGGCAACAGCAAGTGCAATAGCACAAGGTTTGGTTAGTAGATTTCTCACAGGCGTTCCTAGTTGTTTTATTTTTAGTTTTTAGAACCAGAGTGATGCTCTTTTTAAGGGCAGTTAAAATTTACAGTGAGCAACACTCTGGTTGGTCGGTATTGACGTAAAAATTTTTATAGAAATGTGAACCTAACTACAATCTTAGGTGGCTCGTTTATGTCTCTATTTTATATCTATTGAATATCTATTTATTTAAAATCAGTGGGTTAAGAAATGTTCATTGTTAACTGTTTTGCAACGTTAAAGCTGGTGAAAGGGCTGCTTTTACGATAAATTGATAGGGCTTTATACTGCTGTACTTCTAAAATGGGGTTTTATTTAGAGTAAATGGAAACATCTAATCGCGTTTATCAGCTGGGCTCATGTATTGTTAACCCACTCGAAAATAAACTGACCTGCAATGGTAGTGAACAGCTTTTGCAGCCTAAGTTTATTGAGTTGTTAGCTTGCTTAGTGGCGCGTTACCCCGAACCCATCACCCGTGAAGAGCTTATTAATCATGTATGGGAAGGCAATTTTTACGTGGGTGAAAAAGCCTTAACAAATGCTATTTGGCATTTACGAAAAGCATTTAAAGAACTCGACCCAGAACAAACTTACATAGAGACATTACGTAAAACGGGTTATCGCGTTTTATTAAAGCCTGAGCCAATAGATACAGCCGATAAAGAAAAGTCAGTGGGTTTTCGTATCACTACTGCGCAATTCCGCCAGCTGTTTGTGGCTTTGTGTGTCATTAGCTTGGTTATGATGTATTGGGTATTCTCTTCGCCTGCAAAGCAAACTAACTCAAGCTTTGTGTTGCCGCTTAATAGCATCGAAAGCGTGACGGCAAGCCCAGGTCGTGAAATATATCCTTCAATTTCTGATGATCAGCACTATTTGGTGTATTCATGGCGACAGCTTGGTAAACCAAATAACCTATATTTACGTGATTTACATTTTCCTGAGCACCCAGCAAAGCAATTAACGGACTCACCTTTTACAGAAGGGCGCTCTGTGTTTAGCCCTGATGCAAACACATTATATTATTACCGTATGGCCTCTGATGTCTGTGAAATTGTAAAACTATCTTTGGTAAATGCCACCAGTGTCGTGCTAGGGGAGTGCAGTAATAACTATGCGCCTGATCTTGATATCAGTAGTGATGGTAAAACCTTGGCCTACATTGCTGATCATACGAGCAAGTCAGGTGACTATGTCACTCGTATCAAACTGCTCGATTTACAGGCAAAACAAACAAAAGAAACAGTTATTCCTTGTAATGATGACTGCGAAACTGTGTATGAGTCAGTGTCGTTTTCGCCAGATGCACAGCGAGTTGTGGTTACGCGTAATGTTAAAAACAACCAAAAAGCGCTGTTTTTAATAGATGTAAAAACAGGACAAAGCCAACGGCTAACTCATGATTTTGTTGATATTCATGGTGTAGATTGGCATCCGTCTAAAGAGCAATTGGCGTTTAGTGCAGTTGAGGGCGGTAAACGTTATGGCTACTTCTTTGACCTTAAGAATAAAACCCTAATCAACACGCAAATTGCGGGCATGAGTTCACCTAATTATAGTAGCGATGGCAGTGTTTATTACCATCAGTGGGATTTAGATAAGGTGATCACGCGTCTGAAAATAGACGAACAAGTGGCCAACTCGCCGTTTTCTATGTTGTCGACCAATTTTAGCTCGCTATTCCCTGAATATAATCAGCAGCAAAATAAACTACTGTATGTGTCCAATGAATCAGGCAGTTCACAGCTTTGGATTGTTAACCCCGATAGCAGCTCGCGAAAGCAGCTTACTGACTTTGCACATAACACCGGGGAAGTTCGTGATCCAACCTGGTCAGCCGATGGACGCTACATTTTGTTTTCATTGTATGACAATGGCAGTACCCGCTTATATATTTATGATTTCAAAGTAGAGCAAAGCCAGCAAATCAAACTGCCATTTAGCCATGCAATTAAACCCAAGTTTAGCGCTGATAGCCAGCATATTTTAGTTTCTGATGGTGACTACTTATATCGTTATGACTTAACAGGTAAAAGCCTAGGTAAAGCTGTTGAAGTGCCTGCGCAGTATGGCGTTGAAACACAATCAGGCGATATTTTATTTACCAACTCGCGCCATGCTATTTGGATAAAACATCATGATACGGGTGCTGAAGAAATGCTGGTGAACGATGTTAAGTTGGCGCGCAGTTATGCATGGTTGCTGGTTGCAAAGAACGCGTATCATGAGGGGCGTATTTATTATTATAAAGAACGCTTAGGTGATTACCGTATTAGCTACTATGACTTAGCAAGTAAGCGGCATCATGATTTAATTGCTTTACCGGAGCGAGCTTATAGTCGCTCATCGGGCTTGACCTACATACCCAATGAGCGTTGGCTGGTTTACACCGCGTACTTATCGCCTGAGATAGAAATTAAGCGTTTACCCGCAGCCTATTTGCCAAAGTAATTAACACTTACGGTAAATATCAGCATCCATATCGTAAATATTAACGCTTAAGCTATACGAGCGGCGGCAGTATGTTCTTAAGCAACTTAGTAATTGCTCACTGAGCATTTGCTTTTGCTCTATGGTTCTGCCTGCCATGATTGATGCGCCGATGTGAATAAAGCCATCTTTGCCTTCACCTAATTCGTAATGCTGATAAGCAATTGCACGAGTCTTTATGGTCGAAAGCTCAAATAAGCCTGAGTCAAAAACGGCTTGGTGAACTTTTTCAACTAACACTTGTGGCAGAATTGGCAAGTCTTCTGAGTGTTCTATAACAATGTGCGGCATGGGGTCTTCCTTAAAAGCGGTAACTAAAACCGATGTTTGTCTGAAATTGGTTTAACACATCACCATCAAAGTGCCATAGACATTGGTCGTCTTCTGATGTTGGCAATGTGCATGATACGTTACTTGCATTATTTACAATAGTTGCCAACCAGCGAGTTTCAATATAAACCCGAGCTTGTTCAGTAAATAAATAATCTGCGCCAGCATAAAGGCCAGAGGTAAAATATGTATCAGAGTCGGCAAAGTCAGTGCTGACGTGGTTTGCGCCAATTTGGGCACCAACAAAACCAACTATACGGTCAGCTAATGGCACTTCAACGGCACTTTGAAATAGCAGGTATTGCATCTCGACTTGCTTGTTGGTTTGGTCTTTCATATCAAGCTCGGTTGCAGAATAAAAGAACCCATAACGAGCATTATCAATGGTTCTATCTAGGCTGACAGTAAAATGGCTGTCATCCTCAAGCTCAATTTTTAGGTTTTCTTCGGTTTGCACCGAGTTAGTAAAGTTTTTGCCGAAACCAGCGCTAATAGAGTAGTCAGCGTGAGCGGTACTACTTAAGAACATTAAACACAGTAAACCAAGCGATTTTTTCATTGTTTAGGTGCTCGTTGTTGAAGATATTTTGAGATAGTATTGAAACATAGCAAGCAAATCGTTGTAAACGGACAACTATCGCTTTTTAATAAGGAACACTAGGATGAAGTTACTAAAATTAGCTGCACTTACTGCGCCACTGATTTTGTTGAGCGGTTGCTCGGATGATGCTGCTTCGGTGAGTTTGGGATTATTTACTACCAAAGATATTAAAGTGGTATCACAACAAGACCCGATTATAAGCGGTGTTACTTGCCACATTAGCCATATTGAAGCGAATCTTGATTTTGCTGATCCATCTGATATGTCTATTGCCTGTCGTCAAACAGGTCCCATTACCGCTGACCAATTACAACAAATTGACCGCAGTAAATCGGGCGAAGTGGTATTTAAATCATCGAAAAGTATTTTGTTTAAGTCGTTAAAAGTTCGTCGTATTTATGATGCGCCAACACGCACACTTTTATATTTGTCTTATTCAACGAAAGAGTCGAGCGGCAGCCATCATCATGCTTTATCAACTGTGCCTCTTTACAATACGGATGCATGGCAATGGGCACAATCACAAGAGTAATTTATGTTAGCGTTATTTAAGTCAGCCCCACTTGTTGATGAGCAAGAGCAACAGTGGTTAATCGATACCTTTTTATGGGCTGTTGAGCACTTTGATAGTGAATATTTTTTAAAACACACACAAATCATTTTACCTAACGGACAGTTCTTTCCGGATAGGGTGTCGAGCGTCAGTGAAATGGCTGAAAAAGTATTTAGTCGAGTTGTTGATTATGCGGGGATGCAGGCGTGGCCAATTAACTTAGTTGCGCCATCTGGGCTTACACCGCAGGTGTTTCCACATTTTGAATTTCAAGACAATTTACGCGGTAGCGAGGCGAGCTTAATTGTGCCGGCAAATCATCCGGTGAATATCTCGTTTAACCCGAACCAAATCAATCAACCGCAAGATTTAGTGGCAAGTTTTGCTGGTACCTTAGCAACCATTTTGATTCACCATGTAGGTGTCTTACCTCCCGGTGGTAAAGAGTACTTACCCCAAGCGAGCGATGCGTTGGCATGCTATTTAGGCTTTGGGGTGATGATGAGTAATACTGTGTATCAATTTAAAGGAGGCTGTGGCTGCGGTTATAACCCTTATGCTAATCGTCAAGCAGCGCTGACTGAGCCACAAACGCTATTTATGCATGCGCTGGTTACGCATTTTAAAGGGGATAATCAGTCGAAGAAGTTTTTAAAACCCCATTTACGCAGCCAATATAAAAAAGCGCAAAAGCAAATTAAAGCATTAGTGAGTGATAGTGCAAATCCGTTGTTATTGGCATTAGATGAACAAGCAGTAGGGTAATATTGAGTGCAGTATTTAGATGAGTTTTTATTGATAGCCATAGCTCACTTTTTTGCGGTAGCAAGCCCAGGCCCTGACTTTGCAATTGTACTAAAGCAAAGTATTCAACAAGGTCGTAAAAATGCGCTTTGGACCAGTGCTGGGGTTGGTGCGGCTATTTTGCTGCATATTGCTTATTGTGTATTAGGTGTGGCATTAATTTTATCCCAGTCACCTAGCTTATTTATGGCTTTAAAATACCTTGCAGGGGCTTATTTGGCATACTTGGGTGTGCAAGCTTTACGAAGCGCAAAACCTAGCGATAGTAAACAGCAAACCCTTGCCCCTGCTGAGCCTGAATCTGTGTATAAAGCATTTCGACGCGGTTTTTTTACCAATGCCCTTAATCCCAAAGCAACACTGTTTTTTATGTCGTTGTTTACTCTTGTAATAAGCCCTGAAACACCTGTTGTAGTGCAGGCTGGTTATGGCGTGTATATGGCAATGGCGACTTGGCTATGGTTTTCATTTTTATCATTGGTGTTATCAAAAGCATCAGTGCGAGCATTTTTCTTAAAAAGCGGATACTGGTTTGATAGAGGCATTGGCGTGATCTTAATTGCCTTAGCTATTCGCGTTGTTGTGTGAGGTAAGTATGGCGCTATATAACTTTTCATTTGGTTCAAATATGTCATCGAGCAGATTGCTGGCAAGGTTACCTGAAGCAAAGCGGATAGGCACAGCTACTTTAAAGGGCTATGAGCTGACGTTTGATATGGTAAGTACCGACGGCTCTGCAAAGTGCAGCGTGCGCAAAACTGATCAGGCAGATGCCTTGGTATATGGTGTTGTGTATCAGTTAAACGAAGCTGAAAAGTCGATTCTTGATGATATCGAAGGGCCGCGTTATGACTGTGTAGATATCACCGTTGAACTCATTGATGGCGAGCAACTTGCTGCCCATTGTTATATCGCTAATACCTTAGATGAGTCTTTACTGCCATTCGACTGGTATCTTCAGCATGTTCATCGCGGAGCGCTTGAAGCAGGTGTACCAAATCATTACAGTGAAGCAATACTCGCAAGACCAAGTTGCGATGATCCAGATAAAACCCGAGCAGCGAAAGAGTTCGCTATTCACAACAATAAAAATCACCAAGGGATATTATGATATTTCGTAAATTAGCCGTTGCAGCGGCGCTGTTATCGAGCTGTTCGTTTTACAGTTATGCCGATATTGATACTAAAAAAATAGAAAAAGTAATCGAAACGTCAATGGCACGTTTTGACGTACCGGGTATGGCTGTAGCGATTGTTGAAAATGACCAGGTCGTGTTAGCAAAAGGTTTTGGTGTATCTCACCTTGATACCGGTAAAAAAGTAAATAAAGACACCTTATTCGGTATCGCTTCAAACACCAAAGCATTTACCGCAGCAGCGTTAGCTAAATTAATTGATGAAGGTAAGCTTAGCTGGGATGACAAAGTAATTGATCATCTTCCTGAGTTTCGTCTGTATGACCCTTACGTAACACGTGAAATGACCATTCGCGATTTATTAAGCCACCGTAGCGGTTTGGGTTTAGGGCAAGGCGATTTAATGATTTGGCCAGATACTGACAAATCGATTGATGAAATTATCGCAGGGCTAAAATACTTAAAACCGGCGAGTAGCTTTCGTAGTAAATACGCCTATAACAACTTAATGTTTGTGACAGCAGGTGAGGTGGTAGCCCGTGTATCAGGCATGAGCTGGAATGATTACATCGAGAAAAATATTCTTCAGCCACTTGATATGAAAAACTCACGCGCAGGTTTTTCACGTATCCCTAGTAGCAATAAAAACTGGGCGACAGGTCATATCCCAATGGATGGCCAACTACATCCATTTTTTGTGAACTACCTTGAAGATTTCCGTGGCGCTGGTGCGATTGCATCAAGCGTAAGCGATATGAGTCAATGGCTACGCACGCAGCTTGCACATGGCAAAATGCCAAATGGCCAGCAGTTATTTAGTGAAAAGCAGCAGCAACAAATGTGGCACCCGCACATTACGTCAATGGCATCAAAAAGTGCTTATGAAGCTTACCACCAACAATTTAGAGGTTATGGTTTAGGCTGGAGCATTGAAGATTTCCACGGCATTAAAAAGCTAGGCCATGGTGGTGGTATTTTAGGCATGGTGTCTCAAGTGACATTATTACCAGAGAAAAACCTCGGTATTGTTATTTTGAGTAACCAGCAAGCATTCAGCGCGCTCTCAGCGGTGACTTACGAAGTATTAGAAGATGCATTAAATCTTGAAGATAAAGACTGGGTTGAAGAGCTTGCTAAAAAGCACTTTGAAGGTAAAAAAGAAGCTTACGCAAACGCAAAACCAGAAACACCTGCTGATTATCAAGCGAAACTACCAAACATCAACTACACAGGCACTCTGCACGATAACTGGTATGGTGATGTAGTAATCGAAGAGTTAAATGGTCAGCTACGTATTGATTTTACTCATACAAAGCGTTTGAAAGGTCAGCTTGAGCATTACACGGGCAATACGTTTATTGTGAAGTGGGATGAAAAGTTACTTGAAGCAGATGCTTACATTGAGTTTCAAATGAGCCCAGATAACCGAGTGAGTAGTGCAAAAATGCGCGCTGTCTCAACGGCGGTGACAGACTTTAGTTTTGACTTTAGGAATTTAGATTTACGCACTAAAAAGTAAACCAAAGTCGCAAAGCCACCATTAGGTGGCTTTGTTATACTGGGGGAAAATAATTCAAGGAGCGTATTATGAGAACGGCAGTTATCTCACATCCATTTTGTCGTAAACATAAAATGATTGAGGATCACCCCGAATGCCCTGCGCGTTTAGATGTGATCACCGACCGCTTGCTAGCAAGTGGTGTTGATATAGCAATTACTCACTTACAAGCTCCTAAAGCCAGCCGCGACGACTTTTTACGTGCTCATGATGAACCTTTGGTAAGCCATGTAGAGCAAACAATTCCCGATGAAGGGCTTGCTGAATTAGACGGCGACACTTGGTTGTGCCCAGATTCAATGAAAGCGATTGAACGAGCCGTTGGAGCTGGATTACTCGCCGTTGATGAAATTCTTGCTGATAAACTGGATGCCGCATTTTGCTCGGTTAGACCACCAGGGCATCATGCAAACCGCAGTACCTCTGCAGGGTTTTGCGTTTTTAATAACCTAGCCATTGCTGTGAAATACGCGCAAAGCAAAGGTGTTAAACGTATCGCTATTTTGGATTTTGATGTACACCACGGTAATGGCACGCAAGATATCTTTTTAGATGATGACAATGTGTTGTTTTGTTCTTTGTTTCAACACCCTTTTTACCCAAATACGGCGGTTGAAAATAACGCGACTTTAGTTAACTCACCGCTGCCAATTGCCAGTGATGGTAATGACTTAAAAGCTGTTTACCTTGAGCAGTGGCTACCAAAACTCAATGAGTTTAAACCTGAACTGTTGTTTATTAGTGCAGGTTTTGATGCTCACCTTGAAGATGACATGGCAAGCCTGAAATTTGTTGAAGATGATTACGCATGGCTAACCACGCAATTAGCTGAGTTTTGTCAGCAGCAAGATTGCAACGGGATTATCTCTTATCTTGAAGGGGGCTATGCTTTATCAGCTCTAGGTCGTAGTGCCGTTGCGCACATTAAAGCGCTGGTGGATGCACCTTAATCAGCCAGCATCGCAAAGGCTTGCGTTGGTGTAAGCCGAGTAACCTTACTTAAACAGCATACTCCCTCTTGTGCTAGGTGCTCAGTCACTCTATTAGCAAGCTCTATATCAGTTAATGCTTTCACGCTTTCTCCCTGCAAGTTGACATACTGCCCTGTTGCCAAAAGTAGCATCACTTCATGTTGCTGCTCTTCACTCAAGCTATATACAAAGCTTTCTATATCGGCTTCGTCTTCAACTAGAGCTAATTCATGGTCTGAAAAAATAATCTTAGGAAATGATGAGTGCATTTATTGTCCTGCGTCAAAGTTGCATAGGTTGAAATGATTATAATTGCCAATTCATGTAAGAACTAGGAAAGTCGACTTATGAATCAACCAAGACGGCATCAAAAGGTGAGTGATGTCTTTTCGCAAAAGCTGGTATCGTGTCCTGCGCATACGCCTTTGGTCGATGCGGTGAGGTTGATGCATGTTCACAATGTGACGGCGATTTTTATCAAGCATGAGCAATCTGTTGTTGGGATTTGGACTGAGGCTGATTGTTTGAAAGTTGACATCAGCAGCCCGCTCTATAAGAACCTTGCCATTCACGAGGTCATGTCGGCGCCTGTTATTACAGTGCCGAATCAATGCTCTGTCAGTGATGCAACCCTGCGTTTTCAACAACATGGCATTCGTCATTTATTGGTGATGGATAGCGATAACCAACCTGCAGGTATGTTGAACTTATCTGATATTGTGCATAACCAAGGTTTGGACCACTACCTACAATTTCGACCTATTCATGAGCAGTATCGCACTGATCTAGAGATAGTTGATGCGCAAACACCGATAGAAGAGGTTGTGCAACTGATGCGCGCTGGCCGCCTTGATAGTGTATTGGTTTATAACCGAGAGCTTGAACTGCACGGTATTATTACTCAGCGTGATATTGTTGAGCTGATCATTCAAACCGAGTGGCTAAATCCTTGTTGGCAATATGCCAGCTACCCGTTAATTGAAATTGATTGTGAAAGCAGTTTATTTGATGCGTATCGCACTATGACAGAGCGTAATGTGCGTCATTTAGTGGTTCGAGATGATGAAATTTGCGGGGTGATATCATTTGCTGATTTGATCACAGAGATTGAGTCAGCTTATTGCTGCGAGCTTGAACGTGCTATTGAGCAGCGTGATATTGCTTTGCAAAAATCACAACGTAACTTGTTTTTGGCAAATAAAATTATTGATGCATCACTCGATGGCATTATGTTAACCCGTAAAGACGGCACTATTATTCAAGTTAACCCTGCTTTTACTAAACTGACCGGCTTTGCTGAGCATGAAGTAATCGGTAAGCGTCCCAATATTTTAAGCTCTACAAAACATAGCCGTTCGTTTTATCAAAAAATGTGGCATGCCATTGAATACGAAGGGGTCTGGCAAGGGGAGATCTGCAATTGCAAAAAAGATGGTGAAGAGTTTGTAGAGTGGCTCACCATTATCCAGATTAAAGACCCTAACTTTGATGAAGTGCTTTATGCGGCAATTTTTAGCGACATTACAGAGCGCAAACGTGCCGAAGAAAAAATTGCCCAGCTTGCCTATTACGACGAATTAACCGGCCTGCCAAATAGGCGCTTATTTCATGACAGACTCTCTATTGCACTGAGTTCTGCCAAACGAAACCATGATCTATTAGCGGTGATGTTTATCGACTTAGACCGCTTTAAAGAGGTTAACGACAGCTTAGGGCATGACGCTGGTGATAACTTATTGCAGCAAGTGGCAGAGCGTATTTTATCAATTCTTCCTGAAGGGGATACTCTTGCGCGCTTAGGTGGCGATGAGTTTGTTTTATTATGCGAAGTAAATCGGGTTGAAACACTGCTCAACTTTGCCGAACAAGTATTGCAGCAAGTGAGTATGCCGCTTGCTATTAACGAGCATGTGGTTGCAATTACAGCTTCTATTGGCGCTGCGGTTTACCCTGATGATGGCGTAGATAGCGCTACACTGCTCAAGCATGCAGATATTGCTATGTACCGTGCTAAAGAAGTGGGACGTAATTCATTTCAATTATTCAAACCTGCGATGAATGCACGCTCTTTAGAGCGATTGGCTATGATGAGCCGATTACAAAACGCCATAGAAAGCGATGAGTTTGAGCTTTATTTCCAACCTAAGCAGGAGTTAAATTCAGGCAAAATTTTAGGGGTAGAGGCACTCTTACGTTGGCATGAACCGAACCTTGGGGTGATATCACCCGCTAAATTTATTCCCCTTGCTGAAGAACTAGGCCTAATTGTGAAACTTGATTTATGGGTCATCGAGCAAGCTTGTAAAGAGTTAGAAAAATGGCAGCAACAAGGCATTGAAGCAGGGCGCTTAGCAATTAATATCTCGGCAAATCACTTACGTCAGGGGCAATTAGCGTCGAATGTTGAGCGCTTACTTGAGCGTTACGATGTAGACCCTCACAAGCTTGAAGTAGAGCTCACTGAAAGCTGTTTTATCAGCCACTTTAGTGAAGCTAAGCAAGAGTTACTCGCGCTTAAAAAGTTAGGTGTGCATATAACGTTAGATGACTTTGGCACGGGCTACTCGGCTTTAAGTTACTTAACTAAACTGCCAATTGATACGTTAAAAATAGATGCCAGCTTTATCGCAAAAGTGCCCGATGAATACGGTAATAGTGAAATTGTTACGGCGATTATTAGCCTGGCGAAAAGCTTGAGTATTCATGTTGTCGCAGAAGGGGTAGAGAAGGTAGAGCAGTTAAATTACTTACGTTCACTTAACTGCGATACCATTCAAGGCTATTACTTTTGCCGCCCAATAGCGAAGCAGCAATGGTATGATTTTTATCTCAATAGCGAAAAAAGTGCCTAAGCTAGGCTAATTTCGTAAGAAGTGAACTTACGAATATTAATGACGCCAGTATCAAAAATTAAGTACTGGCCTTTAATGCCTTTTAAAATACCTGATACTTCTGGTGCTTTATCAAAATTGAAAGAACTGATTTTGCTTGGGTATTCACTTACTGGGTAGTCTAGCTCAACTACATCTTCATCGAGCTTTTCAATGGCTGTTGCGCCAAATAGCTCTGCAAGTTCACTTAACTTAGCATCAATTTGTGGGATCAACTCTGCAGCAGCAGCTTTTAAATCAATCGCTTCAGATTGGCCTTTTAGCATGTTTCGCCAATTGGTTTTATCAGCAATAAATTCGGCTAAAGCAACCTCAACTAAACCCGATTGAAGACGGGTTTGTACTTTGAAAATAGGTAAAGCTTGCGTCGCACCTTGGTCAATCCAGCGTGTAGGAATTTGAGTATGGCGGGTAATACCTACTTTTAGGCCTGAAGTGTTGGCTAAATAAACGTAATGCGGGATCATGCAGTTTTCTTCACCCCACTGTGGCTCACGACAGGTGCCTTTATCAAAGTGGCACGTTTCAGGTTTCATGATACACATGTCACAGCTAGCCAGTTTGCGCATACAGACAAAACAGTGGCCTTGAGAGTAGCTTTTCTTGGTTTTCTTACCACAGTTACAGCAAAAAATATTGCCGGTAAAAGTCAGTGTGAGTGGCTTACCAATATAGTCATTTAATGAAACTAGCTCATCACCGATAGGTAATTGATATTCGACAGGAGAGGTCAGTGTCGACTTTAATTTTTTGATCGTACCTTGCATCTTTACATGGCCCCTAAAGATGTTAAAAAGGGCAGTGTAACACGGCCTATTTAAATTGTGAGGCAATAAAGCTTAGATACTCATTAATCGGTACCGCTTTGCTGTAATAATAGCCTTGCCCTTGATCTGCGCCCATCTTGATCAGCATTTTTTCTGTTTCTTGGTCTTCAATGCCTTCGATGGTGATATTCATATCAAGGTTATGGGCCATATCAATAGCCGTTTTTACCACTACCTGGTTGGTGGTGTTATTCACTAAATCAAGAATAAAGCTCTTATCGACTTTGATCGTGCTAAATGAATAATTTACTAAGTAGTTCAACGACGAGTAACCAGTACCAAAATCATCGAGTACTACCTTGCTACCGAGTTTATTAAGTTCGCTGATAAAGCTGACCATTTCATCATGGTTTTTGATAAGCGCAAATTCAGTCAATTCAAACTTTAACTGATCCGCAGTAATGCCATGCTTTAAAATGGTGTTTTCAACTTTTTCGACAAGCTTAGGGATAGCTAGATTCTTGGCACTTAAATTAACGCTAATGGTATGCTCGCGATAGCCTTGTCGATTAAGCTGGGCTGCAGCTAGGCAAGCCTGATCAATCACCCATAAGCTCAACTCGTTAATTAAACCAGTACGTTCAGCCAATAAAATGAGTTGCTCAATGTCCAGGTATTTACCCGCTGTAGGCCAGCGTAACAATGCCTCTGCGCCACAGATAGCACCATTGCGTAAATTAATAATGGGCTGTAAGTAAATGGCTAAGGTATTGCTTCGCATTGCTTGTTGTAACTCAGCGGCAAGGCTGACATCCATATCGATATGCGGTGTAGTAAAGTCGATGTTTTGCTGTTTTTGTGACAACCCTAAATAGCCACGTTGTAGCCAAATATCAAAGCCATCATCACTAACCGGTTCGGTAATGCTATAGCGGTAGTAAAGCTGCAGGTCTAAGCCTGCCACTTTATATTGCTTTGGCAGCTGTTTGCATAAGTTGCTCAGTTCTTGGTGCAGCTCTGCTTGCGATTGAATTTTGGTAGAAATAAAAGCCAGTACACCATTGCCTAAGTCTGCCACTTTTGGACTGTTATCTAGCGCTGACTCTAAATTAATAAATTGCCTATTTTTATTTATTTGATGCTCTAGAGATTGGGCCACAGTGATAATTATTTGGCTGCTTTGGCTTGGCTTTAGAATACTCATTAGGGCGTTAAATTGCTCGATTTTCACTAAACAAAGATTAGCGAGTCTTTGCTCCGAGGTAATCGCCATATAGGCTTGTTTGAGCATTGCTTGGTTGAGTAGCTCAGTTTGTTGGGTATGGGTTGCATGATACAGCGCTTTTTCACGTTGATAACGCACCCGGTCTGCCAGCGCCATTGCCATAAGCACAATCTCACAGAGAATGGCGACTAAAAATATGTGCCTAACGGCAAAGCTGTAGGGAATAAAGCCTGTAAGCTCTAACGGCTGAATGGCTGCGCCTACAATCAGTGGCACCCACGACATGACATAAAACTTTGCCCACCGAAAACCGCTCACCAACTTTTTGTAAATCATGCAAATACATAAAATGTATAACGGCACCATGATGGCAAAAAAGATTTTTGAAGAATGGTATTCCAGCATAAAAAAGCTGATAAGACTGAGGCTGAACAGCAGGGCTAAAAAGCTGATACTGAGCTTGTATAAGCGGCAATTATCTTTATGGTAGCGTAAGAACATAGTACAAAACGCGACGGTGAAAAATGCAATCGCATAGTTACTGAAGACCACTTGCTCATTAAAAAAGATTTGCCACGATAACGGCCATAAATAAAAACCAAAGCCGAGTACTGAGCCCATAAGTAGCAATGCTGAGATGATGTAGCCTATATAAATAAGATAGACGCGATCACGGATCCCTAAAAATAATACCAAGTTATACAGGGCTGCCATGATCAGCACACCAATGAAGATCCCCCAAATTCCTGATTGCGAACGTAGTAAATCTTGAAACTCTTTTTCACCATAAATATTAATAGGTGTTTTGCTGATACCCACCGTATCTATTTTTATAATGAGGGATGTTTGCTCATAGCCCTGCATTGTAAGCATGCTGTGCGGTGTACTGTATTGAAACAAACTAAGACCAGATACTTTATCACCCAGCTCGGTTGTATCTATAAGCTGCCCCTTATCATCAACATGATAAACGCTAAGATAATCAACCATAGGGTTATCAAAGTGAATCGCCAGCTCAACAGGCTTTGCTTGGCGGTTTTCTAAATCAAGCTTTAACCAATAATCTTGCGCCGCTAAATCCCATTCAACATCTTTAAAAGGGCGCTGTTTGAGCTTGTCTGGTTCAGCTAAAAACTGCTCGAGAGTCAGCGCTTTACTACTATCTATTCGATAAGCTGTATTACTGTAGATGGGGGCTGTTTTATCTATGGTGTAGCGGGTAGGGCTGGCTAAATGTGCCGCGAGGGTAGCAATGATAAAAAACAAAATTGTCAGAATAAGAAATGAAACAAAGTTATATTTCAGAGCTTTATTATTCAAAATTAGTTCTTTATCTAGGTAAATGTTCTTAACAGTGTAGCATTAAAAAAGCGCAGATAAACTGCGCTTTTTCAGAATTAGACTGGTTTGACCTTAATTCTGTTCGCGAGCAATTGCACGGTAAGCGATATCAGTACGATATTCCATGCCTTCCCAGCTGATTTCATCAACTAGTTTATAAGCACGTTGTTGCGCTTCGGTTACTGTGTTGCCAAGTGCAGTAGCACAAAGCACACGACCGCCAGCAGTTACAACGTTGTCGCCATCTTGCTTAGTACCTGCGTGAAATACTTTCTCACCTTCAGGGTAAGTAACTTGCAAGCCGCTGATTGCATCACCTTTCGGGTAGCTATCTGGGTAGCCTTTAGCAGCTAATACAACACCGACTGCTGCACGCGGGTCGAACTCGATTACTGTTTTATCTAGTTCTTCACGGTTAGCCGCTTCGATAAGCTCAACAAGGTCAGACTTAAGACGAAGCATCATAGGTTGTGTTTCAGGGTCGCCAAAACGACAGTTGTATTCGATTACTTTTGGCGTACCATCAGCGGTGATCATTAAACCAGCGTATAAGAAACCTGTGTATGGGTGGCCTTCTTTTGCCATACCTTCAACCGTTGGGTTGATCACTTCGTTCATAATGCGTTGGTGAATTTCATCAGTCACCACTGGAGCTGGTGAGTATGCACCCATGCCGCCAGTGTTCGGACCTTGGTCACCGTTGTAAGCGCGTTTGTGATCTTGGCTAGTTGCGAATGGCAGTACGTTTTTGCCATCAACCATCACAATGAAAGAGGCTTCTTCACCTTCTAAGAACTCTTCGATAACCACGCGGCTACCAGCTTCACCAAAGCTGTTGCCTGCAAGCATATCGCGGATAGCTTCTTCAGCTTCAAGCTCAGTCATTGCAACAATAACGCCTTTACCTGCTGCTAAGCCATCAGCTTTAATTACAATAGGCGCACCTTTTTCTTTTAGGTAAGCAAGTGCAGGATCTATTTGTTCAAACGTTTGGTAGTCAGCAGTTGGAATGTCGTGACGTGCTAAGAAGTCTTTAGTGAATGACTTAGAGCCTTCTAGCTGTGCAGCACCTGCTGTTGGGCCGAAGATAGCTAAACCGTTTTCACGGAATGTATCAACTACACCTAAAACAAGCGGTACTTCTGGACCAACAATAGTTAACTCAACGTTGTTTTCTTTAGCAAAAGTAACTAAACCTGCTAGGTCTTCAACGTTGATAGCTACGTTTTCAAGTTTTGGCTCTAGTGCAGTACCTGCGTTACCTGGAGCAACGAAAACGGTGTTTACTTTAGTATTTTGTGCAGCCTTAAACGCAAGAGCGTGTTCGCGGCCGCCACTGCCGATGACAAGTACATTCATGGCGTATAATCCTATTTATAGCGGTTTTTTAAACTTCAGCGTCATACGATCACTCTCACCAATTGCTTTATATTTAGCAGCGTCTTTTTCGTCAAGTGCTAAACGTGGTGGTAGTGTCCACACCCCTTTAGGGTGATCCGCTGTATCAAGAGGGTTTGCATTAATGTCACTGCTTGCCACTAGTTCAAAGCCAGCTTGCTTTGCAATTTCAATTACATAGCTTTGCTTCATATAACCTGATGATTTCTGATCTTCGTCGCTGCGCGCTTCAGGTAGGCGGTGTTCAACCACACCTAAAGTGCCGCCTGGTTTAAGTGCTTTATAAAATGCTTTAAACGCACTTAACGCGCCTTCTTTATCTTTACCCATGTACCAGTTGTGTACATTTCTAAATGTTAAGACAAGATCTGCGCTACCCGCTGGTGCAATATCAAGATGTGTTACTGGCGCAAATTCAGTTAGTTTAACTTCACTGAAGCGTGCGTCATCGCTCATCTTTTTCTTAAAACCAGCTAATGAACGTTGGTAATAACCCACCTCAGAATCAGCAGGGAAATGTGCCGCGTAGTAAACACCATGGCCTTTTACAGCTGGCGCAAGAATTTCGCTATACCAGCCACCGCCCGGTGCAATTTCAACAACTGTCATGTTTGGCTTAAAGCCAAAGAACTCAAGTGTTTCAACTGGATGGCGATATTTATCACGTGCGCTATTTTTAGCATCACGTTCGCTTGATTGCACAGCTTGTGTAAGCGCTGATTCATGAGAATGGCTTAAAGCCTGTGCTGATGTCAGTGCAAGGCTGGCAACGAGTAACGATTTTACGGCAAATTTCATCATCTGTTCCTTCATTATATGGGTAATTATTATTATTAATCAGAATACGTGAATTTGTGGCAAACAAAAAGGGTTAAGCTATGTGCTTAACCCTTTATGTAATTAGTGGCGGAAATGGCGCATACCTGTAAATACCATTGCCATACCAGCTTCGTCAGCTGCAGCGATAACTTCTTCATCGCGCATTGAACCACCTGGTTGAATAACAGCGGTGATGCCAGCCTCTGCTGCTGCATCAATACCGTCACGGAATGGGAAGAATGCATCCGATGCCATAACTGAACCTTTTACTTCAAGGTTTTCGTCAGCGGCTTTGATACCAGCAATTTTCGCTGAATAAACACGGCTCATTTGACCTGCGCCTACACCGATAGTCATACCGTCACGTGCATAAACGATTGCGTTAGACTTAACGAATTTAGCTACTTTCCAGCAGAATAATAGATCTTTTAATTCTTGCTCAGTTGGTTGACGCTTAGATACAACTTTAAGGTCGCCTTGTGTGACCATGCCTAGGTCGCGGTCTTGAACTAGAATACCGCCATTAACACGCTTGATGTCGTGACCTGTTGCATTACCAGACCATTCACCACATTCTAATAAACGTACGTTTTGCTTAGCAGATACGATTTGGGCTGCAGCTTCAGATACTTTAGGTGCAATGATAACTTCAACGAATTGACGAGCAACAATAGCTTCAGCTGTGTCTGCATCAAGTTCTTTGTTGAATGCGATGATGCCACCAAATGCTGATGTAGGGTCAGTTTTGAATGCGCGATCATAAGCTTCAAGAATGTTGTCACCAATTGACACACCACAAGGGTTCGCATGTTTTACGATAACACACGCTGGTACGTCGAATTCTTTTACACATTCTAATGCTGCGTCTGTGTCAGCAATGTTATTGTAAGAAAGTGCTTTACCTTGCAATTGAACTGCAGTCGCAACAGATGCTTCAGTTAGGTCGTTTTCAACATAAAAAGCAGCGTCTTGGTGTGAGTTTTCACCGTAGCGCATATCTTGCTTCTTAGTGAACTGCATGTTGATAGTACGTGGGAATTTAGTCTCTTCAGCTGCTTCCTCTGTATAGTCAGGAACCATTTTGCCGAAGTAGTTTGCAATCATGCCATCGTACTGAGCTGTGTGCTCGTAAGCAGCAATAGCTAAATCAAAACGTGTTTTATACGTTGTTGAACCGTTGTTGCTTTGCATTTCGCTGATCACACGGTCGTAATCTTTTGCATTAACTACGATAGTTACGTCTTTATGGTTTTTCGCCGCAGCGCGAACCATAGTTGGACCACCGATATCAATGTTTTCAATCGCATCTTCTAGGCTGCAGTCTTCTTTCGCAACAGTGTTTGCGAAGGGGTATAAGTTAACTACAACGATATCGATAGCAGAGATGTTGTGATCCTCCATTACGTCTTCATCTTGACCGCGACGCGCTAAGATGCCGCCGTGAATTTTTGGATGAAGTGTTTTTACGCGACCATCCATGATCTCAGGGTGACCAGTATGGTCAGATACTTCAGTGACTTTGATGCCGTTATCAGCAAGTAATTTGCAAGTACCGCCAGTTGATAAAATATCCACGCCTTGTGCTTCAAGAGCGCGAGCAAATTCAACGATACCGGTTTTATCTGACACACTTAATAGTGCGCGACGAATTGGACGATGTGTATCCATTGTAGTTTTGATTACCTCAATGTTTGAGCTAGCTTAGAAAGGCGGTATTTTAACTGAATCTGCTTTAAAAAACGACGTTTAAAGCGTGAGGATTTTGCATAGTTTTTAACAGCTATAAAAAAAGCACCCTAAGGTGCTTTTTTCAAAACTTTTATATCTGTTCTTTAAAAACTTACATTCCAGTTCTTAAAAAACTTTTATACCAGTTGTATTGGATTAGTAAGCAATTATAACGACAGAGAAATAAGTCAATAACAAGGCAAAAATTTTGTAGTGTAGTTACTCTACATAAGAAATTTTTAACGCAGTTAGGGACTTATTTAACTCGTTAGAATGATTACGGTTTCAATATAACTGGTATCAGTTCATGCCGTACTTTTTAAGTTTCTTACGTAAAGTACCACGGTTGATACCTAGTAAGATTGCAGCACGAGTTTGGTTACCACGCGTGTACGTCATTACTTCTTCAAGTAATGGTGCTTCTAGCTCAGAAAGAACAAGGTCGTATACGTCTTGTACGTCTTGACCATTAAGTTGCTTTAAGTAGTGATGAACAGCTTTTTTCACTGCATCACGCAACGGCTGTGGTTTCTCGTGTGACTGTACATGAGGGTTTGTGATAAATGGAGAAGTCACGTTTTGTTCGAACATCGTTATATGTCTCTTTCTTTCTTAGTTAGCTGCTAGTGTTTTAAAGTATTCTTCTAATGCGTCGACTTGTGCCTGTGGGTTATCTAACGCATTAAATACTCGCCTAAACTGACCGTCACTGTCATGGGTTTGCAAATACCAAGATACATGCTTTCGAGCGATACGCGCTCCCATTGGCTCCCCGTAAAACTGATGAAGATTGTCTAAATGCTCCATCAAAATGCTGCGCACTTCTGAAATTTCAGGTGCTGGCAAATGTTCTCCAGTTCGCAAATAGTGGTCTATCTCCCTAAAAATCCAAGGGCGACCTTGGGCGGCTCGACCAATCATAATGGCATCTGCACCCGTATAATCCAAAACCTGCTTTGCTTTTTCTGGTGAAGTAATATCACCATTGGCAACGACAGGGATAGACACTGAACGTTTAATATCCCTAATTGTGGCGTACTCTGCTTCACCTTTATACATACATGCGCGCGTTCGCCCGTGTACTGCCAGTGAGGCAATGCCATAACGTTCAGCTATTCTCGCAATCTCGACACCATTACGGTTATCCTGATCCCATCCGGTACGGATTTTTAAAGTGACAGGGACATCGACAGCATTAACAACGGCATCGAGTATCTCTTGTACTAAT
Organism: Pseudoalteromonas sp. 2CM39R; assembly: GCF_023161845.1. Lineage (NCBI taxonomy): Bacteria > Pseudomonadati > Pseudomonadota > Gammaproteobacteria > Alteromonadales > Pseudoalteromonadaceae > Pseudoalteromonas > Pseudoalteromonas sp. 2CM39R. Next base: position 208,818 of record NZ_JALNTM010000009.1, read on the forward strand.
TCAGGAAACTGTAATAAGGCTGAGCCTGCGAGTTTCTTATTCACTTTTTTAGCTGGGCACCCCATATTGATATCTATGATCTGTGCACCATTGCTGACATTGAATTGTGCTGCCTGTGCCATAAGCTCAGGATCGGCTCCGGCGATTTGCACCGAACGAATACCCGACTCACCGCTGTGATCCATACGGTTCATCGATTTTTCGGTTTTCCATACTTTCGGGTTTGACGAGAGCATTTCAGAAACAGCAAGGCCCGCACCTAAGCGACGGCAAAGTTGTCTAAATGGTCTGTCTGTAATGCCTGCCATTGGCGCGACAATTACATTATTCTCAAGTTGGTATGAACCGATACGCACTGTTATTCAATTGGCCTCTTTTCAAGGGGCGCTAAGTTTACGGCTTTTTTAGCAAAAATCAAAGGCTATAAATTGAACAAAAGTGACTTTTTTTTGCTCTTTTCGTATTGACTTTTGATAACAGTTTGACGGGCTGGTTGATTTGTTTGATATTTGAACAGAAAAAATTTTACTCACAAAAAAGTGAGAAACTACTAACTGTAAAAATAAGGTAAAGCCTGTTAAATACTGGCTTTACCTATTATGTTTGAGTAAATACTCTAGTGCTATTTAGGCTTTCTTGATGCCGCTTACTCGGGTCCATTCACCCTCAACAGCCACGTCATCAAGTGCTAAAAACGGGGCATAAACATCGGCTACAGACTGAGCTTGTTCTTCTAAAATACCTGACATAGCAATTTTACCATTCGGTTTTAAAAGGCCTAAAATCACTTCATGTAGTTCGCGAAGTGGTTGAGCTAAGATGTTTGCAACCACAATATCAGCTGTAAACTCTGGCTGATCTTCAGGTAAATACACTTCAAGTTTATCTGCAACGCCATTACGTTTTGCATTATCGCGGCTTGCTTCAATAGCTTGAGGATCTATATCGATACCGATCATACGCTCTGCGCCGAGTTTGATCGCTGCAATTCCTAAAATGCCCGAGCCACAACCAAAGTCGACCACAGTTTTACCTGTTAAGTCTTGGCTTTCTAGCCACTTCAAGCAAAGGGCAGTGGTTGCATGGGTACCTGTGCCAAAAGCAAGGCCAGGGTCGAGCAATACATTAACCGCATCAGGATCTGGAATATCGCGCCAACTTGGACAGATCCATAAGCGCTCACCAAATTGAATAGGGTGGAAGTTATCCATCCACTCACGCTCCCAATCTTTATCTTCAAGCTGTTCAATTTTATAAACGAGCTTATCGGCGAGTGTTGCTTCAGCATTTAATGTTGCTACAACGCTGTCCATATCGTGGTTAGCGTCATACAGGCCAATCACAGTGGTATCAGCCCATAACTGCACAGTACCAAGTTTTGGCTCATAAATAGGGGTATCTTTGGCATCAACATAGGTGACTGACGCACTGCCAGTGTCCATGAGTAAGTCGCTAATTAATTCTGCGTTGTCTGCATTTGCGTTGATGCGAATTTGGATCCAAGCCATGAATATCTCTCGAATAGAAAAAAGGCCGCAACAGCGGCCTTTTAGTTAATAACGCGATACTAAATTACTTAGCATCTAAGAAGCTTTTTAGTAAGTCAGAGCGAGAAGGGTGACGTAATTTACGTAACGCTTTCGCTTCGATTTGACGAATACGCTCACGTGTTACGTCAAATTGTTTACCTACTTCTTCTAATGTATGGTCAGTGTTCATGTCGATACCGAAACGCATACGTAGTACTTTAGCTTCACGTGCTGTTAAGCCCGCTAGTACATCGTTTGTTGCGCCACGTAGTGATTCCATGGTTGCAGAATCAATAGGTGAGTCGATAGTGGTATCTTCAATGAAGTCACCTAAGTGCGAATCTTCATCATCGCCGATTGGTGTTTCCATTGAAATTGGCTCTTTAGCGATTTTAAGTACCTTACGGATCTTGTCTTCAGGCATTAACATACGCTCAGCTAATTCTTCTGGGCTCGGCTCACGACCCATCTCTTGTAGCATTTGACGAGAGATACGGTTTAATTTGTTGATCGTCTCAATCATGTGCACAGGAATACGGATGGTACGTGCTTGGTCAGCAATCGAACGCGTGATTGCTTGACGGATCCACCATGTTGCATAAGTTGAGAACTTATAACCACGGCGGTATTCGAACTTATCAACCGCTTTCATTAGACCAATATTACCTTCTTGGATAAGGTCTAAGAACTGTAAACCACGGTTGGTGTATTTTTTCGCAATTGAAATTACAAGACGTAAGTTCGCTTCAACCATTTCTTTCTTCGCACGGCGAGCTTTCGCTTCACCAATACTCATACGACGGTTGATATCTTTAATTCGTTCGATGCTAAGACCTGTGCTTTCTTCAATTGCACTTAGTTTGCTGATGCAACGAATGATTTCTGGTTTAACTGTTTCAAGTGCTACTGAGTATTTCTCGTTTGCAGCAATCTCAAGGTCAATCCAGCTTGTGTCTGTTTCGTTGTTAGCAAAGTGCTTGATAAAGCTCTTTTTCGGTAACTTAGCAATTTGTACAGCTTGTTTCATGATGATACGTTCTTGTACACGAACGCGGTCCATCATTTCACGCATGTTGTTAACCATGCGATCAAACTGTTTTGGCACTAATTTAAAGGTTTTAAATAGTTCGCCTATTTCTGCAATAGCTTCAAGTGAATCCGGGTGCGAGCGACCTTTTTCTTCGAACGTCTCGCGTGCTTTGTTATAAAGCTCACGTAAGTTTTCGAAGTGAATACGAGCTTCTTCAGGATCTGGACCTGTGTCGCCATCGCTATCATCATCGTCATCACTGTCGTCATCTTCATCATCGTCTTCGTCGTCTTCTTCGTCGAGTTGCTCTTCGTTTAACTCAGAACCGATGTGTGTTGCAGAGATTTGTGATTCTTCTTCATTATTAGGATCAAAGAAACCAGAGATAATGTCACTTAAGCGCATTTCTTCTGCTTCGAACTTGTCCCATTGCTCTAGTAGATAAGTAATTGCTTCAGGGTATTCAGCAACTGAAATCTGTACTTGGTTAATACCTTCCTCAATACGCTTAGCGATAACGATTTCGCCTTCACGCGTAAGAAGTTCAACAGTACCCATTTCACGCATATACATACGTACAGGGTCAGTTGTTCGACCGATCTCTTTTTCTACAGTCGCAAGTGCAGCTGCCGCGGCTTCTGCTGCGTCTTCGTCTGTCGTTGTTTCTTGCATCATTAATTCATCGGCATCAGGTGCGTTTTCACTTACCTTGATACCCATATCATTAATCATGCTAATGATATCTTCTACCTGATCTGAGTCGATAATGTCTTGTGGAAGGTGATCATTAACTTCTGCAAAAGTTAAATAACCTTGCTCTTTACCTTTTTGAATCAGAAGCTTTAATTGTGACTGAGGAGTTGGATCCATAGAGATTTATTCTTCCACTCTGAAAGTTGATACAACAGGCGCCAGCTCGCTTATTAAATAAGCGACACGAAAACTAACTAGACGCAGTGAATAGCACAGTATAACAGCATTATTCAATTCTGACTAGCTGTTGCTGCCTTTTAACGCTTGCGTCAGTAAGTGGCATTCTAGCCTTTCTTCGCTGCTTAAGCCTTGGGTCTTGTCTTTTATTAATAGGGTCTCTAGTCGATAATTTAAACACTGGTCTTCAATAAATTTAAAAGTATTTTTAAAAACCGTCTCTAAACGATCGTCATTTATTTGGTGCTGCCAAGTTGCTAGTTTCACTAGCGCGTCATATTCAGCGCCATCCCTAAATGACTCTAAAATTTGTGCCGTCGTGATACCTTCACGTTCTAGTGCTAAGTGCTGAATGCGTAAAAATAGCTCAATACCGGCTATTTTCATCTCAGCTAATTCTGGCATATAAGCAATGCTGGTCGCCAAATTTGGGTGTTGTAATAAAATACCAATCGCTTGGCGCATTGGTGTTATTTTAAATTTACGCTCAATCGCATGCTGTTGCTTTGGCGACTTAACGCGATTATTTAACTGCTCTCTTGTTCGACCAATTAAGCGGCCAAGATGTTCCAAAATATTTTCTTGGTAAAAATCACTAGGGATTTTTTCAATTAGTGGCAGGGCATCACTAAGGAGCTTTGCTTTACCTGCGTCTTGAGTAAGGTCTATTTCTTGGCTGAGCTTATTAAACAGCACCTTAGTAAAATCATCCGCTTTGCTTAACCTAGCTTCAAAAGCGTCTTTACCTTCTTTTTGTACCAGTGAATCAGGGTCTTCACCATCTGGTAAAAACACAAACTTTAACGACTTACCATCACCAAGATAAGGCAGTGCATTTTCTAGTGCACGCCAAGCTGCATCGCGGCCAGCACGGTCACCGTCGTAGCAGCATATCACTTTATCTGTGGTTCTAAATAAAGTGTGCATATGTTCTGCGGTCGTTGCTGTGCCAAGGGCGGCAACGGCATATTCGATGCCTTGCTCAGCTAAAGCAACAACATCCATATAACCTTCAACAATTAAAATATGTTCAAGTTTTTTATGTGCTTGCTTGGCTTCGTATAAACCATAAAGCTCAAAGCCTTTATGGAAAATACGGGTTTCTGGTGAGTTAAGGTATTTAGGACCTTGATCCGCTTGCATAACACGGCCACCAAAGGCAATCACCCGACCGCGTTTATCGCGAATAGGGAACATGAGTCGATCACGGAAGAAGTCAAATTGGCGACCAGGCGACTTTTCAGAGGCTAGTTTTAGTTCTACAAGTTGCTCTTTTTGTTCTTTGTTGCGGCCAAGTTGCTGGCATAGCGCTTCCCATTCACTTGGCGCATAACCAATCATGAACTTTTTCGCTGTTTCACCGCTTAAACCACGACCCTTAATATAGTCGATAACCGTTTTCGAGTTGGCATGATGCTTTAATTGGTGCTGATAAAAGCGAGCTGCATGTAACATTAAATCGTAATCAGAGCGCTTTTGTTCTGCAGTGCGTTGCGGGCCTGAGCTTGTGCCTTGTTCGCGAGGTACGTCTAAATTGAGCATACTCGCTAATTCTTCAATAGCATCAACGAACTCTAATTTGTCGTATTCCATAACAAACGAAATTGCATTGCCATTGGCACCACAACCAAAGCAGTGGTAAAACTGTTTATCTTGAGAAACGGTAAATGAAGGTGATTTTTCGTTATGGAATGGGCAACAAGCTTGGTAGTCTTTACCTGCTTTTTTAAGGCCAACTCTCGAATCAATTAACTCAACAATATCTGTGCGAGCGAGTAAATCATCAATAAACTGTCGAGGGATCTTTCCGGCCATAGCTGTTGTATTTTCCTGCGCTATCTATGCGTTGTAAAATAAGATTTGAACACAATTACTGTGTTTATGAAAGACTAAAAGCAAGAAACCGAGCACTAGGCTCGGTTTGCTTGAATCATACATCTGTATGTGGGGGTTAGGCAGTTAATCGTTGCTTGATTAAGCCAGAAATCTTACCTAAATCGGCACGACCTTCAGCTTTGCTTTTGATAACTCCCATTACCTTACCCATGTCTTGCATACCCGCTGCATTTGTATCAGCTATAGCCGAGTCAATAAGAGCAATGATTTCTTCTTCACTCAATTGTTGAGGTAAGAATTCTTCAAGTGCTTTAATCTCACTGGCTTCAATTTCAGCTAAATCTTCACGACCCGCATCAATGTACTGGGTGTAAGAATCGCGACGTTGCTTAACAAGCTTTACTAAAACAGCGGTAATACCGTCGTCGTCAAGCGTAATTTGCTCGTCAATTTCACGTTGCTTGATTGCAGCAAGTACCATGCGGATAGGTTTAAGACGTTCTTTATCTTTTGCCTTCATCGCATCTTTTTGCGCATCTTTTAGCGTTAATAAAAGGCTCATTTATACAAGACCAAATACTGATTAGTATAATTTAACGCGACGTGCGTTATCGCGAGAAAGCTTCTTCATGTGACGCTTTACTGCAGCAGCTTTTTTACGCTTACGCTCAGCTGTTGGTTTTTCATAGTGCTCGCGACGACGAACTTCTGAAAGGATACCTGCTTTTTCACATGAACGCTTGAAGCGACGAAGTGCTACGTCAAACGGTTCGTTCTCTCTTACTTTAATTACTGGCATTAAAAATTCACCTACCTAAATAATGAGCGTTGCTCAAGTTGATCGAATAACGACCAAGTGGTTCAAAAATGGTGCGGTATTGTAATCCGAAGCAACACCACATGTAAAGAATAATATTAACAGAAACTAGGTTTGCAAAACAGAGTTAATTTGTCTCGCGTTGATATAGTCGACAAATCACTTGTCCGGCAGCTTTTTCTTTTAAAAGCATCCAGTTATCTGGAGCATCTAGGTCGCTTAGTTCGCTTTCGACCTCAACATATATAAGTGCTTGGGCAGATAACCAGTTATTTTTTTCGAGTAAAAAACAACTTTTTTCAGCCAAGTTTTGTCGAAATGGCGGATCAACAAAAATTAGATCAAATTGCTCGTTTTGCGTGTTTTGTTCTAATAATGAAAGGCTATTGCCTTGTTTTACGACGGCATTATCCAATTTAAGGGTGCTAATGTTTTCTTTTAGTTGGTTAGCGGCGCCTTTATCTAGTTCGAAAAATACAGCATGATCAGCAAAGCGTGATAACGCCTCAAAACCTAAACCGCCGGAACCGGCAAAGCAATCGAGTATCGCTGCGCCTCGGGTATCTTGCATTAGCCAGTTAAATACAGTTTCTTTTATACGGTCTGTGGTTGGGCGCAAGCCTTGCACATCTTTTACGGGTAATTTTCTACCGCGAAATTGCCCACTAATAATACGAATAAAACCATTTGCTGATTTATTGTTCGCTGCTTTTGCTTGGCGGTTAGCTGTTGATTTTTTTCTCATTTAACTCACTAATCATTGGTAACTGACCACTAGCTCAGATAATATTGTATGCAATAGCTAGCGTGTCATTTTTCTACTGCGCTAAAAGTGATAGTATTGCGACCTTAGCGATAGATGGTACCTGTTTATGTTTGGCTTAAAAGCTGAACTGTCACCAAACTATTATTCATGTAAGTTTATCAGATTTTTATAAGTGGTTATTAGCAAGTATGGCAAAAAAAAGTAAATTCCTGTCTTGGTTTGGTTTTGGCAAATCAGATAAGCAACAAGCAGAGCAAGCAGCAAAAGAGGCTGATAACCAGAAGCAAATAGAAGAACAACAGCGAATTGAAGCCGAAAAGGCTGAAGCTGAACGTTTAGAGCAAGAACGCATTGCTGCAGAAAAGGCAGAGGCTGAACGTTTAGAGCAAGAGCGTATCGCTGCAGAAAAGGCAGAGGCTGAACGTCTAGAGCAAGAACGCATTGCTGCTGAACAAGCAGAGGCTGAACGTTTAGAGCAAGAACGCATTGCTGCAGAAAAGGCAGAGGCTGAACGTTTAGAGCAAGAGCGTATCGCTGTAGAAAAGGCAGAAGCTGAACGTCTAGAGCAAGAACGCATTGCTGCTGAACAAGCAGAGGCTGAACGTTTAGAGCAAGAACGTATCGCTGCTGAAAAAGCAGAAGCTGAACGTTTAGAGCAAGAACGCATTGCGGCAGAACAAGCAGAAGCTGAACGTTTAGCTCAAGAACAGCAAGCGGCAGAACAACAACGTCAAGAACAACAAGCTCGTCTTGCTGAGCAAGAAGCAGCAATGAAATTAGAGCAAGAGCGTGCTGCAGCAGAACAGGCGCAGCGTGAAGCCGAGCAAGTTGCTGCACAGAAGGCCGAGGAAGAACGTCTAGAGCAAGAGCGCATTGCGGCAGAAAAAGCACAAACTGAACGCTTAGAACAAGAACGCATTGCTGCAGAAAAGGCAGAAGCTGAACGTTTAGAACAAGAACGCATTGCTGCAGAAAAGGCAGAAGCTGCTCGCTTAAAGCAAGAACGCATTGCTGCTGAACAAGCAGAGGCTGAACGTTTAGAGCAAGAGCGTATCGCTGCAGAGAAGGCAGTGGCGGATCGTTTAGAGCAAGAACGCATTGCTGCAGAAAAGGCAGAAGCGGATCGTCTAGAGCAAGAACGAATTGCTGCAGAGAAGGCAGAAGCTGAACGTATAGAACAAGAACGTATCGCGGCAGAGAAAGCGGAGGCAGAGCGTCTAGAGCAAGAGCGCATTGCTGCAGAACAAGCAGAAGCGGAGCGCTTAGAGCAAGAGCGCATTGCTGAAGAACAAGCAGAAGCGGAGCGTTTAGAGCAAGAGAAAGCAGCTCAAGCCGCTGCTGAAAAACCAAAGAAAGAAGGTTTCTTCGCACGCCTTAAAAAAGGTCTATTAAAAACTCGCGTTAATATTGGTTCAGGCTTTGCGTCTATTTTTAGTGGTAAGAAAATTGACGATGAGTTATTTGAAGAATTAGAAACACAGTTACTAACAGCCGATTTAGGTGTTGATACAACAATGAAGTTGATTGATAACCTAACCGATGCAGCTGATCGTAAGCAATTAAAAGATGGCGATGCTTTATATGAGTTAATGAAGCAAGAAATGGCTAGTATGCTTAAAACCGCCGAGCAGCCGCTGGTTGTAAGTGGTGACAAAAAGCCATTTGTTATCTTAATGGTGGGTGTAAATGGGGTAGGTAAAACCACCACGATTGGTAAATTAGCTAAGCAGTTCCAAAACGAAGGTAAGTCAGTGATGCTTGCTGCGGGTGATACGTTCCGCGCTGCAGCGGTTGAGCAGCTGCAAGTATGGGGTGAGCGTAATAGCATTCCTGTGATTGCTCAACATACAGGTGCAGACAGTGCGTCAGTGGTATTTGATGCATTTCAGGCTGCAAAGGCTCGTAATGCTGATGTGTTAATCGCCGATACAGCAGGTCGCTTGCAAAATAAAGATAACCTAATGCAAGAGCTTGAAAAAATTGCCCGTGTAATGAAGAAAATTGACCCAGATGCGCCACATGAAGTTATGCTAACTATTGATGCAGGTACAGGTCAAAACGCAATTAGCCAAGTTAAATTATTTAATGAATGTGTTGGTTTAACGGGCATTACTTTATCTAAACTAGATGGTACCGCCAAAGGTGGTGTGATTTTCGCCGTTGCAGATAAATTTAATATCCCAATTCGTTACATTGGTGTTGGTGAAGGTATTGATGATTTACGTACCTTTAATAGTAGTGACTTTATTGATGCACTATTTAGCCAAGACGAGGATGACGCATAATTAACTAAAGGGAGCTTGCTCCCTTTTTCGCTGCAAGATGATTGATAACTAAAATGATAAATTTTCAGCAAGTCAGTAAAACATATCCAGGTGGCCATCGTGCCCTTGAAAAAGTCAGCTTTCATATTAAGCCTGGCGAACTGGCCTTTTTAACCGGGCACAGTGGGGCAGGTAAAAGTACACTATTGAAGCTTATCAGCTTGATGGAGCGTCCATCAGCCGGGCAGGTGCTTATTAATGGTGTTGATTTAAATGCTGTTAAATCGCGTCAGATCCCTTATGTGCGCCGCGATATTGGTATCATCTTTCAGAATCACCGCTTACTAGAACGTTACTCAGTGTTTGATAATGTTGCCTTACCTTTAATTATTGAAGGTACGCACCACAAGCAAATAGCTAAACGTGTTCACGGTGCGCTTGATAAAGTAGGGTTACTTGATAAAGCTAAGTGTAACCCTGCAACCTTATCAGGTGGTGAGCAGCAGCGTGTTGGTATTGCCCGCGCGATTGTCAATTCTCCGCCTATTTTGCTCGCCGATGAGCCAACTGGTAACTTAGACCCTGAACTTTCGATGGACATTTTACGTTTATTCGAAGACTTTAATAATCATGGTACAACCGTGCTGATTGCAACCCATGATATTGGCTTAATTGCGCGTATGCGTTATCGCAGTCTAACACTGAAAGATGGCCGTATGATTGACGACCCGTTAGCTGAGGGGGCACTATGAGTTTATTGTTTAAAAGCCGCAACAGTCAAAACGAACGTCAGAAAAAGTCATTTTTAGCAGCGCCTTATTTCTTCTTTATTAATCTTATTCGCCAAGGTGTACACAGCCTCGGTGAAATGTGGCGAACGCCTTTAGCCTCATTGATGACCATTGCGGTATTGGGATTAAGCTTAACACTGCCAGCGACGCTTTATTTAGTGGTTAAAAATGTCTCGCAAGTGAGCAGTGGCTTTGAAGATGCTGCAGAGATCTCGTTGTTCGTAAAAGAGACTATGAGCGAGCAGCAAACGCAAACCTTGGTTAAGCGTTTAGCACTCTACCCTGAAGTAGATAAAGTGGAGTTTATATCAAAAGGCGATGCCCTCACTGAATTTAAACAAGTATCAGGATTTGGCCAAGCACTTGAATATTTAGATGCGAACCCGTTACCTGATGTTGTTATTGTTACGCCGACAGCACGATACCGTCAGCCAAATACGGCAAAACAATTATTGCACAAGCTTGAAGGCGAAAGAGAAGTTGATTTTGGTAAACTCGATATTGCTTGGCTTGAGCGATTAAATGCACTTTTAAGTTTATTAAAAGAAAGCGTGATCACCATTGCTCTACTATTATTAACTTCCGTCACCCTGATCATTGGTAATACTATCCGCTTATCAATCATGGATAAGAAAGATGAAATTCAAGTGATGAAGTTAGTTGGGGCGACAAACACCTTTATTCATGCGCCATTTTTATGGACAGGGATTTGGTACGGTATTATTGGTGGTTTGTTCTCTTTTATTTGTGTTGCATTAATGATGTGGTGGCTTGGTGCTGCTGTAAGTGATGTTGCGGGTGTTTATGAAACCAGCTTTGACTTAATTGGTTTAACACTCACAGAGTTTGGCATTTTAGTCGCTCTTGCAACAGGCTTAGGATTTGTTGGTTCATACTTATCAGTTAACCGCTACATAAAAGAAATTGAACCCGATAAAGTGTAATACCAATCGACTTAAGTATTTAACCAATCTAGCGAGCTAAATAAAGCGCTAACTGCGTTATAAATTTTTCATGTAGAACTACTACATGTCAAAATATATGCCTTGTTATCACTTCATTTATCTGTCGCTATAATTGGTCAGTAACTTAACACGATTGGTATGAATTTTTTGTTACACTGCTCTTTTAGCGATAAATAGTAGTCGCTGTTAATTTATCAAAATATCACTCCAAGCTAGAATTCATCGCTTATTCAGCGTGTTAGCGTAGACTAAAAATAGATGCAAAAACCACTTGATTTGAACTTTAAAAAAGTTTTTAATTGAAGTTAGCACTCTCGCTTAAAGAGTGCTAAGATGGTTTCAAATGTTTATCACTGAGGTGAAAAATGAGTAAAGATTTATACGCAATGGCACTTACTGCAGGTCAACAGAGCGCAAGTATGGACGGCTACCTTCAAGCGGTTAGCACTATTCCTATGCTTGATGCAGAGAAAGAAAAGCAGTTGGCGACACGTCTTCAGGAAGAAGGTGATCTTGAAGCTGCGAAGCAACTCATTATGTCGCATCTACGCTTTGTTGCTCATATTGCGAAAAGCTATTCAGGTTATGGCTTACCGCAAGCTGATTTAATTCAGGAAGGTAACATCGGTCTGATGAAAGCGGTAAAACGTTTCGACCCAAGTGTAGGTGTTCGCTTAGTTTCATTCGCAGTACACTGGATCAAAGCTGAAATTCATGAATACGTACTGAAAAACTGGCGTATCGTGAAAGTTGCAACTACAAAAGCGCAACGTAAATTATTCTTCAACCTACGTAAAAATAAAAAGCGTTTAGGTTGGTTTAACCAAGCTGAGGTTAGCACAGTTGCTAATGAGCTAGGTGTAAGTGAAAAAGAAGTACGTGAGATGGAATCACGTATGAGTGGCCAAGATATGGGCTTTGATTTAACGGGCGACGACAATGATGACGCACCGACAAGCACATACTCGCCAGTACAGTATTTAACAGATGGCAGTGCTGACCTTGCTGATGATATCGAAGAGCAGCAATGGCAAGAACAGTCTCATGCACGTTTATTCAGCGCGTTAAAAACCCTTGATGAACGTTCTCAAGACATCGTAAGTGCACGTTGGTTAGCTGACGATAAAGCAACATTACAAGAGCTTGCTGAGAAATATAACGTTTCAGCAGAGCGTGTTCGCCAGCTAGAAAAAACAGCAATGAAAAAACTGCAATCAGCGATGAGCTAATAGCAATCGCTATAGCAAACCATCTTTAGTAGACTACAAAGCCTCGCAAATGCGGGGCTTTTTGTTTTAAAGGACGCGGTATGTCACAGATTGATTATCAACATGTATTAGATGAAATCACAAAAGAAGTTCAACCATTACTGAGCCAAGGTAAGGTTGCTGATTATATTCCTGCGCTTGCAGAGGTTGAGCCAAACCAGTTCGCCATTGCTATTCATACAGTGGATGGGCAAACCTATTGCGCGGGTGATTGTGGTGCGCGTTTTACAATTCAATCTGTTTCTAAAGTAATGACCTTAACCTTAGCACTTCAGCGTTATGGTGATGAGCTGTGGCAACGAGTCGGTAAAGAGCCTTCAGGCACCGCTTTTAACTCACTTACACAGCTTGAGTTTGAACAGGGTATACCACGCAACCCATTTATTAATGCCGGCGCGATTGTCACCTGTGACGCGTTATATAGTCGTTTATCTGCGCCGATGCACTCTATGCTTGAGTCGTTTCGCCAGTTATCAGGAAATGCTCAGGTTGTTATTGATAAGAAAGTGGCAAATTCTGAATATGAGTTTCGTCATCGCAACGCCGCGATGGGGCATCTAATGAAGTCATTCGGCAACTTCAATAATGAAGTTGATGATGTGCTATGGGCTTACTTCAACTTCTGTGCCATAGAGCTAAACTGTGTAGAGTTAGCAAAAGCTTACAATTACTTAGCAAACCAAGGTAAAGATGCCAATGGCCAAGAAGTGCTCAGTGCAAGGCAAAATAAGCAGTTAAACTCGTTACTGTTTACCAGTGGTTTATATGATGCTGCAGGGGATTTTGGCTACCGTGTTGGTATGCCGGGTAAGTCTGGGGTGTCGGGTACTATTTTAGCAGTGTTACCGAATCAATTTACTGTGGCTGTGTGGGCGCCAAGACTTAACTCGTATGGTAACTCAGTAGCTGGGATAGCGGCTCTTGAGCGTTTATCCCAGAAACTGGATATTTCAATTTTTTAGTTGCTGTTACTGATCCCAGTAAACTTGCTCTAAACAGTCTTCACGTTCAGGTAAGCCACGAGATAAACGTGGCGAGTGCTGAACAAGTACTTCATAACTTGCACGGTTAGCGTATTTACTAATTTGTGCAAGCGATGAGTAGGTCATAGCAGGCTGCTGATGCTTCGCTGAGTTTGCCACATTAAGTTTGTGGTAAACGTTTGCTGATAGGTCATGCAGTACCGCAGCCAGAGCACAATCGCCTGCGCCATTGGTATTTTTAATACTATCTGGGCCGCCCATAAACGGTGCTGTGTGGCTGTACGCACGAATTGGGTTTTGGCAGTCGTCTTTACGCATTGCGCGAGAGAATTCATAACGGTTAAAGTCAGCAATCGCGCCTGGTAATAACGGGTATTCTGTTTCTCGCTTGAATGAGTCGTCTACGTAACCGGCCATAAACAAGCCTTTTTCGCCAGCCGTGCAAATAACTAAATCAGTCCATTCTAGCGCTTTGTCGGCAGCTAGAAGCGGATCTTCAAAGCCGGTAATCGCAAGGCCTTCCTCTTCGTTCATAGCAAGAATATCAACATGCTCTTTTACAAAGTCAGCCCACCAAGCAGGGTCTTGTTCAATTAGAAACTTAGTACCAAGGGTTAAAACCACAGGGACACCTGCATCATTGGCATATTTCACTGCCTGCATGGTCGCTTCTGTCATGGTTTCATCACCTTGAGTACGCATTAGGTATGCGCTGATCACCAGTGCTGATGAATTCTCAATAAGTGCCTGATCGATTGATTCAGGGCGAAGGTGATTCATAAGCCCCGCGCTGATTGCGAAGGTACGCTCACCGGTCTCGTCAATTAAGGTAAAACAACGACCAATAGGGCCATCTACAGGCTGAAGGTAGTCAAGGTCAACGCGGCTAGAGGTGTTACATAAAAAACGGTATGCATAGCTGCCGATTTTGATATTTTCACTCATTACCCCTAACAACACTGAACGGTCGTCAGCTAGGGTAGAGTAGTTGTGCATGGTGTTACCTACCGTACCACCGGCAAACTCATAATCGATCATATTGTCGAGTTTTAGTTTGTCGTATAGCGCGTTGGTAATATCGTTATCGATCACTTGCGACATGCCACGGCGCAATTGAAATTCATCTAGGAAAGCTTGATCAACTTTCGCTTCAATATCTACCACAATTTGGTCGATACCCGTAATATAACTACGTTGTAGTCGGTCGGTTGAGTTAAGTTGATTCGTCAGTGGATCTTTGGCTTCCACCGGAAAATAATGTTTATGCCTGCGGCGTCCAGGAAATTTCATTTGCTACCCGTGTTGTAAGCTAAATAAAAAAAGCGCGAGATTATAGCGCAATATGGGTCCATTGAGCCATGAAAAAGCCACTAAATTTTGCGTTAATTTTTAAGTGTAGCAGTATTTATTGCCGACATTTTTCACTAACTAGGTATAATTACTCACAGTTTTACAAGATTTGTGTGATATATGAGCGAACAATTTAGCGACCAATATTGGATGGAAAAAGCATTAAACTACGCCAATGAAGCGGCTGCGATTAATGAAATTCCGGTTGGTGCTGTGCTGGTAAAAGACAATCAACTGATTTCTTATGGTTATAACCGCTCAATTATTGATAACGACCCATCCGCTCATGCTGAAATGATGGCAATCCGCGAAGCAGGTAAAGTACTTAATAACTACCGATTAATCGATTGCACCTTGTATGTAACGTTAGAACCTTGTTCTATGTGCGCAGGTCTGTTGGTGCATAGTCGTATTAAGCGATTAGTATTTGGTGCTAAAGATGCCAAAACGGGATCGGCAGGATCAATTATGAATCTGCTGCAAGAGCCTAGGCTTAATCATCAAGTTGAAGTAACCGGCGATGTTATGAGTGAGCAGTGTGGGGCGGTGATATCTGCGTTTTTTAAGCGTCGTAGAGAAGAGAAAAAGGCGGCAAAGCAGGCTGCTCGCAACGCCTAGTTATACAACCGGCGTTGCAGGAACTTGTGCTTCCATTAACTGCATCGCAAATAAGCGGCGACGCCAAATAACTTTTTTGTGTGTATTACGTAGCATGATACGACGGCGGGTCGCCGTTGAGTAAATAACATTACGCTTGAACTTATGTGTCGTGCGTCTTCTTTTTAACATGAGTGCTCCTTAAGTGAGAGTAAAGCATTATATTGATCTCTACAGGAAGATAATGATCATTTGATGACAAGTAAACAGATTTCGGTGCTTGAAGTTAGTTGTTTTCTAATTCTTGCTGCTCTGAGTTGGTTTGTTGAGTGTTGTCATTTGGCTTTGGCTCGCTCACTTGCGCTTCAGGTTGAGCTTCTACAGTGCTTTGCTCTTCTTCGCTTGGATTAGCAATCGCATCATTTTCATCAAGCCAAACCAGTGCGTCGTAATAGCGACGAATATTATCAACGTATTTTACTGCAACATCGCCACGGGCATAACCATATTTGGTTTTTCGATAGTAACGCTTTTTAATTAAAAGCGGTAAGCGCTTTTTAACATCAGCCCATTTATCGGGGCTTGCACCTTCTTGCTCGGTAATAATGCGTGCGTCGTTGACGTGTCCCCAGCCAACATTGTAAGAGGCTAAGGCAAACCAGGTTCTATCGGGTTGCGGAATGCGTTCAGGGATCCAAGAAATCACTTTGGCAAGATACTGGGCACCACCTCTAATATTTTGCTCTGGCTCTAGTCGATTTGTTACGCCGACCTGTTTTGCTGTTGCTTGGGTTAGCATCATTATGCCACGTACACCGGTTGGTGACTTAGCCCTTGGGTTCCACATTGATTCTTGATAACTCAAAGCTGCCAGTAATCGCCAGTCTATGTTACCTGCGTATTGCTCAAACCAAGGTTGGTATTTAGGTAAGGTGTCTTTTATTGCTTCGATATAAGCAAGGGTATTCACATAGTTAAACTGACGAACATGGCCGAAGTATTTTTCTTCTAACACATAAAGCTGGTTGCTTTTCTTAACGTCGCCAAAAAATGGCACCATCAAGGCATATAAAGAGTCGTCACCATCTTTTCTTAGTAACCAAGCGATAGGGTCGTTACGGGTAACCGAAAAGCCGATACTCAAATTTGGGTGATAGCGGCGAAACAGCGATAAGGTATGTGAATCTGCTAGGGTGTAATCAATTTCACCGTCGATAACTGCTTGCAGAAGCTCTTCTTCATCCATATCTTCTGTTTCGTTCCAGCTAAGTTCAGGATGCAATTGTTTTAATTGCTGTAGTGCCAACGAGTGGCTGCTTTTGGCTAAAACAGTGAGGTTACCGGTTAGATCCTCAAACTCTCGAGGGCGAGTACGGCCTTGTTTATAAACTAATTTTTGGCTTATTGTTCGGTAGGTAGGACCGAACCGATAATGCTCTGCTCGAATCGTGTTATAGGTAAGGCCTGAAGCAATAATATCTAAATCGCCACTTTCTAAGCGTGCAAACATATCGGATAGATTAAAAAAAGGCACCATCTCGAGCTCTACACCAACATAGTCAGCAAACTCTTGGGCAAGCTCATATTCAAAGCCTTGCACACCTTGTGGAGCCTGATAGTAGTTACTCGCGCCAGCTAATGTGCCTACTCTAATTTTGTTCTGTGCCTTGATATGAGCAAGTTGCGACGGTTGCTGTTGCATATCGCACGCACATAACATGAGCACTAAACTAAAAATAGCGAGTAACTTTTGCATAGATTATAAATGCCCCTTAAACCATTACCTTAGTGTTATAACAAAACTTCTAAGCCACGTCACTTGGCGAATAGTTTTAGTTATCTATTTAAAAATTAATAACTATAACAAGGTTGATGATAGATAAGTCATACAGAACAAGAACCTGCGAAGAAATAAAGACGACTAAGATAGTTAATTGTTGCAACCATAAAAGCGGTTATGAAGATTATTTAAATAAAAGCGTAATTTTGAGTTAAATCTAGACGTTATTTGCACTATAATATGCGCCTAAAATATCGTTCAATCCCTAACCCCGGATGAAAATACCTATGTTGATCCTTCGTGGTGCACCAGCACTTTCCGATTTTAGAGTTCAGAAAATTTTAGCGCGTTGCCAACAGGCACAACTTCCAGTCACTGACGTTTATGCTGAGTTCATGCATTTTGCTGATCTTACAGCCGAGCTTTCAGCTGATGAGCAAACCAAGCTGGAAAAACTGCTTACTTATGGTCCAACAATTGCCGAGCATACCCCTGCTGGCACGTTAATTCTTGTAACGCCGCGTCCAGGTACTATCTCGCCTTGGGCATCAAAAGCAACTGACATCGCACATAACTGTGGCTTAAGCCAAGTTCACCGTGTTGAGCGTGGTATTGCATACTACGTAGAAGGTAATTTATCAGCTGAGCAAACAGCTGAAGTTGCAGCGTTATTACATGACCGTATGACTGAAGCAACGCACGCGGATATGGCTGATGCAGCTAAATTATTCCGTCACGATGAGCCGCGTCCAATGTCATCAGTTGACATTTTAGGTGGTGGCCGTGAAGCGCTTGCTAAAGCAAACGTTGAGCAAGGTTTTGCGCTTGCAGATGACGAAATTGATTACTTGGTAGAAAACTTCCAAAAGTTAGGGCGTAACCCGAACGACATCGAATTATTCATGTTCGCGCAAGCAAACTCTGAGCATTGTCGTCACAAAATCTTTAACGCCGATTGGACAATTGATGGCATCGAACAGCCAAAATCATTGTTCAAAATGATCAAAAACACTTACGAGCAAAACCCTGAAAACGTACTATCTGCATATAAAGATAACGCAGCGGTAATGAAGGGTTCGTTAGCAGGTCGTTTCTTCCCTAATGTTGAAGGTGAGTACGCGTACCATCAAGAAAACATCGAAATCTTGATGAAAGTTGAAACTCACAACCACCCAACAGCAATTGCGCCATTCTCAGGTGCATCAACAGGTTCTGGTGGTGAGATCCGTGATGAAGGTGCAACAGGCCGCGGCTCTAAACCTAAAGCTGGTTTAGTTGGCTTCACTGTATCTAACCTACGTATTCCTGGTTACGAGCAGCCATGGGAAACAGACTTCGGTAAGCCTGGTCGTATCGTTAATGCACTTGATATTATGACTGAAGGTCCATTAGGTGGTGCGGCATTCAATAACGAATTTGGTCGTCCTAACTTACTTGGTTACTTCCGTACATACGAAGAGAAAGTATCAAGCCATAACGGTGAAGAAGTACGTGGTTACCACAAGCCAATCATGCTTGCTGGTGGTTTAGGTAACATTCGTTCTGAGCATGTTCAAAAAGGTGAAATCCCTGTAGGTGCTAAGCTAATTGCACTAGGTGGTCCGGCAATGAACATCGGCCTTGGTGGTGGTGCTGCGTCTAGTATGACATCAGGTCAATCAAACGAAGACTTAGACTTTGCATCTGTACAGCGTGAAAACCCAGAAATGGAACGTCGTTGTCAGGAAGTTATCGACAAATGTTGGCAGCTAGGTGATGCAAACCCAATTGCTTTCATCCACGATGTGGGCGCAGGTGGTCTTTCAAACGCATTCCCTGAGCTTGTAGACGACGGTGGTCGTGGTGGTAAATTCCAACTTCGTGACATTCCAAACGATGAGCCGGGTATGGCACCACACGAAATTTGGTGTAACGAATCTCAAGAGCGTTACGTATTAGCAGTTGCAGCAGAAGACTTCGCGCGCTTCGAAGCAATCTGTAAACGTGAGCGTGCAGAATATGCTGTTATTGGTGAAGCAACAGAAGAGCGTCACTTAACAGTTGAAGATAGCCACTTCGATAACAACCCAGTTGATCTTCCGCTTGATGTTTTACTTGGTAAAGCACCAAAAATGCACCGTGAAGTTGAATCGAAAAAAGCGCAATCGCAACCACTAGACGTTGCTAACATTGATGCTGCAGACGCTGCACAGCGTTTATTACGCTTACCAACGATTGCTGAGAAAACATTCTTAATCACCATTGGTGACCGTACGGTAACGGGGTTAGTTGCGCGTGACCAAATGGTAGGCCCTTGGCAGGTGCCAGTAGCAAACTGTGCGGTAACAGCCGCTGCGTTTGATACTTACCACGGTGAAGCAATGTCACTAGGTGAACGTACACCAGCTGCACTTTTAAACTACGGTGCTTCTGCTCGTTTAGCTGTGGCTGAGTCTCTAACGAACATCGCGTGTGCTAACATTGGTAGCCTTGAAAATATCAAGCTATCTGCAAACTGGATGGCTGCAGCAGGCCACCCAGGCGAAGATGCGGGTCTTTACGAAGCTGTAAAAGCGGTAGGTGAAGAGCTTTGTCCGGCACTTGGTTTAACTATCCCTGTGGGTAAAGACTCAATGTCGATGAAAACTCAATGGGATGAAAACGGTGAGCAAAAATCGGTTACTGCACCATTATCATTGATCATTACTGCCTTTGGTCGTGTTGAAGATGTTCGTAAAACCGTAACTCCGCAGCTACGTACTGATAAAGGTGAGTCATCACTATTATTAGTTGATTTAGGTGCGGGTCAAAACCGTATGGGCGCATCAAGCCTTGCACAGGTTTATAAGCAACTAGGGGATGTAACGCCTGACGTTGATAACCCTGCATTATTAAAAGGCTTCTACGAAGCAATGCAAGCGCTTGTTGCTGATAACAAGCTACTTGCTTACCATGACCGTTCAGACGGTGGTTTATTCACTACGGTTGCTGAAATGGCATTTGCTGGTCACACGGGTGTTACTGTTGACCTTGCTGGCTTAACAGGTTCAGATATCGAAGCGCTTTACAATGAAGAGCTAGGTGCGGTTATCCAAGTGGCAAACGCTGACTTAGACGCAGTTAAAGCGGTTCTTGCAGACCACGGTCTAGCAGCTATCAGCCATGAAATTGGCGCACTAAACGCTGATGACCGCGTGGTATTCACTCGTGGTGATGATGTGGTTCTTAACCACACGCGTACTGAGCTTCGTACTATTTGGGCAGAAACAACTTACCAAATGCAAGCTCGTCGCGATAACCCTGAGTGTGCTAAGCAAGAGTTTGACGCTAAGTTTGACGCAAAAGACCCTGGTCTTAATGTAAAACTAAACTTTGACTTAAACGAAGATGTTGCAGCGCCTTACATTGCAACTGGTGCGAAGCCGAAAATGGCGATTCTACGTGAGCAAGGTGTTAACTCTCACTTAGAAATGGCTGCGGCATTTAACCGTGCAGGCTTTGCCGCGGTTGACGTACACATGAGCGACATTCTTGAAGGTCGTTTAACACTTGAGCAATTTAAAGGCTTAGTGGCATGTGGTGGTTTCTCTTACGGTGACGTATTAGGTGCAGGTGAAGGCTGGGCTAAGTCAATCTTATTCAATGAGATGGCGCGTGAGCAGTTCCAAAGCTTCTTCCACCGCGAAGATACATTCAGCTTAGGTGTATGTAATGGCTGTCAAATGCTTTCAACATTGAAAGAATTGATCCCGGGCACTGAGCACTGGCCACGTTTCGTAACGAATAAGTCGGAGCGTTTTGAAGCTCGCTTTAGCCTTGTAGAAGTGCAAGAAAACCCATCGGTATTCTTTAATGGTATGGCTGGTTCTCGTATGCCTATCGCTGTTTCTCACGGTGAAGGTCATGCTGAGTTCGCAAACGGTGATGCAGTTAAAGCAGCGCTTGAATCAGGTACTGTGGCAGTGAAGTTTGTTGATAACTACGGTAACCCAACAACGCAATACCCAGCTAACCCGAATGGCTCTCCAGAAGGTATCACAGGTATTACCTCTACTGATGGCCGTGCAACGGTTATGATGCCGCACCCTGAGCGTGTATTCCGTACTGTTGCTAACTCATGGCACCCAGATGAGTGGACAGAGGATAGCCCATGGATGCGTATGTTCCGCAACGCACGTAAAAACGTTGGCTAGAACTTAATTGTGTGCCTAGCTATACAAGCTAGGTTCATACGAACCATTTAAACTAAAAAGGCTGCACTATCATGTGTGGCCTTTTTGTTTATAATGACGCTAGTTGCTAGTTGCTAGTTGCTAGTTGCTAGTTGCTAGTAAGTGTTAGTTCAAAAGCAAGGAGAGTTTTTTGAGTTTTAAGCGGGCGTGTGTTGGGTTACTTGGTATCGTGCTAAGCATGGTGCTGTTGGCGTATTTGTTCAGGCTACCACTGACATCGTGGTACTTAACGCCTATGCTCAGTAAAAATGGCGCTGAGCTTCACTGCATTGATTGGTCATTGACTCGCCAGCTTGATTTGAATATCGAGAAATTATGCTTAACCTACCAAGGGCAGCAAATTGAGTTAGCAGGCATTATTGCGAATAAGCAACAGGTTAGTGTTTCTCGAGCCAATCTTATAATTAGCAATCAGACTAATAATCAACAACCTGACACTTCACAAACTGAATTTAAAAAGCTTGCCTTGGTATTACCCGAGCAAAGACCGCTAATAAGCATTCAGCAGCTTGACGTAGTCTCACCGTTTACCAAAAGCCCTGTTAGGCTGGCGATACAAGAAAAACGCCTAAATCATTTTACGATTTCGCGGGATCTCAATGCTGACGTTGTAATATCTAATTATGAGGTCAAAGCCAACATCACGTTTGATGAGCAAGTGGCTGAGCGGTTCGTAACATTGCCAACAAACAGCCATTTTACCACTCAGTCACAGATTAAGTTTGATGGAATTACAGTTGCAGTTGAGAGCTCACTCAATGCAAGTTATCAGCATGTAGTAGAGCTATGCGAATTAGGTTTTGCCAGTGAAGGGCAATTGAGTGCTAAGTATCAATTAAATCAACAGCATTTATACGCGGATTTATCAGCTTTACAAAATCAGCTTAGCGTAAACCGAGATTGCTTAAACTCCATAGCAGATCAACAGCATCAATCATTTATTGAAGCCCAGTTACCGCTTACTTGGCAGTTACACATTGAAAAACCAGTTATTGTAGAAGATAAAAATCTATCAGCCCCAATCGTAAAGCTGCAAGCTACAGAAGGGCTAAGTGAGGTGACAGTCAGTAATACGAGCCTTTCTTTGCTTGGTCCGAACGTATCACTTAATAGCCAAGTTAGCATTGATTTTAACAGTAAAGATATTGATGAGCTAAAACTCAATGCGCATTTGCATGAAAGCAGCGTTAGCGCTGATTTTCAACTTTCAATGGAGTCATTACCTGCATTTTTAGATTTTCAGGCTGACGGTGCTCTGGTTGAGGGTATTGGGGCTAAAGGAAAGCTAGATATCGATGAGTTATTTACTAGTCCTACAGCTAAACTGAATACCAATATCAGTGCTAAAAATGCGCTAATATCGGGTGCACAGATAGCTGATTTTACCAGCGCGATTGACGCTGAGTATAATGCCCAGCAGCACCTTGTTGTTAAAGCCAATAGCAAGGTTAAATCATTAAATTATGATGATATTAGCGCAGTAAAAATAAGTAATGAGCTAACCCTTAGTACAGACCTCAGTGTGGGAGAATTATTTGCTGATATTGATGCCAAAACCACTGCCGCTAAATTAT
The DNA here is from genome assembly GCF_023161845.1 of Pseudoalteromonas sp. 2CM39R. Lineage (NCBI taxonomy): Bacteria > Pseudomonadati > Pseudomonadota > Gammaproteobacteria > Alteromonadales > Pseudoalteromonadaceae > Pseudoalteromonas > Pseudoalteromonas sp. 2CM39R. The sequence continues at coordinate 231,509 of NZ_JALNTM010000009.1, forward strand.
CAACACCAGAGCTTAGCTTAAATAAGTTGTCTGTCGTTACAAAGGCTCTTCAAAGCCGCGCCTTGCAGGCAACGCATCATGTATTTGCAGATGGCTTTGAAGCGCTTGTTAGTCATCATATGTCTGAGGTTGCGCACCCATTTGAACTGGTGATACCAGAGCAAGCCGTATCCAAACTTAACCCAATAATTGCTCAGTTTGAGCCGCTTGCTACCGTCACTGATGGGTTCGTTTCGGGCAATATAAAAGGAGATGTAAATCTTCAACAAGCTAAGGGCAATTTGCAGATAGATAAATTTAGTGCACTTTATAATGATTATCTAGCGAATGATTTTGCAGTGAATTTGAACGGCACGTTTAATTCAGGCCAGCTTAATATTGCAGCGACTAAATTTACACTCAATGAACTGCGCGCAGGTGCCGTGGTCAAAAATATACAAGGTCAGTTGCAGGTAACAGCTAATCAGCCTTGTGCAGCTAATCTAACTGGTCAGGTTATGGGAGGCGCATTTGTGGTAAATAAATACTGCCCACTCAGCGATAACCAAACCGCGACTGTTAAATTTGAAAATATTGATGCCAGCAAATTGGTCACCCTTGATGCTGAGTCTGGCATTAGCTTAAGCGGGCGCTTAGCAGGCACTTTACCTGTTGTTATAAGCAAACAGGGCATAGAGGTAAAGCAAGGGCAGTTAGTTAATCAGGGCGATGGTAAATTACTGATTTCCAATAACGCAGGTTTTGAAGCTGTAAAAGCGCAGCAACAAGAGCTGAGCACCACGCTGAGTTTACTTGAGAATTTAGATATTAAAAAACTACGCAGCAGTGTTAACCTCAAACCGGATGGATGGTTGCATTTAGGTGTTAATTTAGAGGGTTATAATGAAGCGCAGCAGCAAGCAGTGAACTTTAATTATAACCATGAAGAGAATGTATTTACCTTGCTTAGAGCGCTGCGTTTAAGTGATGAAATTACTCAAAAAGTTGAGAAAGAGTATGCAAAAAAAGGAAGCAATGATGGCTAAATGGTTAGTAATGCTGACGGCAGTAGGCATGCTGAGTGCCTGTACCCACCGTGTTGAGGTGGCAGCAAAAGAGCCGATTACAATCAACTTAAATGTAAAAGTTGACCATGAGATCCGCGTAAAAGTGGATAAAGAACTTGATACCTTATTCAGTGATGACAGCGAATTATTCTAAGGAGCACACATGCGTAAATTACAACTTAAAAAACTAAATGTGATCACCTTGATCAGTGCTGTATGTTTATCTTTTTCTGCTTGGGCTATCAGTCTTGATGATGCAAAGAGCCAAGGCTTAGTAGGTGAAGACAGCTCAGGCTATTTAGGTTTAGTGGTTAATAACAGCGAAGCAAAAGCAGTCGTTGACGAAATTAATGCAAAGCGTAAAGAGCAATATTTAAAACTTGCGAAAAAGAACAATCTTTCGTTAGCGCAAGTTGAAGCCCTTGCTGCGGCTAAAACTATCGAAAAAACGAAGCCGGGTCACTACATTGAAGTGAACGGTGAGTGGGTAAAAAAATAACTCACTAAATTTAATAGCTATAAAAAATGAAAAGCCAGCATTGCTGGCTTTTTATCTATTGAACGCCGGTAGGTGTTAGCGCTTATCGATGCAGTTTTGCAACAGCTGCTGCCAAAAGTCGATGCCTTTGCGTCTTGCTAGTTTAATGTTGTGCTCTGGGATAGATTCGGGTTCATCGTAGCTGTCTAACGCTTCGCTCATGCTGGCTTCACGGATCAAATGCAGTGTTGGGTAAGGTGCACGATTCGTATAGTTTGCAGCATCGCTGTCATCGCTATCAGCAAACACATAGTCAGGATGAAAGTTGGCTATTTGATACTTACCTTCATAGCCTTGCGCAGCTAAAAGCGCATTGGCTAAATCGACTAAATCTAAGAACTCTTCAAAATCCTTAAAGCCTTGCTCAAACATTAACAAAGTGGTTTCGCGCTCTGCTTGTTGGTCTAACGCGCTACATTGCTCAAGCATATCCATTACTGCATCATCAAGAGTAGTAGACTGACTGATTTGATAATGAATGCAATTGCTTTCAACTTCTTTACGGGCAAACGGGCAGAAATTGTATTTTACGATTACGCTTGATACCCATTCGCGCATTTGTATTTCTGGGCGATTCATCGCTTGCTTTGAAGTCACATTATTTCTCTATTCTATTTTACTTTTCTATCTTACTTTTCTAAGTAATGCTCAATTAAATTAACCGTTTTACTGATGGCGCCTTGATTGTTAGCAACGCATTTCGCAGCTTGTTCACCGAGCTTAATCGTCTCTTGTACATCAGTGCTCAAAGCGATAAGTGTGTCAGCAAGGTGATTTTCATTGGTAACGGTTTTACCTCCCCGAGCACTAATCAGCTCAGGATAAATATGGTCGAAGTTATAGGTATGAGGGCCTGCTAATACGCCAACAGAAAACGCTGCTGACTCTAACGGGTTATGGCCGCCTCGCTCGATTAAACTACCGCCAACATAGCTGATGTTTGCCACACCATATAAGCATTGTAACTCACCTAACGTATCAGCTAACACAACTTGTTGGTTGTTATAGTTATCTTCACTGCGACGACTAAAGCTCAAATTTGAACTTTTTAAAACTTCAGCAACTTTATCAAATTGCTCTGGGTGACGTGGAGCAATAATCAAAAGTGCGTTGGGTAACGCTTTTAACAGCTTCTCATGAGCAGTTAAAATAAGCTCGTGTTCAATAGGGTGAGTAGAGCCTGCAACCCAGATGAAGCGTTCGTTGTTATATTGGTTTTTAAGTGCTGCGACTTTATTTAATTGCTCTTCTGTAGGCGTGATATCAAATTTAATTGAGCCAAATACGCGTGCCTTTTCAGGTTTTAAGCCAAGTTCAATAAAACGTTTTGCATCATCTTTATTATGACTGGCAAGGTCGCTAATAGACTGCATGATCACCTTAGTTAAAGGCATTACCTTTTGGTAGCCTTGTTGTGATTTAGCTGAAAGCCGGGCATTTAAAACAAGTACTTTTGAGCCGGTGTTGTTGCTTTGCGCCATCAGGTTTGGCCAAAGCTCAGTTTCTAAAATACACAGTACCTTTGGCTTGATACGTTTTAAAAATCGATTGGTAGCGAAGAAAAAATCAATCGGTAAATAACTACAGCTAACCGCATCTTTAAAGTTATTTTTTATTTGCTCGCGACCCGTTGGGGTATTGCAGGTTACTAAAATAGTAAGCGCTGGATTTTCTGATTGAACGGCCTTGATAAGAGGCGTTGCTGCTAACACTTCCCCTACAGAGGCACAATGAAAAACAACATCGTGGTGCGATAAGTTAGAAAAGCCAAAGCGCTCAGCAAAATGCTCACGGTAACCCTTATTCTTTTTGCCACGTAAAACATACAGGTAAAAAATAACCAGTGGGCTTAGTAGGTATAAAAGTAAAGAGTATAAAATGCGCGCCATAATTTTTAATATATAGAGTTTTAGGGTAGTTTAACGCTAATCGAGCTGTTGCCAATAGTTAGTCTACATATAACTGTAATTATCCAGTCGATATTCATAAAAGTACGATAAACTGAACACAAAGAAATAAATCTGTGGAATAATAACATTATTACTCCTGCCAAAGTTTGTTCCAAAGAGGGATATTCATGCCTGAATTAGATTCTGTAGCAGCAAGCTACTTAGAAAGTTTGAACCGCCATCAAATGTTATTTGAAACGATGGATACATATCACCCAGAAGTGATGCAATTACTTGAAGTATGTCACAGCGCTTTGCAAGCAGGTGGTAAGGTAATTTGGTTTGGTAATGGCGGTAGTGCGGCTGATGCACAGCATTTAGCTGCTGAGTTTGTCGTACGTTACAAATTGGAGCGCGGTCCGCTGGCTTCTATCGCATTAACAACAGACACCTCAATTTTAACCGCTCACAGTAACGACTATCACTTTGATACTGTATTTGAGCGCCAAGTGCAGGCGTTATGTAAGCCTGAAGATTTGGTGATTGGCTTAACCACCTCAGGCACTAGCCCTAACATCAATCTTGCACTGGCAGCGGCAAATGAAATCGGCGCCTTTACAGTCGCATTAACAGGCCGAGATGGCGGTAAAGTAAAAGATATCGCTAAGCTACCTATTATCATTAAAAATGATGAAACAGCGCGTATCCAAGAGGCGCATATGTTCATCGGACATTGGCTATGCGAAGCCATCGATATGGTTGTAGCGGAGCAAAAGTAATGGATTTAGCGTTACTAAAAAACCTTTCAAAGGCACGTATTTTGGTCGTTGGTGATGTCATGCTAGATAGATATTGGCATGGCGATTCAGGACGTATTTCGCCTGAAGCCCCGGTACCTGTTGTTAAAGTCAGTAAATTTGAAGACAAAGCTGGTGGTGCAGCAAACGTAGCAAAAAATATTGCCCGTTTAGATGGTAAAGTGGGCCTACTAGGTTTAGTTGGTGAAGATGAAAGTGGGCAAACCCTCGAAACAATTTTAAGTTCAGAGAAAATTGATTCGCAATTAGTGAGTGTTTGCGATTTACCGACTATTTCTAAAATGCGAGTAATCAGCCGTCATCAGCAAGTTGTTCGATTAGACCTTGAAGAGAGCTTTACTGAGCAACACAGCCAATTGTTATTAAACCGTTTAGAGCTGGTTTTAGATGACTACGATTTTGTGTTGTTTTCTGACTACAACAAAGGCTCTCTGAGCTTAATTCAACAAATGATTCAGGTTGCAAAGAAAGCAGGTAAAACGGTACTTATTGATCCTAAATCATCTGATTTAAGCTTATATCGTGGTGCTGATTACATAACCCCTAACTTAAACGAGTTTAAGCTTGCTGGTGGTTTGACGGACTCTGAGCAAAACTTGACTGACAGCGCTCGTAAGCTAATCACTGAAGCAGGCATCGCTGCTATGTTGTTAACTCGCTCAGAGCAGGGTATGTCGTTAATCAGCCAAGAAGAAAAACATGATTTTGCAGCCCAGCAGCTAGAAGTTAGCGATGTTACTGGCGCAGGCGATACCGTAATCGCGACGCTTGCAGTGATGCTTGGTGCGGGTATGGAAGCAAAAGATGCGGTCGAAATTGCCAACCTTGCTGCCGGAATTGCGGTGAGTAAACTGGGTGCCGCAACCGTATCGCCAGAAGAGCTAAGCCGTAAGCTTGGCCAATATTTGCAGCAAACTGGCGAGCATTACCAAACGCCGTTTGAAGATGTGCTTCAGCATATTGAATTTGCTAAACAAAATGGTGAAAAAATAGTGTTCACTAATGGCTGTTTTGACATTCTTCATGCAGGCCATGTACGCTACCTTGCTCAGGCTAAAGCGCGTGGCGATAGACTTGTTGTTGGCTTAAATAATGATGAATCAATCACTCGCTTGAAAGGTCCAGAAAGACCGATTAATCCGCTGGATGAACGTGCCATGGTATTAAGTGCGCTAGCGTCAGTTGATTGGGTTATTCCATTTGGCAGCATTGAAGAAAATGACACGCCAGCTAAGCTTATTGAGCAAATTAGCCCTGATGTACTAGTAAAAGGCGGCGATTACACCGTTGACCAAATTGCCGGTGCCGATCATGTATTACGCCATGGCGGCAAAGTTGAAGTACTTGAGTTTCTTAATGGTTGCTCAACATCAAACGTAATTAGCAAAATCAAAAGTTAATAAAAAAGCCAACATTTGTTGGCTTTTTTGATTCTAAAAGTTCATCTCATATTTCATAAATGCGGAGGTTTCAGTGTCTGATTCCCCCATTGATTTATTTTTGGCAGCCAGGGCACCGAAAGAGATTCTTCCTTGTAATGCTAACATTCTGTAGCGCAGTTCTAGTTGTGTGCTATCAATGGCATTTTTAGTGATTGTATGCCCTAAATCTGGGTTGCTAGGGTATCTATCAACGTTATCTTTGTTGTAATCAACCTGACGCAGTTTAACCTGCCAATCGTTGCCATTTCTATGTTGCCCAAGCACTGTGAATACGAGGGATTCTGTGTCGTTATCAAATGTAGAACCAATCGTTCTTCCTTGGTAGCGATAACCAGAATTATATTTACCATGCTCGTAATAGCAGTTATAGGAGATCACAGCACCAGGCACAGATTCATCACCAGAGCATGAAACTACAGTATCAATGTATTCAATGTTTACTTTGATATTTTGCTCTGCAAATGGAATTGTTGTCTCTACACCCGCCAAATACGCTCTGTCTGCGGGCTTAAAATAGCTACTAGCATCTTCGCCAATCGTACTTACATAAATAGCGTACGGGTACGAATAGAGAGTATCTGACCAGCGTAAATCAATACCTGCCAGTTGGTTGCCTAATTTTGACTTCTCAGCTTCAGTACAGTCTTGCGACCCATCAGGACAAGTACTCTTACCTGAAACCATATCAAAAAATTCTGAGATAGATTGTGGTTCACCATCCCCGCCCCATTGTGCAGACCAGCTTAGAGCAACTTCAAGTTGCTGAATTGGCCTAAAGTTCACTCGGCTACTCCAAAGTAGCGCATCAGGGACTGCTCGGGTAGATTCAAGCTTAGCCATTTGAGTTGTTAAGCTCCAAGGACCAATCCAACTCAACCAAGCTGATTCAAAAGCGGTGGCTTTTTCACGACTAATGCTGAAAGCTTGTAAAGGTTTACTATTCGCTGTGAGAATTAGACTGTTGTCAACACCTGGTCCCCAGAATTGTTCAACTGCACCTGCACGAAAGACCCAATTGCCAATTTTATAGGCAAGGTAACTATGGTCAAAAGTAATATCATCACAATCATTAAGAGCTTGATGATCTTCAGCTATGTCTGATTGTTCCATGCCCTCTAGATAGCATTTTCGACCATCAGAACGATAATTAACTGCTAGTTTACCAGCTAAGCTTTCACCTAAATAACTATAAGCGACGGTCGCTTCTGATTTTTGTGTGTTGGTGGCGCCAAAACTCGTGGCTGGTAATGTATCTGTTGATAGAAAAACTTCAGTATGGAAATTGTGCTGCTCGGTATTTTCGGCTTTATATCTGTGTTGTACACGAAGCAAAGCATCTTGAACAAAACTAGGTAATTGCTCTAGTGTGGTGTCATTTAATTCATCAATAAAGCTATTCCACATTAGCGGGTATGTAGTTACAGGTGCTTTAATCACTCCTGTATCCGCTAATAATTGAATGTCGGCTCGTAAGCCATAGTCGTCTGGTTTAACCCAAGGTTCAGCAGCTAGAGGTAGACTAAATGCGCTAGCAAGAGCGAATAATAAAAGTGTTTTTTTAGGCAATGCTTAATTCTCGGTTTGTTTTTTGGGACTTGAAGTCTACCAACCCTACATGATGATTGCAGTAAATAATTCACAACGAGCAATTCGTCTAGGTATCGTAAAAGGAACTCAATTTGATGTATAATCTGGCAAATTTTATAATTTAAAGTGTAATGGAAAAAAAACGCCTTTTATTTATCCCCGTGTCATCATCTGAAGGAATAGGTGAATACATGCGTTCGTTATCATTTGCTCATTATTTAAATGAGTGTTTTCCCGATCGTTTAGACATCCACTTTTTATTAAATAAATATACAAATTACGCTTTTGATTGCCCATTTGATACAACACTCATAGAGCAATCAGCGACAAAAGAAACGCGTAAGGTTAATCAATTAATTGAAACATTTAAGCCTAACTTGGTTGTTTTTGATTGTGCCGGTAGAGCAGCCCAAATGAAAACAGCAAAGCGTGCAGGGGCTAAAGTGGTGTTTATTTCACAGCATAATAAAAAAAGAGCGAAAGGCTTAAAGCTAAATCGTTTAAATTTAATAGATAAACATTGGGTTGCGCAACCTGATTATTGTATTGAAAAAATAAGCTTCAGTGAGCGATTAAAGCTTAAGCTCTTTCCTTTGTCACCTCCGGTAAATGTGGGTCCTTTTTTCTCGCAGTCATCAAGTACTGACACGTATCAATTGTTAGCTCAATTTAACCTTACTAATGAAGGTTATTTTTTAGTAAATGCAGGATCAGGTGGGCACGGTGAAAAAACACAGCTATTTGCTGATATTTTTTATCAAGCAGCCAAGAAAATAGCTGCTGAAACAGGCTTGAAAGGTATCGTTGTTTTTGGTTCTAACTACCCAAACGATCTACCTAAAGATGATACCCTGATCATCTTAAAAAGTTTACATGCAAGTAAATTTGTTGGTGTATTAGCACATGCTAATTTTGCAGTGTTATCAGCGGGGGACAGTTTATTACAAGCTATTTCACTCAAAGTCCCCACTGTTGCTGCAGCAATTTCCAAGGACCAACCGAAACGTTTGCAAAACTGTGTGGACAGTAACTTAACTTTAGCCGCAGACCCAACGTTAGACAGTTTAAGTGACGCTGTTACACGATTACTGGAACCAGCAACTTATCAAGCAACTAAAAACGTTTTGGCGAAAATAAAACCGCATAATGCCAAGAAAGAAATGCTGCAAGGCGTGTCTGAGTTATTGTTTGGGATTTGTAAATGAAGGTTGCCATAGTTATTGATTCTTTGGTTGGCGGTGGGGCTGAGAAAGTGATGCTGACGCTGGCTGGCGAGCTTCTGGCTCAACAACATGAAGTTGTCATTCTTAGTTTAGCGAACTCGATTGAATATACCTTACCATCACAGCTGCATGTTGAATGTTTGTTTGACCATAAGGCAAAAAAAGTTGATAGATTCTGGCAACTAAAGAAAAGCGTACAACATATCGAAAACTGGTTTGCACAATACCAATCTAAAAACGGGGAATTTGATCTCGTTCTATCAAATTTAGATCGTAGTAATAATTTGCTAATTTGCAGTACTATTAAACATGTTTTCTATGTCATTCATAACTCAATTACGGCTGAGTTAAATAGACAAAAGAAACTTGGACCATTTGCTTATCATTATTTACTGAAGAGTAAAAAGCGCTTGTCAGGGCAAAATTTAATTTGTGTTTCTGAAGGTATTGAAAGTGAAATTAAACAGCAAAAGCTGATTACTCCCCACAGTATCACAACAATTTTTAACCCGTTCAATATTCAAAGCATAGTCAAAAAAGCGAGTGAAGCTGAGTTAGGATTGCCAAGTGAGCCTTATATTATTCACGTTGGTCGTTTAGCAAAACAAAAAAGACATGATGTTTTATTTTCAGCATTTGCTAATTTAAATACATCCCATAAGCTTGTTTTATTATGTAATAAAGTTAATAAAGCCGCCAAACTTGGTCGCCAGCATGGTATTGAAGATAGGCTTATTTTGCCAGGCTTTCAGCAAAACCCATATGCTTGGATTAAAGGCGCTGATGCTTTGGTACTGAGTTCAGATTATGAAGGATTACCCACTGTTCTCATTGAGGCGCTCATACTGGGTACGCCAGTTGTAAGCACCGATTGTACTCATGGACCAAAAGAAATCTTAACGGGTAGTTTAGCCAAGTATTTAGTTCCTACAAGTAACCCTGGGGCTTTAACTCAAGCTATTGAGTCTGTGTTAAACGATAAGCCAGAGGTTGTTGATGCAGAAATACTATCAAAAATACCATCAACAAAAGTTGCTGAAAGTTATTTAGCATTGGCCCAAAATCGATAATTAGTTCAGCAATGCTTGGTAGTCACACACCAGTGACTGCCAATCACTTTGCTGCCAATGCATCACTTCGTTACGGCCTTGCTCTTTTGCAAACGAGCGGGCAAGGCGCTTAATGTTCTCTGTTTGCCAGCTAGCATGTGGCTGTTTGATTTCACCGCGGTCAAAGTCGATGATAAACACCTTACCTGTGTCATCGAACAGTATGTTATTGATGTTTAAATCTGCGTGATAGACGCCATGATTGTGAAACTCGCTGAGAGTCACTGCTATCGCTTTTAGCTCAGACTGGTTAAGTGGGCGAGTGATTAAAATATCTAACACACTTTTTGCGCCTGTTACTGCCTCGGTGATGATATCGCCGCGATAGATTAAACCGCGGGTGGTCACTTTTGCTGCAATGGGTGTAGGCACATTTAGGCCAAGCTCAATTAAGCGCATCATCAGTGTAAACTCTTTATAGACACGAGTTTGCTTTAAACCAAAATATAAGTACTGATCGCTCAGCAACTTACCGATTAAACCACCACGCCAATAGTGGCGAAGAACGCCTGTAAGCTGTTGATGTTTAAAAAACCACGCTGTTGCGCGACCTTTTTTTGCACCAACGATTTTATCTTGTTGTTGCCAATAATTGGCATCGAACCACTGTTGCGTGAGCTCATCTTTATAAGCTGGGTGACACAAAAGGGTGGTGTTCTGCAGATGCTGAGTTTCAAACATAACAACTTCAAGATTAAATAAAATTAGCGCTATCTTACCGTATTTTTAGCTTTTCGCATAAGTGCTTGCATTAGCATCAAGTTAATTTAAGATCGCATATTATTTGCTGTAGCTAAGGGCGCACGTGACTCAATCAACCTCCTATTCAGATATTTGTATTTTAAGGCTTTCGGCTATTGGTGATGTATGTCATGCCGTATCAGCAGTGCAAGCAATTCAAAAGGCACATCCGAAGGCAAAAATTACTTGGGTGATTGGTAAAGTTGAGGCCATGTTACTGGCTGATTTACCTGGCGTTGAGTTTGTTGTGTTCGATAAAAAGCAGGGCAAACAGGCTTATCAGCAACTAAAAGATACGTTCAAGGGGCGTAAATTTGATGTGCTATTACATATGCAAGTAGCACTAAGAGCGAATCTAGCAGCCCGTTGTATTCCGGCAAAAGTCAAAGTGGGGTTTGATTGGTCGCGCTCAAAAGAGTTACATAGCTTGTTTATTAATAAGCGTATTGCCCCGCAATCAGAGGCGCATGTATTAGAAGGCTTTAAAGGTTTTGCTCAAGCAATAGGGACCCCTGATTACAAACCTCAATGGCAAATGCCGGTTACCGAGCAGCACCAACAAGCAGCCGATGCGCTATTAGGCGATGAGCGTTTAGCCGGGCGTATTTTTGTTATCTCGCCTGCGGCAAGTAAAAAAGAGCGTAATTGGTTACCTGAGCGTTATGCTGCACTTGCTGAATATGCTCATCAACAAGGCTTTTCGGTGGTTATTACTGGTGGTCCAACCCCTTTAGAAATTGAACTTGCTGAGCAAATTATCGCGCAGAGTTCGGCACCTGTGCTTAACTTAGTAGGGAAAACTCAGCTAAAAGAGTTGTTATGTGTTTTGAAACGTGCGGCGTTAGTGTTAGCTCCTGATACTGGGCCTGCGCACATGGCTGTAACGGTAGGAACACCTGTTATTGGTTTGTATGCCCACTCAAACCCAAAACGCACAGGGCCTTATTTATACCAAGATTATGTTGTTGAGGTTTATCACCAAAATTTACGTGAGCAAACAGGCAAAACAGCGCAAGAGCTACCTTGGGGAACACGCGTTAAAGGGGCTGATTTAATGGCGCAAATAAGTGTTGAAAAGGTGATTTCGATGTTTGACCACGTGGTAGATAAAGAGCAATTGTAATGAGCAAAGTTTTATTTTTAGACCGTGATGGTGTGGTCAATATTGATCATGGCTATGTATACAAACCAGAAGAGTTTGAATTTGTACCCGGTGTATTTGAGGCGTGCAAAGCCTTTACTGATGCGGGCTATAAAATTGTGGTGGTAACTAACCAGTCAGGTATTGGCCGTGGTTATTATTCAGAGCAAGATTTTTACAACCTCACTGAGTGGATGAAGGGCGAATTTTTACGCCATGGCGTTACTATTCTTGATGTCTATTTTTGTCCGCATCATCCAAGCAAAGCAGAACCTGCCTATTTGCAAGAATGTAATTGTCGCAAGCCTGCCCCAGGTATGCTTTTACAAGCCATTGATGAGCATCAAATCGATCCATCTCAAAGCATTATGGTTGGTGATAAGCTTGGCGACCTGATTGCCGCTGAAAGAGCTAATATCGCTACCCGTGTTTTAGTCCGCTCAGGGCAAAGTTATGCCGAGTCAACAGAGCAACACGCCGATGTAGTCTGTGAGTCTTTAGCTGAGTTACCTGCTTTAATTTTACAGTCTTAGCAGGTAAGACCAGTTTTATTTCGCAAGCCTTAAGGTCTGCGACGAACTGCAAACAGTGCAATTGTTCGGCTAAGCTTTTACAATAGGCGCAAAATTTAATGTCATGCTAATCATTTCTGGTTAGATACAAGAATATGTGGAGATTACAGATGAGAGCATCTGCGTTTTTTAATCAGTTGCAGCAGCAAATTGATGAAGTGAAAGCTGAAGGCTTATACAAAAGCGAGCGTGTTATCACGTCACAGCAACAGGCTCAAATTGAAGTTGCCTCAGGTGATAAGGTCATTAACTTTTGTGCTAATAACTACCTTGGCTTAGCAAATAGCCCAGAGTTAATTAAAGCAGCTCAACAAGGCCTTGATGATCATGGTTTTGGTGTTGCGTCTGTACGCTTTATTTGTGGTACTCAAGATATTCATAAAACTTTAGAGCAAAAGATCTCTGAGTTCTTAGAAACCGAAGACACTATTCTTTACTCATCATGTTTTGATGCCAACGCAGGTTTATTCGAAACAATCTTAGGCCCAGATGATGCAATCATCTCTGACGCGCTAAACCACGCTTCGATCATTGACGGTGTGCGTCTTTGTAAAGCAAAGCGTTTCCGCTATGCAAATAACGACATGAGCGACCTTGAAAAGCAACTTATTGCTGCTGATGAAGCGGGTGCTAAAACTAAGTTAATCGCCACTGACGGTGTTTTCTCAATGGACGGTGTAATTTGTAATCTAGAAGCGGTTTGTGATCTAGCTGATAAATATGATGCATTAGTGATGGTAGATGACTCTCACGCGGTTGGTTTTGTTGGTGAAAATGGTAAAGGTACGCCAGAGTACTGCGGTGTACTTGATCGTGTTGATATCATCACAGGTACCCTTGGTAAAGCACTTGGTGGTGCATCAGGTGGTTACACTTCAGGTAAAAAAGAAATTGTTGAGTGGTTACGCCAACGCTCTCGTCCATACCTTTTCTCAAACTCACTTGCACCATCAATTGTTACTGCATCAATTAAAGTACTTGAGATGCTAAGCAATGGCGGCGAATTACGCGCTAAGCTTTGGGATAACGCAAAGTACTTCCGTGAACAAATGGAAGCAGCAGGATTTACCTGTGCAGGCAAAGACCACGCTATTATCCCTGTTATGTTAGGCGATGCTAAAATTGCCTCAGCCATGGCTGACAAATTACTTGCTGAAGGTATTTACGTAACAGGTTTCTCATTCCCTGTAGTACCAAAAGGCCAAGCACGTATTCGTACGCAAATTTCTGCGGCGCATACAAAAGAGCAATTAGATACCGCTATTGCTGCCTTTACCCGTATTGGTAAAGAAATGGGCGTTATCTAATTTTATTTCCTAAACCGAAGCTTTTGCTTCGGTTTTGTTTAATTGAGTGTAAATCATGAAAGCATTATCTAAATTAAAAGCAGAACCAGGGATCTGGATGACTGATGCGCCAAAACCTGAAGTTGGCCATAACGATCTGCTTATTAAAATCCGCAAAACAGCAATTTGTGGAACAGATGTCCATATTTATAAATGGGATGAGTGGGCACAAAATACAATTCCTACGCCAATGGTTGTTGGTCATGAATATGTAGGTGAAGTGGTTGATATGGGTCAGGAAGTACGTGGTTTCCAAGTGGGTGACCGTGTTTCTGGCGAAGGTCATATTACCTGTGGTCACTGTCGTAACTGTCGCGCTGGTCGTGTGCATTTATGTCGTAATACAACAGGCGTAGGTGTTAACCGCGAAGGTGCATTTGCTGAATACCTTGTGATCCCAGCTTTCAACGCATTTAAAATTCCAGATAACATTCCTGATGAACTAGCATCAATCTTTGACCCATTCGGTAATGCAGTACACACAGCGTTGTCGTTTGACTTAGTCGGTGAAGACGTATTAATCACAGGTGCTGGCCCTATTGGTATCATGGCTGCTGCTGTTGCTAAGCATGTTGGTGCACGTCATGTGGTTATCACTGATGTGAACGAATACCGCTTAGATTTAGCACGCAAAATGGGCGCGACTCGTGCTGTAAACGTAGCAACTGAAAAGCTTGAAGATGTAATGAAAGAGCTTGGCATGACCGAAGGCTTTGATATTGGTCTTGAAATGTCTGGTGTGCCAGTTGCATTTAACAGCATGCTAAACAACATGAATCACGGTGGTAAAATTGCCATGTTAGGTATTCCACCTTCAGATATGGCGGTTGATTGGAACCAGGTTATTTTCAAAGGTCTAATCATTAAAGGGATTTATGGCCGTGAAATGTTTGAAACTTGGTACAAGATGGCGAGTCTAATTCAGTCAGGCCTTGATCTGAAACCAATTATCACTCACCAGTTCTCCGTGGATGACTTCCAAGCAGGCTTTGATACAATGATTTCAGGCCAATCAGGTAAAGTAATCCTCAACTGGGATTAACACCGAGTAATTTGATAAGGCGGCTTTGGCCGCCTTTTTAGTTTAGAGAGTACTATGTCGTATAAACATATTTCAGTGAGCGAAACATTTGCGCTGTTAGATAAAGAAGAGGTTGTGATTGCTGATATTCGCGATCCTAACTCATTTCAAACTGGGCATATCCCAGGCGCTGAGCATTTATCAAATGCTAATATCAGCGAATTTATGATGCATAAAGAGTTTGATCAGCCAATCATCATCGTTTGCTATCATGGTGTGAGTTCTCAAGGTGCTGCGAGCTATTTAGTAGAGCAGGGGTTTGAAGACGTATACAGCATGGATGGTGGCTTTACAGCTTGGCAAACACAACTTCCGGAGCACATTGAACGATGATTGAGTTGGGTAGCATAAATAATCCTCGTGCCGCACAAGGCTTTATAGATTACATAAAAAGTAAGGGCTTACATGGAGAGCTGCGCTCGCAAGATGGACAAACTGTGATTATTTGTGTTGCTCCAGAGCACTTTCATCAAGCTCAACCTCTTTGGCAAGAGTTTGCAGCTAACCCTCATGACGAAAAATACCAACAAGCTTCATGGCAGGTAGGCAGTACACAATCGCCTCTGTCATATCAAGGGCAATCCCTTAATTTAAAAGCCCGCTTTAAGGCATTAAGCTGGCTAAACCGTACGGTTACTTTAGTCTCGATAGCTATATTTATTGCCTTCTTATTAGGTGGTTTTGAAACTATTTACAGTTTGTTGCAGTTCAACCCTGCACAGCCACTAACTTGGTTTACACCTGCCATTGTGCATTTTAGCGCTATTCATCTTATTTTTAATTTGATCTGGTGGATGACGCTGGGTAACGATATAGAAAAACGCAGTGGCAAATTAACCTTAGTGGGTTTATTTTTAGTGACGGCATTCATTAGTAACTGGGCACAGTTTTTAGTAGTTGGGCCTAACTTTGGTGGTCTAAGCGGCGTTGTGTATGGTTTACTGGGTTTTTGTTGGATCTACAGCGTAATGAGGCCAACAGAGCCGCCACTAGTGAGTAATAGCATTGTTGGTTTTATGCTGGTTTGGCTTATTCTGGGCTTTGTAGATATGTTGCCTGTGAGTATGGCGAACTGGGCGCATTTAGTGGGGTTACTAGCTGGTATGGCTTATGCTGCATCAGATAAGCTGTTATCGCGTAAATAATCGCGTAAATAAAAATGGCGGCTAATGCCGCCATCTTACAATTAATGATATAAATACTTAGTAAATAACACTTCTCGGACAATCTCTTGTCCTGTTTCTTGTTTTAGTAGTGCTTTTAGCTTTTCGGTGCAGCGCTTTCTGATTTCTTCGCGACCGGTAAGCGATTTAATGTTTTCTTCAGGCTCTTTTGAGAGTATTTCAACAATCGCATCACGCAATAGTGGAGTGTGATGTTCTACGATTGCGATATCAGATAGATCATTGAGCATGAGATCCACCGTTATACGAACATAGCCAAGCTTTTTATTACCTTGACCTATGTAGTTTGTGATGATGTCAGGCTCAAAACCAAAGTAGCCAACATTTGATTCAGCGCGTACAGACCAACTTGTTGCAGTAACAAGTAGCATGCTTATCAAGTAAATTGATAACAATGATTTTTTCATAGTTAAGAATATTCCACCCTTTCAATGATTTTTAGTCTATACCCAAATTCACTTAAGATACAGGCTGTTCTGCGTTTTTTAACCCTGCTTGAGATTAAATCATGACTTTTTCGAAACGTGCAGCAGTGATATCATTTGCACGGTATTTAAAAATAATGAGTCGTTGTGATCACATTCCCAGTTTCATTAGCTGCAAATTGGCAGCCTGCTTCAGCATTTCCAGATTTGACGCAACAACAGCAAGGTTGGTTGCTTGAAGCTGGGTCATTAACAGCCAAGCTTAAAAGTCACTGTCAGGCTTTTTCAGTTGAAGTTTTAAACGAGGCGCCATTTGACCTAACCGCCGAGCAACAAGCGTTACTCAATACCTCTCTAAGTCAGGCATTAAATCGCGAAGTGTTACTTCTATGCGATGGTAAACCAATGGTTTATGCACAAAGCTGGTTGCCGGCAGATGATACATTAAAAAAGCAGCAGTTACTAAGTATGGGAACAAGGCCGCTTGGTGATGTTATTTTTCAAGACCCAAGCTTATCGCGCACAGAAATAGAAGTTGCTGAGTTTTCACAGCAGCACGCTATCCAAGCTTTAACATCTGAAATTGGCTTCTCTTCACAACCATTGTGGGGAAGACGCAGTGTTTTTAGCTTATCTAATGCTCATTTTCTCGTGGCTGAAGTATTCTTACCTGGAGCGTATATTTACCTATGAAGCTAGCTGCACTTAAGGTCGCACATATACCTTACTATAAACAGTTAATGCGTACCGATAAGCCAATTGGCACCTTGTTGCTATTGTGGCCAACTTATTGGGCGCTGTGGCTTGCTGAGCTTGGCACACCGAGCTTATTAAATTTTGTGGTTTTTAGTTTGGGCGTCTTTGTGATGCGCAGTGCTGGGTGTGTAATTAATGACTTTGCCGATCGTAAAATAGATGGCTCTGTTAAGCGCACAGCTCAGCGACCGCTGGCAGCAGGTTTGGTATCAAGTGGTGAAGCTCTGAGCTTATTTGTACTGCTTATTGTGGTGGCCTTTGGTTTAGTGTTAACACTCGGATGGTCAACGATATTACTATCGTTTGGTGCTTTAGCACTGGCTTTTTGTTATCCATTTATGAAGCGCTACACGCAACTACCGCAAGTTGTGCTTGGTGCCGCATTCAGCTGGGCTATTCCAATGGCCTTCATGGCATCGATTGGCTCAGTGCCATTAGAAGCCTGGCTACTATTTACCGCGAATCTTGTTTGGACTGTGGCTTATGACACTATGTATGCCATGGTTGATAGAGATGATGATTTAAAGATTGGCGTTAAATCAACAGCAATCTTGTTTGCCAGCTATGACAGACACATCATCTTTTTACTCAATGCCTTGTTTATTACGATCCTTGCTTACATAGGTATGAGTAATCACCTTGGCTTGCCTTATTGGCTGGGCTTAGCTGCAGCGGTTGGTTTTTTACTTTATCAACAAACGCTTATTCATAAACGAGAGCGAGATCCTTGTTTCAAAGCGTTTCTGAATAACCATTATGTAGGGTTAGTGATTTTTATCGGTATAGCAGCATCCTTGCCACTGCCGTTTTAATTACCTAGGTGGGTCGATAATACCGCTGATTGAGGCATTTTTTCTGAACCAGCCCGCAATAGAGTAGCGTACATCGTTTGCGGGTAATACTTCATGCATAAAGCGTTCGCTTTCAAACATCACCAATAAGCCCGCTTGAGGTTTAATGACTATTTCAATGTCTTTACTTTTTGGTTTGTAGATCACCAATTCACCGCCAGACTCTGGCGTATTTAAGTAACAAACCGTTGTAAAAATGCGATTCGAACGGCCTTTGAAGGCATCATAGTGCTTTTTATAAAAGTCACCTTGTTGATACTTTGCATAATGGCATTCATAGTCAAATAAGCCTAAATAGAAGCCACGGTTTAACTGTGTCTTTATCGCTTCCATGGTCGCAAGGTAAGTAATTTGTGCTTGGCTTGAGCTATCAAACCAAAAGGTTTTATCTTTACGCACGGTTTTATCTATTTGTTGGTCGTTTAATCGGCCAATACCTGCGGTATGAAAATGCGGATTAATGCGATAGCAATCTGCAATTAAATCAGCAATTAAGCTTTCATCAATCGCGTTTTCAACAACAGCATATCCTGTACGTTCAATAGCATCTAAGTATGTGTCGGTAATAAGCGGTGCGGTCATTCATGTGCACAATCAAAAAAAGTGCGTAAGTGTATATGAAAAATTCTGCGATGCACGCTTTTTATGCAGTAAAAAAATGAAGAAATAAAGGGAGTTGGCTAGCCTGATTAATTACAGGCTAGCAGTATATAAAATAGCTTTTAGCTTTGGCTTGATAACGCCGTTTTTTCAATGAGGTCAAGTAAATGACTAACGTGAGAATTCTCATTGATTTGTTGATTTGTTTGGATCACAAGCTGCTCGTGTGCGATACCTTTATTAGTTTTCAATAACAGTAAATCTGGGTCTGAAGAGACAATATTTGTGTGTTCAATACTGGCTATTGCGATGTGGTTTGACTTTTTAAGGCCATCCATTACTTGCTCAATGCTACCTACCTTGATGCTTGATGTTTTATCAAAAGAATCGATAGCATCGTTTAGCATAGATTGCACTTGCTTTGACTGTGAAAAGCAGCTGTACATAGGGTAGTCTGCAAAGTCGCGTTTACTAATGTCGCTCTTATGCGCAAGTGGGTGGTTTTTAGCTACAAAAATAATCAGTTGATCAGGTAAATGTATATCACTACCAATGCTGTTCATTGCCTGAGAGCATACGCTAATATCAATTTCACCTAATTGCAGTTTACGAACAAGTTCACTTTGCTCTTGTAGTTGCATCTCTATTTTTACATGCGGATACTGCGCTAAAAATTGGCCGCAAGAAACAGGCACGACCGTGCTTGCTTTGTTGGTATAACCAATAACTAATTTTTCGTTAGTGCAACCGTTTAAAGATTCGAATAA
Source organism: Pseudoalteromonas sp. 2CM39R (assembly GCF_023161845.1). NCBI lineage: Bacteria > Pseudomonadati > Pseudomonadota > Gammaproteobacteria > Alteromonadales > Pseudoalteromonadaceae > Pseudoalteromonas > Pseudoalteromonas sp. 2CM39R. The sequence continues at coordinate 250,625 of NZ_JALNTM010000009.1, forward strand.
ACGCTTTTTGGTTTCTTCTAGATTGTCGAGGGTTTGTTTAGCGTACTCAAGGAAAAGTTCACCTTCTTTGGTTAACTTAACTGAGCGTGTAGAGCGGGTAACGAGCTCATAGCCAATTTCATCTTCGAGCGTCTGAATACTGCGAGTTAACGCTGAAGTGCTGATTTGGGTTTTTTCTGCAGCTTGTCGGAAATGCCTCAGCACCCCGAGCGCCACAAATTGTTCAAGTTGTTCAAATCTCACTTTAATAGTCCCTTGTTATAAGTAAGCCTTTTACGTCCAGGCAATATTATTATACTTCACGGTAGGCATAGTAAATTATTGTACCTATTTTGGGAAGTGTTTTACAGAAAAGTTACATCTAATCAGGATAACGGTCCTTAATCTCTAAGAAAAGTGGTAAATTTTCAAGTAATAAGTCGACTAGAATTGGATCAAAATGTTTCGCCCGCTGATCTTTTATGAGAGTTAACGCCTCTTCTAATGGCCAAGCCTTCTTATAACAACGGTCACTGCAAAGGGCGTCAAACACATCGGCGAGGGCGGTTATGCGGCCAACTATATTAATATCGTCTGCCATTAAACCTTGCGGATACCCTGAACCATCCCACTTTTCATGATGCTGGTAAGAAATTAAAGCACCGCATGTCAATATCTCGTTACTTGAGTTTTTTAATATTTCATAGCCGATTTCTGCATGGGTTTTCATTATTTCCCACTCATCATCAGTGAGTTTACCTGGTTTATTCAATATGCTGTCTGGAATGCTAATTTTACCAATGTCATGTAGTGGTGAAGCAAGCTTAATGATTTCACATTGAAATGGGTTAAGCTCTGAAAGCTGAGCAAGTAATTCACTATATAAAGCAACACGTTTAACGTGAGAGCCGGTTTCTTTAGAACGCTTTTCTACTGCTTCTCCAAGAATGTACGACAGCTCTTTTTGCGATTCTTTTACCATTTCTCTGAGTTTTAAATTATCGTAAGCAAGCGCGATATTGTTGGCATAAAACTCTAACAGTTGATGCTCTGTGGCCTGTAACTTACTGCCTTTATGAACATAAAGCATGGTTTCAAGGCCGGCTTTGGTAGGAAAGTAACCAATATAATCATTACTTGTTTTTAGTGATGATTTTCGCTCATGTGCATCTATAAATAAGTTTTTTACTTCATCAGGAATGGTGTTTTGCTGTGGTGTGGGGCCTACACCTGAGGCTGCAAGCAATTGAAAATCTTTTGCTGGTGACGATTGTAGATTAACGGCTGCAGCACAATAAATTTGCGTGTCATTAATGCCCATCACGTTAGTGACATGGCTTAAAATTGTTGAAGCAAATTCATGAACACTGTCACATTTTAAAAAGTTAGCAGACGCGTTGATGATCTGTTCAAGCCCATGCTTGTGGCGATCAATAATTTGAATATCGCGGTGTGCTCTTAAGGCTGAGTAGAGCAGGGTTTTAATTTTAATCGCGGTGAGCTCAGTTTTGTTTTTATAATCGTTGATGTCGTAATCGCGGATAATCGCTTCTTCTGGGGCTTCACCTGGCTGACCTGTGCGCAGAATTAAACGAATATCGTGGTTTTCTATTTCATCGCGAATGTATTGAATAAGCTCAAGACCAGCATGGTTGGTTTCCATTACCACATCAACTAGAGCAACAGAAAAGGGAATATCTTTTTTTAAAAACTCTTTTGCTTCGGCCGCAGAGTAGGCGTCATAAAAGCGCAGACCTTTATTTTCGAAAGTGAAGCCAGCTAATACTAGTTTCGTAACTTGATGGATATCTTCTTCATCATCAACAACAAGAATATGCCAGTATTCAGGCTCTTCAGTTTCTATATTATTTTCTTCTAACTGTTCTTCAGAAAATAAGAAATCATCCACAAAAACACCACTTATTGTTGTATCTCATACAATAAGTATAGAGGCAGAAATTTACTCTGCCTTATCTGAAACTGGTTTTTTTTCGATATTCTTTAATTCGATTTCAATAGCATCACAAGAAATGTGGATCTCATACAAAGAGGTGAGAAGTGACAAGGCTAAGCAAGCGAGGCTGATGCCAAATAAAATGATTCCTGTGGTATTAAACTCAATAAATAAAGCAAACATTGATAATGTACACATCAGAAAAGAGGCCACGCCATAAACCTGCATCACCCGAATGAGTTTAATGCGTTTTCTTAAATTGGTAATTTGCGCAACAACTAACGGGCGGATACTTTCCCCTTCACGTGCATTGAGCTCTCGAATAAGCTGAGCCAGCACCAAAAAACGGTTGGTGTAAGCAAGTAACAGTAAAGAAATTGCTGGGAATAACAGTCCCGGTGTTGTTAAAGTCATGTGGCTACCTTGAAATAAGCATTGCAGCGAAGTTAGTTGCTAGCGTAGTTTAGGATTTAAAGATAGAAAAGTAAAAGGGAAGTGATTTGCAAAACAATAATTTAAATCAACCTGCTAAGCAGGACCCATTCGCTTGGGTGAAAGTGTTTCAGGCTGAAAATGGCTTAGAAGCAAACATTATTAAAGGGCTTTTAAAAAGTAAAGGGATCGAATCGCAACTGCAAGGTGAGCTTTTACAAGGGGCGCTTGGGGAGATCCCATTTGAACAAACAGGGGTCGATATACTCGTTTACGCATTAAAAGAGCGCCAGGCGCAAGAAATATTGCTAAACTACCGGCAATTAAAACAATCGGCTCCTGACTGGGTATGCCCTAAGTGTCATGAGCTTAACGGAGCAACATTTGAAATATGTTGGTCTTGTGGGACTGTAAAGAATGACAAAAGCGAATAATTTTCAACGTATTAGAGAATTAAACTATTTGCAAAAAGCGGTGTTAGGTGGCGCATTACTTGAGCGTATGCTGCCTAATTACAGCTTATTTAGTGAAGCAACAGGGTTTGGTGATGCCGCGGTTTTTCGTAGCGCATTAAGTGTCTGCTGGGAAAAAATCTTACTACCAAAAAGTAAAATCAGCCTTGAAAAGCAAATTGAAAAAATAGAGCCGAATGTGCCAGAGCTTACTGACTTTGACATGTTCGGGACTTATCCCGCAATCGATACAGCAACCGCTTTGCTTGGCATGTTGCACGGTTTGATAGCCAAAGATGAACAAGAGTTTTTAAATATTAGTAAAATTTCACAGGCTTCAGTGGCTCGTTTCATTGAATATCAACTAACAGTGGATGGTGAAATTGCTGATAACAAAGCTGTTCGTGAACACCCTTTAATGCAGTATGAAATTGATGTGCTTGCAGAGCTTATTGATTTTGTAGAGCAAATGGGCCGAATTACCTCCCAGAACGTAAAAGAGCTTAAGCAACTTGCAGTATCTGACGGCCAAACCAACATCGGTATTGCAATTTAATATTCAGTAATGCGTATTTTCACTGTAAAATACGCGTTTGTTTTTTCTTGGTGGAGTAATTGATGCGAATTTTAGGTATTGAATCATCATGTGATGAAACGGGTATTGCCATTTATGATGATGAACAAGGCTTATTAGCACATCAACTGTATAGCCAAGTAAAAGTGCATGCCGATTACGGCGGTGTGGTACCTGAACTTGCGTCACGCGATCACGTACGTAAAACCTTACCTTTGATTGATGCTGCTTTTGCACAAGCGGGTTGTGGCCCAGAAGACTTAGATGGCATTGCTTACACCGCAGGCCCTGGACTTGTTGGTGCACTCCTTGTGGGAACTTCTATTGGTCGCTCATTGGCCTATGGTTGGAATATTCCTGCTGTAGCTGTTCATCATATGGAAGGCCACCTACTTGCGCCAATGCTTGAAGAGGACAAACCGGAATTTCCGTTTATCGCACTACTGGTGTCTGGCGGTCATACTATGATGGTTAAAGTATCTGGCATTGGTGAATACGAAGTGCTGGGAGAGTCTGTTGATGACGCTGCCGGTGAAGCATTCGATAAAACTGCGAAGTTATTAGGTCTTGATTATCCGGGTGGCCCACGTTTAGCAAAACTTGCGGAGCAAGGTACGCCTGAGCGTTTTGTATTCCCACGTCCGATGACTGATAAACCAGGATTAGATTTTAGCTTTAGTGGCTTAAAAACAGCGGCATCGCTTGCGATTCGTGATAGCGATGATGATGAGCAAACCAAAGCTGATATTGCTCATGCATTCCAAACCGCGGTTATCGATACATTAACTATCAAATGTAAACGTGCATTAAAGCAAACAGGTATCAAACGTTTAGTGATCGCAGGTGGTGTGAGTGCAAACGTGCAATTGCGTGCGCAACTTGAACGAGTAATGCAAGGCATGAAAGGGCGCGTGTATTACCCGCGCACAGAGTTTTGTACAGATAACGGCGCTATGATTGCTTATGCTGGTATGCAACGTTTGAAAGCAGGCCAGTTTGCTAGCCTAGATATGAAAACTAAGCCGCGCTGGCCTATTGATTCACTCGAAGCGTTATAATTGCTAGCTATTCTTGTTCAGGGGCTTTTTTCTTAGCCCCGACTTTAGGTTCTTCCCCAGCCATCAAACGAGTCATATTTGCTCTGTGACGGAAAATTATCAATACGGTTAAAAAGGTAACTGGCAAGGTATACAAAGGTTTTATCCACCATGTATAAAGAGGCGCTAAAGAAACCGTAACCAGTGCCGCAAGTGATGAATAACGTGTGATAGCAACAATTATGAGCCAGGTTGCGATCAGCATCCCACCTAGGGATAAACCAATGGGTAATAACGTACCAAAAGCGGTCGCAACGGCCTTACCACCTTTGAAGCTAAAAAACAGCGGATACATATGCCCTAAACAGGCTGCCACACCAATTAAACCCAACATTAGCGGGTCTATTTTTAAAAAGTAGGCACCCCAAACAGGGATGGTTCCTTTTAAAATATCAAAGACAAGAACTAAAACAGCGGGGACTTTTCCACCAAGGCGATAAACATTTGTAGCACCCGGGTTATTCGATCCATGACTGCGTGGGTCTGGTAGTTTAAACAGCCGTGATACAAGGATAGCGGAAGAGACCGATCCCAGTATGTAAGCTAAAACTAACATTAAAACTTCTAACACGCGCTTCCTTATTTTTTAATCTGCACTTTTGGGCTATCATTGGCGGCAAAACCATCTGCCGCTCTCATCGAGTAGAATGTAAGCACCTTATTGCAATGCATCTATCCGTTATTGTAGGGGTAATTTTTATATATTAAAACAGTATGACAGCTTATATAGCGCATTATTGTTATCAATAAGCGTTTAGTATGAGGAGTTGTTTTAATATTCATGTCACTTGGAGTATCAATGGACAAGGTATATATATCACAACTACATGTAGACACCATTATTGGCGTGTATGATTTTGAAAAAGAAAGTAAACAAAGCCTGTATTTTGATATCGAAATGTTATGTGATATTTCTGCCGCAGCGGCAACTGATGATATAAATTTAGCACTTGATTACGCCAAAGTGAGTGAACGAGTGATTGAGCATACAACGGCAAAACCCGTTGAGTTACTTGAAACTTTAGTTGAGCAATTAGCTGCTATTATTTTAGCTGAGTTTGCGACTAACCAAGTCACTATACGTGTTAGTAAACCAGCCGCAGTGCCACAAGCGCAAACTGTGGGAGTTGAGATCACCCGTCGTAAGGCAAACTAACATGGCGCAAATATTTATAAGCTTAGGTTCTAATGTCAATAAAGAGCATTATCTTCGACAAGCGCTTATTGCCTTAAAGCCTCACTTTCCAGGCTTTATACATTCGTCTGTTTATGAAAGTGAAGCTGTGGGGTTTGCTGGTAGCAATTTTTATAATTCAGTGGTTGCAGCAAAAACCGATATGCCATTAGCTGAACTATGTAAGCTATTGAAAAAAATTGAACTTGATAACGGCCGCACCCGTGAGGATAAAAAGTTTAGCCCGCGCACATTAGACCTTGATTTATTGTTTTATGATGACATTATCTGTGATTCGCCTGCGCAATTACCGCGGGATGAAATCACTAAAAATGCGTTTGTATTGCAGCCTCTTGCTGAAATTGCTCCCGATTTTTATCACCCCGTAGCTAAGCTAACTTTGGCTGAGTTATGGAATAATTATAACAACCCACAACAAAAACTATGGAAGGTGGAGTTTTCTAACCCATGAGTATTATTGAGATAATTGTTTTAGCCTTAATTCAAGGATTGACTGAGTTTTTACCTATTTCGAGCTCAGCACATTTAATTTTACCCTCACAAGTTTTAGGTTGGCACGACCAAGGCTTGGCATTTGATGTTGCGGTACACGTAGGTACACTGGGTGCTGTGGTACTGTATTTTCGTAAAGAAGTGGTGGATATTCTCGGTGCTTGGTTTAAATCCTTTGGCTCACAAGGCGCAACCGATGATAGTCGTTTAGGCTGGTGGATTATTGTTGCGACCATTCCTGCATTATTAATTGGTTATTTATTTAAAGATTTTGTGGAAAGCTACTCGCGTAATGCCTGGGTTATTGCCACCTCAACCATCGTATTTGGTTTGTTACTTTGGTATGCCGATGTAAAAGCAAAGCAAGTTAAGAATATTTACCAAGTAAACTTTTTCAGTGCGTTATTACTCGGCTTTTCACAAGTTCTCGCTATGGTATTCCCTGGTACATCCCGTTCAGGTATTACCATTACTGTGGGCTTAATGCTGGGTCTAAACAAGCAAAGCGCTGCACGTTTTTCGTTTTTAATGTCAATTCCAGTTATTGCTGCAGCAGGTTCATATTATGTGTATCAGTTGGCTACAGCGGGCGAGGCGATTGATTGGCATGCAATTCTATTAGGCGCAGGTTTATCATTTGTATCGGCTTATGCATGTATTTTCTTTTTCTTAAAAGTGATTGAGCGCATGGGCATGATGCCATTTGTTATTTATCGCTTACTATTAGGTGTCGGTTTGTTTGCATTCTTAATGCTGTAAAATAGGCTTTAAACTTAATTAAAAAACACCTCAAGTTGAGGTGTTTTTTTATGTTGGCTATTTGGCAATACTCTAATGCCGTGTAGTAATGGTAAGTAAAGCTTATATTTGGCATTATAACGCCTAACTTATCTCTTATTCATTTTGCTCAGGACAGTAGATGCATATTCACATTCTTGGAATTTGTGGCACCTTTATGGGTGGTATTGCCGCAATCGCTAAATCGTTAGGTCACACAGTGACAGGCTCTGATCAAAATGTGTACCCGCCGATGAGCACGCAATTAGAAGAGCTAGGAATTACACTCACCCAAGGTTATGACGTTGCCCAACTAGAACCCGCGCCAGATATGGTGGTGATTGGTAATGCTATGAGCCGAGGCAACCCTTGTGTTGAATACGTTCTTGATAAAGGCTTGCCTTATACTTCTGGTCCAGAATGGTTAAAGCATAATTTACTGCAAAACTCTTGGGTCTTGGCTGTGGCCGGAACACACGGCAAAACGACTACAGCCAGTATGCTGGCATGGTTACTAGAATACGCAGGAATGAAACCGGGCTTTTTAATTGGTGGTATAGTACAAAACTTTGGTGTGTCTGCTCGTGTTGGCGAAACTCCATTTTTTGTTATTGAAGCCGATGAATACGACACGGCGTTTTTCGATAAACGCAGTAAATTTGTTCATTACTTACCACGCACCTTAATTCTAAATAATCTTGAATTTGATCATGCCGATATATTTGAAGATTTAAACGCGATAAAGAAACAATTTCACCACTTGATGCGTACATTACCCTGTAGCGGCAAAGTGATTTGGCCAAGCCAAGACGAAGCACTACAAGATGTGATTGAACGCGGCCTTTGGAGCGAGAGCGAAACACTGGCGGGTGATTGGGATTACCGCTTACTTAAAGCTGATGGTAGTGAGTTTGAAGTGCTATTAAATTCACAAGTGCAAGGTGTTGTCAGTTGGCAAGCTATGGGCGAGCACAATGTCAAAAATGCCATTATGGCTATTGCAGCAGCCAGACATGTAGGCATCGCGGTATCAGTCAGTATTGCAGGCTTAGCCGAGTTTATCTCTCCTAAGCGCCGTATGGAGCTTAAAGCCGACGTTAACTCAATAAAAGTGTATGACGATTTTGCTCATCATCCAACGGCAATTAAAACGACCTTAGCAGGGCTACGTGCAAAAGTAGGCACTGAGAAGATAATTGCTATTTTAGAGCCTCGTTCAAACACTATGAAAATGGGCGTGCATCAACAAACCCTGATTGATTCACTTGATGCAGCAGATGATGTGTATTTATTTGAGCCAGAAAATTTAAGCTGGTCGCTTAAAGAATATGCAGACAAAGCAGGTATGCATTGTATGAAAAGCACTGAGGAAATCATTACTCAGGTTGTTGCCAGTAGCGCGCCTTCACAACATATTTTAATTATGAGTAATGGTGGTTTTGAAGGTATTCATCAGCGTTTAATCACTGCTCTTGAACAAAACTAACCAGTATACGGAGCTTAACTGTATGCAATTTAAAGATAAAATAACGTTAGCTTTTAGCGGTGCCTCTGGTGCTCCTTATGGCTTAAGGTTATTAGAAGTATTACTTGAACAGCAGTTTCAGGTGTATGTACTGATCTCAAGTGCGGCAAGAGTTGTGTTTGATACAGAATCGAATATCAAACTTTCGGGTAATGAAGACAAAGCGACAGAGCAGCTGAGTACGCTTTTTAATGCCGCTCCTGAGCAACTTAAAGTATTTGGTAAAGACAACTGGTTTAGTCCTGTTGCATCTGGCTCAGCTGCGCCGAAAAAAATGGTGGTATGCCCGTGTAGTGCAGGTTCTGTATCTGCAATTGCGGTCGGGGCATCAGATAACTTACTCGAACGTGCTGCTGACGTGGTTATTAAAGAGCGTGGGCAACTGATTTTAGTCCCGCGTGAAACGCCATTTAGCGAAATCCACCTTGAAAACATGTTGAAGCTAGCACGACTAGGCGTAACTATTATGCCTGCGGCACCGGGGTTTTATCATCAACCAGAGCAGATTTCAGATTTGGTTGATTTTATGGTGGCGCGAATTTTAGATCATTTAAACATTGAACATACTTTAACGAAACGTTGGGGTTATGGAGAGGGCAAACAGTGAGCGAAAAAACGATCGCATTAAATATTGAAGGCCTAAAAAAGGTTTATAAAAATGGTGTTGAAGCCGTAAAAGGCATTGATTTACAAGTTCAGCAGGGCGATTTCTTTGCTTTACTTGGACCAAATGGTGCTGGTAAATCAACCACTATTGGTGTTATCTCATCGTTAGTGAATAAAAGTGCCGGTCGTGTCCAGGTGTTTGGTCACGATATTGATACAGACCTTGAAGCTGCTAAGTCTGAACTAGGCTTAGTACCGCAAGAATTTAATTTCAGTCAGTTTGAAACACTAAATCAAATTTTGGTTAACCAAGCAGGCTATTACGGTGTACCAAGAAAGCTGGCGCATGAGCGTGCCGAAAAATACTTAAAGCAGTTAGGTTTATTTGAGAAAAAAGATAAACAAGCGCGCACCCTTTCAGGTGGTATGAAACGCCGTTTAATGATTGCTCGTGCACTGATGCATGAACCTAAATTACTTATTTTAGATGAACCAACAGCCGGTGTTGATATTGAGCTACGTCGCTCTATGTGGGATTTTCTTCGCGAGATTAATAAGCAAGGTGTGACCATCATCTTGACCACCCATTATCTAGAAGAAGCTGAGCTGTTATGTAAAAACATCGCGATTATCGACAGTGGTGTGATTGTTGAAAACACCACCATTAAAGCGTTACTTGCCAAGCTTGATAAAGAAACTTTCGTACTTGATTTAAAGCAACCAGTGCAGCCAATTAGCATTGAAGGTTACCAATACACACTGACCGATGATCACACTTTAGAAGTTGAAGTGGCGAAGTCTCAGGGCTTAAACCAGGTGTTTAGTGCGCTGACTGAACAAGGTAATACTGTGCTGAGTATGCGAAATAAAGCAAACCGTTTAGAAGAGCTGTTTGTAGGGTTATTAGAACAAGGGCGAGGCGAATAATGTTTAAATATGGAGTAGCGCTAAAAAGTATTTGGATCAAAGAGTGTATTCGCTTTTTACGTATTTGGGTGCAAACCTTAGTTCCGCCGGCAATCACGATGAGCCTGTATTTTGTGATTTTTGGTAATCTGATTGGTTCTCGTATCGGTGATATGGGCGGCTTTAGTTATATGGAGTTTATTGTCCCGGGTCTGATTATGATGTCGGTGATCACCAACTCTTACTCGAATGTTGCCTCGAGTTTTTATTCCACTAAATTTCAAAAAAGCATTGAAGAGCTCTTAGTTGCACCAGTGCCAAACTACATCATTGTACTTGGCTACATGGGCGGTGGTATGACACGAGGTATGCTGGTTGGTTTAATTGTTACCTGTGTCTCTTTGCTATTTGTTGATATTCAAATTCATAATATTTTTGTGATTATGGCTACGGTTATTTTAACGTCGGCTGTATTTGCGTTAGGCGGACTTATTAATGCAATTTATGCTAATAGCTTTGATGATATTAGTATTATCCCGACCTTTATTTTAACGCCGCTGACTTATCTCGGTGGGGTGTTTTACTCTATCACCTTGTTGCCAGAATTTTGGCAAGGCGTATCGCAAGTAAACCCAATTATTTATATGGTGAATGCATTTAGATATGGTTTCTTAGGTGTGTCTGATGTCGATTTATCGGTAGCATTTGGTGTACTTGGTTTATTTATTGTGGGTTTATTTACGTTAGCATTGACCCTTATTAAACGTGGTGTGGGGCTTAGACACTAATGACGGATGCAAATTCGAGAAGTATTGTATCGAATCAACATAGCTTACATGAAAAGCTAGACGAAATTGTTTTAAAGCACTTAAGTGCTGAATTTAAAAAGCCGATTGCAGAGCATACGCAAGCGGCTTTTGATCAGGTAAACGAAAAGGTGCAGGCATTTAACGGGCCTATTATTCTTGATTCGTGTTGTGGTGTAGGTGAAAGTACCGCTAACTTAGCTAAACGTCACCCTGATGCATTGGTGATTGGCATTGATAAGTCATCACATCGCTTAGATAAGCATGATATTGAATACAAGCAAACGGATGCAGGGCAGTACATTTTAGTACAAGCTGATTTAAATGATTTTTGGCGCTTAGCGGTGGCTGCAAACTGGCAACCGAGTCATCATTACCTGTTGTATCCAAATCCTTGGCCAAAAGCAAAGCACTTGCAAAGGCGCTGGCACGGTGCTGCAATTTTTCCGTATATCGTTAAATTAGGCGGCCGCTTAGAGCTGAGAAGCAACTGGGATATATACGTAAAAGAGTTTGCTCGCTCATTAGAGCTTGCTGGGCATAAGTGCGATGTAGAGCTGTATGAAAGCGATACTGCAATTACCCCATTCGAGCGTAAATATTGGGCCAGTGGTCAACAAAGTCACCGTTTGGTGATCAACCTTTAATGAATATAGGGAGTCGGTGGTGCAAAATGACTCCCTTGCATTAAAGTAACACCCGCTCGAGCAAGCGCGTCAGCTATTTGTTCGTTATCAACTTGCTCAGCAATTACATCTAACTTTAGTTGCTGAGCATATTTCACCAAGTTTTCAATAAATAGATAGTTATCTGTATTGGTATGAATTTGGCTCACCAACCCTTTATCTAGCTTTAAGCCATCAATTTCGAGCTTCCTAATGTGGGGTAAGTTTGAAAAGCCCGCGCCGAATTCATTGATAATAACCTGAGCACCTTTATTTTTTAAGGTATTAATAAAGGTTTTTACTTCACTAAAGTAAGCGATAGCATCACGCTCATAAAACTGAAAAATAATATTATGAGGCTGCGGATAGCGCCTAAGTTGTAACTCTAAAAACTCGCTTAAGCTTGGGTCGAGAATATCTTGTGCGGTAATGTTGATACTCCAGCGCACATTGGTTTTTCTAAACTGCTCAATGCAGCGAGTAAACATGGTGCGTCTTAAAAGACCGTCCATACGTGAGCGCTTTAGCACCATCATAAAGTAATCTGGCGCATGAATACGACCCGTGGCACTGGCCATTCTGGCTAGGCATTGATAATGGTCAATCTGTTTGCTTTGGTTATTATAGACTGCTTGAAAGTAAGGTACGATACGGTTGTTATCGAAGGCTTCTTTTACTTCTTTGGCAAGCGTAACATTGCTTCTAAATTTCTCTTCAACCTGCTTAAACACATTTTCATAACGCACGATACGCTGATTATTAAGCTTTGCTTGTTGCAGCGCAACATGGGCATTTTCAATCAGCATTAATTTATTACCTGTAGCAATACCTGCATACAAGCTCACGTAGATATAAGGTTCTTTCAACGCAGGAATTGCATAGTTAAAAGCATTAATAACATCATCGATATTACGCTCATCACTATGCGTTCGTAATAGCGCAATTTTATTCGTTGCTAATCGATAAACAAACCCTTCGCTAGGCATCCTTGATTGAAAATAGCTAAGCAAGTTAGCCATTACTTTGTCGCTCACTTCAGTGCCATAAAAACTGCTAATATCTTCTAACTCATTAATGGCAATAACTGCTAGCTCCATACGGTGTTTGGTGGTTTTCTTTATGTAGTATTCCAGCGCGACATGGTTCGCAAAGCCGGTGCGGGCATCTGTTGAGAGGGAGCGTTTTAGTTGTAAAAAATACAGCCCAGCAATTAGCGCTGCAATAAAGAAAAAGAAACAGCCTGTGATCATTGCACGGGTCACACTGTGCTGCAGTTGCTGATTTAAGTCACTAATGGTTATGTCGGCACCAGTTATATAGGTGTGACCATTATCATCGACAAAAGTCACAAAGATGCTTTTAAAATAGCCCCATTGATCTTTTGATACCTCAAATACTGGCTCTGTCGAAAAAAAGGCTTCTTTGTTAAGTTCTGTCGCTTCGGGGTAGGCATCTAGAAACTGTGTTACGCGGCCATTGTTTTGATCTTTTTGCGTGTAACTCGAGGCACTAAAATAGACTTTGCCGTCGCGCAGTACCATTGCGTACACATAGGCAAGCTGCATTTGTTTTGCATACTCAGATAGGGCTCGGCTTTTGTCTTTATATATTGCCGAAGAGATTGGTAAGCCCGCATTAACTATATTGTGATAGTCATCACCTAGGATATGTTTGACACTGACCGCAGCATTAAGCAGTTTGGTATCGATATTCTCCATGATCTCACTACGCGTGGTTTCATAGGTGTAATAGATATAGCCAAATAAGCTAATAAAAAATGCGGCGAAGCCATATAGCAGCCAGCTGGTTTTTTGCATTCCTTTGGGCATAGAGGTTCCCTTAGCAGTTATCGTTTGATTATACTCAAAAAAAGCGTGTCTGATAGTATAAAATGACTGCAAATTTCATTAACTGATCACTTTTTTGTCATCGAAATTAGCGCTTTTTTGCTTTATGCGAGACATTTTCGTGATATTCCAGTAAAGTTAGCCAATTTCGTAGAAACAGTGCCGCAAAAGTGCTTACCTAGATGTCCCATCATCGGGTGCATTTTTAGCTGCTAATTATGGGTATTAGGATGGATCAAAAGCGTTGTGCCGTCGCCTCTAAAGAAAGCTTGATTCGTATTTTTACGGTGCCAGAAGCACCAGACTCGACATTAAGTAAAATCGAATCTGAAATTTCTAGCAACTTAGCTGGGTTCTTAAATGAGAACATAGCTGCTATCGAAAAGCCTTTGCACGAAATTGAAAAAGACTTTCAAACGGCTACTATTCCAGAAGAGCCGACCTTTGTATCTGACTATGCTCAAGACATAATGGAGCAGTTAGTTGCTCATTCTGTTCATACCGCTGCGCCGAGCTTTATTGGCCATATGACCTCAGCATTACCGCATTTTGTGTTACCGCTGTCTAAGTTAATGGTCGGTCTTAACCAAAACCTAGTAAAAATTGAAACTTCAAAGGCATTTACGCCTCTTGAAAGACAAGTTTTGGGCATGATGCATCACCTTGCATATGGTGAAGACGACAGCTTTTATAGTAAATGGATGCACAGCGCGAAAACGTCATTAGGCGCATTTTGTTCAGGTGGCACTGTTGCTAACATTACTGCACTATGGATTGCCCGCAACCGTTTATTAAAAGCGGATGGTGACTATAAAGGTATTGCTGCACAGGGTTTAATCGCTGGAATGCTGCATTATGGTTATAAAGGCTTAGCTGTGCTTGTTTCTGAGCGAGGCCATTACTCATTAGGCAAAACCGTTGATTTACTGGGTATTGGTCGCGATAACATTGTCGCAATTGCAACCGGCGAAAATAATAAAGTCGATGTTGATGCGATGCGTAAAAAGGCTCATGAGCTTGAAGCCTCTGGCATTAAGGTAATGGCACTCGTGGGTGTTGCTGGGACGACTGAAACAGGCAGCATAGATCCACTAAATGAAATGGCTGATTTGAGCGAAGAACTTGGCTGTCATTTTCATGTCGATGCTGCATGGGGTGGTTCAACCTTATTATCTTCAAATTACCGCCACCTATTGAGCGGTATCGAACGCGCTGATTCAATAACCATTGATGCACACAAACAAATGTATGTACCAATGGGGGCTGGTCTGGTGTTATTTAAAGACCCTGCTGCGACGGATGCTATTGAGCATCATGCGGAATATATTCTTCGTAAAGGCTCAAAAGATTTAGGCAGTCATACCCTTGAGGGCAGCCGCCCTGGTATGGCAATGTTAGTGCATGCTTGCTTACGTGTTATTGGCCGTAAAGGCTACGAGATGCTAATTGATCGCAGTATCGTGAAAGCCCGCACTTTTGCCGACATGATCAAGCAGGATGAAGACTTTGAGTTAATCTCAGAGCCTGAGCTTTGCTTATTAACCTATCGTTACGTACCAAAAGAAATCCAAGCGAAGCTTAAAGATGCTGACGAAGAAACGAAATTAGATATTTACGCTTCGTTGAATCGCTTTACTGCAAGCATGCAAAAACGTCAGCGTGAAGCGGGTCGTTCTTTTGTATCGCGTACTCGTTTAACTCCTGCAAAATATGACCATCAGCCCACCGTGGTATTTCGCGTTGTATTAGCCAACCCGTTAACCTCTAAAGCAATTCTAAAAGATATTTTAGCGGAGCAAAAAGAACTAGCGAAAACTGATCCGGTATTTAAAAAGTACTTGAGTAAGTATATGGATTAGAAAAGGGAGCGTGATGCTCCCTTTTTATTATACCCAAGCCACCTCAAGATGCAGAATTCAGCGTTTCACAGGTGCTTAATATCAAGGCGTTACTTTGCAAGAATGGTAGTCCCTTTTAAGAAGTAACAACGATGAGAGTAAGTGCCTGTGAAACGCCCAGAGGGTTGGTTTAAAAGCGATTTATACTGCGTTATTGATTTTAACAATAGAACCACTATTATTTGCAATCAATGCCTTGCCTAAATCGCTTTTTATTCCAACTGAAACTCGCATCTTGAGGTGGTTTGGGTATATTCACTAAAGCAGCTTGCTTTGATCATGTTACTGATAATCGCTTGCGAAGGTTTTATTTTTTCCATTGCCAAAAACTCATCTGGCTGGTGGGCTTGGTTAATTGAGCCGGGCCCCATGACTATGGTTTCACAGCCAAGCTGTTGAATAAAAGGAGCTTCTGTACAATAGTTTACAGCGACAGCAGGTTGACCTGAGACTTTTTCGGCCAGCTTTACTAGTGCTGTATCAGTGCTACCACTAAATGCTGGGATAGGTTCATGCATGTCGATAACGCTCACTGCATTTGGGTATTGGGCATTAATCTCTTCTGCGGCTGTTAGCAAAATCGCTTGTAGTTCTTGCACACTTAAACCAGGTAAAGGCCGCATATCAATGTGCATTTCACAGCAACCACAAATGCGGTTGGCATTATCGCCACCATGGATATGGCCGAGGTTCAAAGTAGGGTACGGGATTTCAAAGTGCTCAACTGAATATTTATTCTTTAATTCTTCTTTGATGATTAACAATTTTGTAATCATTTTATGCATGACTTCGATGGCGTTTAAACCACGTTCAGGATCAGAGCTATGGCCTGAGCGACCAATTACTCGGATCGCTGTACTCATATGGCCTTTATGAGTAAATACTGGTGTCATATCAGTTGGCTCACCAATAATACAGCGCGCTGGTTTTAAGTCTGGATGGCGACAAATTTGTTGTGCTCCCGCCATTGTGGTTTCTTCATCGGCTGTGGCTAGAATTAATAGTGGCTCTGTTTGTTTAGTTTCATCGAGCTCACTAATTGCTTGCAATACAAAGGCAAAAAAGCCCTTCATATCAATACTACCTAAACCATAAAGTTTATTGTCATGCTCACTAAGTTTGAACGGATCGTAGTTCCAGCGGCTATCATCAAATGGCACAGTATCAGTATGACCTGCAAGCATTAAACCGCCATCTCCTTCACCACGTTTCGCTAATAAGTTGTAACGGCCTTTACCGTTTTCAAGCTCTGTGATTTCACATGTAAAACCAAGGCTTTCGCACCAGTTTGCGAGCAAGGTAATAACCCCTTTATTGCTCATGCACAAAGAATCTTCAATCGCACTAATTGAAGGGGCAGCAATTAGCTGCTGATACATAGATATAAAAGAGGGTAGCGACATAAAAAAATCCAAAAATAATTATTCAATCTAATTGCATAACAATATAAAAGTATTTATGATGAATATCAATTCACTTTTTAAGCATAAATATTAGTAAAGCTGTACGATGAACACGAAACGACGATAACCTGATTTCATTACTTTAGACAGTGTTTTTATTCGCAATTGAGCGAGTAATTTTAGGCGTATCGATAAATAGATTTAATAGGTAAAAGTAAGCAATGAATGTAGTGATTATTGGCGCAAGTGGTTATAGCGGCGCAGAGCTAGCAAGTTTAGTTGCTAAGCATCCAAAACTGACCCTACAAGCATGTTATGTGTCTGAAGGGAGTTTAGATAAAGGTAAGTTATTAAGCGATTTATACCCTGAGCACCTTGGATTGTTAGAGTATCCACTACAGCCTCTAACTGCTGAAGCGTATAAATATATCGAAAGCAATGCTGACTATGTATGCCTGTGTACAGATCACAAGGTCAGTGTTGATCTTGCCCCCCAATTTTTAGCCATGGGTAAAAAAGTATTCGACCTATCTGGTGGTTTCCGTTTAGCTGGGAATGAGGATTACCTAACTTATTACGGTTTCGCACATGAACACACTGAGCTTTTAGAGCAAGCAGCATATGGTTTAGCTGAATGGAATAGCGATGCGATTAGTAAAGCAAACCTTGTTGCTGTAGCGGGTTGTTACCCAACAGCAGCACTTAATTCTTTAAAACCACTTAAAGAAGCGGGTTTATTAGCTGATCAAGCCATTATTGTTAATGCGGTGTCAGGTGTTACAGGCGCTGGTAGAAAAGCCAGTGTTAATACCCACTTTTGCGAAGTGTCACTTGCTCCTTATGGCTTGTTTAACCACAGACACACACCTGAGATTGAGCAGCACCTTGGTCACTCTGTGCTATTCACGCCACATTTGGGTAACTTCCCCCGTGGAATTTTAGAAACTATTTATGTGCAATTAAAACCAGGCGTAACTGCAGAGCAAGTGAATGCGGCTTATCAAGTATTAGCAAACGAGCCGTTAATTCGTTTACTTGGCAATAAAATTCCAAGCATTAAAGGCGTAGCTAAACAACCATTTGTTGATATTGCATGGCAACAAAAAGGTGAGCAACTCATCGTTATGTCAGCGATTGATAACCTCCTAAAAGGTGCAGCTGGGCAAGCATTACAGTGCATTAATTTAGCCATGGGTGAACCTCACCACACTGGTTTAGTAGGAGCGCTGTAATGAAAACTTGGATCATTAAAGTCGGTGGTGCTGTATTAAATAGCGCAGATGCCGCAAAAGCGCTTTTTGATGTTTTAGCTTCTGAGCAACAAGATAACTTTGTCATTGTTCATGGTGGTGGTGCCTTGGTGGATGCTTGGCTTAAAGACGCCGGCTTTGTAACTGCAAAACATCAAGGTTTACGTATCAGCCCAAATGAGCAAATGCCTTATATTGTTGGTGCTCTTGCAGGTTGTGCCAATAAACAATTGATGAGTCAAGCAATCAGCGCTGGCCATAAACCTGTGGGTTTAAGCCTTTATGAAGCGGGTGTACTGGTATCTGAAAAACTTAAAGTATTGGCGCAAGTAGGTCAGTGTTCGGGTAGTTGTGACAGCGTGCTACCTAGCATGCTTGAACAAGGTCGTTTACCCCTAGTGAGCTCTATTGGTTTTGGGGAAGATGGCCAATGGTACAACGTCAATGCAGATGAAGCCGCAGCGGCTATCGCTAAAGAGCTTAATGCAGAACTTATTTTTATGACAGACGTAGAAGCTGTGCTTGATGCCAATAAGCAGCCTCTACATCAACTTAATACGCAGCAAATCGAAACACTTATCCTTGAAGGAGTCATTCAGGGCGGGATGGAGGTCAAAGTAAAGACCAGCCTTCTTGCTGCCCAACATTTACGACGTGGTGTGTATATCTCAAGCTGGCTGAAGCCAGAGAACTTAGTCGCTTTATTAAAAGGCGAACATGTAGGAACGAAAATTACACCATAGGTATTTCATGTTAAAGAATTTCTTAAATGGTCTTGAATTAGACCAAAAGGGCGCACTTAAATTACTAAACTTAGCGCAAAAAATTAAAGCAAACCCAACAGACTTCAGCCAAGCATTAGCGGGCAAATCAGTGGTTACATTGTTTGAAAAGCCAAGTTTACGTACTCGTTTATCATTTGATATTGGTATTAATAAACTGGGTGGTCACGCAGTTTATTTAGATTCACAAAATGGTGCCATGGGCGCTCGTGAATCGGTTAAAGACTTCGCTCTTAATATCTCAACTTGGGCTGATGGCATTGTTGCTCGCGTGAATGCGCACAAAACACTGACCACGCTTGCTGAATATTCATCGGTGCCTGTTGTTAATAGCTTATGTGACTTATATCACCCGTGCCAAGCGCTTGCTGACTTTTTAACGCTGCAAGAAGTGCATGGCGATGTTAGCAAACTAAAGCTTGCTTACTTAGGTGAAGGTAACAACGTCACACACTCTCTAATGTTATTAGCCGCTACTTTAGGCACTGATTTTGTTGCAGTTTGTCCTAAAGGTAGCTCACCAGATTCGCAAATTCTTAAGCAAGCAGAGCAAATTGCAGCAATGAATGGTGCCTCTGTCATGGTGAGTGACAGAATTGAGGCGGCAGTTGGCGCAAATGCAGTCTATGCTGATACCTGGGTTTCAATGGGTGATAAAACACCGCTTGAGCAGGTTAAAGCTAAATATATGCCATATCAGCTTAACCAAGCCCTACTAGAGAAAACGGGTGCGCAAACGGTACTGCATTGTCAGCCTGCGCATCGTGAGTTTGAAATTACCTCTGAGGTAATGGATGGCCCAGCATCAAAAATTATTCAACAAGCAGAGAATCGTATGCATGCGCAAAATGCTCTACTTGTCACATTATTAAATCCAAATTTTGTTTAAGGAACACCAATGAGTTCAATTAAAAAAGTCGTATTAGCCTATTCTGGTGGTCTTGATACATCGGCAATCGTGCCATGGTTAAAAGAAAACTACGGCTGTGAAGTAATCGCGTTTGTTGCTGATGTTGGCCAAGGCGCAGAAGAGCTTGAAGGCGTTGAAGAAAAAGCGATTGCTTCAGGTGCGTCGGAATGTCATATCGTTGACTTAAAAGACGAAATGGTCAGTGACTATATTTACCCAACTTTAAAAACAGGTTCTATTTACGAAGGCACTTATTTACTAGGTACATCTATGGCGCGTCCAATCATTGCTAAAGCGCAGGTTGAAATTGCCCGTAAAGTAGGTGCTGATGCGCTTTCACATGGTTGTACTGGTAAAGGTAACGACCAAGTACGTTTTGAGTCATGTTTCGCAGCCCTTGCACCAGATCTAAAAGTGATTGCACCGTGGCGTGAGTGGGATTTATCAAGCCGTGAGTCATTACTTGATTACTTAGCTGAGCGTAATATTCCGTGTTCTGCATCAGCAACAAAAATTTATAGCCGTGATGCGAATGCTTGGCATATTTCTCACGAAGGTGGTGAGCTTGAAGATCCATGGTGCCAACCAAGTGATCAAGTATGGACTTGGACTAACTCGCCAGAGCAAGCACCCAATGAAGCAGAATATGTAACATTAAACGTTGTTGAAGGTGAAGTGGTTGCTGTTAATGGTGAATCGCTTAAACCATATGACTGCTTAGTTAAATTAAATGACATTGCTGCGCCGCATGGTGTTGGTCGTGTTGATATCGTAGAAAACCGCTTAGTGGGTATGAAGTCGCGTGGCTGTTATGAAACACCAGGGGGCACTGTGATCATGGCTGCTCTTCAAGCGATTGACGAGCTTGTACTAGATAAATCAAGCCGTAAATGGAAAGAAGTACTTGGTGGCGAGTTCTCTCACTTAGTCTATGACGGTCGTTGGTTTACGCCATTAAAAGACTCGATTCTTGCAGGTGCTGAATCACTGTCTAAGTTAGCAACGGGTGAAGTAGTGCTTAAGCTTTATAAAGGCCAAGTCACTGCGGTACAGAAAAAATCACCGAATAGCTTATACAGCGAAGATTTCGCAACCTTCGGCGAAGATGATGTATATGACCAATCACATGCAGAAGGCTTCATTCGTTTATTCTCGCTATCTAGCAGAATCTCAGCACTAACGAAAAAGTAATTTAATTATTGCCCTGCATTGCAGGGCAATAGCCGAATTTGGAGACAGTTCAATGGCACTATGGGGCGGACGTTTTTCTACGGGTCCAGATGAAGCGTTTAAACAATTCAACGATTCACTTCCTTTTGATTATCAACTTGCAGAGCAAGACATTATTGGTTCAGTTGCTTGGGCTGGAGCGTTAAAACAAGTAAACGTTTTAAACCAGCAAGAATACGATGACCTAGTTGCAGCACTTAATAAGCTGTTAGATGAGGTTAAAGCGAACCCACAAGCAGTGGCTGTAGCTGGGCATGAAGATATTCATTCTTATGTTGAATCAGCACTGATTGATAAAGTGGGTGACCTTGCTAAAAAGTTACACACTGGTCGTAGTCGTAATGACCAAGTTGCAACAGATTTCCGCTTGTGGTGTCGTGATACAGCTGAGCATATTCTTGAAGCAATCGCAGAGCTTAAAGGTGAATTTATTGCCTTAGCTGAGCGTGAGCTTGGCACTATTTTACCGGGTTACACACACTTACAGCGCGCACAACCTGTGTTATTTAGTCATTGGTGTATGGCCTATGTTGAAATGCTTGAACGTGATGAAAGCCGTTTAAGCGATGCGAAAAACCGTATGAATTATTGCCCACTTGGTAGCGGTGCATTAGCCGGAACTGCGTACCCAATTGATAGGCAAACTCTTGCCGAAGGGTTAGGTTTTACCGGTGCCACACGTAATAGCCTTGATGCCGTATCTGACCGTGATTTTGTAGTTGAGCTATTAAGCTGTGCATCGATTTCGATGATCCACTTATCACGCATGGCTGAAGATTTAATTTTCTATAACTCGGGTGAAGCGGGCTTTATTGAGCTTTCTGATGGGGTAACATCAGGCTCTTCACTAATGCCGCAAAAGAAAAACCCAGATGCACTTGAATTAATCCGTGGTAAAACAGGCCGTGTTTTTGGCGCATTCAGTGCCATGATGATGACACTAAAAGCCCTACCACTTGCTTACAATAAAGATATGCAAGAGGACAAAGAGGGCTTATTTGATGCGATGCCAACTTGGCTGGCATGTATTCATATGGCGCAAGCGTGTATCAAAGGTATTAAAGTTAATGCAGATAAAACATTAGCAGCTGCAAAAGGTGGTCACTCTAATGCGACTGAACTTGCTGACTATTTAGTGGCTAAAGGTATTCCATTTAGAGAGGGTCACCATATTGTTGGTACGCTTGTGCAAATGGCTATTGCACAAGGGAATAACTTAGAAGATTTAAGTTTAGAGCAATTTAAGTCAGTGCATAGCATTTTCGAATCAGATGTATATCCTGTATTAGAAATAGATGCCTGTATTAAAGCAAGACAAGCGCAGGGTGGCACCTCTGTTGAGCAAGTAACAAGTGCCATCAAATACGCAAAAAAAAACAGCAAATAGCGGTACGTGATGCAACCTTAAATGATGTTGAGTCCATCGCTAAGCTTATTCAGCATTGGGCTACGGTAGGTGAAAACCTACCACGAGCTAAAAGCGACATGATTCACTCAATTAATGAGTTTGCTGTTACAGAAGTTGAAAACCAAGTTGCAGGCTGTGCCTCGCTGTATATTTACGACACTGGTCTTGCTGAAATTCGATCGCTCGGGGTGGACCCCGAATCACGAATTGCCGGGCAGGGGCGTCAACTTGTTGAACATTTGCTAAAAAAAGCCAAAAGCTTGGCGCTTAGTCGGGTAATTGTCCTGACAAGAGTGCCAGAGTTTTTTGCAAGCCAAGGTTTCAGCTTTTGTAGCAAAGGCAGTTTGCCAGAAAAAGTGATCAAAGATTGTGAGCTTTGCCTTCGCAAAGAGAACTGCGATGAAGTGGCAATGGAATATATTTTAAAGCCAAGTAATAGCGCGGTGATCCCGTGTAAACACGTGGCTTAAATTCCCTGGATGAGAAAAACGCACGGTTACCCCTGTGCGTTTTTTTATGCCTGAAATTTAGATTTGCTGACTTTTATGATCAAAAAGATCAAAATTTATAAAAGTTGGATCGTTAATTGCTATTATTATCCGCGCGGTGGCAACGTCGCGATGAAGTATAAAAAAGCGTCAAAAAAATGAGAGCGCTTAACTCAGCTTGCAAGCTATTGTAAGCTGTACTGAAAAAACAATTAACTTAAAGGAATTAACTTATGCAAGTTTCAAACAATAGCCAATTGCAAATGCAAGCTTACAGCCAAATGCAACAAACAAAGCCTGCTTTGGAACAAACTACTAGTAATAAAACCCTGCAATCTGATACAGTAACTTTATCAAGTGAAGCCTTGGCTTTATCTGGTGGTGCTGAAATCCAACGCGGTGGCGGTGGTCTAGTTTTCCCAGATAAAAAAGAGACATAATTTTTGGAAAAAATAAGTTAGATGTATTTTGATTTAAGCTCGCTCGGTTTACATTTCGACACGATTATAGTTTTAGGAATGCTGATGGCGTTCTTACTTAATTTGTTTTTTTATGTAAGTGAGCTTAATCAAGATAAGTCTTTGGTAATCACTTCTTTCTTCATGGCTGTTTCGTATTTTAGTAGCAACCATTTCATTGAACTAGAAAGCTCCAATACAAACCTATATATAGAATGGTTCGTATATGATCTTGTAACACTTATCTTTATTCTTATTTCACACCGCTTTTTGTCTAAAACTTCTACTGCAGCTAAGTATATATACGCTGGATTAATAATTAATAGTGTTCTATACGCACTCATTCATATTGATTTAATTGTACTATGGAATCGAGAGGTTTGGTGGTTCTGGACCTTTTACTCAATTGGTGTCAACGTTGTTGATTTTCTAATGATTGTTGCCTTAATAACAAATAAAGACTTTTTATTTGTTAGTAAAGTTAAGAACTACTTGTTTAAAAAGCATAGAAAAAGCAATCTTGGCTACTAGATAGCAGAAAGCAATCCATAAAAACTCCACGTTTTAACTATTCATTACCATTCATTTATTTGCTAATTGTGGTCCTAATCTAATTATGAATATTAGTAATTTAATAATAACTATTCAGCAAACACTGGGCACATATCTAGCCACATTAATTATGTGGGGCTTTTTGATGACCTTTTTATTCAATATGGTTAGTCGCTCCTCAATTGTAAGTAAAGATAAAACTTTGATGTGGATCTCTTTATCGATTTTTCTCTCTTACTTACTGACCGACCCATTAGTATCTATGGCTTTTGAAATAGAGTCGTTGAGATATGCTTCTATTTTTATTATTTGGTGCATTCTTGATTTGACATGTTTGGGTATTATTCTGCTTATTAGTCGAAATAGCTCGATAGAAAAATTCCCAGCCAAGTTGTATGTGATTATTGGCTTGCTAACGAATAGCAGCTTGTTTTTTGGCTTATATCTAGATGTTAGTGTCTACGGGAATGAAGAAAGATGGTGGCTTTGGGATGTATATACAGTCACTGTTAATATAATGGATATATCGATGTTAATTGCCTTGCTAACGAATAAAGACTTTTTCAAGTTAGTAGCATTAGTTAATTTTTTTAGAAGTAAACAAAGCATTGAGAAAGCGATAAATGCTTAAACTAATCCAAGACAATTTTGGAGTGTACCTCGCAGCATTTATCATGTGGGGTTTCTTGATGTCGTTTCTTTATAACATGGTAAAGAAATCATCAGCGCCAAATGGTGACAAAACAGTGATGTGGATTTCACTTGCACTGTTTATCTCATATATGATGAGCGACCCATTACTTAACGTGGCGCTTGGCTATGATATGTTAGACTCAAGCTTTGCTTATGTAATTTGGGCGCTATCTGATTTAACAATACTACTCATTGTGTGGTTTATTGCACGGAAGCGAAATCTTGATCAGGTTCCGGCAAAACTTTATATATACACAGGGCTTATAGTTAACTCATCACTGTTTTTAGGCATGTATATCGATATTAACTACGCCTATACAGGAAGCTGGTGGTTTTGGGATGTCTACAGTATCACTGTGAACCTGATGGATATCATGATGCTCATCGCACTTTTCAGTAATAAAGACTTTTTAGGGCTTGTGAAGCTTTATAGGCGAATTCGAGGCCAAGCTGAACCTGCTTGACCTCAATTAGTTAAAAGCGATATTCCCAACTGGTTCTAAGGGCAGTGTTTGTTTCTGACTCATCACCAATTTCATCCTTTGAAATAAGCCCTGTCACTTTCCACAGGCCGTTAAACACAGATTGCTGATAACCGAGTTCTAACTGCAGCTGACTCATATCTGATGCGAGCTCAGCGTGTGTGGTTTCGCTTTCAATCCAACGAAGCTTAGCATGGCCACCATAACCATTTAGAGTGTGGTAATAGGTGCCAAGGGTAGCCGATTTACTTTGTAGGGGTGTTGAGCTACCAATTAAGCGCGAGCGTTGTGTATAGCTACCAGAGCCATATACGCAATCGCTAATTTGCTCACAAGTTTGCTCTGTATTTGAGTATTCAAAATAGCTTTTTAATAGGCTCTCTTTCGAGCCAAAATAGCTTTCAACACCCAGCGTATAAAATGGCTCGCTCGGTGCTAAGCCACTTTCATTTCGACCCATTACCTCAGCATAAAAAGCAATAGGTTGAGCCGCTAAAGTGGTTGAGTACTTAACATCTAAACTAGTTAAACGATGTGTTGATTCATTGCTTTCGAGTGTAACAGGATCAATTTCTAGGTTAGTCAAATAATCAGAGCCTGCACTGTTAATTGCTATTTCAAGGCCTGTTAATGGGGTGCTTGCAAATCGGAGCGCCCAAAAGTCACCGTCATCTGAGTTATTTAAATATGGCTTTTGTTTGGCGTAGATACCTGTTAACTGCCAGTTACCGATAAATGATAACCAACTTGGGCCTACATATTGTGTATTCGCCCTGGTAAAGCGCACGCCTTTCATGGGCGCCGCATTATTTGATAGTAGTAGGGCGTTATCGTTACTTGGCCCCCACCAATGGCTTACTTGCTCCGCACTAAGTGACCAATTACCCAGGAGTACGGCTAAATAGCTATCTTGGTAAGTAACATGCTGCTTACCAAGGGCGTCATCGGCATAATTTACACTGACTTTAGCGCTAACACGCTTTCCTGTGATTGAACCATAACTATTTACACCGCTTTCTTGCTGGTGGCGTTTACCAAACCCTTGCTGAGCGAGAGGTTCGCTGTTGTAGTTTAGGCGAATACCTGAGCTGCTTTTTTGTTTAGCATTATCAAGGGCATGCTTAACATGCTGGTAGGCAAATAAGCTTCGTTCATCTAGTTGGCTGGTATTGGCAACGTCTAGGTCGCGTGCGATACCTTGCCACATTAATGGGTAGCTATTAATAGGCTGTTTAATAATGCCTTGGTTAAATAGCATTTCGATTGAAGCGCGAAGTAAAGGGTCGTCACTTTCTATCCATGGCCCAGCAGCACTTGGTGCAGAGATCATTAGTAATGCAGTTAAGCTAATGAACTTTTTTAATTTCATCCGTGAATTTTATCCTGTAAGGCTTTGGCTACAATAGGGTCAACAAACTCGCTCACATCGCCATTGTGACGTGCGACTTCTTTGACGAGAGTCGATGAAATAAATGAATTTTTTTCTGCCGGTGTTAAAAATACACTTTCTAGATCTGGGTTCAGGCGACGATTCATATTCGCTAACTGAAATTCATAGTCGAAGTCAGACACCGCACGAATACCACGAATAAGCACTTCGGCATTATGGTCGCGAGCTAAATCAGCTAATAAGCCTGAAAAACCAATTACATTCACGTTATCAAGATGCGCCAAAATTTTATTAGCAAGCTCAACGCGCTCATCAAGGGTAAAGCAGGGTTGTTTACTTGGGTTATGCGCAATGGCAACAATTACTTTATCGAACATTTTTGCCGCGCGATGAATTAAGTCTGTATGGCCATTTGTAAGTGGGTCGAAAGTGCCCGGATAGATTGCAGTAACGTTCATAACTATCAGCGATTTATAAATTTGCCTGCTATATTAACAGTGTTTTCTCGACTATGCAGCTTAGAAAATACGCGTATCGGATTAGGAACCTTCACCTATATAAGGTACTAAACCGATTGAGGTTAATATTTTTCAAGGTAGTATTTAATTGCCGCGCATTTGTTTATACTGCTCGGCTGGGGAACGTAATAATCATAAAAACAGAGTAATTATGCTATGAGCACAAAGGACAAGATCATACACACCAGCATCGAGTTATTTAATCGCCACGGTGAGCGTGCCATAACAACCAATCATATCGCTTCGCATATGGGGATAAGCCCAGGTAACTTGTATTATCACTTTAAAAATAAAGAAGATATTATTCGCCATATATTTGCTTTGTATAGCGACCACTTACACACACACTTTAAGCCTTTGACGCCTGATGATGATGCGCTAGAGAATCTAGCCGGTTATCTAGATTCACTGTTTGAATTAATGTGGCGTTTTCAGTTTTTCTACGACAACTTAGGCGATATTTTATCTCGTGATGAAGAGCTGAAAAAAGGCTATATTGCGTTTCAAGCTGAGCTTTTAGAGCAAGTCAAAGATGTGCTGTTTGCATTACGTGAAGGTGGTGTTATTTGCATTGAAGACGAAGATGTTACAGAACTTGCGCATATGCTTAAAATGACCGTGAGCTTTTGGACGCCTTACATCAAAGCTCGTCGCTTAAGTGGTGAACTTGCCAGAGCTGATATTTATAACGGTATTTTAAAAGTATTACTGCTATTAAAAGCTCATTGCACCGAGCAACACCTAGAGCAAGTTAACCAATTAAGAGCTAAGTATTTAGCTCTTGCTGAAACAGAGCAAAGCGAACAATAATCCCGCAAAGCAGTTTATTTCCTAGACGCTATAATTTTTGTTATAATCGCGCGCCCTTGAGGTTGCTATACCTTAGGGCGTGTGAAATCCACAGTCTAAGAGTGAACTATGCTTAAATTTATCGTCAAATTACACCCTGAAATCGCGATCAAGAGTAAATCTGTTCGTAAGCGTTTTACCAAGTTATTAGAAAATAACATTAAGATCGTTTTGCGTCGTGTTGACGAAAAAGTTCAGGTAAGAAACAACTGGGACAATATCTCTGTTGTTAGCTTGCTAGAATCTGAGCAAGTTCGCTTAGATATTATCGATGGCTTAAAACGCATTCCAGGTATCGTACAGTTTATTGAAGTAACAGAAACAGACTTCGATTCAATCGACGATATTTACCAAAAAGCACTTGAACTAATCGGCCACACGATTGCGGGCAAAACATTCTGTGTGCGTTGTAAACGTTCTGGTAAGCATGATTTCACATCGAGCGATGTAGAGCGCTACGTAGGTGGTGGTTTAAACCAGCATGTTGAAGGTGCGCGCGTTAAATTATCTCACCCTGAAGTGACTGTTCGCTTAGAAGTACGTGATGATAAAGCATACATTGTTACTCAAACTCACTTAGGTATGGCGGGCTTCCCGTTGCCAACACAAGAAGATGTACTATCGCTTATGTCGGGCGGTTTTGACTCTGGTGTTGCAAGCTATCAAATGATCCGTAAAGGTGCACGTACTCACTTCTTGTTCTTTAACTTAGGTGGTGCTGCGCACGAAATCGGTGTTAAGCAGGCGAGTTATTATATCTGGAAACAGTTCAGCTCTACTCATAAAGTGAAGTTTGTTACTGTTGATTTTGAACCTGTTGTAGCAGAAATCTTAGAGAACGTTGAAAACAGTCAAATGGGTGTTGTGCTTAAGCGTATGATGATGCGTGCCGGTAGCCAAGTTGCAGAAAAACTAGGTGTACAAGCACTGGTAACAGGCGAAAGTATTGGTCAGGTATCAAGCCAAACATTGGCTAATTTGAGTGTGATTGACCGTGTGACAGAAACTTTAATCATTCGCCCGTTAATCCAACACGACAAGCAAGATATAATCAATATTGCGCGTCAAATCGGCACGGCTGAAATGGCAGAAAGCATGCCTGAATACTGTGGCGTAATTTCTAAAAAGCCAACGGTTAAAGCTAAAATCAAAACCATTCTTGCCGAAGAAGCTAAGTTTGACTTCGACGTGCTAAATACAGTTGTTGAAAATGCGCGTGTGATGGATATTCGCGATATTGACACCGAAGCAAAAGAAGAAGTTAAAGAAGCTGAGTCTGTATCTGATTTACCTAAAGGAGCGGTTGTTGTTGATATTCGCTCACCTGAAGAAGAAGATGCAAACCCACTAGAGCTTGAAGGTATTGAAGTTGTGCATTTACCTTTCTTCCGCTTAGCGACTAAATTTGGTGACTTACCAAAAGATAAAGAATATTACTTATATTGTGCTAAAGGTGTGATGAGCCAGCTACAAGCGCTGATCTTGCACGAAGAAGGTTTTAGCAACGTAAAAGTGTATCGTCCGTAAGGGATGGTAATAAAAGCGCGACATGTTCGCGCTTTTTTAATGCCTGAAATAATTACGAGAAACGAGAAGCAAGTAACTTTACTCTTTCTCCTTTCCCCTAGTAACTAGCAGCTAATTAACTTTTTATTTTTACCATGCTCAGCATGGCCTGATTATAGGGAGTTTTTACCCCTAACTTAGCGCCTTGCTCGCACACATAACCACAAATTGCATCAATTTCTGATTCTCGATTATGGCTGATGTCTTGCTGCATAGAAGAAAAGTTTTCAGCGGTGGCTGTCATCACAGAATAGGCTTGATCCAGCGCCTCGCTGAGTTTTACTTTAACCCCTTGTTTATTAGCTACCAGGCACGCTTCACTAAGTAAATTGATTATGCGCGTGCTAAATTGCGGTGCACGTAGCTGGCCATTTTTTACGTTATGAATCGCTGTTAACGGGTTAATAGCAATATTCACTAACAGTTTTTGCCATCGCAATGAGTGAATATCATCGCTCACTGAAAAGTGTGGTAAGTAACTAAACTGCTGCTTAAGTTCACCGAGGTTTTCGCTTGCAGCTGTATTACATGCACCTAACACGCTTTCGCCATTACCTGTATGGCTCACACTATAAGGCGCTGTTTTAAAACCAGCTAAACGCGTTGTTAAAAACGCTAACCCTTGCGTGTTTAAAAGCTGGGCATTGAGCTCATCGACATTCCCCATGCCGTTGTGAGAAAGAACGATTTGGCATGCTTTACTGAGGTAAGGTTTTACTTGTCCAAAGGCAGTTTGCACCTGAAATGCTTTTACTGTTATTAACACCAAGTCAAAGGGGGCTGATTGACTTAGCTCTTTGTGATTAATGATACGGGCTTTGATAGGGTGTGATTTACCATTACTCGCTTGATAAAAACGCGTGGTCAGGGTCGGCTTACGGGTCAGTAATGTAATGTCATGTTGCGCAGATAAAAAATGGCTAAACAATAAGCCAATCGCACCGTCGCCAACAATTAAAATGTTAGCCATTACGTTGCTTACTACCTAAATGAAAACCAAGTTTAATGATAAAGTAACTTACAGCACCAATAAAGTCAGCGACAAAATCCCCAACCGAAGCTTGACGGTAAGGCAGCATATCTTGCATAAACTCTATGGCTGCACCATATCCGGCTAACAGTAAAATTTGCACCATAAGTGGCAATTTAAAGGCTTTATCCATCACCATGGCCAGTACAAAGAAAATACCAAAATGCGCCACTTTATCAACGTGTGGAAAGAGGTTGCTCACCCCTTTAATTTCTTTGGCAAATAAAATTGTAAAGCCAATAATGCTGGCTAAAAAGATAACTTGGTAAACACGCCTTGTCACAATAAACCCTAAAAATGCCGAAATTGAATGGCCAGTATATCAAACAATTTTTGCATCGCACCTGAACAAGTTGGATAAAAATAGAAAGAATCTATAAATAAGCGTTATAATTGCCAACCATAAATGAATTTAAAAAAGACTATGTTAGGAGAACCCCATGCCTTCATTTGATATTGTTTCTGAAGTAGAAATGAACGAAGCGCAGAATGCAGTAGATAATGCAAAGCGTGAACTAGAGACGCGTTTTGATTTTCGTGGTGTTGATGCATCAATCGAACTAAGTGACAAAGTAATTAAGTTAAAAGCAGAAGCACCACAACAAGTTATGCAGCTTTTTGATATTCTTGCTGCGAAAATTTCAAAGCGTGGTTTAGATGTATCTAGCCTTGAGCTTAAAGATGAGTCGCGTAGCGGTAAATACGTAATGCGTGACGTTGCTCTTAAGCAAGGTATTGAAAAAGACGTAGCGAAGAAAATCGTTAAGTTAATCAAAGACTCAAAGATCAAAGTACAAGCTGCTATTCAAGGTGAAGAATTACGTGTAACTGGTAAAAAGCGTGATGATTTACAAGAAGCAATGCAAGTTGTTCGTACTGCTGATTTAGGTCAACCATTCCAGTTCAAAAACTTCCGCGATTAATACTCTATGTTTTTAGCTTTAAGCTGTAAGTTTTAAGCTATAAGCCTACAAGTTTCTGAACTTTACAAGGAGCGTATTTTGAGACAAATATTAGGTTACAGAGAAAAAGATATCTTCTAGCTATTTTCAGCTAGAGGATATTTATGTCAGTAAAAAACAAAGCAATAGATCGTAATAAACACGGTAAAATAAACAGAAAATATACAGGCCCACACAGTACTTATTTTTACCAACAAACACCAAGCTGGTGGGTGAAAATGACGATGACCAAGCCAAGAAGACGTTTAAATAAAACTCTTTGTAAGCTTGTGCTGAATGGTGCTGACCCAGAAGGAATTGTTTTTCCGTTAGGAAACTCGAAACCTCATGAGTATTTCTGGTAATCATTGTTTTATAAAAGCCAATCAGCCTCGCTGATTGGCTTTTTTACTTTCGGCTTACAGCTTAAAGCTTAAAACTTTATTTTAGCAGTATAGCCGTCCATTGACTTTCTTCCCCAAAATCATCACAATAACGGCCTATTTTCGAGGTGCTTGCTGTATCTTCAGATACGTTTTATTTCAAAGGGTGAAATAGTCGCAAGATAATCGGGAAGTCGGTGCGTTTTCAGGGAGAAAACAATGCCAACACTGCCCCCGCAACGGTAATGTATATGCCATGCATGTACAGAGTCCGGAGACCGGCCTTGAAGTAACTTACTATTCGCGTGTGCGGTGGGCACAGGCTAGGGGATATCATGCTAAATAAATCTGCGTTAGGCGTAGCGGTTGCTGCTGCGTTGTCTTTTTCTGTATCTGCTGACGAGCAATCAATCGAGCATATCACAGTTACTGCCAATAAATTCGAACAATCAATTAATGATGTATTAGCCAGCGTTACTGTCATTGACCGTGCTGATATTGAAGCAAGCTATGTTCGTGACTTACCAAGCTTACTGGCCACCCAAGCAGGCTTTCAAATTAATGCCAATGGTGGTTTTGGGCAAAGCTCAGGTGTGTCATTACGTGGTGCAAGTTCTCGTCATACACTTATTTTAATTGATGGTGTACGCACCGGCTCTGCAACACTTGGCTATAAAAGTATTAGCAATATTCCTTTAAACAGTATTGAGCGTGTTGAAGTAATTAAAGGCTCACGTGCTGCTGTATATGGTTCTGATGCGCTAGCTGGTGTGATTAATATCATTACGCGTAAAGCACAAAATACGACCTTAGATGTTACTTTTGGCTCAGACTCTTACCAAGAGTACCAAGTAGCGACAGGTGGCCAGTTTGCGGGTGTTGATGTTGCAGTTAATGCTGGTTATGAAAAAACAGATGGATTTGATGTTCTGCAAGGCTTAGCCCCAGATGAAGACGGCTACGAGAACAAAAACCTTGGCTTTAATCTAGGTTATCAAAATGAGCAGTTAGGTGAGTTTTTAGCGCAAGCACAATACTCAGAAGGCGAAGCAAAATACGATAGCGCTTATAGCCCTGCAGACAGCACTGTAGAAAAAGGTGAATTCGAAAATTACCAAGCTTCACTAGGTTGGAAAAAAGCTTTCGAAAAACACAGCCATGCCATTGATATTGCAATATCAAGTGATAGTTCAGATGACTCACGTATTGATTACACAGGCGCAACGGTGGTCGATAAGTTTGAAACTGAGCGTGAGCAAATCGATTACAATGGCCAATACTTTTTCAATCAAGCTCTGACTCTTAGTGGCGGTTTGAATTGGTATAAAGATGAAGTGAACACTAACTCTGGTACTTACTTAAAAGACAGCCGTGAAGTATTCGCTGCGTTTGTTGGCGCTTATTATGACGACGAACAAGTGCTGGCAAACCTAACCGTTCGCCAAGATGATGATCAGCAGTTTGATGATGAAACAACTTACACCGCAGCTGTTGGCTATCACTTAAATGACATCGCTACATTCCGCGTAAGTCAAAGTACGGGTTTTAAATCTCCAACATTTAATGACTTATATTACCCAGGCTCAGGTAACCCAGAGTTAAATCCTGAAACATCAGATAACCAAGAGCTTGGTTTATCACTCAATGTGAATGATATCAGCTTAGATATTGCGATTTTCCGCAGCGAAATCGACAACAAAATCGCTTGGGCACCAAATGCATCAGGGCAGTGGATCCCAACCAATATAAACGAAGCTCGCCACGAGGGTGTTGAGTTTAGCTTTAAAAACCAAGTATTTGGCTTTGATCACAGCTTTAACTTTACCTATCTTTCAGCGGAAGATACTGAGACAGGTCAGTCACTAACCTATGTGTCAAATCACAGTGTGAATTGGTCATTAAACAAAGCATGGGGGGATTTTGATGCCGGTATCGATATGCAATACCGTGGTGACCGTGATGGCAAGTTAACGCACTTACCTTCGTATACGTTATGGAATTTAGTAGGTCACTACCAAGCAACTGACAACTTAACTGTGTCACTACGTGTAGAAAACCTATTCGATAAAGAGTACAACGCCGTTGATGCCTATGGTACAGATCTAGATGGTGATTACATCAACGACGAATTTTATTACTACAACACGGCCGAGCGTCGCCTGTTTGTAGGTGCCCGCTATCAGTTCTAATAACCACTAAGGTCTGCTGAGTTGTTTACTTATAGCGAGTAGTTGACATTAATTTGCCCGTTGATGTCATTAGTCTTAAGTTAAAACAAGCTCAGCGTTATTATTAGTTCTGCGTCTAAAAGCTCGCTACCTACTTAGCGGGCTTTTTTCATTTTAGTTTATCTGCGTAATACTGTTCGAACTTTGCAAGCTTAGGGGCAATCAGAATACTGCAATAACCTTGATTTGGGTTTTCATTGTAATAGTCTTGATGGTACTGCTCTGCAGGGTAAAAGTTTGTAAGCGGGCTAAGCTCGGTGACAATCGGCTCACGAATTTGCTTTTGTAAGGCATCAATCATGGCTTGAGATTCTGCTTTTTGCTTTTCATCATGATAGTAAATAACACTTCGATACTGGGTGCCGACATCATTACCTTGGCGGTTTAATTGTGTGGCATCGTGTAAAGTGAAGAACATTTCAAGTAGGGTGTTATAGCTCACGATACTGCTATCAAAATCAAGCTGAACCACCTCAGCGTGACCCGTTAAGCCGGTACAGATTTGTTGATAACTAGGGTTTTCAATCTCACCGCCAGCATAGCCAGAACTGACATTAAGCACGCCTTTTACGCGTCTAAATGCGGCATCAATACACCAAAAGCAGCCGCCGCCAAAAGTGGCGATTTGTATGTTGTTATCCATATTTCACTCCCTTACCGTTTTGCTGACTATAGCCGAAAAAACAAAACGCCGTAAAGACGGCGTTTTGTTAAAGCTCAAGCTCGTTTAAATTTCTTCTAACGGCTTGTCTTTTGCTTGTTGTTCTAACTTGCTCTGTAAGTACTCAGGCGACTGGGTATTTCGGGCAAGTGCGCTGTATGCTGCAGGTACTACGAACAAGGTTAGTAAGGTTGCAACAATAACACCTGTAAATACCACCACACCAATTACCATGCGACTTTCTGCACCTGGGCCACTTGCAAGAACTAGCGGTACCGAGCTCATCACTGTGGTTAGTGAGGTCATAATAATTGGGCGTAAACGTTGTGTCGCAGCTTGGCTAATCGCTTCGTTAAACTCAACGCCTTTATCGCGCAGCTGGTTTGCAAACTCAACAATCAAGATACCGTTTTTCGCACTTAAACCTATCAGCATTACGATACCAATTTGGCTGTAAATATTCAGAGTAAGTCCGGTGTACCACAAGCCAAATAGTGCACCCACTAAACCAAGTGGCACAGTAAGCATGATCACAAATGGGTGAATAAAGCTTTCAAACTGTGCTGCGAGTACTAAGAAGGTAACAGTCAGTGCCAGAATGAATACATAGGTCATTGCAGATGCGCCTTCATAGAACAGCTGAGATTCACCCTTGTAGTCAATTGCGCCGTCGATGTCGTTTTCTTCTGCTGCCACTTGATTTAAGAAGTTAAGCGCTTCTTCTAGGGTATAACCATCTGCTAAGTTCGCACTTAAAGTAATTGCGCGCATACGGTTATAACGGTTTAAACGCGATGCGGTGGCTTCTTCTTTTAAGCTAATTAAGCTATCTAGCGGCACTAATTCACCACTGCGTGATTTTAAATAGATATTTGAGATATCAGTCGGATTAGCAAAGTCTTCTTTGGTGCCTTTTAAAATCACATCGTATTCTTCACCACGGTCGATAAAGGTCGTTACGCGGCGTTGCCCTAACATGGTTTCTAGCGTGCGGCCTACATCCGATACAGAAACCCCTAAATCAGCGGCTTTGTTTTTATCAATGTTGATTAAAAACTGCGGGAATGTTTCTTTGTAATCGTGGTCGATTCTTACCAAGCCTGGATTTTTCTCAGCACGCTCAATAATACGGTCTCGCCAATCGGCTAGTTGGTCGTAATCGTTACCTTGCAGTACAAATTCAATCGGGCGAGATGAACCACCGCCACCAATACCACGGCGCATAATGGCAAACGCACGCACATCGGTCACTTCAGTCATTTTACCGCTGATTTCATCCATTACTTCCCATGTAGAGCGCTTACGTTTATCCCAGTCGGCCATACCAATAATAGCAACACCACCTTGGCCGCCCCAGCCTGGTACACGAACAAGCACTCGGCTCAATTCACCAGACTCAGAGTAAGGCATTAAACGTTCTTCAATTTTAGCCATGTTTGCAGCGTTATTTTCATAACTCGCTCCCTCAGGGCCACTCATCATGATAAAGAAAGTACCGCGGTCTTCTTTTGGCGTAAGCTCTGAAGGCACTTTTTGAAACAGCATAAAGCTGGCAACACCAGCCAAAATCATAGTCAGTAGCAAGCTCCATTTACGGCTCATATTTGAAGTCAGAGAGTTACGATAGGCATTTTCGATTTTGTTAAAGGTTCTATCCATCCACTGGCTAAACTTGCTTTCTTTTTCTGAAGCTTTTAATACTTTTGAGCAGAGCGCCGGAGATAGGGTTAATGCGGTAATACTCGAGAAGAACACTGCGGCGCTTACTGCCATCGCAAATTCTGTGAATAGGGCACCAATACGGCCATCCATAAACACTAGCGGCACGAACACCGCAATCAGTACGAGTGTGGTGGCAATAATCGCAAAGCCAACTTCACGGGCACCACGAAATGCTGCCAGTAGTGGTGGTTCACCCAGCTCTATACGGCGGTGAATATTCTCAAGCATTACAATCGCATCATCTACTACTAAACCGATAGCAAGCACGAGTGCCAGAAGAGTTAACAAGTTGATTGAGTAACCCATAGCCAGCAAGAACATAAAGCTGCCCACTAAGGCCACTGGTACGGTTACAGCAGGCACTAGGGTTGCGCGGATATTGCCTAAAAATAGGTAAATAACCAAGACAACTAGCGCCATTGAAATCCCAAGGGTTCTGTATACTTCATCAATAGACTCTTTGATGAAAATAGATGAGTCATAGCTGTCTTGAATGGTGGTGCCTTCTGGCAGGTTACGCTTAATTTTTTCAAGCTCTGCGCGGGCATTATCAACCACGGTTAGGGTATTGGCTTTGGCTTGCTTGACGATACCCAAACCAATCATATTACGGCCATTACCTCGGAATAAGCTTTCGTCGTCAGCAGCTTCTAAGTGAACATCAGCCACTTCACCTAAACGTACTAAATAGCCGTCATCGCCACGTTTGATTACTAGGTTTCGAAAGTCTCGCTGATCTTTATAACTACGCGCGGTACGTACTGTAAAATCACGGTCGATAGATTCGATTTCACCGGCAGGTAATTCAACGTTTTCAGTGCGTAAGGTGTTTTCAATATCGCTACTAGTAATACCGCGTGCTGCCATCGCTTTACGGTTTAACCAGATTTTCATTGCGTATTTACGCTCGCCACCAACGCGTACATTAGAGACACCATCAACAACCGCTAATCGGTCAACAATAAAGCGCTGTGCGTAATCAGATAACTGCAATGAATCCATAGTGGTACTGTTTAGTACGAACCAGGCAATTGGGCTTTCATCACTGTTTGATTTAGAGACCTCTGGTGGGCGAACTTGCTCAGGTAAGCTATCAAGGGCACGGGCTACACGTTCACGTACATCGTTTGATGCGGCATCGATATCGCGGCTGATATTAAATTCAATGGTGATATTTGAGCGACCATTTCGGCTTGATGAGTTAATACTTTTAATGCCTTCGATACCCGAAATGCGGTTTTCGAGTACTTGGGTGATTTTCGTTTCAATAATCTCTGCGCTGGCACCTGTGTAATCAGTGCTAACGCTGACAATCGGTGTTTCAATATCTGGGTATTCGCGCAGTGGTAGCATAGAAAATGCCACCAAACCAAAGGTAAGTAACAACAGGTTTATTACGATCGCAAAGACCGGGCGTTTAACGCTAGTATCAGTAATTTTCATGGTTTAGCCCTTGATACTTACTTTGCTGCCAGTACGGATCTTAATGATGCCTTCAGTCACGACTTGCTGACCATTCTCAAGGCCTTTATCAATAGCTACCCAGCCATTGTGACGACCCGCCACATGTACTTCGACTTTGTTAGCAACGCCATCTTCAATTTGGAACACGTAGTGTTTGTCTTGCTGAGGGATGACGGCTTTCTCTGGTACCATTAGCGCTTGGTTTGAGCTTAACTCTAATGCTGTATTTAACAGCATACCTGGGCGTAACAGGCCTTTTTCATTGATAAAGCTTGCTGTCACTTCAACGCTACGAGTGACTGAGTCGATACGCGAGCTAATATGCGTCACTTTACCGTTAAAGGTTCTATCTGGGTAAGCATCGTTTTGGGTCATCACTTTCATTCCTAGCTGTAACTGCGCTAGGTATTTTTCTGGTACTTTAAAGTCGACTTTAATGATGCTGATATCATCAAGGGTGGTGATGTTTGTAGTATTGCTAACATAAGTACCAATTGAAATTTCACGCTTACCAAGTAAGCCAGAAAACGGTGCTTTAATCGTCATTTCTGCCAGCTTTGTTTTAGCGCTTTCAAGTTGTGCTTCGGTTGCGTCTACGCGTGATAGCTGCTCTTCTAGTAACGATTTAGCCGTAGCCTGAGAGCGAGATAGCTCAGTAAGGCGTTCAAGTTGACGGCGTTCTTCACGTAAATTAATGCTTAGCTCTTTCACTGCTAACTCTTCTTCTTGAGATTGCAATTGAACCAGTTTTTGACCTTTACTGACTAAGTCGCCATCATTGAAAAAGATATCGGTAACATAATCGTTTTGTGCACTGCGAATATAAATAGCTTGGTTAGCACGAGCACTACCAATTGCTTCTATTAGCACCGCATTTTCTTCGGCTGTAACA
The DNA here is from genome assembly GCF_023161845.1 of Pseudoalteromonas sp. 2CM39R. Classification (NCBI taxonomy): domain Bacteria; kingdom Pseudomonadati; phylum Pseudomonadota; class Gammaproteobacteria; order Alteromonadales; family Pseudoalteromonadaceae; genus Pseudoalteromonas; species Pseudoalteromonas sp. 2CM39R. The sequence goes on from NZ_JALNTM010000009.1 coordinate 289,130, forward strand.
GTGTGCGCTGTCACTTGAGTTGCACGGTCGCCAAAGTTGCTTTGCTCACCTTGGCTTGAAGGTAAATACAAATAAATACATAACCCTAGTAAAAGGGTAATAATAAAAGGAAAAAGTGCTTTACCAGATTGTGTAGAATACATCATCGTGTTACCAGAAAATTAGTTGAGTGTAGTGTACAAAATTAGTACGTGCCCCGTATGTCAGGTATCTCATAAATTTGTGCATTTGGCGTAAAAGTTAAAAGTTCGGCTAGTTTGTTCCTTTATTGTGACTAAAAGAGAGGTTTTAGTATGGGTAAAGAGCCAAAATGTAATTATTGTTTAACGCTTAGAAAGATAGTTTTGGTCACAATTGTGATGTTTATTTTTTACTTTTCTGTTTATGGATAAGAAACCTCCTGCACTTAGAGTGCGCGCACAAGCATCCCGCCATGGCAGTGAGTTTTTAATTGTTGGTGGTATTGGGTTAATCATTATTATGCTAGTTAACCTATTGAGGCCCGGTGAAATTAGCATTGTTGAGATTTTTTTAGCCACAACCTGCATAGCGGCAATTTTTATTGGCTTTTTAAAAACTCAAGAACCATACTTTAGCCTAATATTTACTCAGAATTTACTTATTTATCATCACAAAGTTGGGAATTGGCAGCTAAATCATGCTAATTTTCATCATAGTGGTATACCAAAAGTGGAACAGGGCTTAGAATACCTTGAGTTAAATGCAGTTGGTATTAAACTCAATAACATAGATGAATTTTTAACACAGATTCACCCAAGAATTGCCGGGCGATTATTAATAGAGCAGCGTCATCTATTTATGCAAGTTATTCAAAAACATTGCAAAAATGGTGATTGCCCATCAAAATGGTTAATAGAAGAGACGGACTACACTGCCCCAAGTGGTCAGCTTTACAAAGGATTGATTGCCATGTTTGCCAATCGTACGCAGCATTTAAGGCAGTTGACAGGATACGATTTATTATTGCCTGCCAATGTACTTGATGTTGATATTTGGCAATTTAGTGCTGATTTGAATCGTTGGAAACTGAATCCTAGTGAGTTTATAGAGACTCGCTTACAGAAAAAGTAAGCTATAGGTGGCAGTAAGTAGTAGGAAAAGGCTATGAGTCAAGAACGTTCTTTTATTAAAAGCGGTCGAAACACAATTATACATAAAGATAAAAAACTCGACTTAGTGGTTGTGAATGGTGAGAACCATCCACGCATTAAAGTTACTCAAAACGGTTTAGAGCCGTTTAAAGAAGATCTGCCAAAAAACCGTCGTGAAGCCAAAGAACGCTACTTAGAGATGGTGTATGTAGCAAGCCCAGATGTATTTGCAGAAGAAAAACGTTTGTTGTTTATTCAAGCCCTTGATGGCAGAGAGTACAAAGTTGATTACAGTAAAATAGGCACTAAGCTCTTCGTACGTATTCACCAAGATAGTTATTTATAATTCCTAGTCTGGCACTTTAATTGCTTGTTATTAGCTTATTTGGCAGTCGGCCATGACCGACTTTGCATTTTAAGGTGGTAAACATGAGATTAGTGCCTCTTACCCTAGTTGCATTAACGACATTAACAGCCTGTGGCGGCGGTGGTGGTTCGAGTGATTCGAACCCAGTCGCAGCAACAGTTAATGCAGGCTCCGATCAGCAAATTATTGAAAAAAGTGAATTTACTGTCTCTGCCCAAGGCTCCCCAGCTGATGGCACCTTTACTTGGGAGCGAGTCAGTGGCCCTGCACTAGAAGGTTTTCCAGCAGAGGGCGCAGAACAAACCATTACCGCTCCAGATATTAAACTCGACTCTGAACTTGTTTTAAAAGTGAATTATCAAACTGATGGGCAACTTGTTTCCGATCAAGTCAGTATTTTTATTACATCAAATAATCAACTGCCAGTTGCAGTGATCACGCAAATCGCGCCAGAAGAGTTACCATCACAATATAATGATGTGATCACATTAAGTGGCGAAGAGTCTGTTGATATTGATGAAAATGGCTCAGTTGACAGTTACTTGTGGACGCAACTTGATGGCCCTGATTTAACGGCTGACAGTTACAACAATCAAACCATTAGCTTTACTCACCCACTACTTGAATCAAATACAGCGATGACGTGGCGTTTAACTGTAACAGATGATGAAGGTGGCTCAGCAAGCACTGAAGCATCGTTTACCTTAAACAAAACCGTTGAGGTAATTATTGCGGATGCAGGTGAAGATCAGCAGGTTATTGAGTTTGATACCGTAACCCTTGATGCCAGCAATAGTGAAATTGTGACAGCAACAAAGTCATGTTTTTGGGAGCAATTAACAGGCGAAACTGTGACCTTGGCAAACCAGAACCAGTGTATCACGACGTTTGTAGCCCCTGATGTTGATACCGATTCTGAGCTTAGTTTTGAAGTTACCGTGACTGACAGTAAATCGCGAAGCGACACAGATACTGTAATTATCGATATTAGCCCAAAACCACTTGGTTTAATTAACGATACAGGCATGAGTGATTGCTATAACAACTCACAAAAAATTAATTGTGACAGCGAAGACTTCCCAAGCCAAGACGCCGATGTAGGTCGTGATAGTGTCGCAAACCAACTAGATAAAGTAGGTCAGGGCGACTTAGCGTTTGATTTTACTAAAATGAATGAATTTGCCGACGAACTCCCTGATGATGCTACTAGCTTTAGTTGTGTTCGCGATAACGTGACGGGCCTTATTTGGGAAGTAAAAGAAGCCAGTTCAACATTACCGCCGTCGACAGCTGATCGTGCAGCAACAAACCATTATACCTGGTATTTAAATGGTTCAAGTGGTGTGCAAACGGGTAGTGTGCAAGGGGCTGCGAGCTCTACTTGCCCAAGCACCAGTGACTGTGGCCTGCAAACTTACATTAATGATGTGAACAGCAACGATTTTTGCGGTGGTACAAATTGGCGTGTGCCAACTTACACCGAGTTATTAGGGTTATTAGATTATGCCAAGCAAGGTGAGCCTACATTGCTTAATAGTGATTTCTTCCCAAATCAACCAAGTGATACTCAGCTAAGCAGTGATAGCAGCTCATTTATGCCTTATTGGACTTCGCAAACAGCGGCAGATGGTACGAGTTTATCGCAAGCTTATATTATCGATATGAGTAGTGCTAATGACTTAGCATATCCAAAAAGTAATACCGCCTTTGTGCGCTTAGTTAGAACGCCGGGAGAGTAATATGCGAAAGTTACCTTTAATCACAGTAATTACCGTTATTGCTCTGCAATCGGGTTTTGCTGCTGCGCAAGTATGTTATAGCGCTGTCACTGAAACGACCCCTGATAGCCGTTTTGTAATTAACGAAGATGGTACAGTAAGTGATAGCGAAACGGGACTTATGTGGCAACGTTGTACGTTTGGTCAAAGCTATGATAGTGACACAGATACTTGCGAGGGCACTAGCCAGCAACTTACTTGGGGCGAAGCTTTACGCGGGGCTGAAAATGCAACTTTTGCTGATTACAGTGATTGGCATGTGCCAAATGTTAAAGAGTTAGCAAGTATTTTAGAGCATAGTTGTGTGCAGCCTAGTATTAACGAAAACGCATTTTTATCGACTAAGCTGCAAAACTATTGGAGTAGCACTTCAGGGATCAGTCGTACTGATCTAGCTTGGGTGTATCAATTTGATAAAGGCATCAACAGCCTTCACGCAAAAACGTCCGATGTTTATTTGCGTTTGGTGCGCTACGAAAAGTAGTCTTTAATAATCTTTAACCGCGCTTGCTCAAGCGCGGTTTTAATTTCTGCGCCTTTAATACCTTGTGCAATAAACTGTTGCGGGTTGACTGCTCGTGCTTGCGTGGCTGCATTTACTAAAGAGTCATAGCTGGCTACTGGCTGTTGCTGGCTTATCTCTAACACCTTTAATACTTGCTCAAAACGCTCAGGGCGACGCCATAAATCAAGTTGGTTAAAGCAAGCAAAAACGGCCTCGCTAGATGGTTTTTCTGCACTTAACGTTGTTTGATGGGTTTGACTAAACAGCGCTAAATCGCGCACTTCATTAGGTAAGCGTATCTTGCTAGCTATCGCTTTTATCTCATCGCTTGAAAGCGCTAAGGTAACTTGGCTAAATAATAACGCAGTGTCGCTAACTTGCAGTTTATTCGCATAGGCAAAGCGAGCTTGTAAGGTATGGTAAAGCTCATCACACCATTTATTTTCAAGCTCAGGGCTAATTACATGCAGGCCGCCAATGCTGGCAAGCACATTTAAAAACTCGCTAAATGCGCCATCACTTAGAGATTTTTCGCATTCTAACCAAACGCGTTCAGCAGTTAGTGTGTTTAGCTCATTGGCTTTGACCATATCAATTAAAAGCGCCTTGGTTTCTGGCGCAATAGTAAAGCCTAGGTAATGATAACGAGCAGCAAAACGCGCTACGCGTAATATGCGTAGAGGGTCTTCACTAAAGGCATCGGAGACATGACGTAATACACGATTTTCAAGGTCTTGTTGGCCAGAAAAAGGGTCAACTAAGCTGCCATCTTGAGCTTGAGCAATGGCATTTACGGTGAGATCTCGACGAATTAAGTCTTGCTCTAATGTGACATCTGGCGTGAAATCACAAATGAAGCCAGTGTAACCTTGACCTTGTTTTCGCTCGGTTCGAGCCAGCGCATATTCTTCTTTACTTTGTGGATGTAAAAATACCGGAAAATCTTTACCAACTTGTTGATAGCCTTGGCTGATAAGTTGTTCAGGTGTTGCACCAACCACCACATAATCGCGCTCTTTAACGTCACGACCAAGTAGGGCGTCTCTGACTGCGCCACCGACTAAATAAACCTGCATAAAACACCTATAATTTTGCCTTTTCGCTATTTTACGTTATTTAGCCAATAAAATGTAAACAAGGTTTTAAGTAGCGATGTTTTTTGCCATTATAGACCGTGATTTTAAACGCAAGGAATAACACGGTGTATTTAAGCTATTTTGGCTTGTCAGAAAAACCCTTTTCGATTGCCCCAAATCCTGAGTATTTATTTCTTAGTGAACGCCATAAAGAGGCATTAGCGCACCTTACCTATGGATTAGGTGAAGCGGGTGGCTTCGTTTTGTTAACAGGCGAAGTGGGTACAGGTAAAACAACACTAACAAGAAGTCTGCAAGAGCAGTTACCTGAAAACACCCAAGTGGCACAAATTCATAATCCGGCTTTGTCACAGCTTGAACTGCTTGCCAGTATTTGTGACGAATTAAAGATTGAGTATGACAGTACTAATGCGACTCTGAAGACCCTTACTGATGTGATTAAAAAGCACCTTGAGGCAAACAATCAAGCGGGCGGTCACACCATCTTAATTATTGATGAAGCACAATTACTCGCACCTGATGTGCTAGAGCAGCTGCGCTTGTTAACCAATATCGAAACAGATCATAAAAAACTGCTGCAAATTGTATTAGTAGGGCAACCTGAGCTTCAAGAACTACTAAAACGCACTGAATTAAGACAACTTGCCCAGCGTATTACCGCGCGTTATCACTTATTACCACTCACTGAAGGACAAGTGTTTGCCTATGTTAAGCACCGTTTATTTAAAGCGGGCACAGAGCAAGCATTGTTCTCAGGGGATGCGTTAAAAGCGATTTATCAGGTTACTCAAGGCGTACCAAGATTGATCAATTTATTATGTGAGCGCTGTTTAGTGGGAGCATTTTCACAGCAAAAATTGAGTATCGACAGTGAGCTTGTAATGCGCTCAGCCGCAGAGGCACTGCCGCCAACCAGCACTCCTGTTGCTGTAGCAAATAAAGAGCCGAGTTATGTTTGGCTTTACCCAGTTTCATTTTTAGCCGTATTAGGAATGGGTATTGGTTTATCCTACCTAATATAACGAGTGTTCATTTATGTCATTATTACTAGATGCAATTAAACAATCTGATCAGCACGCACAAACTGCCGTTGATCATGACCAAGCCGCACTTGCGCTCAAACAACAGCAAGAATTAACACGCTATCGCCGCTTAGCTTTTTCATTTGGGCTATTACTGGCGGCCATATTGACGCTTATGGCAGGATTTTCGATTGGTAAATGGTTACAGCAAACTAAACCTGCTGCTGAGCAGCCAAAGCTTGTTAATAACAGCAATGAAACCACAGAAAGCGTTGCCACTGAGGCTCAGGCAAGTCCTGAAACAAAACAACCTGCTAAGCAACAGCAAGTAGCGCAAAGCCAAAACCCGCAAGCGACCAATAACCCAGCCCAAGTAACAACGATGCAACAAGGGCAAGTGCAACAATCTGTACCGCAACAAGCTGTGCCGCAACAAATGATGCAGCAGGTTCCGGTGCAAGGTCAGCAATATCAATGGGTGCAAGTACCTGTTAATTCAGCTCCTGTGTATGCAAATCAAGGTTATCAAGTACAACCTCAGTACCAGCAGCAAGCTGCGTATCAAAATCAGCCAGTGTATCAATCACAGCCACAGTTTTCGCAGTCAATGCAACAAATCAACCCGCAGCAAATGAGCAGTAATGGCGTTGATTTAAGTAAATACAAGGTGCTCGGCAAGCCACTTAATGGTCAGCCAACTCAACCTGCTTCTCAATCATCAACAAATGATGAGCTTAAAGATGTACCAGATACATTGAAAGATGCTTTTGCTAAAGCGGTTGAAGATGTTGATAACAAACATAGTGTTGATATTACCCGTAGCACTAAAAACACATCGTATGCAGAGCCCATTGAGCTATTGCCTGATGCATTACAAAGCCTCATTCCTACCATTAAATACCAAGCGCATATTTATGCTTCAGAAACATCGAAGCGTTGGATTAAGTTAAATGGTCGTGAGTTATACGAAGGCGATAACATTGGTGTGTTGTCTGTGATTGAAATTACGCCAGAGCAGAGCTTATTAAGCTACGATGGCTATGAGTTTACGTTAAAAGCATTACAAGACTGGCCTGAGTAGCCAGTCTTAATTTTAAGGGTTAAGGTAAAATAGCATTCTTAAAAAAGCGGATCAGGTCGATATTAAAGTCACTCGGCCTGACTGCTGACTCTAAACTATCGTGACAACGGCTGTTAGCCAAATCAATATCCTGCACTTCGGTATAGCGAGCATGCTTAGCGTGATAAAACACCTTAACTTGAGGTTTTAAAGGACTAGTAGGGTTACTGTGAGTGACCACACCTAATTTTTGGCTCTCAAGTTTAACTAAGGTGCCGACCGGGTGAACACCGATGCACTGAATAAACTTAGTGACTAGATCTCCATCAAAGCTATCTGGACAGCCATCTTTAAGTATCTTAAACGCCTTAATTGGTTCCATGCCAGCTTTGTAGACACGCTCAGCGGTCAATGCATCATAAACATCAACAATCGAAGCCATGCGTACGTACAAACTTATCTCGTCACCACTTTTACCAAACGGATAGCCACTGCCGTCTAAACGTTCGTGATGGAACCCTGCTATATCAACAGCAATCCCGCTCAAGCCTGCCTGCTCTAAAATTTCTTTACTGAAACGAGCATGGTCCTGAATTGCTTGGTACTCTTCATCTGTTAACTTGCCAGGCTTATTGAGTATCTCATCGGGAATATTTATTTTTCCAATATCGTGAAGTAAAGCACCGGTCGCAAGCTCTTCAATAATGGCTTTTTCAATACCTAAGTGTTTAGCAAAAATGCTCATCAAAATTGATACATTAATTGAATGCTCAAGTAAATAAGCATCTTTTTCACGCATACGAGTGATACAGGCAAGCGCATCTTGATTACGAAAAACCGAATCAATAAAGCCACTTGCGAGTTCTTTGAAAGGGGCAATATCAATTTTGTTGCCATCGCGGATATCGTCAAAGGCTTTGCTTTGCAATGACCTTGCTTCGTTATATAAGCTGTTTGCTTTGCCCATTTCTGCAGACACACTATGGGTTGTGTGCCAAGGATCAAAAGCGCTAGTCTCGCCAACAGGTTGTGGATTATGTTGCTGCTCAACCACTTTATTCTCATTGTCTAAGGTCAGAGTTTTGTCCGGGTCTATCGCTATTTCTAATATGCCAGCCTTGATCAGCTTGTCTATGCTTCCCTGTGTTTTTACCCAACCTTGGTTTTTTATACGGATCTTGCCTTTTTGTTTTGTCACACTTTGGACAAACATGCCGGGCTTAAGTTGATTGATAGGGAGTGTTTTCAAAGCCTTTACTTCTAGTCGAATACATTACTATAAAACTAGCAGAAAATTTGTAGCTCGGTAAACAAGAATAGTAAAAAGGTATCTGTAAAAATCAAAAGCCCCCGCAAATGCGAGGGCTTTTAAATAACTCAGGAAAGTGTAATTTCCTTTAACTAATACGATTACTCGTCGTCTTCAACTAAGGTCATTAGTGATGTGTTACCACCTGAAGCGGTTGTATCAACACTAATTGTTTTCTCAGTTAGTAAGCGCTTGATTAGCGTGTCATAGTACTCAGAGCTGATCACTGGCAGAATCGCACCTTTACGTTGTGCTAGCTGCTGGCTGAAGTAGCCTAGGCGTGATGAACGAGCTGCAACAACCGCACCTGCAAGGTGAGGGTGCGCTAAAATTGCTTGTAACTGATTAGGTTTAGCAACTTGGAATACACCTTCAGCAATACCTGTTGAGATAAACTTATCTTTAAACGCAACCGCTTCGTCAAAGAATAACTCAGAAGCAACCGTGATTACGGTATTACCAGCAGCAAGTGCTGTGATAATCGAAATTGCCCAGAAATTAAATGACGTACTCTTATCTGCATAACAAACTACACAACCACGAGGCTCTAAGTGAAGCGTGTTAGATTCACCCGTAGGTCCTGGCAGCACAGTGTGCTTACGCATGTGTTTTTCAAGACGGTTAAGTTGTGCACGTGCATCAGCTAGCGTTAATGCCAAATCATCGGCAAGCTCGTCGATAATTTCTACAGTCGCTACTTTTGCAAGTAATTGACGCACAGCAGAAACTCGGTCGTTCAGTGGTGTCGCACGCCAGATTTTCTCGTCGCGTAATGAGTTATCCATTAGCGTAGCAACTTGCTCAGCTGCACCTGAATAGTGGTGAGTATCTAACTCATCAGGTGTTAGGTTTGTCATTTGCACGTTATCTGGTGATGCTTTTTCTTTCACTAGACGTTGTAAGTAGTTAGGGCCACCGGCCTTAGGGCCTGTGCCTGATAAACCTCGGCCACCAAACGGTTGTACGCCAACAATCGCACCAATCATATTACGGTTGACGTAAACATTACCTGCTCGTGACATCTTCGCTACGTATTCGCAGCGCTCTTCGATACGTGAGTGGATCCCCATGGTCAGACCGAAGCCAGTACCATTGATTTGATCAATTACGTTATCAAGCTCTGTGCCCTTGAAACGAATGATATGCACACACGGGCCAAATACCTCACGTTTAAGCACAGATAAGTCTTTGATCTCGTATAAACGAGGCGCAAAGAAGAATGCGCCATTTTCGCTGTTATCAGGAATCGCACACTCATAGTGAAGAGTTGCATTACCTTTTAAGTATTCAACATGGTCATTTAAGTTTTTCAGTGCTTTTTCGTCGATAACAGGACCGATATCTGTTGAAAGCAATGAAGGGTCACCAACGTGAAGCTCTTTTAAAGCGCCTTTGATCATCTCAATGATGCCATCAGCAACGTCTTCTTGTAAGAACAATACACGTAGTGCAGAACAGCGTTGACCCGCACTTTGGAAGCCAGAGCTGATCACATCGTCAACAACTTGCTCTGGTAGAGCGGTTGAGTCAACGATCATACAGTTTTGACCACCAGTTTCAGCGATAAGCGGTACTTGGATATCATTACGCGCAGCAAGAGTTTGCGAAATAAGAGTCCCTGTTTCTGTAGAACCGGTGAACATAACAGCTTGAATACGCTCATCAGGAACGATGGTTTTACCTACTTCGCTACCACGGGCAATAACTGGCTGTACAACGTGCTCAGGTAAGCCTACAGAAAGCATCAGTTCAATTGCACGAAGTGCGATTAAGCTTGTTTGCTCAGCTGGTTTCGCAATAACTGTGTTACCAGTCACGATTGCTGCAGCTACTTGACCTAAGAAGATTGCAAGTGGGAAGTTCCATGGGCTGATACATAAGATCACACCACGTGCTTCAAAGCGCTCATCTTCAGAAAGTTCTTCAGCGCGTGCTGCGTAGTAGCGGCAGAAATCCACTGCTTCACGAACTTCATCGATGCCATCTTGGGTAATTTTACCAGCTTCTTTAATACAGATAGCAACAAGCTCATCGTGGTGACGCTCTAAAATGTCAGCAACACGACGTAGTAAGTTTGCGCGCTCTTTTACTGGTGTTTGTGACCATGATTCAAATGCTTTTTCTGCGTTTTCTAAAAGCGAAGTCATTTCGTCAGAAGATTGTAGTTTCACATGACCAATGATTTCTTTGTGATTTGCAGGGTTCTTCACAGGAAGAGAGCCTTCTGGCACATCGCTTAATTCAATACGGTGCTCATCAAACCAAGTATCAAGATTTTCTTTAAATGGTGTGATGACGTTGATATCAGTTAAGTCCATACCTTTTGAGTTAGCACGTTCTTCACCGTATAAATCAATTGGCATCTTGATTTGCGTGTTGTACTTGTTACGTAAACCTTGCAGTGTTTCTACAGGGTCAGGTAATAGTGATTCAACAGGCTTAGTCGTATCAACAATCGCATTCACGAATGACGAGTTAGCACCGTTTTCTAATAAACGACGTACTAAGTAGGCAAGTAAGTCTTCGTGTTGACCCACTGGTGCGTAAACACGACATTGAATTTTCTCTTGGGTTACGATTTGGTCGAATAACGACTCACCCATACCGTGCAGGCGTTGGAATTCAAAACCTTCGTTATCACCTTTTGCAACTTCTAAGATTGTTGCTGCAGTGTATGCGTTGTGTGTAGCAAATTGCGGATACAATACATCGCGTGCTTCTAGAAGCTTAATAGCACAAGCTTTGTAAGAAACGTCTGTGGTCGCTTTACGTGTAAATACCGGGTAGTGATCTAAACCATCTTGTTGAGTGGTTTTGATTTCTGTATCCCAGTATGCACCTTTTACAAGGCGAACCATTAGTTTACGACCAACTCGACGAGCAAGTTCTGCAACCCACTCAACGACAAAAATAGCGCGCTTTTGGTATGCTTGAACAGCTAAACCAAAGCCGTTCCAGTTACCTAAATCGTCATCACTGAATACCGCTTCAATAACATCTAAAGAAATATCTAAACGGTCAGCTTCTTCAGCATCAACAGTAAAGCCGATATCGTAGCTTTTCGCTGCAAGTGCAAGTTCTTTTAACTTAGGTACCACTTCAGCAATAACACGTTCGCGGTGAGTGAATTCATAGCGTGGGTGAATAGCAGAAATTTTAACTGAGATACCAGGGCTCTTAATTGGGCCACGGCCATTTGCTGCTTTACCAATCGCGTGGATAGCTGTCATGTAGCTTTGGAAGTAACGCTCTGCATCTTTCATTGTGCGAGCGCCTTCACCTAGCATATCGTATGAGTAAACGTAGCCTTTTTGCTCTTTTTCTGCTGCACGTTCAATGGCCTCGTCGATAGTACGACCCATAACGAATTGCTTACCCATGATCTTCATCGCGAAGTTCACAGATTTACGAATAACAGGCTCACCTAAACGACCAATTGTTTTCTTAAGAACACCGAATTGCTGCTCTTTTGACTTGTCGCTGTAGTTAACCATTTTACCGGTTACTAACAGACCCCAAGAAGAGGCGTTTACAAATAAAGAATCGCTGCTACCTAAATGCGAGCTCCAGTCACCTTTAGCAAGTTTGTCACGAATTAGTGACTCTTGCGTTGCTTTATCTGGAACACGTAATAGTGCTTCTGCAAGACACATTAATACAACGCCTTCTTCACTTGATAGTGAGAATTCATTTAATAGTGCATCTACACCGCTTTGACCATCCTGATCGCGACGGATATTTAAAACCATTTGACGAGCGCGTTCCCACGCTCGGCTACGCGCTTTCACGCCTACTTCAGCCAAAGGCAAAATATGATCAATAACCGCATTTTCGTCAATACGGTAGAAATCACGGATCTTTTGTCTAATTGGACATTCAGTTGTCAAATCGCCATTAAATAGCATATGTAACCCTCTGGTATGTGGAGTCTAAAAAATGAACTAATTGCATTTCTTACCATTGATATAATTCGTGCATTCTAATTAAAATCCAGCAGAATATGCTGGTTAAATTTTTCGATTTACGATAATTTACAGGGCATACCGTTAACTTAGCCGCATAAAATTCTGTTATGACCAGTCCGAATAGATTACGCATGTTAGATCGCATCGATTTAGCAATTTTAGACGCTCTGCAAAAAAATGGCAGAATATCGAACGTAAACCTCGCAAAACAGGTAAATCTGAGCCCAAGCCCATGCCTAGACCGTGTAAAACGTTTAGAACAAGAAGGCTACATCGAAGGCTATTACGCTAAGCTTAGCGAAGCAAAACTTAACCAGAGCTTGTTAGCACATGTGCAGGTATCGTTAGTGACCTCGAATACATCGGTGTTTAAAGTATTTCGTGAATATATTTTAAATATCCCGCAAGTGGTTGAATGTGACATGGTTGCTGGTGGCTATGACTACTTATTAAAAATACGTGTGTCTGATATGGACGAATACCGTCAGGTGCTGGGGGATTTAGTTGATATACCAGGGGTAGGTACGCATCACACCTATATGGTGATCGAAAAAATTAAACAGGACAACGGACTGAGGTTCGATATATAGATACAAAAAAAGCACCATCAGGTGCTTTTTTATTGACTATTTAGTGGCTTACGCCCAGCCGTCGTAACGTTTACGGCGAGATAACACCACGGTTAAGATAATACCTAACAGTAAGCCGATAAATGCAATTGCGCCGCCATAAGTAAGTAGCTGACGTTTCTCTTTAGCACTGGCTGTTTGCTTTGCATTACGCTCAGACTCAATAGTGTTCTTAAGCGCTTCGATTTGCTTGCTAAGAGCTAGGTTTTGCTCTGTCAGTGATTTGTTCTGCTCTTGTAGTTGTGGCAGTTCAATTTCAGCTTGGCGAAGCTGCTCTTGCATTACTGTCATGTCGTTATTCAGTGCTTGAAATTGTTGTTGAATACCCGCGTTTTCAGTAACAAATTTTGACTCTACCCAACCTTCACGATCTTTATCATCACGAATTTTAAAGTAGCCATTATCTTCAGCTGACAACAACACAACTTGCGTACCTGCATCGACTGAACCCAAAATGCGGTAATTTTTGCTTGGGCCTGAGTGCATAAAGGTATACAGGTTATCGACTATGTATGCGGTGTTTTGGCTGTCGCTGCTTGGTGCTTCTTCTGCGTAGCTAATAAAAGAGGTGGCCGCAAGGAGCAACCCAAAAATACACTGTTTTAACATCAATCTACCTTGTTAATGTGATCTTGCCTAGAAGTGGCTAAATTTATAATTTCTTTATGTATAGAGATAGTAGGGATTTCAACTATTAATAGCAAGGCTGATATTGTAATCCGTGCGTGGGCTTAACCGCAAAAAACAGGAAAAAATTTGCATTAACAGTCTGCTTTGTTTATTTTGATCACTTATTTATTTTAAATGTACTCCGCAAAGCGAATGGATACTGAGATAGAACTGAAGTTTTTGGTGTCAGATGCCGTTGTTCCACTGATCCCCGCATTAATTACCCAATTTGCAAAAACCGTTACCAATAAACCGTCACGCAACTTACAAAATGCTTATTACGATACGCCAAGCCGAGAACTACGTGCTTTAGATATTGGCCTTCGTACTCGCTGTTGTGACGGTGAGTGTGAGCAAACTATCAAGCTTGCCGGCGAAGTGGTTGGTGGCTTACATCAGCGCCCAGAATACAATTTACCACTGTCAGGTAATCGCCCCGATTTACTCGCATTTGATGCTGCTATTTGGCCGCATGGCATGCAAGTGACTGGTATTGCAGAAAACCTATACCCAATTTTTAGCACTAACTTTATACGCCGTACTTGGTTACTCGAAACCGAAAGTGGCGCAAAAATTGAAGTGGTATTAGATAAAGGTGAAGTTGCTGCGTCGGGTCAGGTTGAGCCAATTTCTGAACTTGAAATCGAACTGATTGAAGGTAGTCGCAATGAGTTATTTGCACTGGCAGATAAACTGGTTAGTGAAAGCCATGTTCGCTTAGGGCTTTATTCTAAAGCTGCTCGAGGTTATCGTCTTGCTGATGACAAACCATTAAAAGCAAGCAAATCAATTGGCTTTGTGCCACTAAAACGTGGTGCAACCCAAGAACAAGCTTTAGTAGAAAGCATTAACTACGCGATTCGCTTTGTACAAAAACATGAAGCCTGCTACTTCATAAAACCAAGCTTAAAAACCCTTAAGCGTGTCACCGACGGTATTCGTTTAATTCGCCATACATTTTGGCTATTTGACGATATTGTTAGTAAAGACGATACCGACTCATTGCGTACAGAGTTAAAGTGGTTATTGAGCGAATTAGCGTGGGTTGAAAATGCTATTCAGCTAAAAACCTACACATCTAAGCGCCACGCATACTACAAAAAAATCAACAGTGCGCCTGAGCTCACACAAGTTATTAACGACTTAAAAGAGCTTCAGCCAAGCATTGATGATATTGAAACTCTTTTTCATAGCACCCGATACAACCGCTTATTATTACAATTAACAACCTGGTTAATTGAAAAACAATGGCGCAAATCATGGGGGCAAGCTGAGTTTCAGGCAGCAGAAAAACCAGTTGCCGATATTGCTAAGCGTTTATTTGCTAAAGATTGGCACGACATGCACGAGCTTATTCCTGAGCAGCAAGTGTTTACAGATAAAGACTATTTGGCACTACGCACCCGCCTTGAAAACTCATTACTCAGCGGCAACTGCTTAGGTGCCTTGTTCGATAAAGAAGACAGAAATGAGTTCCGTATGCCATGGGTTGATATCTCCCATGGTATTTATGAGTTAAGCACCCTTGAGTACTTAAAGCAGTTATGTGCAGGGCAAGACGACTTAGAGCTGACAAAAATTCAATCATGGCTTGATCAAAAATCAGAGTTTTTGGTCAGTGCGATGGAGCAAAGTCGCCATGCGTCATTTAATACAGACCCTTATTGGTTTTAAATAAATGCGCTTGTGCCTATGGATAGGGTTAGCATGTTTGAGTCTCTCGGCAGTCGCTAACCCTATTGAATGGCAAACCTATAAACAGCAAGACGGCATAAAGGTTAGCTATAAAAAGCACGAAACTGGCATTATAGAAATTAATGCTTCTGTGCTGGTAAAAAATGCCAAGGCCAGTGATTTTATGGCATTGCTCAGTGATACCGACAACGCCGCAAACTGGCTCGCAAATGTCAAAAGCGTGATGCTAATGGAGCGCTTAAGCCCTTCAGAAACCCTTGTTTATACCCACTTTAACTCGCCTTGGCCAGTATCAGACCGAGATTTAGTAAGTTACTCTTGTTATCGCGCTTTAGATGAGCACAAAACCGAGTTACAAATCAAAAGCCAACCTTATGCAAAAGGCGAAGTCTCTGGCGTTGTGCGTATTAAAGACCTCACCGCTTATTGGCGTTTAGAACAGCAACAAAGTAATTTGTTGGTCAGCCATCAAGCCTATGCAGACCCAGGTGGTTCTATTCCGCATTGGTTAAGTAACAAGGTATCCCTAAAAAGCGTTTATAAAACGCTACAAGCACTGAGAGAACAATTAACTAACAATCAGTTTTCCCGCGCTAACACCAGCAGCATTCCAGGTGATTGCTAGTTTTTAATCAAGCGTATTTGGGTGACAGAGTAAGAATTTATCATTATGATCAGGCTAATTCTGAGCGGGTAGGTAAAAAATGAAAGAACCAAAAATTCCCCTAGTTAATAAGCCAAATGGTATTGGCTTTGGGCGTATTTCAAAAGCAACCAAGTGTTCTATTAAAGGCTTTAAAGCGGCATTTAAAGAAGAGTCAGCATTTCGTTCTGAAATCTATTTAGGGGTGTGCTTATTACCCTTGTCAGTGGTTCTTGCGCAGTCATTAAATCATTGGTTAGTGTTATTTATTCCTTACTTGTTATTATTAATTGTTGAGTTACTTAACTCGTCGATAGAAGCGCTCACTGACCGAGTAGGGATTGAGTATCATGTATTATCGGGCCGTGCTAAAGATATGGCCTCTGCGGCAGTGACATTGAGCTTGCTAATTCTAGCCTTAGTTTGGGGTGTCGCAGTTTACGAAAAAATAGTAACCTACCTTTAAATCAGACACAAAAAAAGCGCCGAAGGCGCTTTTTTCATTTTATCTAACCTATTACAGGCCAGCAGCTGCGCGAAGTGCGTCTGCTTTGTCTGTACGCTCCCAAGGGAACTCATCACGACCGAAGTGACCGTATGCCGCAGTCGGTTGATAGATAGGACGCTCAAGATCAAGCATTTGGATTAAGCCGTAAGGGCGTAGGTCGAAGTGCTCACGTACTAATTCGATTAGACGCGCTTCTTCTAATTTACCTGTACCAAATGTCTCGATGCTGATAGATGTTGGCTCTGCAACACCGATAGCGTAAGAAACTTGTAGCTCACATTTGTCAGCAAGGCCAGCTGCAACCACGTTTTTAGCAACGTAACGAGCAGCATATGCAGCTGAGCGGTCAACTTTTGATGGATCTTTACCAGAGAAAGCACCACCACCGTGACGAGCCATACCACCGTATGTATCAACGATGATTTTACGACCTGTAAGACCACAGTCACCCATTGGACCACCGATTACGAAACGGCCAGTTGGGTTGATGAAGAACTTAGTTGCGCTTGAGATTAGCTCAGCAGGAAGAACCGGCTTAATGATCGTTTCCATTACCGCTTCAACTAAGTCGTTTTGTGAGATTGAATCACAGTGTTGAGTTGAAAGAACAACTGCATCAATACCAACAGGCTTGCCATTTTCGTATGCAAACGTTACTTGAGATTTTGCATCTGGGCGTAACCAGTTAAGCTCACCGCTTTTACGAACTTCAGCTTGGCGCTGAACTAGACGGTGCGAATAAGTGATTGGTGCAGGCATTAAAACGTCAGTTTCATTACATGCGTAACCGAACATTAGACCTTGGTCACCAGCGCCTTGCTCTTCAGGGCGAGCACGGTCAACACCTTGGTTGATGTCTGGAGATTGTTTACCGATAGTGTTTAGGATTGCACAAGAGTCAGCATCGAAACCCATGTCTGAGTGCGTGTAACCGATTTCACGTACTGTTTTACGTGTGATTTCTTCAATATCAACCCAAGCGCTAGTTGTGATTTCACCACCAACCATCACCATACCGGTCTTAACGTAAGTCTCACATGCAACACGGGCATGAGAATCTTGCTCAAGGATAGCATCTAGAACCGCGTCAGAGATTTGGTCCGCGATTTTATCCGGATGACCTTCAGAAACAGATTCAGAAGTAAATAAATGTTTTGCCATTGTATTTCTGCTCACAAATATTGCGCTTCACAAACGTCGGTAATAGCGCTAAAAAATTAAGGGGCGTATTTTATCTAAAACAAATATGTTTGCATAGTAATTTTACGCCTAGACGTCTATTTAAAATTACTAATAACGTATTGTTCTTAACAAACGCCCATAATTGGTGCATTTAATGCGGATTTTTAATTGCACTGTACCCTTACAATAAGTAAGAATGGGGCTTCATAAACAACCAGCGCAAATACATAAAGGTAGGAGAATTCATGCCATCACGCAAAGAACTTGCAAATGCTATTCGCGTCTTATCAATGGACGCAGTACAACAGGCCAAATCTGGTCACCCTGGCGCCCCTATGGGCATGGCAGATATCGCAGAAGTACTATGGCGCGATTATCTAAAGCACAATCCAACGAATCCAGAGTGGGCAGACCGAGATCGATTTATTCTTTCTAACGGCCACGGTTCAATGCTGATCTATTCTCTACTGCACTTAAGTGGCTATGACTTACCACTAGAGGAAATTAAAAACTTCCGTCAAATGCACTCAAAAACACCAGGTCACCCAGAGTATGGATATGCACCAGGTATTGAGACTACTACGGGTCCATTAGGTCAAGGGATCACAAATGCAGTGGGCATGGCAATTGCCGAAAAAGCGCTAGCTGCACAGTTTAACCGTGAAGGCCACGATATTGTTGACCACTTCACGTATGCATTCATGGGCGATGGCTGTTTAATGGAAGGTATTTCACACGAAGCCTGTTCATTAGCCGGTACATTAGGCCTAGGTAAACTAGTTGCGTTTTGGGATGACAACGGCATCTCAATTGATGGTGAAGTAGAAGGTTGGTTCAGCGATGACACACCAGCGCGCTTCAAAGCATACGGCTGGCACGTAGTTAGCGATGTTGATGGTCATAACCCTGATGCAATTCGCGCCGCTATCGAAGAAGCGCGTAGCATCACTGATAAGCCATCATTAATTTGTTGTAAAACAGTGATTGGTTACGGTTCACCTAACAAGTCAGGTAGCCATGACTGTCACGGTGCGCCACTGGGTGAAGACGAAATTAAAGCATCTCGTGAGTTCCTAGGTTGGACTGGTGATGCATTTGAAATCCCAGCTGATATCTACAGCGAGTGGGATGGCAAAGAAAAAGGCAAGCAACTAGAAGCAAGCTGGGACGAAAAGTTTGCAGCATACGCAAGTGCACACCCTGAACTTGCTGCTGAATTTAAACGCCGTACAAATGGTGAGTTACCAGTTGATTGGGCTGAAAAGTCACAAGCTTACATCGAAGAGCTACAAGCAAACCCAGCAAACCCAGCAACACGTAAAGCTTCACAAAATGCATTAAATGCGTTTGGCCCGTTACTACCAGAATTCATGGGTGGCTCTGCTGACCTTGCAGGTTCTAACTTAACACTTTGGGATGGCTCTAAAGGCCTAGAAGCTAACGATGCTAGCGGTAACTACATTTTCTACGGTGTACGTGAATTTGGTATGTCAGCGATTATGAATGGTATTGCATTACACAAAGGCTTTATTCCTTACGGTGCTACATTCTTAATGTTCATGGAATACGCACGTAACGCAGTACGTATGGCCGCATTAATGAAGCAGCCAAGCATCTTCGTATACACGCACGATTCAATTGGTCTAGGTGAAGATGGTCCAACGCACCAACCGGTAGAGCAAATCGCAAGCATGCGTTTAACGCCTAACCTAGTGAACTGGCGCCCATGTGACCAAGTTGAGTCAGCGATTGCATGGCAACAAGCAATTGAGCGTAAAGATGGCCCAACGTCACTGATTTTCACTCGCCAAGGCCTTGAGCAACAAACGCGTACCGCACAGCAGTTAGCAGATGTGAAAAAAGGTGGTTACGTACTTAGCTGTGACGGTGAGCCAGAGCTTATCCTTATTGCAACAGGTTCTGAAGTACAGCTTGCACAAGATGCTGCTGCAGAACTTCGTTCACAAGGTAAAAAAGTACGCGTGGTATCTATGCCTTCAACTGATTTATTTGATGAGCAAGACGCTGCCTATAAAGAAAGCGTACTACCAGCAAGCGTAACACGTCGCGTAGCAATCGAAGCGGGTATCGCAGACTACTGGTACAAATACGTAGGTCTAAATGGCGCAGTAGTTGGTATGACGACCTTCGGTGAGTCAGCACCTGCAGGCGAGCTATTCAAGCACTTTGGTTTCACTGTTGAAAACATTGTAAACAAAGCAAACGCTTTGTTCTAAGCTTTAGCCGCTAAAATTTAAAAGCCCGCCCTGTATAACCACAGCGCGGGCTTTTTTATGCCCCGTAGGTTGGGTAGAACGGAGTGAAACCCAACACATTCGCTGGCACCATAAACCTCACTCTTCTTGACGCGCTAAAGCAGGCTCTTCAATTATCACATCATGCAAATTGTTAAGCTTTCCTATTGTGTTGTAAGAGATTAGTTAATAGGGGCTTTTTACTATATTATCGTCCAGTCAAAGTAATATTTAAGGAATGAAAATGAAATGGTTGTACATGCTGGCTTTACTGTTAGCTAGTTTTGATAGCTTTGCTTTATGTTTTGATATGCCGTTTTTTCGAGTAGGTGTTTGTGGTGATAATCTTGAAAGTATTAGTATCGATTTACCATTTATTTTATGGGTGCTTGCGGTTGTTTTCTTTGGGCAGTTATTAGTAAAAAGCAAGGTTAATGCTTACTTACTATCTTTACTTTTTATTCTCTCTCTACCACTTAGCCCAATTGTTCTTTTAGTGACTTACAGCTTTAAGTTAATTAGTAGAAATTATAAAAAAGTATTGAGAAAAAGTGAGCAAGAAGATACTCAAGAAGTAGAGGAAAAAAGCTTTTCTCTTTCAGACCAAAGCACTTTGATGGTCGGTGAATATACATTTAATTACGAAGAAAAAAGCATTTCAAAAGATGAGCAAGTAACTTATTTAGAACCAAAAATGATGCAAGTACTTAGCTATCTAATAGAGCAACAACCTAGAGTCGTCAGCTTAGAAGAGCTACACAGCAATGTTTGGCAAAATCAAATAGTCACCGACACTGCTATTCGCCGAGTAATTAGTAAGTTGCGAAATGCCTTTTCAGATACTGATACAAAAAACCCTAAATATATAAAGTCCCAGATGAAAAGAGGGTATCAATTCATAGCTGAAGTTTTTAGCTAACTTTTTGATTTATAGGTATTGTTGCTGGTGTGATTATAGTTATAACTTTGGTTATAAGTAAGTGACGATTAAGTAATGGCTAAATTATGGTGTATTTTTCAGAGTCATTTAAATTGAAATGACAGAGGCAGTTGTTTGCTTCTTTTTACTTTTAATTTAATAAGGAAATGACCATGAAATACATCATTACAGCCATCACTTTAATATCTATGGCAGCACTTACTTTTTACGCACTAAATACAAGTCAGTGTATATCGTTTGATCTGTTATTAGTCGACGTTGCTTTCGGAAGCTGCGAATTGAAGGCTGAAAATACGAGCTTGTTATCGTATCTTATTCTCGCTGGCTGGCTAATTTGTAATTTCTTATATGGTAAGTTTTACATTAATGGAACATCTCCAAGAGTATTAACCCCATTGTTGTTTATTGTTGGTCTACCTGGAACTTTCTTTGTTTTCTTACTTGTTCAGTTTATTAAAGATAATAAAAAGCCAGCTTGAATATTGGTTTTAAGTGAATAATCTTCAGTTGCTGCGCACTAAAAGTTCGGGCAGGCTAGGTTACGTTTAAAAAATAAAACAACAGGAGTGAGGATGTCTCAGTTTGATAATGTAAGTGTGCTGAAAAAAGCCAATGTGTATTTTGACGGTAAAGTGTCTAGCCGTACTGTGGTATTTGCTGATGGCAGCACGAAGACGTTAGGCTTCATGCAACCAGGTGAGTTTGAGTTTGCTACGAGCAAAAAAGAGTTGATGGAGCTTAACGGTGGCAGTTGGCAAGTGCTTTTACCCGGTGAGAGCGAATGGCAAACAATGCAAGCTGGAGAGTCATTTACCGTTGATGCAAATGTTACCTTTCTAGTAAAGGTTAGCGAGTTTGCCGACTACTGTTGCTCGTACAGTTAATGAACAGTTGTTAACCTCTCTGAAAAGCCCGTGTGATGCGGGCTTTTGCATATTTTATCCGCAACGCATGATCTAAATCATCTGTGGTTACAATCAATTACTAATTATCTGCAATTTTCGCTTGTGTTAATTCAATTCGCCCCCAATACTAACTGTGAGGTAACAAGAAAAAAGGATACCCTATGAAGATTAATATTTCTGGTCATCATGTTGACGTTACTGAGGCTGTTAGAGCTCATATCAACGAGAAGTTCTCGAAAATTGCTAGCCATTTTCCATCATTAATATCACTCGATATTATTCTTTCAAAAGAACACAATAAGTATCAGGCTGAGATTAGTACAACCTATGAAGGCGCACGTTTATCAGTAAAAGCTGAAGATGATGTGATGTACCCAGCTATCGCAGGTGCTGCAAAAAAACTAGATGCATCACTTAAACATCGTAAAGGGCAAATGAAAGCCAAACTACACGAAAAGCCGGTCAGTACTACACCGGAAATTGCCCACGAAATCATCCAGGAAATGAACCTGAACTAATTACAGAGCACTAGCCTAAGCGGCTAGACTTAAAACTAAATCTGAAAAAGCCAATCGTTGCGAAACGCTTGGCTTTTTTGGTTTTAATAATCAGCTGTCAGATTTAAATTCAAAAGTTAGCGAGTTGCTAGGGGAAAGAGTAAAGTTAGTGAGTTAGAAAGAGTAAAGGGGAAAGTTTGCGAGTTAGAGACGTAGGAGGCGTTTTAACGCCGAACAAAAATGGAGATATTAGATATCAGTCGTTAGAAGTCAGATTAAAAAACCAAAGAGTAGCGAGTTACTTGACACAAGTGGAAGGTAGTCTAGTGTTGCTAACTTGCTAACTTGCTAACTTGCTAACTTGCTAACTTGCTAACTTGCTAACTTGCTAACTTGCTAACTTGC